>CAZUJU010000036.1:0-38830 GCA_964620675.1 uncultured Thiotrichales bacterium | reverse complement strand
GCAAGCCCGCGATGCCGCCCACGGCGACCAAGGTGCTCAAGGACTCGCGCCTCGATCCAAACGCCGAGCGCAAGGTGGACTACAAAATCCCCGCCGCCAACGTCAAGGTGGTGCGCGCGGAACTGTTGTACAACCTGGTTAGCCCGCCACTGGCGAAGCGCCTGGAAGAGGTGTTGTCAGACGATCTTAAAGCCGACCGGCTCGCGGCCTTCTCTGAGGTCAGACTCTAAGCCGAGCGGCTGGATTGACGTCCCGCCTGCGCCGCAGGCCTCCCGACTCGG
This sequence comes from uncultured Thiotrichales bacterium, assembly GCA_964620675.1. GTDB lineage: Bacteria > Pseudomonadota > Gammaproteobacteria > UWMA-0217 > UWMA-0217 > CAYSFW01. Next base: position 38,549 of record CAZUJU010000036.1, on the reverse strand, counting down.
GAGCCTGCGGCTTTTTTGTGGCGGTTATTTACGCAGATTCTCGACCACACGCGCGAACTGCTCTTCGCGCAGACCCTGAGGTTGCTCGACCTTCTGCCCACGGGCGGCTACGGCGGCCACGGATTGCGCCGCGGCTTTCTCAGCGGTGCCGCTATCGACCCCGAAGCTTTGGATCGCAGCTTGGTAGGTCTGCTGGTCCAGCGGTTGCGTGGCAGGTTGGTCGGCTGTGACGGTCTGAACCGACATCAGCAGCATCGCCGAGGCGACCAGTGTCATCATATTGCGTGTAGTGCGTTTCATATCTTTACCCTATTTGTTTCAAATGTGAGAGTTGCCGGCCTTGGTGGTAGCGCCCTTCGGGGGCGGCGCCGAATCAGCTTCTCGTTATATTAGTGTATTCTAATATACTATCCAATTGAAACGCCCTGCCTTGATTTCTATCAAATCCTCCACCACCCAAAAAGTGACGCCGCGCGCAAATCGGCGGCGAGATCATCGCGCTTACACGTTTTGCGACTTACGTTCAGCGCACCACGGAGTCGATCACTACCGTAACCCCCGTTTCACCGACCTTGATCGACTCGACCTGGCCTTCGAGATCCCCGGCCTGGGGTTCGTTCGCGCCCGACTTCGACACCCACACCGATAACGCCAGCGTTTCGCGTTGTGAGATCGCCTTGTCCGGCGTCTCCGCCAGGCTGTCATCGAGCGTGAACCCAAGCGGCAGCGCATCCGCGGTCGCGCGCATCGCGGCCAGCTGTATTCCCTCGGCGCGCGCCACCAGATATACCGCCTCGGTTCCGCTGATCTGAGCCTGCATCGCAGGGGCGAGCACTACGGTCCCGCTGACCGTGCCGCGTGTGAGCTCCTGTTCGATCTCCGCGCTCTCAAAACCCGCCAGGTGTGAGCGCTGACGCGCTTCCCGCATCGCAACCCGAATATCGCGCGCGTAAGCGCCATCGGCAGGCAACACCTTGAGCAGTTGACGCCAGTAATATGCCGCGGTGCCGTATTCCTCGCGCTGGAAGGCGTGAATGCCCGCCAACTCCAGCGCCTTTTCGTCCTGCGTCGCGATCTCTAGTGCCTTGCGCACCAGTTCGATCGGGCGTCCGGTCATGTCACGCCCCGCGTTGACCGAGATCGCCTCGGCGTAACCGGAGAGTATGAAAGCCTCCTCCGGTTCGAGCGCGTAGGCCTCGGCGTAGGCCGCTTCGGCCTCCGGCCAACGATTGAGCGCGGTATAACTGACGGCCAGCATCGCCCAACCGGCCGCGTCGCTCGGGTCCGCCTTCAGCTTTTGCACCTGCTCTTCGATCAATGCCTCCAGATCATGCGAGATCTCCGCGGTATCGGCGACGACGGCCGCTACCGCCTCGTCCGCGCGCTCCGAACTGCCGCCCGGATTGCCAACCATCGCATAGACCCCAAAGGCCGCGACCGGGATCAATACCGCCAGCGCGAGAAAAACTCGCGCGCCGACTGACCGCCCCGTCCGTTGCCGACGCAACGGCAACAATACGATCACCGTCGCCGCGATCGCGAAAAATGCGGCAATCAGCCAGAATTGAGTGGATTGCATCGTGGACTCCTTCGTTGTCTTTTAAATGGGTTTTGACCTTTGCCCGGGGGTCAGACGTCCCGTTTCGGCTCGCGGTCGATAGCGCCGCGTGGCGGCAGCCCAGGCGATCGCGGCGCTGCCAAGAAATATCAAGGGTCCGAACCACAGCACCCAGGTCGATGCCTTGAGTGGTGGCCGGTAAAGAACGAAATCGCCGTACCGCTCGGTCAGATAGGCCAGCACTTCGGCGTCGGTTCGCCCCTGCTCCATCAACTCGCGGATTTCGCGCTTGAGATCCCGTGCGATCTCGGTGCGCGAACCGGCGAGTGTCTCGTTCTGACACACGACACACCGCAGCTCCTCCGCCAGCATTTCAAGACGCCGCTCCAGCGCTGGATCGTCGGCCAGCGGTTGTGCTTGCCGAGCGCCGCACGGCAACGTCAGCAACAATCCGAGCAAGGCCACGGTTAACCGCGCAGTCATAACCGCATTGCCTCGATCAACGGCTCGAAGCGCTCGCGCCACACGCGCGGCGTGACCGGCCCCGAGTGTTTGAGCCGGATGACGCCCTCGGCGTCGACCAGCAAGGTCTCCGGCACCCCGGTGACGCCATAATCGATCCCGACTCGTCCCTCGCGATCGTCGACGACCACGGCATACGGATTGCCATGTTGCGCCAGATACCCAGCCGCTTCACGCGCGGTATCCTTCCAGTTCAAACCGATGATCGGCACCTCGATCCGCGCCGCGAGATCCATCAGGTGCAGATGCTCGCGGCGACAAGTGGTACACCAGGGCGCCCATACATTCAGCACCCAAACCGACCCCTTGGCTTGCTCGGGGCCAAAATGCACGCCTTGGCGTCCTACCACCGGTAGCGAAAAACCCGGCGCGGGCTTGCCGATAAATGGCGACGGCACCTCGCGCGGATCGAGCCAAAGTCCACGGTACAAAAAGCCCGCGAGTACCAGAAATAGCGCCACCGGCAACCAACGCATCACGGCGCAACTCCAGGCATACCCGGCGTGTCGACGACGACCGGTTGGCGCAGCATTACGCGCCGGCGCCGATCGCTCGCGGCCAATATTCCCCCCAACGTCAGCAACGCTGCGCCCATCCACAGCCACCCCTGGAACGGTTTGAGATATACGTGTACCGCCCAGGCTTTGCCGCCGAGCGGATCACCCAGTGACACGTAAACATCCCGCCAGAGGCCATAGTCAATTGCGGCCTCGGTCATGATCGCGCCGGAAGCGTTGTATTTACGCTTTTCCGGATGCAACACGAATTGGGCGCCACGCGGGCTGGTCACCTCGAACGTTCCGACCCCCGCCAGGTAATTCGGACCCGATCGCTGCTCGACACCCTGGAATACCAGGCGGTACCCATTCAGATCGACATACTCGCCAATATCCATCCGCACCGCGCGATCGCTTTCATAGGTCGACACCAGCGTGATCCCGGCGACAAGGCCGGCGACGCCGAGATGCGCGAGTTGCATCCCCCAAAACCTGCGCGGCTGCTCCAGCCAACCGCCGAATCGCCGCTCGCGACGGTGGCGCGCAACAAAACCCAGCACGACACCCCATACGATCCATGTCGCGAGAAACAACCCGAGACTGGTCATCCAGCTGCCACCGAACACGACCGGCAGGCCACCTGCGAACACCAACGCCACCAAGAACGCCCATTTCAGACGTTGGGCGAGGACCGGTGCTGCATCGCGCCCCCAGCGCGTCAGCGGTCCAATCCCCAGCAAAAACAGCGCAGGGGCCAACAACGGAATAAATGTCGCATTGAAATAAGGCGGACCGACCGACACCTTTCCGAGTCCGAGCGCGTCGAGCAACAACGGATACAAAGTGCCAAGCATGACCGTCCCGAGCGCAGCCATTAGCAGGACATTGTTGCCAAGGATCAGCGACTCGCGGGAAAGCCCGGTAAACGTGGCGCCTGCGACGCGCTTCGGCGCGCGCCACGCATACAGCACCAGCGAACCGCCGACCACCAGCGCCAGTAATCCCAGAATAAATGTTCCGCGGGCCGGGTCGGTCGCAAATGCGTGAACCGACGAAAGCACCCCCGAACGCACCAGAAACGTCCCCACCAGCGAAAGGGAAAATGCGCTGATTGCGAGAAACACGCTCCAATTGCCGAACACCCCGCGCTGGTGGGTCACCGCGAGCGAATGAATCAAGGCCGTACCTGCGAGCCAAGGCATGAGTGATGCGTTTTCCGTTGGATCCCAGAACCACCAACCGCCCCAGCCAAGCTCGTAGTACGCCCACCAACTTCCAAGCGCGACGCCGACGGTTAAAAAACTCCACGCGCTTGTCGCCCAGCCGCGCGCGTAGCCGGCCCAGGCCGCATCAATCCTGCCGCCAAGCAGTGCGGCGATCGCAAACGCGAAGGTCACCGAAAATCCCACATACCCCATATACAGCATCGGTGGATGCAGGATCATCCCCAAGTCTTGCAACAACGGATTCATATCCCGCCCATCCACCGGCACCGGAGATAAGCGCTCGAATGGATTGGACGTGAACAACAACAGCGCGATGAACCCCACCATCGTGAGCCCCAGGATCGCCAACACCCGGGCCCGCAAGACCTCGGGTAACCCGCGTCCGAAGGTCGCCACGGCCGCCCCCCATCCGGCGGCGATCAATACCCATAACAACAATGAACCTTCATGCGAACTCCAGCTCGCCGTCAGGCGATAGATCTCCGGCAACTCGGAATAGGAATTCCGGGCAACGTTACGAACCGAAAAATCATTGCTTAAAAAGGCGTATGCCAGCGCCGCGAACCCCAGCGCCGCGAATACGAATTGCGCCTGCGCGGCCGGCCTCGCGACCGCCATCAATGCGGAATGGCCACGCTGCGCCCCGATCAATGGCACGACAGCCTGCACCATCGCGAGTATCCATGCCACGACCACTGCGAAATGACCTAACTCCGGAATCATCTGGTATCGATGCCGTGAAATGAAACCCTGACTGGAGACTCGAAACGCAAAAAGGAGCCGGCATAAGCCGGCTCCAGGCGCACCAAGCGTGGTTATTTGGCCTTCGCGACCGGCGGCGCCATCGCCTCGTTGAGTTTCTTGATCGCGCCCTGAGTCAGATCGATCGAGCGGGTCAGCGACTCGCGCGCGTCCTCTGGATTATGGAAGCCATCCGAATTCTCGGCGGTCCACCACTCCCAATAGGTATGCGCCTGATCGTGCACCTTGCGTGCCTCGTTCAACAGCTCCTCGCTGACACCGCTGCGCTTGGCCAAGGTAAACGTATCGATGAAGGCGCTCAACCAGTACTCCGCCTTGGTGATCTTGCCGCGGGTATATTCCTGGACCGAGTCCATCGCATAAAGGGCCTCACCCTCGCTCCAGTAGGCGTGGCAGGTCAGGCAGGTTTCCTTGACCATTTCGCGCGGGCTGCGCTGGCCGTGCGTAGTATAGGTCTTACCATCCGGCTGAACCTGTTTGGGCATATGGCAATGCTTGCATTCGACACCGGCCTTCTCGTGTTTGGAGCCCCAGAAGGTTTCCATCTCCGGGTGCTGCAGCTTGGACAGCAAGGCACCAGTGGTCGCATGCTTGAAGTCGCGGAAATTGATCTTGTCCGCAGCGTCCTTGTAGTCGAACACGTTCTGCCAGAAGAAGTGGTTAGTACGGCGATCCGTCATTTTCACGTCTGGGCGACCGGTCTTGAGATCAAAGCCCGGGTTGCAGTTGTATTCGACGTGGCATTGCGCGCACATCAGGTTGGAATCCGGCTTCGACAACATACCGATTGAGCGGAAATCCTTGCCGTCGCGCTGGAAATTGATCTTGGTCATCGTGATCTTGCTGCTCTTTTCCGCATCGTAGGGATAGGTTCCCATGTTGCGGTCAACCACCGCCTCGATGAGGCCGTCTCGGACCACGCGCGGTTGCCCGGAGTGCGGGTCGTGACACATGAAGCAGTTCAGGCCGTGATCGAGATCCCGCGCGAAATCGACCACTTTTGAGGTCCGCGCCCATTTCGCCTTTTCGTTTTCGTCACCCATGTACGACCAGTCGAGGATGTGATCCATGGTCTTGCAGTTCAGGCAGACCGGGTTGGCGGCCGTCGCGGTTTGTGGCAGGAACGCCTTTTGATCCGAGCTCCCCGGATCCTTGTCGGTAAGAATCGTCCACGCGCCTTGAGCCGCGCCGCGGCCATCGACGATCTTGGTCCAATCCTTCAATTGGAACCGGCCGCCATAGGCCCGATCAACGATAAAATGGTCGACCAGCATGAACACGTGGCTGCGCGGCTCAGCGTGTTCCTTAGCAAAGCCATGCCCCGCAATCAACTTGTCGAACAGCGGCGAACGACTCTTGAAGCTGGCTTTCTCCACGCGGCCATGCGACTTCAGGTTGACCTCAACGAATGAGTTGTACTGCGCCGTATGGCACGAGGCGCAGGCGCTGTGGTCGGTGCGGGTTTCGGGACGCACACCCATTTTCTTGTCTTCGGCGGTCTTCATGTGTTCGACCGCTTCATGGCAATGGGCGCAGTTGACGGTGGCGTGACTGCTGTCCGGACCCGCGTGAAAATCCTCGATGTTGGCGTGGCAGGAAAAGCAGCGCTTGACGTCGACCGGCTTGACCTGCGGGGTCTTGCCAGGTTCAACCGTTCGCGCAGGCGGCTTGAACTCAGGCGCTTTCGGCGCCGGGGGTGCCTCGGCAACAACCGGGGCGGGTTTTGCGATCTCAGCCGCCGCGGCGGCCGGTGCTTTGGCGTCAGCGGCCGCTTGCGCGAGCGCTTGGGCGCTAAAGCCGAACAGTAGACAAACCGCCGTCAAGGCCAGCTGACCGGCGCGGGTTATTTTCGTCATTGCAGCACCTCCACGTTTTTCTCAAGGCTTAGGGCCGGCCCGATGGGCAATCCCGATCGGATCACAAAATCTGCGGATTGCCACGGTTCTCGAATCGGTCTGTTCGGTGTTTTCATCTTCTCTCCTCGGTTCTTCGTATCGGTGGTGACGGTACCCCGTCGGTTCGAATGCATGGTCAGCAACGACGGGTTACGCGAAGGCATCCGCCATCACGTTGTTAAACCAGCCCACGGCGTACTCTGCCTCAAGCTTGCGCTGCAAAGCCGGCGCCTCGACCGGCGACACGCCACCGGCCTCCTGCACGTAGACAAACTGGTTGTTCTCCACGCGATAGACCTGCACCACGGAGAATCCGTAATCCGGCGACGCGAGGCTGTAACAGGTATTGGCGTAATACGGCTTGGGCGGCGGTTGGCCATTGAACTTCGCAACGATGGCGCCCGCCGCAACCTTAGCTTGAGTCATCGCCATATGCGCCGACTTCGGCATCGGGAAATTTGGCAATTCGCCCGCGACGCAGGCATCACCGAGCACGTAGACATCCTTATGCGCCACCGACTCCATGGTCATCGGCACGACTTCGCACCAGCCGTTAGCATTCGCAAGGCCCGACCCCAGCGCAATGCCACCAGCACGGTGTGGTGGAATCACGTTGAGTACATCGGCCTTGTGGTTGCCGAATTCGGTAAACGCAGTGCGCGTCTTAGGGTCGATGCGCGTCACCTTGCCGTCGGACGATGCCGGCACCCACTCGATCATGTCCGGCGTGAGCGCCTTCCAGGCCTGCTCGAACAGACCCTTCTTGGCGAAGGTGTCATTCGAATCCAGAATCAGCACCTTGCTCTTGGCCTTGCCATGAGTGAGGCAGTAGTGCGCGACCTGCGCCGCACGCTCGTAGGGTCCGGGCGGGCAACGAATCGGCGCCTTGGGGACTGAAATAATGAATACGCCCCCGTCCTTCATCCCCTCGAGCTGTTTCTTCAGCAACGCGGTTTGCACGCCGGCCTTATAGGCGTGAGGGATTTCCGTCTCGACCTTTTCCGAGTACCCCTCCACCGCCTCGTAGGCGAATTCAATCCCAGGTGAAACCACCAGCGCATCGTAAGCGACGGCATTCTTGCCCCGTGTGGTTACGATTTTCTTGGTGGTATCGATCGCGGCGGCATGGTCGTGCACGACCTTGATGCCGCGCTTGGCCAATCCGCCGTACCCGATTTGCAGGCTTTCGATCGTTCGGTGACCACTGATGACCTCATTGGACAAGGGGCACGAGGTATAGGTCTTGTTCGGCTCGATCAGGGTCACGGTAATGCCCGGATCCATCATGCGGATATACTTGGCGGCCGTGGCACCACCAAAACCTCCGCCGATGACAACCACGCTTTTTTTCGCGGCGGCGTGGGTCTGGCGCGGGACGGTGAGCAAGGAGGCCAGCGGCGCGGCCGCCAGGGCCATCAGAAATTTGCGGCGATCGGTTAGGCTCATGGGGGTCCCCTGTTTCATTTCTGCTGACTGGCGTAGTAGTGGGAAAGGCCAACCACTTCCTCTTCGGTCAGACGACTGTTGGATTGCCGCATCTTTTCGTGCGGCATGTTGATCTGCGGGTCGCGATATTTGAGGATCTCGAGTTCGAGGTACTTGGCCCATTGACCGTTGAGTGGCGGCGTTTTGTCGTTGTCCGGTTCGCTGCCCTTTTCACCGTGGCATTCGACACAACGATCGGTGGCCCATTTCCCTTCATTGATCATCTTGGGATCGAGACTGGCTTGCGCGACCGGTGTCCAGGGCTTCTCGGAAAAGAACTTGGCCAACGCAGCAATTTCTTCGTCACTGTAGCCCTTGATGAGCCGCCCCATCGTCGCGGAAAAGCGGGTGCCCGCTTTCCATTCGAGCATCGTGTCTCTGAGATAAGCCTCCGGTAGACCGGCGAGCGACGGCATCGATGCGCCCGCGCTCACGCCATCCACGCCATGACAGTTGTTGCAGGTATCGGCCAGCCCTTTGATGCTGTCCGTCGCGCCGGCCGGGGATGTTGCCATCAGCCCGGCGGACGCCAAGGCAAACAGGAGCGTTTTTCTCACGTTGGTTTCCTCCGTTTCGCTGGTCGAAAGTGCGACTGTATGCAGATCGGGTGGAATCGCCGCATCGCATGCATCGTTGTTCGTGTGTCACTCGCAGGCTGCCGCGATCGCGCCAGCGTTCGAGTCGTGTTTGCTATCTCCGCAGCCTTAATGTGGAAAATTCCACCCGCGCCGACAATACGTGCATTGATCGAAATCAATGCCGATTTTGAGATTCGTCAAAAAAGACTAAGCTCCGTCCGGCCAACCTACGAACAGGGGGCAACTTCTTAATCCAGGTTAACGAATCATTCGAAATCTGCCGATCGGGTCATCGGGTGCTACGTTTCTTGATCTGCCTCAAGTCATCTTGATGCGGTCCGCCAAGATACTGTCCGTGAAAACACCTAGGGGCACGCACCGCCCTTTCACCGCGACCGAGTGTTCGACCCGGATGAGCCGCTACGAAGCCCAACAATTCGCCAGCCAGTTGCGCAACACGGAGCTTTTCGGCGCGTTGCCGCGGGCGGATTTTGAAAGCCTGACCGGGCTCTGCGAGCAGAAGGTAATAGACGACCAACGCGCCTTGTTTCTGCAGGACGCGCAATGTCATGAAATCCACCTATTGATCAGCGGGTTGGTCAAGCTGTGTCGTAACGCCGGCGATCATCGGCGACGGGTGTTGGGTCTGGTCTATCCGGACGACCTGTTCTGCCTCGAAGCGATGTATTCCGGCGAGCGTTATCCATTCACCGCGCAGACGATCGAGACCTGCTGGCTCGCGGTCTTTCCGGCCCGGCCTTTCGCCCGGTTCGTCCAACAACGACCGGAGTTGCAGCAACGAGTGTTGCGTACCCTCAGTGTTAACTCCAAACGCTGGATGCTACGACTGGAGCACAACCAGCATTTCACCGCCGAGCAACGCATCGCCGCCTATCTGATCGATCGCCTCGAGTGCAGTCAGACCGACGGCCTGCTGCGTGGCATCCCGAAGCGTCGCACCGATCTCGCCAGTTTGCTCGCAATGACGCCGGAAACTTTGTGCCGCGAGGTCCGCAAACTGAAAACTCGTGGCCTGCTGGAGGAATGCGACGGCGAACTCGCAGTCTCCGATTGCACGCGATTACGCGAACTCTGCGAGCCATCGCTCTGAGCGCGGAACGCGATGCGCGCCAGCCAAACGATGAACCCACGGCGATAAACGCATCCGCTAAGCGGAGTTATGTCGTAAACTTGCCAACCCTGTTGTAACCGGACCCGAAACGCTGCTCGATGCTGGAAGTTCTTTCCCTCTCTTGCGAACGTGGCGATCGCCAGTTATTCGACGAGGTCAGCTTCGCGCTGCAACCGGGTTCGTTGCTGCATGTGCTCGGACGCAACGGGAGCGGCAAAACCACCCTACTGCGCACGCTATGCGGCTTGTTTTTCGCCAGCGCGGGGGAAATTCGCTGGAATGGGCGCCCGGTCGCCGAGCAAGGCGAGGAATACCGCAAGGACCTGCTTTACCTCGGGCACCTGAACGGCATCAAACTCGATCTGACCGCGGAGGAGAACCTCCACATCGCCGCCGCGCTCGACGCCGACGATGCCGCCCCGGCCGCGATCGGTGAGGCCTTGCGCCAAATCGGTCTGGCCGGATTCGAGGACCTGCCGGCCAAGGTGTTGTCGCAAGGGCAAAAGCGCCGGGTCGCGCTGGCCCGCTTGCTGTTATCGAGCGCGCGGATCTGGGTGCTCGACGAACCCTTCACCGCGCTCGACGTCGCCGCAGTCGAACAACTCCAGCAAATCATCGCCGCATTCGTGCAACGCGGTGGTATCGTGATTCTGACCACCCACCAGGAAGTGCCGCTGACCTCGGGTCAGATCCAGCGCCTGCACCTGGCCGCATGAGTCGGGTTGCTTGCCATCGCCGCGCGAATGCTCGCGACGCATCGATTCCCGGACCGCAATCTGACGATTTCTCCGAACCCAATTCCGAGCTTGAGACCCGCATGACGCCACCCAAGCCATCCCCAACGGCCGTCTGAACCGATGTGGCGCGCCTTTCGCACCGTTCTCACGCGCGATCTGACGCTCGCCATGCGGCGGCGTACCGACGTGCTCACGACCTTGTTTTTCTTCATTATCGTGGTTAGCTTGTTTCCGCTCGGCGTCGGCGCGGAGGCTAAGATTCTGCGTTTTATCGCCCCGGGCGTGGCCTGGATTGCAGCCCTGCTCGCCTCCATGCTCGCGCTGGAACGGCTATTCGCCAGCGACTTTGCGGATGGCACGCTCGAACAGATGCTGCTGACGCCGCAGCCGCTCGCGGTGCTGGTGCTCGGCAAAATCACCGCGCACTGGCTGTTGACCGGCCTACCACTGGTGTTGATTGCACCGCTGGTCGGGCTGCAATACGATCTGCCCGCGGTCGCAACCACCACCATGATGGTGGCGTTGCTGCTCGGCACCCCGGTCTTGAGCCTGATCGGCGCGATCGGCGCGGGGCTCACGCTCGGACTGCGCGGCGGCGGCATCCTGATCTCGCTGCTGGTGCTGCCGCTCTACATTCCGGTATTGGTCTATGGCGCAGGTGCGGTGAGTGCGAGCCTGCTCGAAGGTGGCGATACGCAGCCCTATTTGCTGCTGCTCGGCGCGTTCCTGATCCTGGCCATGACGTTTGCACCGTGGGCCAGCGCCGCGGCGCTGAGAATTTCGGTCGAGTAAGAGGTTTGTGTGAAGATTCACTGGTTCAAGCTGGCGTCACCGGCGACCTTCTATCCATTCGCGGGGCGCGCCATTCCGTGGTTTGCCGCGCTGGCGCTGGTCTGTGTTGCGGTCGGGCTGTATTGGGGCTTTTTTCAGACGCCCGACATCCTCAGCGACCAGAAACAGTATTACCGCATTATTTATCCCCACGTTGGCGCGGCCTGGATGTCAATGTGGCTGTACGTGGTCATGGTCGGCTGGGCGGTCGTCGGCCTGGTATTCAATACCCGGCTATCGTTCATGATGGCTGCGGCAACCGCACCGACCGGCGCCTTGTTCACCTTTATCGCGCTCTGGACCGGCGCCTTCTGGGGCAAGACCAGCTGGGGCACCTGGTGGGATTGGGATCCGCGCATGACCTCGGAATTAATTTTGCTGTTTCTGTATGTCGGGTACATGGCACTGCAGTCGGCCATCGATGACACCCGGCGCGCCGACCGGGCCTCGGCATTGCTTGCCATCGTCGGTCTGGTCTGCATTCCGATCATCTTCTGGTCGGTCAACTGCCCGGACCCCACCCAGTGCGCGGCGCTCCATCAGCAATCCTCGCTCAAGACCGTCGAGAGTAATATCCTGTTTGCCATGCTGATTACAGCTTTCGGGTTCTGGATGTACTCGTTCGCGACAATTTTCGCCCGGGTGCGCAACATCATCCTGTTGCGTGAGCGACAAGCCACCTGGGTCGCCGAGCTGCCGGAGGTCCGCGCGTGAAGACTATTTCAGATTTTTTTAGCCAGGGCGGTTACGCATTTTTCGTCTGGAGCTCGTACGGCATGACCGCCGCGCTGCTGATAGCGGAAATTTGGTTTCTGCGCCACCACCGGCACACTATCGTCAATCGCGTCAAACGCCTGATCCGGCTGGAGGCACGCAAACCATGAAACCCCGGCAAAAACGCATACTGTTCGCCGCAATCGCCCTCGCCGGTGTCGCCGTCGCGGCCACCCTCGTCATTCAAGCGCTGCGCAGCAACTTGGCCTACTTCTTCAGCCCGACCCAGGTGCTCGCGAACGAGGCGCCGGTGGACCGGCTCTTCCGGATCGGCGGCATGGTTAAGGAAGGCAGCCTCACCCGCGCCGATCAGAATCTCGACGTGCAGTTCGTGGTCACCGATACCGCAGCAGACGTCAAGGTGGTCTATAACGGCATTCTGCCGGACCTGTTCAAGGAGGGGCAGGGCGTGGTGGCACGCGGTCGCCTGAGTACGGACGGCGTGTTTCGGGCCGAGGAAGTGCTGGCCAAACACGACGAGTCCTACATGCCGCCCGAGGCTGCCTACGCCATCGATGCCGCAAAATCGCTGCAACAGTAACCACGGAGATCGCCCACCATGCTCCCCGAACTCGGATTATTCGCGCTGATCATCGCGCTCGGTATCGCGGTCGTGCAGTCCGCGGTTCCACTCGTCGGCGCGCAAATGAACTTGCCCAACTGGATCGCGGTGGCGCGGCCGGCGGCTTACGCATTGTTCGCCTTCGTCGGCATCTCCTACGCGATACTGACCTACAGCTTCATCGCCAACGATTTCTCGGTCGCCTACGTGGCGCATCATTCGAACTCGCTGCTGCCGTTGATGTACCGCATCTCCGGCGTGTGGGGCGGCCACGAGGGCTCGCTGCTGCTGTGGATGCTGATCCTGGCCGGCTGGAGCGCGGCGGTCGCACGTTACAGCCGCTCGATACCGGACGAGTTCGTCGCCCGTGTGCTTGCGGTGATGGGCATGGTGGCGATCGGCTTTCTGGCGTTCATTCTGTTCACCTCCAGCCCGTTCGAGCGTCTGCTCAATGTACCCGCCGACGGGCGCGATCTCAATCCGCTGCTGCAGGATTTCGGTCTCATTGTCCATCCGCCGATGCTGTACTTCGGCTATGTCGGCTTCTCGGTTGCGTTCTCGTTCGCGATCGCGGCCCTGCTCGGGCGCAAACTCGACCATACCTGGGCGCGCTGGGCACGGCCCTGGACCAGCCTGGCCTGGATGTTCCTGACCATCGGCATCGCGCTTGGCAGTTGGTGGGCCTATTACGAACTCGGCTGGGGCGGCTGGTGGTTCTGGGATCCGGTTGAGAATGCATCGTTCATGCCGTGGCTGGTCGGCACTGCGCTGATGCATTCCCTCGCGGCGACCGAAAAGCGTGGCGTCTTTATCGCGTGGACCGTGCTGCTCGCCGTCACCACCTTCTCGCTCAGCCTGCTCGGCACCTTCCTGGTCCGCTCCGGCGTGCTGACGTCAGTGCACGCGTTCGCGACCGACCCCACCCGGGGCGTGTTCATTCTCTTCTTCCTCGGGGTGGTGGTCGGTGGATCACTGCTGCTCTATGCCTGGCGCGCCTCCGCGATCCGCTCGTACGTCAAGTTCGATCTCGTATCGCGCGAAACCGGGCTGCTGATCAACAACGTGCTATTGCTCGCCGCAGCGGGCACCGTACTGCTCGGCACGCTCTACCCGTTGCTGCTCGATGCGCTCAACCTCGGCAAGATCTCAGTCGGCCCGCCGTACTTCAACAGCGTGTTCCTGCCGGTGACCGCGCCACTCGCGCTGTTGCTCGGCGTCGGCGCGATCACCCGCTGGAAACGCCAGGATCCACGCGAACTCCTCGGCCCGCTGACCATTCCATTCGGCGTCAGCATCATCGCCGGTTTCGCGTTCCCGGGATTCGTCATGGGTTCATTTTCGTGGCTCGCCGCGATCGGGATGACGCTGGCGTTCTGGATCGCCCTCTCCACGCTTTACGCGATCTATGAGCGCATTTCCAACCGCCGAAACAAGGTTCAAGCGCTGCTGCAAACCCCGCGTCACTTCTTCGGTATGGTGCTCGGGCATCTCGGCATCGGCGCGTTTATTGTCGGCATCACCTTAACCAGCCTCTACAGCGTTGAAAAGGATATCGGTATCGGCAAAGGCGAATCGCACGAAATTGCTGGATATACCTTTATCTTCGACGGTGTCGGCGATCATCGCGGCCCGAACTACACCGCGTCGCGCGGCACCGTGAAGGTCTATCAGGACGGGCGCGAGATCGCCGTATTGCACCCGGAAAAACGCAACTACAAAAGCGGCGGCAACCCGATGACCGAAGCTGCGATTGATCCGGGTTTGACCCGTGATCTGTATGTCGCGCTGGGTGAGCCGCTCGGTGGCGAACGCTGGAGTTTGCGCATCTATTACAAGGCCTACGTGCGCTGGATCTGGCTCGGCGCGCTGATCATGGGCGCAGGCGGCATCGTCGCCGCCACCGATCGCCGCTACCGCTACGCGCAAGCCGAGGCAAGGAAAGGCGCCGCGGGTCCGGCGCCGGTGCCGGGGGCCGCATGAAGCTGCGATTTCTGATTCCGCTGATCATCTTCCTCGGCATTAGCGCATTTCTCTATATGGGTCTGAGCCTGGACCCACGCGAGGTGCCATCGCCGCTGATCGGTAAACCGGCGCCCACGTTCGCACTGCCGAGCCTGCACGATACGAGCAAGACCATCACACCCGCCGACTATAAGGGTCAAATCTGGCTGATGAACGTGTGGGCGACCTGGTGCGCGTCCTGCCGCGCCGAGCATGCGACGCTGGTGCGTTTGAGTCGCGAGACCGATATTCCGATCGTCGGCCTGAACTACAAGGACAACGACGACGACGCCCGCAAGTGGCTGATCGCGTTGGGCGACCCCTATGCGAGTGTCGCCGTCGACGCCAACGGCCGGATCGCCATCGATTGGGGGGTCTATGGTGCACCGGAGACCTATGTCATCGATCAGCAAGGGCTGATCCAGCACAAACATATCGGCCCCGTTACACCCGAAGTGCTGCAAGAGAAAATTCTGCCGCTGATCGCACGCCTGCGTGAAGGAGCCAGCTCATGAAAGCGTTCGTACTTGGGTTGATTTTGATCATAACGCCGTTCGCCTGGGCCGGCGGCATTTCTGATCGAGCGTTCGCGAGCGCCACGGAAGAAGCCCGTTTCAAGGACCTGATCGCCGAGCTACGGTGTCTGGTGTGCCAAAACCAGAATCTCGCCGACTCCGACGCGGAACTTGCACGCGATCTGCGCGAGGAAGTCCACCGCATGCTCCGGGAAGGGAAAAGCGATGCCGAGATACTCGACTTCATGGTCGTGCGTTACGGCGATTTCGTTCTGTACCGCCCGCCGGTCCAGTCCAACACGCTGTTGTTGTGGATCGGCCCCTTCGTCATCCTCGCCGTTGGCTTACTGACCGCCATTATCTTCGTGCGTCGCCATCACCTGAAACCGGGTGAAGCGGATGACGGCGACGAACCGGCTTAACCATTACTAAATCACGCATGACCACAATATTTGCCATCGCCGCGACCTTGCTGGTGTTTCTCGCCCTATGGATGCTGGTGCCGCCTCTGCTGCGTGCCCGCCGCGCGCATCCCAAGCAGTCGCTCAACCACAGCCTCGAAGCGCTCGATCTACTGCGCGAGCAACAGGCACGTGGTGCGCTCGCGCAACCCGAATACGAGGCCGCGCGGAACCGTCTCGGCAGCGAACTCCTGCAACAACTCGACCCGACCGCCAGCAGCGCGGCCCCGCCACGGGCGCGCTGGATCGGCGCGCTGGTGGCACTGCTCGTGCCGGTGCTCGCGGTCGCGGTGTACCTCGAAATCGGCACGCCGGTATTGATCAATCACACGGGATCGGCACAATCCGCAGGCGCCGGACACAGCGCGGGCGACCTGCCCTCGCTGGAAGCGATGATCGGCACCCTGGAAAAAAAGCTCGCGGACGAACCGGAAAACGTCGAGGGCTGGTATACCTTGGCACGTTCCTACATGTCGCTGGAGCAGTACGACAAGGCCGCGGACGCGATGGGCAAGGTCTATGCGCAGGTAAAGGACAACGCCGGCATTCTGGTGCAATACGCCGACGCCCTGACAATGACCAACGACGGTCAGGTCGATGCCCTCGCGCTTCAGGTCGTCAACGAGGCGCTCGCGATCGAACCCGACCACCCCGAGGCGCTGTGGCTAGCGGGCATCGCCGCTGACCAACGCAGTGAATACGCCGAGGCCATTGGGTACTGGCAGCGGGCGCGAACCGCTCTGGAGGGAAACCCCGAATCGAGCGCGATGCTGGATCAAGCGATCGCCCAGCTTCGCGAGAAACTCGGTGGCTCAGCGCCGCAAGCGCCGGAAACGACCGCCAGCCCATCGGTGGCGTCACCGCCGGCCGCACCCGCCGAAGGCAGCCAGGCCGGCGCGCGGGTGTCGGTCGCGATCAAGGTCGCCGACGACCTCCTGCCCCGGATTGACCCCGACGACACCGTATTCATCTTTGCCCGCGATGCCGCCGGCCCACCGATGCCGATCGCCGCACGTCGATACAAGATCAGCGAGCTCCCGGTTGAAGTCACGCTCGACGATACCGCCTCGATGACACCGGAGCGCAAACTCTCCCAGTTTCCCCGCATCGTCATCGTCGCGCGCATCTCGAAAGCCGGCAATCCGATGCCGCAACCCGGCGACCTCGAAGGCTTGAGCACCCCGGTCGCGCCACAAGAAAACGCCGGCGTGGCAATCACCATCGACCGGGTAATTTAGAAACCCGCTTCGCCCGAGCGGCCACAAGCCGCTCGGGCCCCTGCCTGCTCCCTGCGTCCTCTCACCCCCTTTTCCGCCTTGCACTTACGCGTATCTACGCGTTCGATCCCGCCCTGTAGGTGACATTTCGCAACACCTCCTTGTATTAACCTTCCGGACGATTGGGTTACTGAAATATTTCTGAAACAATACCCGCACGTCCGCCAGAGTTAAAAAGACATTATGGAACTGAAACATATCAATCAGCTCGAAAAGGCCACAAAAAAGGGCCGGATCGAGCTGTTTCGTCTCGGTATGGGCTTGCTGTTCATCATCGGGGTCATGTTCTACACCCTCGTACGGGGCGAGGCACACGGCAGCCTATTTATCGTCATCGCCGCGATGATTGGCGGTTACATGGCGATGAATATCGGCGCCAACGATGTCGCCAACAACGTCGGTCCCGCGGTCGGCTCGCGCGCATTGACGCTGACGGGTGCCTTGATCATTGCGGCGATTTTCGAGGCGTCCGGCGCAATCATCGCTGGCGGCGAGGTGATCGGCACGATTCGCAGTGGCATCATCGATCCCAATATGATCCCGGACGCCGATACGTTTCTCTGGGTCATGATGGCCGCGCTGTTGGCCGCCGCGATCTGGCTGAATGTTGCCACGATCATGGGCGCACCGGTTTCGACGACTCACTCGATCGTCGGTGCGCTGCTTGGTGCCGGTATCGCGTCGAGCGGATTCGCCATCGCCAACTGGGATACGGTCGGCAAGATCGTTGCCAGTTGGGTCATCTCCCCGTTCATGGGCGGGATTATCGCCGCGACATTTCTATACATCATCAAGCGCACCATCACGTACAAGAGCGACCTCGCCGCGGCGGCGCGCACGACCGTACCCTACCTCGTCGCCTGCATGGCCTTCGCGTTCGGCGCCTATCTCATGCTCAAAGGGCTCAACCAACTCTGGCGGGTTACGGTATTTCAGGCGCTTGCGGTGGGATTGGCGGTGGCGATCGCGGTGCTATATCTGGTCAAGCGGCGCCTGGCGCACCCGGCACGCCAAATCGTCAACTCCAAGGAAGGAGTCAATCAGTTGTTCACCATTCCGCTGATTTTCGCCGCGGCGCTATTAAGTTTCGCCCACGGGTCCAATGACGTCGCCAATGCGGTGGGGCCGCTGGCGGCCATCGTCGACGTCGTCTCGTCCGGCACCGGCGAGATCGCCAAGGCCGCACCGATTCCACTGTGGGTGATGGTCGTCGGTGCACTCGGGATCGCACTCGGTCTCGGCCTGTTCGGCCCCAAAGTGATCCGCACCGTCGGTTCCGAAATCACCGAACTCGACAAAATGCGCGCCTACTGCATCGCCATGGCGGCAACCATCACGGTGATCATCGCGAGCCAGTTGGGACTGCCTGTCAGCACCACGCATGTGGCCGTCGGCGCGGTTTTCGGAGTCGGGTTTCTCCGCGAGTTGTTGAAGAGCCAGTATGCGCGGATGCTCGACGAGATCAAGGCCCACCATCCCGAAGACGATCAGGCGGCGATCGACGCCTTTCTGGTGAAGTTCTCCAAAGCCTCGGTTGACGAGAAAGGCCAGATGCTGCGCGAACTCAAACACGACGCCAAGCTCAGCCTGGATCCCGCTCACTTTTCCAAGATCGAACGCAAGGGATTGCGCAGCGTTTATCGTCAGGAACTCGTCAAACGCTCGCAGGTGTTCAAAATTGTCGCCGCCTGGGTGATCACGGTGCCGGCCTCGGCATTTATGGCTGCGTTTCTGTTTTTCGCGATCAAGGGCATGTTGATCAACTAGCCGGTTTAGCCTCTAAGCGCGCGAAGGCGCCCCGCGAAAGGCCTCGTCGCCGCCCGACGCGCCGCCGAGACGATCATAGATTGCGGCAATCGCTTGGTCTTCGGTCGCAAAGATGTTGTTCTGACCAATCAGCTCAAACAGCCCGGTATTGCGCATGACATCGAGCACCTGCTTTTTCAAGCCGGAGAAAACGAGCTCGACGCCGTTGTCGCGTAAGCGCTCGACCAGGTGGTGCACGACCTCCTCTCCCGAGGCATCGAGCTGGTTGATGGCGTCGCCGACCACAAGGAAAAATTTGGCATCGGGTTTCGCAGCGACCAATTCCAGCACGTTATCCTCGAAATAAGCGACGTTGGCGAAATAGAGTGAACCGTCAAAACGCATTGCGATGATCCGCGGACTTGTCGGCAGGTCCGGATTGACCTTGATGTCGCGCAGAGTTCCGTCACGGTAACGTCCGAGTTGTGCGACGCGTGGCTTCATCGTCCGGTACAGGAACAGGAGGATCGCGAGACCGGCACCGAGCAGAATGCCTTGGTCCAAATGCGGCGCGGCCAGCAGAGTGACGACGAAGGTCGTCAACGCGACGATGCCGTCAAGCTTACTCGCCTGCCAGGTATGCTTGAGTGCCTTCGGTGTGATCAGACTCGTAACCGCGAGCAGAATAATGATAGCCAGTGTCGCCTTGGGCAGGTGATATAGATAGGACGTCAGAAACAGCAATGTGACGCCGACAAAGAGCCCGTTGAACACCATCGCAAAACCGGTTTTCGCGCCGGCTTGCAGATTGATGGCCGAACCCGTGAACGAACCGCATGCCGGGTAGGACTGAAAGAACGACCCGCCGATATTGGCAAGGCCCTGACCGATCAGTTCCTGATTGGGATCGAGGCGTTGCTTGGTCTTGGCGGCCAGCGCCTTCGCCATCGAAATCGATTCCATAAACGCCACCAACGCGATAATGACTGCGGCCGATAGCAGTTGCAGCACCATATCGAGACTCAACGGGGGAACTCGGAAAGCCGGCAATCCGGACGGAATCCTACCCACGACGTCACCGCCACCGGACAAGCGGATTTCGCCTTTCTCCAGATTTTTCACATGCCAGCCGCGACCGTCGGTTGCAATACCTGGCGGCACCTGATCGCGCAAATAAAGCATCGCGCTGACCTGTTCGTCAGCACTGCTGCGAACAAACTGCATCTTACGAATCGCGTGCAGTCGCTTTTTGTTTTCTTCCTCGAGCTTACTCACCTCCAGGTGCATCAACTCGGTAATGTATTCGAGATCGGCGACACGACGCGCGTCATTCGCCTTGCGCGCCTGGCGCAGATCGGCCGAGAGAGTCGTCACTTCGACACCCAGGTCGAGGATGCGCTGGTGGGTCTCGAGGTGGGCGCTGATCATCGCCTTGGCCGCCGGATCCGCGACATGCTCCGGCGTGCCACGGGTGGTATGTTCGAACCCGATCAGCGCGCTCACCACGATCGTCACCACCACCGCGACCAAAACGCTGAGCTTCGACAACGCCGGAATTTTTTTCAGGCCGAGCATCAAAGCCAGGGCAAAAACCGACATTGCGAGCGTCGGCAGATGCGCATCGGGCAGGTAGCGGAACATCTCCCAGATATCATAAAGAAAGGAGTCGCTGCGCCCCTTGGGAATGCCGAGCAACATATCCAGTTGCGACAGCGCGATGATGATCGCCGCGGCGTTCATAAACCCAAGAATGACCGGATGCGAGACGAAGTTGACGATCACCCCTAACTTGAAAACCCCCAGACTGAGCTGAATCACCCCCACCATCAGTGCCAGAAGCAACGCCAAGCCGATGAATTCTTGAGAAAAAGGTACGGCGAACGGGGTAATCGCGGCGGCGGTCATCAACGACACGATCGCGACCGGTCCGGTCGCGAGCTGCCGGGAGGATCCCCACAATGCGCCGAGAATCGCCGGCACCAACGCCACGTAAAGTCCAAAATAGACCGGCAAGCCCGACAGCTGGGCGTAGGCCATTGCCTTCGGCACCAACACCAACGCACCAGTGACGCCCGCAATCAGATCGCCGCGCAAAGTGATTGAATTAACGGGAAACCAGGCCAGAAATGGAAACAAGCGAAGCAGCAAAGCGTGGTTCGACATGCAAGCGGGTATCCGAAATGTTGCGTTTCGCAATAGTCAAGTATTAAGCCGCAGCAGCTTACCAAACGCGCAATCGTCTGCCCAATCCCAACAGGAGTACTTGACATGATCCCAAAAAATACCGACGAGCGATCTCCCAACGATCCAAGAAACCGCGTTTATCGACCCAACCGCGATTCTCCGCGGCAAGGTGGCAGTCTAACTTTCGACATGGAGGCGATCGTGATCGGGGTCGGATCGAATATTCAGGATGGGGGTGGCGTGCTGATTGGCCGCAACACCTCGATCGCGCATCGCTCGGTCGTCCACGGCCACTGCCAGGTCGGCGACGGCTCGGTGGTCCGGCACAATTCGGTGGTCGAAGGCTGTACGGTGCCGCCAGGTTTTTATATCCCGTCGACAACCAACATTCACTCGAATGTGGAGCTCGCCAAAACCACCCCGGTCACCCCCGATCAGGCCCGCGTTTCGGAACGCTTGGCCCACGCAAACCACAAATTGGTCAGGGGTTACAAGCGCTTACGCAACGAGTTCTAGCTGCCCGCCCCCGCCGACGCGCGGCAGGGCTCACGCGCGTCTGGGCGGCACCACGCGGCGGAACATTCGGACGATGGTCGGCGCTAACGACTCAACGCCAGCGCGCCAACGCCCGCGCGCCAACGCCCGCAGAGAGGAGCAGCAGCGGTTAGCCGGCGATCTCACCCATCGCGCTCTGCAAGTAGTTCTGCAGGCCGAGCTGATTGACGAGTTCGAGCTGGGTTTCGAGGTAGTCGATGTGTTCTTCCGTGTCTTCGAGAATATCCGCCAGGATTTCGCGGGACACGTAGTCGCGCACGCTCTCGCAGTAAGCAATCGCGTCCAGATAGTGGGCCCGCCCCTGTTGTTCCAGCTTGAGATCGCAGCCCAGGCATTCCGGGACGTTCTCGCCAATCATCAATTTGCCGAGATCTTGCAAGTTCGGCAGGCCTTCGAGAAACAGGATGCGCTCGATCAGTTTATCGGCGTGGTGCATTTCTTCGATGGACTCGTCGTACTCGTGCTTGCCGAGTGCACTCAAGCCCCAGTTCTTGTACATCCGCGCGTGCAGAAAATACTGGTTGATCGCGGTCAGCTCTACGGCGAGCGCCTGATTGAGCATCTGGATGACTTTCTTATCGCCTTGCATACCTAAATCTCCTGCAAATGTTGGCCAATGCGCCGGCGCAATGCGGCACACATGATTCGACCGGAGCCTTTGGCTGATGAAGAATTGGCTAATAGACGACCGGCACGCCCCTGTCACAGGGCTCGCGGGAGTATAGGTGAAGCCCTTAGATCAGGCGATACAAGGCTGGAGATCGCAGGTGCTTTCTTGCGTGTCTTGATGTTCCTTGAGCAGTCGCCGGACGCATTTTGCACATTTACCGCAAGTCGATGTCACACCAAGGTGGTCACGCAGGTCGCGCATGGATTCCTTACCCTGGCTTAGGGCCTGGCGGACTTGGTGGTCAGTGATCGCATTGCAAATACAGACGTACATGGAAAGCCCTCAAAATCACTGGACAAACAGTAGCGAGAATGCGAATGATTGTCAATAATTAAATACGATTCGATTCTCACTTTCCCATGTCGGGTCCTCGCTCATCCGGTTCGGCGATTGATCCGGGTCAATGAGCCGCCGGCGCTCGACCGCGTAACGTCGCACTTCGAATCCCCTGATTTCCGTCTACATAAGGAGTATTCATGATCACGATACAGCACGCCCACAATCACGACCGCACCGACGGTATCTACACCTTTGATGCCCGCGGTATCGCCAAGCGCTTTCGCCACGCCGCCATTTTCGGTGCCCTCGATGCCCTACGCCCCGGCGAGCGGATGCGCTTCACCAACGACCACAACCCGCTCCCGCTGCTGGAGCAAATGCGCGCGCGCTACGGCGACCAGATCGATATCCAGTATCTCGACCAAGGTCCGGCGCAGATCGTGATCGATTTCATCGTGCGCTGATGCTGCTCGGCCTGCTCGCGGTCACACTGGTTCTGTTGGCACTCGGGATCGCGCTGCCCAAAGCCACCGTGCTCCCGCCAGCGTTCTGGGCTCACCTGATCCTCGCGGTTGGGGTCATGAGCCTGATCACGGCCGCGATGCAGCATTTCACCCCGGTGCTGACCCGCGGCCGGCTCGCGAGCGGGCGCGTGGCCATGCTGCCATGGCTGATGCTGGGCGCTGGCATTTTGGCCAGCATCGTGTTGGCAGGGCTACTCAACTGGCGCCTGCTCACGCTGGCGGCGGTGCTTGCGCTCGCCAGCACGGTCGTGATGCTCGGCTGGATGGGGCGCCGCGCGCGGCATACGCTCGGTCGGCCACACCCGGGACTGACCTGGTATTTTGGCGCGCTGGTCTGTCTCGCCCTCGGGTTGGGCGCTGCCGCGGCGATCCCGTGGCTACCGCAATGGCATGCCGAACTGCGCGCGTTCCATCTCCACATCAACCTTTACGGTTTTATCGGCTTGACCGCGATCGGCACGCTTCAGGTCCTGATGCCGACGGTCGTCAACCGCGCCGACCCCGGTGCGGCACAGCGCTTACGTCGCGACTTTGCCTGGGTCTGCGCCGGCGCGCTCCTCCTCGCGATCGGCACGGCGCTGTTACGCCCGCCGATTGTTTGGGTCGGGATCGCGTTGTGGTGCTGGCCGCTGGCTCGACTGGCAGACGCCTGGCTGAGGCTCTATTCCCGCGAAATCTTCACGTTACACGGTCAGGCGCCGGTTCTCATGGCCGCCGTGATCGGCTTCATTTGCGCCCTGTTCGCGATCGCACTGGCACCCCCCACGCTCGGCGGACCGCTGGGGATACTCCTGCCGGGCTTTTTATTCCCGTTGGTCAGCGGCGCGGCCGGGCAACTCGCACCGGTCTGGGCCGATTCGCAAGGCCGCCGGGCCGCCCAGCTGCCCGGCCAATTGCGCCTCGCGCGCTACGGCGGCGCGCGCGCCGCGCTGTTTCTGTGCGCCGCGCTGTTACCGCTGCTCGGGTTTCGTTGCGGCGGGATGGTCGGACTGATAGGCCTCGGTTGGTTCCTGCTGTTGTTTTTCTGGTGGGGCCTGCGTGACGCCTCCGCCTAACGGCGCAGGTGGCCGCGCGCGTTCCGCCCTCGCCACGAGCGGCGAGGGCGGAACGCACGTCATACGAACAGACACACGTCGGCGTGGCGTGCCTCGGCGAGATAACTGGTGGCGCCGATCCACTCCGCGATTTCGGGAATGAATTCGTCCTGGCGATAGTTGAAGAGATCGACGGTCATCTGGCAGGCGACCAAACGCACCTCCGATTCGACGCAAATCTCGCGCAGCGTCGCAATGCTCGGCACCCCCTTGGCATCGGTGGTCTTCTTCATCATGGCGGTCGCGAGTTGTTCGAAGCCGGGCAAGTTACCGGCCAGCGCGTTGGGAATCGGCAGGTTCAGGCGTTGCAACCAGTCCGGGCCGAACGGCAGTTTCATCGGCATCGCCGGATTGCCGAGCGGCGAAACCTTGAGGGTCAAGTCCCGCTTCAGCAATTCGAGTCCGTAAAACGTGAAAAAAATCGACGCGTTCCAACCCAGCGCGGCGGCGGTGGAGGCCAGTATGAACGGCGGATAGGCCATATCCAGCGTACCTTTGGTAGCGATGATCGCGAGCGATGGAATTTTCGCCGTCTCGCGCTCGGCCAGCTTCTCGTCGAGGCGCCGGTCGAACCACGCTTCAAGACTGGGGAGATCCGTCGGCACTCCGGACCCGCTCGCGGGTGGCAATTTGGCAACGTGCATGATGACCTCCTCAGGCTTTTTGAATGATGAACTCATACTCACCGCCGCTCTGTTGGGTCGCCAGCAACGCATGGCCGGTTTGCGAACAGAACGACGCGATGTCCTTGAGCGCACCCGGATCGGTCGCCACCACCTTGAGCGTTTCGCCGGATTGCAGCGTGTTCAGGCTCTTCTTGGTGCGCAGCACCGGCAGCGGGCAGTTGAGACCGCGGGCGTCGAGGGTTTGTTGCGTTTGCATCAGATGTCTCCTATCGGTTGAGTGCGGCGTGGCCGCGTTAGCTGACCGGTCGGTCAAGTTAGGGTTCCAAAAAAAGGCCCGCAGGGGCCGCTTCAAGTTTCGGTTCAGCGCTCAGAGCCTGTGAAAACATCCCCGATCGTCGCGAGGGCGACCCTGGGCGTGGTGAACAAGGCGCAAGAGGCCCGAAATCGGGGCGTGTAGCCGGCCTACATGACCCGATTTCGGGTCTCTTGCAACGCAGGACACCGCGTTCAGGGGCGTCCGCAGTAGATTGCGGGATATTTTCACAGGCGCTCAGTGCCGCAGTTCGATACGCAAGGTCTTGATCGCCGGCCCCAGCGTCTGGATTACTTCCGGATCGTTGCGCGCCTTCGCCAACAGAATGATGCCCTCGAGGTAGGCCAGCATCGCCGTTGCCGTCGCCGCGGTATCCAGCGCCGACAGCGCGCCGCTGCGCACCGCCTCGTCCAGGGTCGCGCGAAACTTACCCTGGGCCTTGTCGAACACCGCATTCAGCTTCGCCCGCATCACCTCATCGCGGGTGCTCATCTCCAGGGCCAGATTGCCGAACAGGCAACCCGGCATGCGCCCCTCGATATCCTTGGCGGCCTTTTGCCAGTAATACGCCGCATCGATCAGGTATTCCAAGCGCTCCAACGGCGGTAGATTGTCGTCGAACGCCTCGGCAACGAAGCCATTGGCCCAGTCGTCCGCCATCGCGTCGATCACGGCGAGTGCCAAATCCTGCTTCGAGGGGAAAAAATGGTAGAAGCTGCCCTTTTTCACCTGCGCGCCGGCGCAGATCTCCTGGATGCCTACATCGGCATAACTGCGGCTATGAAACATCTCGCGCGCGATGGCGAGAATGCGGGATCGGGTGTCGGTTTCGGGGTTCATGCCTGGCATTATAATAGACCGGTCGGTCAAGTCAAGCCGCTGTCGATATTAAGATCTGACTTTCGTGGCGCGGACACCGGCCCTGTGCCAACGCACCTCAGGATCAACCCCGCCCGCTTATCCGCCCGTCAGCGTTTCACTCCCGAGGTCGTCGAAAAAATCCTCCCGAAACATGCGGATGAACTCCTTGGCCTGCGGCGTGAAAAACTTACCCTTGCGCACGATGACGCCGTAGTGGCGCGACGGGAACAGGTGCCGTAGCGGTATCTTGTGGATTTGTTCATTGCCGGTGAGGCAAACCTGGGTCACAAGCGAGATCCCGAGGCCCAGCTCGACGTATTTCTTGACGATTTCCCAGCCGCCGGCCTCCATCGCGACCGTATACGGCACGTTGTGCTGGCGAAATACGGTGTCGACCATGCGCCAGGTGCTCAAGTTGCGCGGCGGCAGAATCAGGCCGTAAGGGCTGATGTCTGCCAATGTGACGGTTTCTTTCGCCGCCAGCGGGTGATCGAGCGGCGTAATCAGAAACGAATCGAAGCTCAGGAACGGCTTGTAGATAATTCCGTCCGGCACTTGCAGCAACGGCCCGATCGCGAGGTCCACGTCATCGGCGTAAAGCATTTTCATCCCGCCCTGCCCGGTCACGTTGTGCAGTCGCAGGTGGATCTTCGGGTAGCGCTGTTTGAAATCCTGCAGGTATTTGGGCAGCACATACAAACCGGTCGATTGCCCGGCGGCAATGCCCAACTCACCCTCCTCGATCTTGCCGAGACTCGCCGCGAACGACTCCTTCAGTGAGTCGAATCCCGCTGTCAACGGCTGCACCAGCTGGTAGAGCACTCGGCCTTCCGGCGTCAGCTTGATTCTTGGGCCGCGCCGCTCGAACAGCGTTTGGTCCATCTCCCGCTCGAGCGCCTGGATCTGTAACGACACCGTGGGCTGGCTGATGAAGAGCTCGGCTGCCGCTTGAGTGATGCTCTCCTTTTGTGCCACCGAGCAGAACGTGCGCAGCAGTTTGTAGCGGGTTTGCTTGTAGTAGTGAACGTCAGAGGTCATCGCCACGGCAGTCATTATTGAACCAGCCAATGTTAACGATTGAAATTATTGATTTCCACAACAGTCATGCATTCCGTAATGTCAAAATTCAACCAGAATGCACAGGGTTTTCACCGCACTGTCACATGGGCCAGTTTCTCGACGCGCTATTGACCATCGACACCGCCATCGCACTCGGCTTGATGGCGGCGTTGGGTATCGTACTAGCGTCGGTGCTCGCGATCGCGAACCGATATCTCTACGTCTGGGAAGATCCCCGCATCGACACGATCGATGAGCTGCTACCGCACGCCAATTGCGGCGCTTGTGGCGAGCCAGGGTGTCGGATCTTCGCCGAGAAGTTGGTCGCCGGCACGGTTGAGCCGGCGCAATGCACCGTCAATTCAAAGGACGGTAACGCCACGATCGCGTCCATGCTGGGGGTAGAGCTCGGCGCATGCGAACAGCGTGTGGCCCGTCTCGCCTGCGCGGGCGGGCGGCATGTCGCGCGGATGCGCGCAGCCTACGCGGGCCTCAAGAGCTGTCGGGCCGCGGCGGTAGTCGCGGGCGGCGGCAAGGGCTGTAGCTGGGGTTGCCTCGGCCTCGCAGACTGCGCCGAGGTGTGCAGCTTCAACGCGATCACGATGAACGCCTTCGGGTTGCCGGTGGTTGACGAAAACCTATGCACTGCTTGCGGTGACTGCGTCGATGTCTGCCCAAAGAATCTGTTTGAACTGCACGGCGTCAGCCACCGCCTGTGGGTCGCCTGCAAAAACGAACAATTTGGCGAAGCCGCCGAGGCCGAATGTGAGGTCGCCTGCACCGCCTGCGAGCGATGCGTGGTGGATTCCGCGCCGGGGTTGATCCACATCCGGCATAACCTCGCAGCGATCGATTACGCGAAAAATGATGCGCCCTCGAAGGTCAGCATCCAGCGCTGCCCGACCGGCGCGATCGTCTGGCTCGAACCGCAAGGTCGGGTCGAACGCGGCCCGAAGGCGAAACCGATTTTGCGCAAGGACGCGCTCCCGATCGGCTAACCCGCAACGAAAACGCCCGCCCGCGAGCGGACAGTCAAGTCAAGAGGTTGAAAAGCGATGTTTGGCGCGAAGAAAGACTCGAATCGGCAGTTCAAGTACCCCGGCACGCGCATGGCGATGGACGGCAACGCGGCCGTGATCATGTGCGAACGCGAGGCCTCGGACGCCGCCGGTGCCTACCCGATCACGCCGTCGACCCAGATGGGCGAATTCTGGGCGGAAGAAGTGGCCAAGGGTCACATCAACATCTCCAACAAGCCCCTGGTGTTCATCGAGCCAGAGTCGGAACACGCCGCCGCGGCAGTCACCGCCGGCATGTCGATGACCGGCCTGCGCGCGACCAACTTCTCCTCGGCACAGGGGGTCGCGTTCATGCACGAGTCCTTGTACGCGGCGGTCGGCAAGCGCCTGCCCTATGTGCTCAATATTGGCTGTCGCGCGATCACCAAGGCCAGCCTTAACGTGCATTGCGGTCACGACGACTATCACTGCATCGACGACACCGGGTTCTTCCAGATCTTCGCCAAAAGCGCGCAGGAGGCCGCCGACCTGAATCTGATCGGGCGCAAGATCGCCGAGCTGTCGCTGACGCCGGCAGCGGTCGCGCAGGACGGCTTCCTCACCACCCACCTGATCGAACCGCTGATGGTGCCGGAGCGCGCGCTGGTCGCCGAATTCCTCGGCAAACCCTCCGATCTGATCGACTGCCCGACCCCCGCGCAACGATTGATTTATGGCCCGAAACGCCGGCGCGTGCCCGAGATCTGGGACGTCGACAACCCGATGCTCTCCGGCAGCGTCCAGAATCAGGACGCCTACATGCAGGCGGTCGCGGCGCAACGTCCGTACTTCTTCGCGCACATTCGCGAGCTCGCGGAACAAGTCATGGGCGAGTACTACGCACTGACCGGGCGCCGCTACCAGCGGGTGTCGAGCTACCGCAACGAGGACGCGGAGTACCTCATCTTTGGACAGGGCAGCATGATCGTGCAGGCGGAAGCCGTCGCCGATTATCTCCGCGAGACCCGCAAGCTGAAGGTGGGCGTGGTCAACCTCACGATGTACCGCCCCTTCCCCGGTGACCTGATCGGCCGGCTGCTCAAGGGCAAAAAAGGCGTCGCGGTGCTGGAGCGCACCGACCAGCCCCTGGCCGAGGACCTGCCAATCATGCGCGAGGTCCGCGCGGCGCTGACCAAGTGCCTGGAAAACGGCGCTTATAAAAACGGCCACCTGCCCTACCCCGACTACGACACCTACGCCAAAGCGGCCGATCTGCCGCCGCTCTACTCGGCGAGCTACGGCCTCGGCAGCCGCGACCTGCAACCCGAAGCCCTGATCGCCGCGATCGAGAACATGCTGCCCAAAGGCGGCAAGCGCCGCTTTTATTACCTCGGCATCGACTTCATTCGCGAGGCCGCAAACCCGAAGCAGGAAATCCGCCTCAACCAACTCGTCGACGCCTACCCCCACCTCAAGGATCTGGCCCTGCGCGGCAGCGAAAACCCCAACCTGATGCCGAAAGGCTCGATCACAGTGCGGATGCACTCGGTCGGCGGCTGGGGCGCGATCACCACCGGCAAGAACCTGGCGATGACGCTCTACGACCTGCTCGGCTTCGACATCAAGGCCAACCCGAAATACGGCTCGGAGAAAAAAGGCCAGCCGACGACCTATTATCTTTCGGCCGCGCCGGAGCCGATCCGGCTCAACTCCGAGTACCACTACGTCGACGTCGTGCTCGCGCCCGACCCGAATGTGTTTTCCCACTCCAACCCGCTCACCGGCCTCGACCACGGCGGCGTGTTCATTATTCAGAGCAACCTCGACACGCCCGAAGCGGTGTGGGCGCAGATCCCGCAGCACGCCCAACGCCACATCGTCGAGCACGGGATTCGCATCTACTACGTCGACGGTTTCAAGATCGCCAAGGAAGAATCCTCCAATCCCGAACTCGAATTCCGGATGCAGGGCAACGCCTTCCAGGGCGCGTTCTTCGCCGCGTCCCCGCTGATGGCGCGCGCCGGGCTCACCGAAAAGACCTTGTTCGAAGCGATCGAAAAGCAGCTGCGCGACAAATTCGGCGGCAAGGGTGAGCGCGTCGTCACCGACAACCTGCGCGTGGTGCGGCGCGGTTTCGATGAAATCCGCGAGATCACCGAAAAGACCATCGGCGGCCAGCAACTGGTGCGCGCGGCCGGCGCCAAGCTCCCGGTGATGTTGAAACGCCTGCCCGAGGGCGACGGCCGGATTTCCGATATCCACCGTTTCTGGGAACAAACCGGCAGTTTCTACCTCTCCGGCAAGGGCAGTGACAACCTGGCCGACCCGTTCATGGCGCTGTCGCTGATCCCGGCCGCGACCGGCGTCTACCGCGACATGACCCAGGTCCGTTTCGAGTACCCGGAATTCACCCCGGAAAACTGCACCGCCTGCGGCAATTGCTACACCGTCTGCCCCGACAGCGCGATCCCAGGCCTGGTCAGTTCGATCAGCGACGTGTTCAACAGCGCGATCCTGGCGATCGAGAAACGTGGCAATCCGACCCGATTCCTCCGCCGCGAGGTCCGCGGCGTGGAAAAGAAACTGCGGCAATTGATCGATGCCGCCGGCGAGGCCGCCAACGTCCACACCCTGCTCGACCGCGCGGTGCTGGAAGCGCTGGCAGAATCTCCCCTCGAACAGGCCGACAAAGAAAGCCTGGAGCGGGAATTCGGACGCTTGCTCACCACCATCGGCGATTACCAGTTCGCGATCACCAAACCGTACTGGACCACCCGCGAGAAAAAGCAAAAAGGCAGCGGCGGGTTGTTCTCGATCACCGTCAACCCCTACACCTGCAAGGGCTGCATGGAGTGCATCGAGGTCTGTGAAGACAACGCCCTGAAACCGGTCACGCAGACCGACACCGCCGTCGAAATGCTGCGCCGAAACTGGAAATTCTGGCTCGAATTACCGACCACACCCAAGGAATTCAGCCGTATCGACGACCTCGACAGCAAGGTCGGCGCGCTGGAAACCCTACTACTCGACAAACGCAATTTCGACTCGATGGTCTGCGGCGACGGCGCCTGCCTCGGCTGCGGCGAGAAGACCGCGATCCATTTGTTCACCGGCGCCGTCACCGCACTGATGCAGCCTCGGGTGCGTGCGCATCTTGCCAAACTCGACGAACTGATCGCCAAACTTGAAACCCACGTCCGCCTGAAACTCGCCGAGCGGGTGGATCTCAGCGACGTCGACGCGATCAACGCGATGATCGAACGCAACCGTGATCATGATCTGACCCTCTCCAGCTTATCCGCCGCGCTGGAACAAACGCATAAGACGCAACCGGTCGATCAAAAATGGTTGCAGTGGGTGACCGGCCTGCTGGCGCAACTGCGCACGCTGAAATGGAAATACACCGACGGCCGCACTCATCAAGGCCGCGCCGAGATGGGCATCGTCAACGCCACCGGCTGCACCTCGGTCTGGGGCGCGACCTTCCCCTACCACCCTTACCCGTTCCCGTGGGCCAACCACCTGTTCCAGGACGCGCCTTCGATGGCGATGGGCCTGTTCGAGGGGCACATGGCGAAAATGGTAGAAGGCTTCAAGTCGGTGCGTCGCGCCGAGCTGGAGCTGAGCGGCGAATACGATCCGGTCGTGCACGAGCAATTTTTCACCTACTTCGACTGGAAACAAATCAGCGACGAGGAATGGCTGCTGTGTCCACCGGTGGTCGCGGTCGGCGGCGACGGTGCGATGTACGATATCGGCTTCCAGAACCTGTCGCGGGCGCTGGCCTCCGGTATGCCGATCAAGGTGATGGTGGTCGATACCCAGGTGTACTCCAACACCGGCGGTCAGGCGTGTACCTCCGGTTTCATCGGTCAGGTCGCGGACATGAGCCCATACGGTAAGAGCTGGAAAGGCAAGACCGAGATCCGCAAGGAAATCAGCCTGATCGGCATGGCGCATCGCACCAGCTTCGTACTGCAAAGCTCGATCGCCCACGTCACCCATCTGTTGGAAGGCTATATCGACGGGCTAAATAGCCGCCGCCCGGCGCTGTTCAACATTTATGCGGTTTGCCCGCCGGAGCACGGTGTGGGCGACGACACCGCCGATCACCAAAGCAAACTCGCGGTCGATTCGCGCGCCTATCCGCTGTTCCGCTACGACCCCGACCAAGGCATCACGCTCGGCGATTGCGCCAGCCTCGAAGGCAACCCGAGTCTCGACAGCGACTGGGTACATTACGCGCTCGACTACACCGACAGCGACGGCAAACCGGCGAAGCTCGACCTGCCCCTCACCTTCGCCGACTTCGCGCTGACCGAAGGCCGCTTCCGCAAGCACTTCCGCAAGGCGCCGCCAGAGACCTGGAACCACGACATGGTGCGGCTCGACGAGTTCCTGACCCTCGACGACGACGAACGTGACGGCAAATTCCCCTACCTCTGGGCGGTCGATGGCAAGAATCGATTAATGCGGGTGCTGGTTTCGCAGGAGATCGTGACCTCGACCCTCGAACGGCGCGATTTCTGGCGTCAGTTGAAAGGCCTGGTCGGACTCGACCGCGAGGTCATCGACACCCAGGCGATCGCGGATCAGGCCAAAGCGGAAATGGCGCAAAAGCTGACCCTGGCGTTGTTCAACATGGCCAATGGCGCCAACGTCGGCGCCTTGGCGCTAGACCTGCCGCCAAACGGCGGCGGTCACGCTGCGAGCTACGCCGGCAACGGCAACGGCGCGGCGGCGGACTGGGAGCCGGTCTGGGTCGAGACGCCGGAATGCACCGCCTGCGACGAGTGCATCCTGATCAATCCGAAAGTCTTTGCCTATAACGACGCCAAACAGGCCGTCATCGTCGATCCCAAGGCGGGGTCGTACCTTGAAATCGTCAAGGCCGCGGAAAAATGCACCGCGGGCTGCATCCATCCCGGCACGCCATTCAATGCGGCGGAAAAGGGCCTCGATGCGCTCGTCAAGCGGGCGGTAAAATACCAATAGCGAGGCAACGGCAGATGAAGTGGTTCTCCAGTTGGTTCCAGGGTAGCTTCAGGCACGGCATCCACCCTGCCTACCACAAGGGCGCAACCCAGGCGAAGGCCATCCGGAGGTTGCCGTTCGCCCCGCAATTGATCGTGCCGGTGTTGCAACACATCGGCGCACCGGCCCGGCCGGTGGTGCGGATTGGTCAGGAAGTGGTGCGTGGCGAGGTGATCGCGGAGGCCGACGGCTGGATGTCGGTACCGGTCCACGCCCCGGCGACCGGCGTCGTCCGGTCAATCGAGCCGATGCCGAGCGCGCGCGGGCCGCGTGAACTGGCGATCGTGATCGATGTCTACGAAGGCGACACCCAGGAAGTCCAGGATCGCATCCTGCGCGATGTCGAGCGGATGTCGCCGGAGCGGATCATTCAATCGGTGTGGGAGACCGGCATGGCCGGACTCGGCGGCGCCGCGTTTCCGTCCCACGTCAAGCTCGAACCGCATCTACACAAGGTGGTCGACACCCTGGTGGTCAACGGCAGCGAATGCGAACCCTACCTGACTTGCGACCACCGGGTGATGCTCGAACGCCCGGACGAGCTGCTGCTCGGGGTGCGGCTCGCACTGCGCGCGACCGGGGCGAAACGCGCCGTCATCGGCATCGAGGACAACAAGCGCGACGCCGCCGATGCGGTGTTGGCCAGGCTCAGGCCCGAAGAGCCGATCACCGTGCAACTGGTCGCGAGCAAGTACCCGCAAGGTTCCGAGCGGATGCTGCTGAAGTCCTTGCTGGGGGTGGAGATTCCGGTGGGCGGGTTTCCGGCCGACGTCGGCGTGGTGGTCAACAACGTCGGCACCCTGGCCGAGATCGGGCGCCTGCTGCCGCGCGGCGAGGGGCTAATCGAACGGGTGGTGACCGTCACCGGCACCGCGGTCGCCGAACGGGGCAACTACATCATCCCGATTGGCACCCCGGTCGGGTACGTCCTCGAAACCCTCGGAATCGCCGCCGAGCACGAAAAGATCATCCTCGGCGGCCCCATGATGGGTACCTCGATCGCGTCGCTGGAGGTGCCGGTGACCAAAGGCACCTCGGGTATCCTGGTGTTTCACGAACGGGTGGCGGAACAGCCACGCGACCGTCAGACCTATCCCTGCATCAAATGCGGCCGCTGCGTGCAATCCTGCCCGATGCTGTTGAATCCGGCGCAACTTGGCTGGCTTGCGGCCAAACGTGAATTCGCGCGGATGGAAGCGGAATTCCACCTCAACAACTGCTTCGAATGCGGTTGCTGCAGCTATGTGTGCCCCTCCAACATTCCGCTGGTGCAGCAGTTCCGGGTGGCGAAGGCGCTCAACCGCGATCTACGCGAGCGGGCCACCTGATGGCGCCGCGGCGGGGCCTGATCGAGCTGCGCACCGCGCCGCATCAACAAGCGGCGGAGGATGTGCCGGTCATCATGCGCAATGTGGTTTACGCGCTGTTGCCGATCGTCGCGTTCTCGATCTGGCAGTACGGACTCAGCGCACTGGCGCTGGTGCTGGTGGTCGTCGCCAGCACCCTCGGCACCGAGCGCTGGATGAACCGTCTCAGCGGTCGCGCCAGCACCCTCGGCGACAGTTCCGCGCTGATAACCGGACTGTTGCTGGCGCTGACGCTGCCACCGGGATTTCCGCTGTGGATGGGTGCGCTCGCCGGCTTCATCGCGATCGCCCTTGGCAAGGCGTTGTTCGGCGGGCTTGGCTGCAACGTGTTTAATCCGGCACTGGTCGGTCGCGCCTTTGCACAAGCCGCGTTTCCGACCGCGATCACGAGCTGGACGCCGGCTTACTTTCCGTCGCGCTTCGTCGAGTTCATCCCGACGACCTTTACCCTGCCGTTCATGCGACCGGCGGATACGCTGGCCTGGGCGCAAGCGCGGGTCGACGGCTTCACCGGCGCGACGCCGCTTGCGCGCTGGCAGTTCGATCACATCGTGACCCCGTGGCAAGACCTCGTCAGCGGGGTCGCCACCGCCTCCGCCGGCGAAACCTCGGCGCTGCTGATTCTGCTCTGTGGGATTTATCTCGCCGTGCGCCGTTTCATGGACTGGCGCATCCCGGTCGCCGTGCTCGGTACCGCAGCCGTGTTGGCTTGGGGCTTTCAATGGTGGGATCCCGCGCGCTACCCCGACCCACTGTTCGTGCTCGCGTCCGGCGGGTTGATGTTGGGTGCCGTGTTCATGGCCACCGACATGGCCACCGCGCCGATGACGCCGCTCGGGGTCTGGCTCTACGGCGGGGTGATCGGGGTGCTGACGGTCGTGATCCGCTATTTCGGCGGCCTGACCGAAGGCGTGATGTACGCGATCCTGTTCGCCAACGCGCTGGCCCCGTTGATCGACGAATACACCCAACCGCGCGTGTTCGGCGCCGTGAAACGGAGCAAGCGGGCATGACCGCAACGCCTGGCAATCCCGCCGCTCCGCCCGCAAATCCGAGTTTCGCGATGATCCGCACCCTCGGGTTGGTCGCCACCGTGTGCGCGCTCGCGATCGTCACCACCTATCGCGGTACGCTCGACGCCGCCAACGCCAATCGCCGCATTGCCCTCGAACGCGCGGTGTTCAAGGTCATCCCCGGCGCGGTGCGGATCGAGCCGATGTTCGCCACCGCGGCCGGCCTCGTCCTCGCCAATGGCAAACCGTCCGCGGAGACCGCGCCGTTCCATGCCGCCTATGGCGCCGATGGCACCCTCAAAGGCATCGCCGCCGAAGGGGCTGCCAAGGGCTACGCCGACACCGTCCGGGTCCTGTACGCCTACGATCCCGCGCGCGAGGCCATTACCGGATTCGGCGTCGTTTTTACCCGCGAGACCCCCGGCATTGGCGACAAGATCAGCTCCGATGCCGCCTTTCTCAGCAATTTCGATGCGCTCGACGCACGACTCGCGTCCGACCTGAAAGCCCTCGCCAACGCGATCAAAACCGTCAAGCACGGCAGCAAAAAAGAACCCTGGGAGATCGACGCAATCGCCGGCGCCACCATCACCGCCAAGGCCGTCGGCCGCGGCATCAACGACAGCGCCCAGCGGCTGATCCCGCTGCTCCGCCCACAGCTGGAGCAATTGCGATGATTCGCCGTTCGATGAACGCGGGCGACGCATTTAATCCCTTCGGAGCATGCTAACGCGATGGCCACCCCCACCGTTTCAACCTTCGACGAACTCCTCGAAGGCATCTGGAAACAAAATCCGGTCTTCGTCATGGCGCTCGGCATGTGCCCAGTGCTGGCGGTGACCGTGTCCGCCGTCAACGCGATCAGCATGGGCATCGCCACCACCTTCGTCCTGGCGGCCTCGGCGCTGTTGATTTCACTGGTGCGCAATCACGTGCCGAAGGAAGTGCGGATCGCGACCTACATCTTGATCATCGCGACCTTCGTCACCGTCGTGGACTACCTGATTCAGGCGATCAGCCTCGAAATCTACGACGCGCTCGGCGCCTTCATTCAATTGATCGTCGCCAACTGCATCATTCTAGGTCGCGCCGAGGCCCACGCCTCGAAAAGCCCGCCGCTGCGCGCAGCCGTCAACGCGCTGGGCATGGGCGCCGGATTTACAATCGGCCTCTTCGCGCTCGGCTCGGTGCGCGAAATTCTCGGCGCCGGAAAATTATTCGGCATCGCCCTGTTCGGCCCCGAGTTTCAACCCTGGGTCATCATGATACTGCCGCCGGGCGGCTTCTTCGTGCTCGGCGCCTGGTTGCTACTGTTCAACTGGTGGCGCAGCCGCAACGAAGCGCGCCTGGGTACGCAGGCCGCGAGTGGAGAACCCGCCCATGGCGCCTGAATCACTCAGTCAGATCTTTATCGGCGCGCTGCTCACGAATAATTTCGTGCTCGCCATGTTTCTCGGCCTGTGCCCGTTTCTCGGCGTCTCGGGCAAACTCGAAACCGCCGCACCGATGGGCGCCGCGACCACCTTCGTCATGCTGGTCGCGTCAATCTGTGCCTACGGCCTGAACTGGGTCGTCACCACCTTCGAGATCGAGTTTTTGCGCCTGATCGCCTATATCGTCGTGATCGCATCGGCGGTGCAATTGGTGGAAATGTTCGTCAAGAAGGTACACCCCGCACTGTTCCGCGCGCTCGGAATCTTCCTGCCATTGATCACCACCAACTGCGCCGTACTCGGGGTCGCGTTGTTCCAGACCGCACGCGAATACAGCTTTTTACAAGCGATCGTATTTTCACTCGGCGGCGGCGCCGGCTTCACCCTCGCCCTGATCCTGATGGCCGGCCTGCGCGAACGCCTGCAACTCGCCAATGTCCCCACCATCGCCCAAGGCACCGCACTCTCACTCATGCTCGCCGGCCTGCTCTCGCTCGTCTTCATGGGCTTCGCCGGCCTCGGCGCGGGGGAATAAAGTGATGCTCGACTACCTCATCGCCCTAATCGCCGTCCCCGCCCTGCTGCTCGGCTGGCTCCTCGTGCAACACACCGCGCGACGCTTCGCCCACCGCCACCCCGAATTCGGCCCGCTCCGCGAATACGGCGAGGGCGAGGGTTGTGGAATGGGTTGTGGCGCGTGCAGTCGCGGGCGTTGCGATACGCCCGACTGACCCGCACGGTTACCGAGAACGAGAAACGCATCACGTTTCCGACTAAATTATCGCGCTATCCTGTCCGCAATACACAGAGCGCGGCAGCGAACGAAAGCGAGCATGCCGCTGAATATTGACGATGATTTCGTCTTGGTTGGATCGGGGACATAGGAATGGATTTAGCGCATGCAAACAACTTGTTGAGACACTCAGTGAAACGCCGAGGCGCGTTTCAGAACCCACTGTGCCACGCCGCCACAGAAACCTAGGCCAATCCCCGGCGGAACGCGGGCAACGCGAGCAATGCCCGCGTGAAAGTATTTGAAAGTGACACATATCCCGCGGAAGCACCGCGGGAACCGCATGATGTCACAGCGCCCTGGATCGATGTATCTTGCTGTTACTCAGAGCAGATTACCGAAAATTCGCGGAATCCGACGTTGTTACGATGGACGCGGCGGATGAAGAAAATCAATCAAACTCACGTGTTATCTCACGTGAGTTTGAGGTCGACACTATGTAGGCAACCATCAAACCATCAACCCATGAAAGGGCATGAAAATGAATAAGTATTTCGCAGAGTTTGTAGGCACGTTTTGGCTGGTTCTCGGGGGCTGCGGTAGCGCGGTACTCGCCGCGGCGTTTCCGGAAATCGGAATAGGGCTCTTGGGGGTTTCGCTCGCCTTTGGACTCACCGTGCTGACTATGGCCTATGCGATTGGGCATATTTCAGGTTGCCATCTCAATCCAGCCGTTTCCATCGGGCTTTGGGCTGGTGGGCGTTTCCCGGCAAAGGAGCTCGCTCCCTACATCATCGCTCAAGTAATTGGCGGCATCGTAGCTGGTGGCGTGCTTTATCTGATCGCCACGGGTAAGGCCGGCTTTGATGTTGCTGGCGGCTTCGCTTCAAACGGCTACGGTGATCACTCGCCTGGCGGATACACTATGCAGGCCGCGCTGATTACCGAGGTCGTGATGACCATGATGTTCATCATCATTATCTTGGGCGCAACGGATAAGCGTGCTCCGGCCGGCTTCGCACCGATAGCAATCGGACTAGGCCTTACATTGATTCATCTGATTAGTATTCCGGTAACAAATACATCGGTGAATCCAGCAAGAAGTACGGGCGTTGCGCTTTACGTCGGAGACTGGGCGACTGCGCAACTGTGGCTTTTCTGGGTTGCACCGATTATTGGTGGTTTGCTTGGTGCAGCCATTTATCGTGTCATTGGTAAGTCCGATAGTTGAGCGTACTTGCCTAACC
>CAZUJU010000035.1:0-38996 GCA_964620675.1 uncultured Thiotrichales bacterium | reverse complement strand
GCGCGAGGTTGAGCATGTCCTCGTCGGTGGTGCCGGGGTGGGCGGCGATGAAGTAGGGGATTAGGTACTGCTCCTTGCCGGCTTCTTTGCTGAATTTTTCGAACAGCGACTTGAAGCGGTCGTAGGTGCCGATGCCGGGTTTCATCATTTTCGACAGCGGGCCGCCCTCGGTGTGCTCGGGCGCGATTTTGAGGTACCCGCCGACGTGGTGGGTGACGAGTTCCTTGACGTATTCCGGCGAGCGCACGGCGAGGTCGTAGCGCAGGCCCGAGCCGATTAGGATCTTTTTGATCCCCGGTAGCGCGCGGGCGCGGCGGTAGAGGTGCACGAGTGCCGAGTGGTCGGTGTCGAGGTTTTCGCAAATGCCAGGGTAAACACAGGAGGGTTTGCGGCAGGCGGCTTCGATCGCGCGCGACTTGCAGGCGATGCGATACATGTTCGCGGTCGGTCCGCCGAGGTCGGAAATCACGCCGGTGAAGCCGGGCACGCTGTCGCGGATCTTTTCGACCTCGCGGATGATCGAGTCCTCGGAGCGGTTCTGAATGATGCGGCCCTCGTGCTCGGTGATCGAACAAAACGTGCAGCCGCCGAAGCAGCCGCGCATGATGTTGATTGAGAAGCGAATCATCTCCCACGCCGGGATGCGCTCGCCGCCATAGCTCGGGTGCGGAGCGCGGGCATAGGGCAGGTCGAAGACGTAGTCCATCTCCTCGGTGGTGAGCGGGATCGGCGGCGGATTCAGCCACACGTCGCGGTCGGCGTGGCGTTGCACCAGCGCGCGGGCGTTGCCGGGGTTGGTTTCGAGGTGCAGCACGCGGCTCGCGTGGGCGTAGAGCACGGGGTCGCGTTTCACGTCCTCGTAGGCGGGGAGGCGGATCACGGTCTGTTC
Source organism: uncultured Thiotrichales bacterium (assembly GCA_964620675.1). Lineage (GTDB taxonomy): Bacteria > Pseudomonadota > Gammaproteobacteria > UWMA-0217 > UWMA-0217 > CAYSFW01. The sequence continues at coordinate 38,107 of CAZUJU010000035.1, read as the reverse complement.
ACGCGCAATTTTCGCCGCTGCGCCTTTCTTGCTGCCGCCTGCCACCTGCCACCTGACCACTTGTGGCGCGTCCGCAGCGCGTTGCCGCTCGATCTCGCAGGCGTCCGTCGATGCCGTGTTGATATACGGATTGACGATCTTTTCCACGCGCCCCGGCGCATCGACGTGGGTCGAGTCAAGCTCGAACCAGCCCTCGGCGGCGTCGCGGCGGATGAACGCGGTGCCGCGCACCTCGGTGATCGTGTCGATCGTTTCGCCCGCGGCGAGCCGATGCGCGATCTCGACCACCGCGCGTTCGGCGTTGCCGTAAAGCAGAATATCCGCCTTGGCGTCGACCAGGATCGAGCGGCGCACCTTGTCCTGCCAGTAGTCGTAATGCGCGATGCGGCGCAAGCTGGCCTCGATGCCGCCCATCACGATCGGCACCTCCTTGAACGCCTCGCGGCAGCGCTGCGCGTACACCAGCGACGAGCGATCCGGCCGCTTGCCGCCGAGGTTGCCGGGTGTGTAGGCGTCGTCGGAGCGGATTTTGCGATCCGCCGTGTAGCGGTTAATCATCGAATCCATGTTCCCGGCGGTGACGCCGAAGAACAGGTTCGGCCGCCCGAGCGCCGCAAACGCATCCGCCGACTGCCAATCCGGTTGCGCGATAATGCCGACGCGAAACCCCTGCGCCTCCAGCAAACGACCGACAATCGCCATGCCGAAACTCGGATGATCGACATACGCGTCGCCGGTCACGACCACCACGTCGCATGCATCCCAGCCGAGTGCATCCATCTCTGCCCGGTTCGTGGGCAGAAACGGCGCCGTGCCGAAGCACTCGGCCCAGTAGCGCGGGTGGCCGTAAAGCGGGGTGGGGACGGGCGTGAACACGGTGGCGTCGGCGGTGCGTTGTGAAAGGGCGGAATTCTAACAGGCCGCGCGTGGAGGCGGTGAAGCACCGCGGATTCCGCAAGGCTATCGCCCGAAGTAGTGCCTAAACGAGCGTTTCGTAACGGGCCGGTAACGACGACCCGCGCCCGGGATGCAACACTTTTTTACCGACAACTCGCGCTGGCGCCCGACCTAGGGTCTATACTGGCCGGCAGTCGAGGGTCCCGTGGCTGGCGGGCGAGTCGTCGCGCTGGCGGCGGTGCGAAATCAGTCGCAGATACCCCGAACCACAATCAAACGGGCGTAAACGGAGTAAACGAGGAATCCGGTGGATAGCTCGGTGGAAAACGCACAACGGTTGCACTTTTGGAGTGACGATCCGCGCGTGCGCGGAATCGTCGAGAACGTGGCCGATGGGGTCATTGGCATCGATGCCGCCGGTTCGATCGAACTGTTCAATCCGGAGGCGGAGCGCTTGTTCGGCTACCCCGCGGCCGAGGTGATGGGGCGCAACGTCAAGCTGCTGATGCCGCCCGCGCACGGCGACTACCATGATGCGTATCTCGCGCATTATCTCCATACCGGCGAACGTCGGATCATCGGTTCGGGCCGCTCGGTGCATGGCCAGCGCAAGGATGGCTCGACGTTTCCGATGTACCTTTCAGTGGGCGAGGTACACGACTTCGCGTTTCACGGCTTCATCGGCATCGTGCACGATCTCAGCGCCGAGCAGGCGGCGGAGGAGTCGATCTGCAGTGGGCGGGCGTTTCTCCAATCGATCATCGATTCGATGCCGTCGATTCTGGTCGGGATCGATCGCGATGGTTGTATCACGCATTGGAATCGCGCCGCAGCGCAGAGTCAGGAAGTGCCGAGCGCGGCGGCGATCGGGCGGCCGTTCTCCGAGTTGTTTCCGCGCATCAATCTGAAGCCGGACGAGTTGGTTCAGGCGATCACTGAACGGCGCCTGATCCGCAAGGAACGTCAGCCTTTGACGATCGATGGCCAGTCGCGTCATTTCGACGTGGTGGTGTATCCGCTCGACCACGATGCGACCGGTGCGGTGGTGCGAATCGATGACGTGACCGAACGGGTGCGGATCGAGGAAATGATGGTGCAGACCGAGAAAATGATGTCGGTCGGTGGGCTCGCGGCGGGGATGGCGCACGAGATCAACAATCCGCTCGGCATTCTGGCGCAGGGTTGCCAGAATCTGGTGCGGCGGGTTTCGAGTGAGATTCCAGAGAACGTCGCAGTCGCGCGCGAGCTGGGGCTGGATTTGGAGGTGGTGCGCGAGTACCTGCAGCGACGCGGATTCAACCGTTTTATCGACGGGATGCAGGAGGCGACCACGCGCGCCAACCGCATTATTACCGACATGCTCGCGTATTGCCGGCGCGGTAATTCGAGTTTTCAGCCGGTGCGGATGAATACGTTGATCGATACCGTGTTGCGCCTCGCCGCGCACGACTACGATCTCAAGCGCAGTTTTGACTTTCGGCGCATCGCGATTCACCGCGAGACGGCGATCGACGACGATCATCTGCTCGGCGACGAGATGGCGATCGAGCAGGTGTTGCTCAACCTGCTGCGCAATGCGGCGCAAGCGATGGCGGCGAATCCGCCGGAACGCGCGGCGGCGATTCATCTCGCGTTGTTCGACGAAGGCGAGTGGTTGCGTTTGGAGGTGACCGATACCGGCCCAGGCTTGAGCGACGCCGTGGCGCACCGGTTGTTCGAGCCGTTTTTCACCACCAAACCGGTCGGGGTGGGAACCGGGTTGGGGCTGTCGGTCGCTTATTTCATCGTCACCGAGCAACACCGCGGTACCCTCGAAGCGCGCCCTAGTGCGGGACAGGGGGCCAGGTTTGTACTGCGTCTGCCGCGTGAGGGCAAACCCTATGACACCTGCGGTTCTGATTGTCGATGATGAGTTGGCGATCTGCCACAATCTGGCCGCTTATCTTGAGGATGAGGGTATGCGCGTGCGAGCGGTGCAAACGGGTGAGGAGGCGTTGCAATACGTGGCGACGGGCGGCGTTGCCGACGTCTGCATCATGGATCTTCGGCTGCCGGGGATGAGCGGCCCGGCGACGATCATGGCGCTCCGTGCACGGTTGCCCGCGCTGCGCTTTATCGTGCACTCGGGTTCAACCCCGGCCGATGTTGCAGGCGAGTTGGCGCGGACGGGATTGCGCGAAGTTCCAATTTTCACCAAACCGATCAGCGATATGGGGCGCCTGGTCGGCGTGATCACTGCGGGATGATGACGGCGGCATTCAGCGCGGGGGCGGCGGTGCCGGAACGCCTCGACCGGTTGCGCGTGCTGGTCATCGAGGATGATCCGGCGGTGCGCTTCAATCTACTCAGCTACCTGGAGGATTGCGGCTTCGAAGTGTTCGAGGCCGATACCGGTCCCGCCGGGCTGGCGTTGGCGCGCCATACCGACCTCGACCTCGTGCTGTGCGATCTGCGCATGCCGGGGATGGACGGGTTGCAGGTCATCGCGGCTCTGCGCGAGGAATTACCCGCATTGCCGCTGATCGTCGTTTCCGGCACCGGGGTGTTGGGTGACGTGGTCGAAGCGCTGCGGCGCGGGGCGTGGGACTTCGTCGTCAAACCGATTCTGGATCTGGCGATGCTTGAACACGCGATTGCCGCGGTACTGGAAAAGGCCCAACTCGTGCGCGAAAACAAGCGCTATCAGCGCGAACTCGAACTTGCCAATCGCAGCCTGAGCGAACACCTCGAACAATATCAGACCGACGCAGCGGCCGGGCGGGCGTTGCAGATGCAGATGATGCCTCCGGCGGAGCGCCAGATCGGCGGCTACAAATTCGGCCGCCTGTTGTTACCATCGCTAAGTCTGAGCGGGGATTTCGTCGATTACTTCATGCTCGACGCCGAGCGGCTCGGGTTTTATATTGCCGATGTCTCCGGCCACGGGGTGTCCTCGGCGTTTGTGACGGTGTTGCTCAAGGGTCTGTTCGAGCGCTATCGCCAGCTATGGGACGAGGCAGGTGACCGCACGGTGCTTGATCCCGCCGCGGCGCTGACGCGCCTCAACCGCGATTTGCTGCAACAGCCACTCGATCGCAAATATCTGACTTGTTTCTACGGCGTGATCGATACGGTCAGCAACACGCTTACCTACAGCAACGCCGGGCATTTCCCGCAGCCGATCCTGGTTGAAGGGGAAGCGGCGCGGTACCTTGAGGAAAAGGGGCCGCCGGTGGGCTTGTTCGCGCAATCGCGCTACGAGAATGTCAACCTGGCACTGCCGGATGCGCACGCGCTGTTGATGGTCTCGGACGGCGTGCTGGAGGCGATGTGCGACGCCTCGCTCAAGCTCAAGTGCGAACGCCTGCGCCACACCGTGGCGACGGTCGGGGTGGACGCGGCGGCGTTGTTGCAGGCGCTGGGGGTTGATCGGACGGTGTCGTATCCGGATGACATCACGGCGCTGACGGTTAAACGCGAGGTTTGATGATGGCGGATTCAACGGCTCGCTACGCCCGCGACAACGGGGCATGGTTCTTAAAGCTCTCCGGCGACCTGCGTCACGCGCTGGCCCCCGCGGTGAACGCCTTGCTCGACCGCGCGTTCGCCGATCCGGCGTTTCAATGCTGCGTGATCGACATGACCGCAGTCGACATGATCGACAGCACCTGCCTCGGCGTACTCGCTCGCATCGCCAATCACCACCAGGCCGTCGGCCTTGAGCAACCCACGATCATCGCGCCGAACGCCGACGTGACGCTGCTGCTGGCGTCGGTCTGCTTCGACCAGATGTTCCACCTCGAACCCGCCGCGGCCGAACCGGGGACACCGTTGGAACAGGTGCCACCGGTGGAGGTCTCCAAAGACGACGCGCGCGCACTGGTGCTGGAAGCGCATCGACGTCTGTGCGCCATCGACGCCCGGACCCACGATGCGTTCAAGGATCTGGTGGCGGCGCTCGAATCGGCTCAGAGGCCGCGGGATGGGCAATGAGTGGGGTGCCCACGGCTGTGGCCGTCGTCGCGCGGTCAGCATTCCGCCTGATCGCGCGGCACGATCAAAGGTAGGCGGGCGAGTAAAACGCGCCGCGGCGGATGTTTGGATCTCCTCGGCCGCGTTGGGCCGTCCCGAGCATCGCAGCCGTTGGCGGGCGCAGCCCGCAGGGGCGTTGCGATGGCTCGCGCGCCCGCAGCCCTTTCCGCTAACCGCTACCCACTGCCGCGCGACTCAAACGCTGTCATCGCGTTTCAACACCCGCAGTCCCAGCCGGGGTAACCGGCGCCACATAGGGGTCGCGCTGGGTGTCAGCGCCGGGGTTGCGGTGCCGTTCTGCGCGAGGCGTGCGGCGTCGTGGCGGGCGCGGATCAAGTAGCCGACCGCGACGCCGCCGGTGCCGGCGAGGGTCAATAGCCCGACCGTGATGAACTGGGTGAACAGCATCAGCACGCCGGCGCCGGCGACCCCCGCCAGTGCGGCACCGACCTTGAGATTGGCCTTGGCGTGGGCGCGCGAGACTTCCTTGAGGGTTTGTTTGTGGGTGCGTTCAACCACGCGCAGCTTTGCCCGTTCGGCGTTCACCTTAAGCTTTTCGCGTTCGCGGGCGAAGTTTTGATGCGCGTCGGCGAGGCGGTCGGCGCCGATGTGGCAAGCGATCGAGTTGAACCAAAAGGCGGCAAGGACGGCGATCAACAGCAGCACGATGCCGAGTTGCAGCCAACCCTGGCTGCTGTCCAGACGTTGGGTAAGCAGCACAACGAGGCCGACGCAGACCGCTTGCAGTAGAATAATTCCGGGTAGAAATCGCAACATGAGCGAAGGGTAAACGCAAATCGCGGCGCGCGCGATCCTGGGCGCGCGCCGGTGGCTCTAGAACAGTCGGTTCAGCCCGTTGAGCGCGGCAATGCGGTAGGCCTCGGCCATGGTTGGGTAGTTAAAGGTCGTTTCAATGAAGTACTCGATGGTGTTGGCACTGCCGGGCTGCGACATGATCGCCTGGCCGATGTGGATGATCTCGGAGGCCTGCTCGCCGAAGCAGTGGATGCCGAGGATTTCCAGCGTGTCGCGGTGGAACAGCAGCTTCAGCACGCCGACGGTGTGGCGGGTGATCTGTGCCCGGGCGATGTTCTTGAAGCTGGCCTGGCCGACTTCATAGGGGATTTTCTGCGCCGTGAGTTCGCGTTCGGTGCGACCGATCGAGCTGATTTCCGGGCTGGTGTAGATGCCGGTCGGGATGTCGTCGATCAGCCGCCAGTCGCTCTTGCCGTCGGCGATCAGGGTGCCAACGAAGCGGCCTTGATCATAGCCCGCGCTCGCGAGCGCGGGCGCGCCGACCACATCGCCAGCGGCGTAGATGTGGGTGAGCGCGGTGCGATAGCATTCGTCGATCTCAATCTGGCCGCGGTGGTTGACCTTGACCCCGATGGTGTCGAGGCCCATGTCGGCGGTGTTGCCGGCGCGGCCGTTGGCCCAGAGCAGGACGTCGCTCTTGAATTTCTTGCCCGACTTGCAATGCAGAATCACCCCGTCGGCGCAGGCCTCGACGCGTTCGTATTCCTCGTTGTTGCGGATCACGGTGCCTTGGTGGCGCAGGTGGTAGCTGAGGGCGTCGGTGATTTCATCGTCAAGGAACGACAGCAGGCGGTCGCGGGTGTTGACGAGGTTGGTCTTGATATTGAGGTTGCAGAAGATCGAGGCGTATTCGCAGCCGATGACGCCGGCGCCGTAGATCGTGATCGAGCGCGGGGTGTGATCGAGGCGCAGGATCGAATCGCTGTCGAGGACGCGCGGGTGGGTGAAATCGACGTCCGAGGGATGATACGGGCGTGAACCGGTCGCCAGAACGAAATGATCCGCGGTATAGGTTTGAGTCGCGTCCGCGGCTGCGACGGTGAGCGTATGCGGATCGAGCAATCGCGCCCAACCTTTGAGAATCGCCACGTTGTTGCGCGCGTAGTGGCGGTTGCGGGTGCGCACCTGTTCGCCGATCACGCTCGCCGCCGAGGCGAGAATGCGCGGGTAGTCGACCTGCAGGGTGCCGAAGGCCTCGCGCAACACCGGGTCGCGGCGATAGTCGGCCACCAGCTGGATCGAGTGGCGCAACGCCTTGGACGGGATCGTGCCCCAGTGGGTGCAACCGCCGCCGACGCTGGCATAGGTTTCCGCGACCGCAACCCGCTGGCCGGATTTCACCAGTTTCATCGCTGCGCCTTCGCCGGCCGGGCCGCTGCCGATGACGATGGTGTCGTAGTGTTCACTGCGCATACGCGCGGGCTCCTTGCGGCGCTCAGGCCGATAGTGCGGTGCAACAGTGTGACACCTTATCGCCGCGCGCAGGGTTCCACAAGAGACCGCCGGCCGCGGTCGCATTGGTGCGCGGCGGCCGGCGCAGGTGAGTTTGCCTGAGCGACAACGCGATCGAAGGCCGCGGCGCAAGGCAAAGCCGAGCGAAAATGCGCGGTATTTTCACAAGCTCTCAGGGTAAGCGCGCGTTTCGCCCCGAGTTTGGCGCCGCTACCCAGCCTCGCGCATCGTTCTATCAAGCCTCGGCGGCGATTTGATCCTGCAGAGCCTCCTGTTCGCTGCCATGCCGCATATCGACGGCGGCATGCGCAAACTCATGCGCTAGCAGTTCCTGGAAGGTGTCGGAATTGCCCGGCGCGATGTTGTTGAGGTTCATGTAGACACTGCCGCCACCGCCCCAACTGGTGTTGTCGGCACGGCGACCGACCGAGACTTCGAGCGTTTGATGCGGCGAGCTGTCGATCATCTGTTTGAAGCTGGGGCTGTTGGCGTAAAGATTTTGGATCGACGCGGCGGTTTGACTCACTTCGCTCGCACTCGCGGTGCCGGTGCCGTCGCCGCCGACGGTGAGCGTCTTGCCGCCCAGCTGAACGGATTGCAGGTTGTCCACCGGTGGCGGAATGTTGCTGTTCCCGAGCGCCGATCTCACCCCGGTTCCCTCACCATCGGACACCGAACCGCCGCGCGGTTTGCCGGATTCACCGGCTTGGGCGGCGGGTGCACCGGCGCTCGAATTCGAACCCGAGGCAGACTCGGCGCCGGACCCGGTATCGCTCTGACCGCCCAGGGCCTGCAGGAGTTGCTGCAGGAGTTGCACCAGCTGTTCCAGCAGCGCCTGAATCCCGCTCTGATCGGCACCCGCGGCGGATTGGGCGTCGGCCGCCCGATCGGTCGATCCGGTCTGGCCGATTTGCTGGTTGAATTGCGCAACGGATTGCGGATCGGCATCGCTGGGCGGGGCCGAGCGCGGGTTTGCTTCCGCCGAGGAATATTGTTCCTGGGCGCGCGAGACGGAATTCAGATACATGGGGAGACTCCTCGGTTAATAGGCGGAGGCCGGCATCGCAGGCGGTGCGGCGCTCGCGGGGTGGCGAATGGCCGGCGTCACTTTCGAGCGCGACCGGCGAGCGGGGTTGAACCCCGGCGCTCAAAAGGTTTGCCGCCACCCCGTCAAGCACCGCGAACCCTGTCTGCGAGATCGGCGCGTCGCCAAGGGGAAATTGTTCGGCGTTTAGTTAACGGAGCTTTTGAACGCCGTTTTTCGAAAAAGTTCGCTACGGCCTATCAAATGATCCAATAACCGTCGCCGATTCGGGCTGGCAGGCGCGCGGTACATGGTCCAGAATTCAAAGAATCGGTGATGCCACCCATGCCAGAGACCTACGATGCACCCTCTCTCCGTTCTGCGCCTGATCGGCGCGATGATTGCACTTTGCGGCGTGCTTGCGCTCAGCCATGCCGCGCCGACAGCCGATGTCAAAGCGAATTTCAATGATTTCCCGCTGCCGGAAGAAGTCCGTCATCCGCCTTGGTTCACTGAGTCGTTCCTCGACCTGCGGGAGGATCTCGCCGAGGCGCGCGCGGCGGGCAAGAAAGGGATCGCGATTTACTTTGGCCAGAAGTTTTGCGCCTACTGTCAGTTGCTAATGGATGTGAATTGGGGCAAGGAGCAGGACATCGTCGAGTACACCCGGCGCTACTTTGACGTGATTCAGGTGGATATCTGGGGGAGCCGGGAGCTGACCGATGTACACGGCAACACCCTGACTGAGGCCGCCTTTGCCGAGCAACAGAAAACCAACTTTACGCCGGCGCTGATTTTTTATGTCGACGACGGGCGCGAGGCGCTGAAACTCGTCGGCTACTACCCGCCGTACAAGTTTCGCGCTGCGTTGCACTACGTGGTGGGGGATTACGATAAGGTCGAATCCCTGCGCGATTATCTGGAACGCGCCGATCCGCCGCCCAAATTCGATCTCGCCGATCTCAACCAACAGCCCTTTTTTGAGCGGCCGCCCTATCTGCTTGATCGCAGCCGCATCCCGGCCAGGCGCCCGCTCGCGGTCTTTTTTGAGCAGCACGACTGTCATGCCTGCGACATCCTTCATTCCGGCGCCTTGCTCGACGAGCGCTTGCAACGGCAAATCGCCGGCTTCGACACCGTGCAGCTCGATATGTGGTCGAAAACCCCAGTGTGGACGCCCGACGGTCAGCGTTTGACGGCGGTTGAGTGGGCTAAACAGTTGGGCCTGTTCTTCGCGCCAACCGTGGTGTTTTTCGACGAGCGCGGCCAGGAGATCATTCGCGTCGACTCGGTGGCGCGCCTCTATCGGCTTTCGGGCGTGCTCGACTACGTCGCGCTGAAAGGTTACGAAAAGGCGCCGACCTTTCTGCGGTGGCGCGATATCGGGGGGGCGTCCGAACGTACCTCACACACGAAGCCGTGATCGAGCGCGCCATAAACCGCTCCACGCGCACAAGCCGTCGGCGCAGTCAGACGCCCAAGGCGCGTTCGCGGTAACCCGAATCGACCCAGCACAACGGCAAAGCTTCGCCGGACGGAAAGATCAAATCAGCCTTGGCGAAGGATTCGGGTTCTGGCGGATCCTCCCCGATGTGGAGACGGCCGCTGAGGCGCGCGGTGAACGGGTTGAACAGTTCTTGAGTATCGAGCACCTCGACCAAATCGCCCGAGCTGCGTTGCTTGAGGAACATGACTTTTACTCCTACCTTATCCTGGCCCTTCTGGTGACATTATAGTGAATGAACGCGGGGTCGACCGGATGGAATCCAGTAATTCGGTGCATTTCGATTTCCGGTATCGTGGTGACGGCGCGGCCGACCGCGCGATGGGCGAAACCAATACCAACGGAGCGTAGGTGAATGAACAGTAGAGCTTTCTGCGTCGCGCGCGGTTTGGCGCTGGCGCTGTTGACGCTTGGGCTGAGCGCGGTTCAGGCGCAAGTCGAGATCCGCGAGAGCCAGGGCGTCTCCTATCTGGCCGGCGGTGTCGGAATCGAGGAGCGCGAGGCGGTCCAGAAGCTGGAGCATTTTTTCAATCTCAAGCTGACCTTTGCCCAGCGCGACGGCCACTTTATCGGTGATGTGAAGGTTAGAATCACCACGCCGCAAGGCGATCCGGTGACCGAGATCGATGCCAATGGCCCACTGCTCTACGTTGTTTTGCCGGTCGGCAGTTATCGCGTCGAGGCGAGTTTCGGCGCCCAGCCGCAACAGCGCGAGGTGTCGCTCAAGGCCGCTCCAGCCAAGACGACCGTGACTTTTTTCTGGTGAGGCGGTCGCGAGCCATGCGGCTGTCGGTGGACAGTCTAGTGGCGATGATTCAATATATAGTGGCTGGCGCGTAGCAATGGCGCTATATATAGTAAAACGCCTTCGGCGTCGATTGCCGGAGGATGAGCTAGACTATTGAGAATCACGGAGTTGGGCGATGAATGCAGTGGCTGAGCAACTGAGTTTTTCCGCGATCCCCGAGGCGCCGAAGATGGATCTGCCGCCGCCGCAAGCGATCTCGGTCGAGGTGTTGCTGGAGAAGTACGCCAAGGGCCAGGAAAGCTCGCTGCTGGAGGTGCGTCGACGCGTCGCCCGCGCGCTCGCGGGGGTCGAAAGCGATGACGAACGTGAACGCTGGGAAGCACGCTTTCTGTGGGCGCAGGAGACCGGGTTCATTCCGGCCGGACGGATCAACTCCGCCGCGGGCACCACGCTCAGCGCGACCTTGATCAACTGTTTCGTGCAACCGGTCGGTGATTCCATCACCGAGGTGGTGGACGACAAGCCAGGCATCTACACCGCGCTCGCGGAAGCGGCCGAGACCATGCGTCGCGGCGGCGGCGTCGGCTACGACTTTTCCGCGATTCGGCCCAAGGGCGCGCTGGTGCGCGGCACGCAGTCCAGCGCGTCGGGTCCGGTCTCGTACATGCGGGTATTCGACCGCTCGTGCGAAACGGTGGAATCGGCGGGGTCGCGGCGAGGGGCGCAGATGGGCGTGTTGCGCTGCGATCATCCGGATATCGAGGCGTTCATTCACGCTAAGGACCAGGGCGATCTGACCAATTTCAATATTTCGGTCGGGGTGACTGACGCCTTCATGCGCGCGGTGGAGCAGGATACTGAGATCGAGTTGACGCACACTGCCGAGCCCGGCACCGAGATCAAGGGCAACGGTGCGTTTCGCCGCGCGGATGGCCGGTGGGTCTATCGTACGCTGCGGGCGCGCGAGTTGTGGGACCAGATCATGCGTTCCACCTACGACCATGCCGAGCCGGGCATTCTGTTTCTCGACCGTATCAATCGCGACAACAATCTCGGATATTGCGAGACGATCGAGGCGACCAACCCCTGCGCGGAGGAACCATTGCCGGCGTATGGCTGTTGCTGCCTCGGCTCGATTGATCTGACGCGCTTCGTACGGGCTCCGTTTTCGGATCACGCCGAGTTCGATTTCGATACCTACGGCGCCGTGATCGACGTCGCGGTGCGGATGCTCGACAACGTCCTCGAGGTCACGCACTGGCCGTTGGCGCAGCAACGCGCCGAGGCCGCGGCCAAGCGCCGGATCGGACTCGGGTTCACCGGTTTGGGCGATGCCCTGATCATGCTGCGCCTGCGCTACGATCGCCCCGAGGCCCGCGCCATGGCGATGCGCCTCGCCGAGTACCTGCGCGATCGCAGCTATCGCTATTCAATTGAGTTGGCGCGTGAACGCGGTGCGTTTCCGTTACTCGACATCGAGCAATATCTCGGCGGGGAGCGATTCGCCGCGCGCTTGCCGGCGTCACTCAAGCAGGCGATTCGCACCCACGGACTCCGCAACTCGCATCTGCTTTCGATCGCGCCGACCGGCACCATCTCGCTCGCCTTCGCGGACAACGCCAGCAACGGCATCGAACCGCCATTTTCGTGGACCTACCAACGCAAGAAACGGATGGCCGACGGTGGGTTCAAGGAATATTCCGTTGAGGATCACGCGTGGCGCCTGTTTCGCCATCTCGGCGGCGATGTCGACAACCTGCCGGGGTATTTCATCACCGCGCTCGAGATCTCCGCGCAGGCGCACAAGGACATGGTCGCGGCGGTCGCGCCGTACGTCGATACCTCGATCTCCAAGACCGTCAATGTCCCCGAGGACTATCCCTATACCGAATTCGAGGATCTCTATCTGAGCGCCTGGCGCGCGGGTCTCAAAGGTCTGGCGACCTATCGCCCGAACAAGATTCTCGGCGCGGTGCTCACGGTGGAGCAAAAAGCGGCGGAGGAAAAAAAGGCGCCGCAGGATTTCGTCGGCGATGCCAATCGGCGCTTGCAGATCAAGTCGCTGCCCGCCCCGGTACTGGCGTCGCTGCGCTGGCCGGGGCGGCCGAATCTGCCCGAGGGCAACCTCGCCTGGACCTACATGATTCAGCACGACCTAGGGCATTTCGCCCTGTTCATCGGCCATGTCGAGCAGGACGACAACGGCTCGGGCCGACGCGTCTGGCCGTTCGAGATCTGGGTCAACGGCGCCGGGCAGCCGCGTGGCCTGGGTGCGGTGGCGAAGACGCTGTCGATGGACATGCGCGCCAAGGATCATAAATGGCTGCGTTTCAAGCTCGACTCGCTGGCGCGCACGACCGCCCCGGGTGAGGCGTTCGAGATGCCGTTTCCACCGCATGGCACGATTCGCCGGATGCCGTCGATCGTGGCGGCGGTCGCCGAGCTGATTCGCTATCGCTGCGAGCAGCTCGCGGCGCTCGACGATGTCGGCCCGAGCCCGGTGCTCGATGCCTTGTTCAGCCTCAAGGAGCCGAAGACCGGCACCGATGGCACCCTGTCGTGGACCGTCGATATCTACAACCCGGCGACCGGCGAGGATTTCGTGCTCGGTCTGAAGGAGATCACCTTGCCGGACGGCGTCACCCGGCCGTACTCGATGTGGCTGTCGGGGGTCTATCCGCGCGCGCTTGACGGACTGTGTAAGCTGTTGTCGCTCGACATGCGGGTGCTCGATCCGGCCTGGATCGGGATGAAGCTGCGCAAGCTGCTCGATTATCCCGAACCGCTGGGGGATTTCATGGCGTTTGTCCCCGGCACCCGGCGCCAAAGCAACTATCCGTCGACGGTCGCCTATCTCGCGCACCTGATCATCCATCGCTACGGGATGCTCGGACTGTTGGACGAGGAGGGTTTTCCGATCACGCGGATGGGGATATTGGAGGCCCCGGTCGAATCCGGCACGGTGCCGGCGATGCAGGGCAAACTCTGCGGCGAATGCGGCAACTATGCCGTCATCAAGAAGGACGGCTGCGATTTCTGTACGGCATGCGGGGCCGTGGGGAGTTGCGGTTGAACTGAGGCCGATCTTTTCAGTCCTTGGTTTTGGGCTCCGTGTCGGCGCCCTGCGAGTAACCTTGCAGGCCGCGCAGCATCAATTTTTGCAAGGTCTCCATCGAATTCATCGAACTGGCGAAAAACGGTTGCATCAGACTGAGCGGATCATAGCCGTCGGCGCCTTGATGCATCAGTTCGAGGATCTTGCCCATCCCTTCGCGCTGAAGCTCGCTGACGTCTGGCCAGCCCATGACTTCGCGAAACTCGGCGGGGGAAATGTCGATATCCAGCGTGATTTTCATGACGCCTCCGGTCGGTGAGTTCCGGTTGAGTTTACACTGCCGCGAACCGGCGTCATTACAAAAAAAAACCACCAGGAGCAGGACGCTCGCCGGTGGCTAGGTTCGCTTCGAAAATTGGGCCCCCCCCAACGCTCGCGACGATTTTATTCAGTATCGGTTTCAGCGGCGGTGGATCCGCACCCGAGCGCGTAATCCGCCACAAGCCGCGCGGTGATGTTGATTTTTCTCGATCACCGGTCGTCTCTTGCTACAAATCGTAACATTGTGGTGGATACAGTAAATTAGCCAGATGGCTAGTACCTGGTTTCACGCCATCTTGCGATTGCGGTCAGTTGAGGTTTTACGGATTGGCTCGGAAATCGAGGTGAAATAGGCTGCTGGGCTCCGGCACCAGGGAGTGTATGACCTCGCGCGCTGGGTTCCGGCATTCCTCATCGCACATCCCTGTGCACTGGGTTCCGGCATTGTGCATGTACATCCCTGTACGCTGGGTTCCGGCATTTTGTATGTACATCCTTGTACACTGGGTTCCGGCATTCCCTGCCGGAATGACGGGCGGATGGACGGGGAGGTTGCGCTCATGCGCCGCTTGCCACCGTCACCCCGGCAGGGATTGCCGGGGCCCAGTGTCCACGGACGGGCGGGTCGCATGTTGCAACCCATCCGGGTACCTGGTTGCATGAACCCTGCATCCAGGGTCGGTTGAGGATTCAGTAAACGGAATCGGTTTGACCCGCAAATCTGGGTGACATGACGTACTAGTCCGTCGCGCCGATTTGGCCCACGATTCCGCCGAGCGCCGGCACATCGGGGCTGGCGTAGCGGTCCACTTGGTTAGCCCTGCTTGTCTCAGTTGACGGTGCGACAGGCGCGGGCTTGCACGCAATTGCGTGCTTGCAACTGAGGAATCCAGGTTAATAATTGTAATTGGCGTGGATTCAATACCGTGCGAGCCTACGGGAGTTCGGACTGGTTAGATTCCATTCGGGGTTCAACATCCGCACCAAGAATGAAATCAGAAGGTTATCGGACTGTCGTAGCGTTCAGTCAGCGATTTTCTTGCGGTAGGCGTGCCCGGTGAGCCCAGAGTGGGGGTATTGAGGTTGAAAGTGCTCATTGCAGACGATCATGAATTGATTCGGTTTGGGCTGGTGGCGGAGCTGCGGGCGGTCGATCCGGAGGCGCGATTGCTGGAGGCCTCGGACCACGCGCAGGTTCACGCGTTGCTCGCAATTCACGGCGATATCGGGCTGATTTTGCTTGATTTGTACATGCCGGGCGGGGATGGCTTCGAGCTGGTGAGCCAGATCTGTAATCAGTTTCCGGAAGTGCCGGTCATTGTCGTTTCCGGCTCCGAGCGCCTGACTGACATGCGCAAAGTCATTGATCGCGGCGCCTCCGGTTATGTCCCCAAGTCCAAGACGCGCAGTGTGATTGGCGCCGCCATTCGGCTGGTGCTGGCCGGTGGGATCTATATCCCCGAGTGCCTACTGCATCCGTGCCCGGCGGCGTCCGAGGAGCTTCCAGATCCGACCTTGCTGCCGATGCCGGATAGCGTCGATGGGGCGCCGTTCGCCGGCTTCACCTATCGCCAGGTGGAGGTTCTGAAGCTGTTATGCAAAGGCCATTCGAACAAGTCGATCGCGCGTGAGTTGGCGATCTCGACGCATACGGTCAAGGTTCACATTGCCAGTGTTTTGAAGCTCTTGCAGGTGGAGAACCGGACTGCGGCGGCGGTGGCGGCACGTCGGTTGGGGCTCTGTGGTGATCGCGGTCCTAGCTCCTCTGGCTAAGTCACGTGGTGCGAAGATTCAGGTACGCTATGGCGGTGGCTTCAAGCCTGCCACTTTTACGGTTCGGGTGGCGCGCACGGAGTGTCGGGTGCCGCAGGGATCGAAACGTGATTAGGCGCTGCATTGCGCAACGCTACGCGGTCAGGCCCGCGAGACGCCTGGGTCGGCTGCGGCGGTGAGATGGGCAGGGTAATTATAATGTGATCGGCCAGAAAGGCCGCAAGGTGGATTCGCGGGTTGGAACTTGGTCACGCGGGTGAGGCCTGGGTGAGTTCTCAATGTTGGGCGTATTTGTAGTCCGGGCAAGACCTTGCCCGAGGTGACGCTTATGCTTGCTCCGAATCCTTCAGTAAAAATAATAAGAACCTTGTGTAAACGAATCTTTTTTCAGGGAATTCGCGTTGGCTAACCGGCGCCATCCATTTGTCTTTGCGATGCTATGCCTGGTGGTATGGCTGCCTTGGACGGCGCCTGCCGGAACGCTGGAGCTTGCGCTGCTTCTGAGTGGGGACGGAGCGGAGTATCGCCAGGTGGCGGAGGCGATCGAGGCCGAATTCGGCCGTCACGGTGCACCTGCCGTTACTTTCAAGGTGCTGAATGTCAAGCAATACTCTGCGGAACAACTGGCTTCAGAGTTACAGTCGGCGCCGGCTTTGGCGGTAACGGTCGGCATCCGCGCGACCAGCCTCGCGCTGGAACGCGAAGCCCCCTACCCGGTGCTGGCGACGCTGGTGCCACGTTTGTCCTACGAGGCGTTGCTGAGAATGCTCCGCGGACGACAGCCGGAACGCGATTTCGGGCGTCATTCGGCACTGTATCTGGAGCAGCCGCTCGCGCAGCAGGTTCGCCTGGCACAGCTGCTCAATCCGGGGCCGCTACGGCTGGGCTTGATGTTGGGTCCACGCGCCGCGGAGGAGCTGCCCGCGGCGGATATTCCGGACATCCCAGTCCGGTCGGTGGTGGTAAGCGACAAGGATGCGGTCGCGGACACGCTCGCCTCGGAGTTGTCCGAGATCGACCTGTTGTTGACGGTGTACGATCCCGCGATCATCGACCGCCGCGTGGTCAGCCAGATACTTTATGCCGCCTATCGCCGCCGCGTGGCCGTGCTCGGTTATTCGGAAACCTTGGTCGCCGCGGGCGCACTCGCGGCATTACATTCCGACAGCACCCAAGTCGGCCGACACACCGCGGAGTTGATTCAGACCGCGCTAGAACGAAAGCCGCTGACCCTCGGTGAGCCGCAGTATCCGCGGTATTTCCGCTTACGCTGTAACGAAGCGGTCGCGCGGTATCTTGAATTGGATCGTGTGTGCCTCGACCGGGTGCGGCAAGAACTCGGAGCCGAGCCATGAGCGGGTTTTCGATCTTCAATCGGCTGGGGATCCGCGAGCGGGCGTTGGTGCTCGCGATTACGCCGCTGACTCTGGTGTCACTGGCGATTGGCTACTATCTCATCTCCACGCGCTTGCAGGATGCCCGTGAGGCGGTGCTGAACTACGGTCGCTCGATCGCGGCCGATCTCGCGACATCGAGCGGATTCAGTCTGTATGTTGGCGACGAGCAGCTGCTCGACAAGCTGATTTCGGGTGCGCTGCTGAATTCCGATATCGACTCGGTGTCCATCTGTGACGGTCGCGGGCGAGTGCTGGCGCATCGCGCGCGGGCGCACGCCAACGGTGGACGCTGTCGTGAAACCGAACCGGACTTGGCGGTGTTCGTTGCGCCGATAGACAGTGCCACGTTTGCGCGTGACGAGAATCCCGAGCTGCAGGGAACGAGCGTGGCCGACGCACCGCCAACGGTGCTCGGCAGGGTCATCGTCCGCGTCACCTTCCGCCAACTGGAATTGCGACAGCGCGAGATCATCGTTAAGAGCAGCGCGTTTGTGCTCGCCGGTATCGCCTTGAGCGCGTTGCTGGGCGTCTTGATGGCCAACGGCTTGCTCGGGCCGCTGCGGCGGGTGACTGCGGTGGTCAGCCGTATCGGCCGCGGCGATCTCGACGCGCGGCTAACCCCCAGCAGCTCGGGCGAGATCGGCGAACTGGAGACCGGCATCAACCGGACGGCGCAAACCTTGCAAGATGCGCGCGGGCAACTGGAACGTCGGGTCAAGCTCGCGACCGAGGCGCTGCACGACACCATCGGTACGCTACAGGTGCGTAACGTCGAACTCGAAGCCGCGCGCACGCAAGCGGTCAAATCCGGCAACGCCAAGGCTGAATTCATGGCGCAGATCAGCCACGAATTGCGTACTCCGCTGCATGCCATCATCGGCTTTGGTGAGCTGCTCGAAAACAGCGTCGAGGACGCGGCGGCGCTGGAATATACCCGGATCATCGGCCAGGCCGGCGCCCAGTTATTGACGGTGATCGACGACGTACTCGCGTTTTCGTCGCTGGAAGCAGGCAATTTCACGGTGGTGAACGATGTTTTCGACCCCACCGATATTCTGGAAAACGTCGTCAGCCTGTTCGCGCACGAAGCGCATCGCAAGGACCTCGAACTCGTATTGCTCTATCTCGACGACGCGCCGCGGAGCGTTCAAGGCGATCCGGCGCGGTTGGGGCAGGTGTTGATGAATCTGTTGAACAACGCCATCAAGTTCACCGAACGCGGGCATGTGGTCGTGATGGCGGACTCGGCGCCCGACGTAACCGGCGTGCCCTGGTTGCGGATTTCGATCTCGGACACCGGCATCGGGGTTGCCCCGGCGTTTCGCGAGCAGATGTTTCAACCCTTTGTGCAGGCGGATCCATCGATCACCAAGCGCTATGGCGGAACCGGATTGGGCCTTGCGATCTCACGCATGTTGATTCAATTGATGGACGGGGAGATCGGCTATCGTCCCGGTGACGCCGGCGGTTCCGAGTTCTATCTCAAGTTGCGCGGCCGCGAGGGGGTGCCGGCCGCGTGCGCGCGGCGACCGACGGCACTGATGGGGCAGCCTGTGCTCGTGATCGACGCCCAACCGTTTGCGCGCCGGGCGCTCCGTAACGCCATGCTCCATTTCGGCGCGCGGGTCTTGCAACGCGCCACGTTGGCCGAGGCGGACGCGGCGATCGTCGGTGCGCCGCCGCCCGGCTTCGCCGCGGTGGCGGTCGGTCTCAGTCGGGCCGAGCTTCGGCTTTCGTCGACCCACGACGTATTGCGGTCACTGAAACAACGCAATATTCCGCTGTTGGTGCTGGCCGGTGACGAGCTCGGGCTGCCCGCGCTGCGCGCAAACCATGCCGATCAACGCTGCCATCTGATTACCAAGCCGGCTCGGCAGCGCAGCTTGCTGGCGGCGCTGGAGCAATTGCTTGGCGGCACCGCGCAAACGGCGCTAAAACCGCCCGCGCGGCCGCGCGAGGGATTGTGCCAGAGTGCCTTCAGCGCGCTGATCGGAGATGACGACGAGTTCAGTCGTAAACTGTTGCGCCGCTACCTGGCGCATTGGGGCGGATCGGTCGAGGAAGTTCACGACGGCGGCGATGCGATCGAACGCGCGATGGCGCGCCGCTACGATGTCATTTTTCTCGACATCCACATGTCGGGCGTCGATGGAATGGCGGCCTGCCGCGAGATTCGCGCCAGTGCCGAATCCAATCGCGATACCCCGATCGTCGCGATTACCGCAGACGTTTACATGGAGCCCAAGGCGGGTGAATCGTTCGACTCGATCATTATCAAACCGGTCACTGCCGACGAGATCGGCGCCGCGTTGCAGCGTTTACTGCCACGGATCGTGCTGACCGAGCGGCGTGCGGCGCACGGCACGGAGGCGGCGCCGGTGGTGGACGCGGACACGGTGGTCGCGGCGTTGCGCGCGCAGTTCGAGGCCCTACAGCGCGCGGGCGCCGACGGCGATCGCGGGCAAATCAAGCGCGCCGCGCATCAACTCGCTGGGGTTGCCGGCTTTTATGGGCATGCCGAGTGGGCGGCCTTGATCCGCGAACTCGAGGGGGATGCGGAGACCGCCTCGGTACGCGAGATCGAGGTCAAGGTGGCCACCATCGGGCAGGCGATCGCGCGGGTATCGGGCGTCGACGCCGACTTTTCGTGAGCGCGGGCCAAACATATTCAAGGGGATTCGGCGGCCTCGGGGTTGGTTCGCGTCCCGGCAGCGAATTCCCTTGCAGAAGCAGGGGTCGTGAAGCGAAATCCGTTGTACACTACGCGCCCGGCGGGGCCGGGCGCCTGGTCCGCGGTGCGTACCGTGCGTTCCAAGCCCCTTAGACGATTGCGATCGCGTGAACGACCCCGGTTTAATTCGATTTGAATCAACACGATTAGGAGTGACTCATGAGACTGATTCTTCTTGGCGCCCCGGGCGCAGGCAAAGGTACGGTAGCCAAACTGCTGACCGCGATTGACGGTTCGGTGCAGATTTCCACTGGCGACATTCTGCGCGCCGCGGTGAAGGAAGGCTCAGAGCTTGGCAAAAAAGCGGAGTCGTACATGAAGGCCGGAGATCTGGTTCCCGACAGCTTGATCATGGACATCATGGGCGAGCGCCTGTTGCAGGACGACTGCAAAGCCGGCTTTCTGCTCGATGGGTTTCCGCGCACCATTCCGCAAGCTGAGGCTTTGAAGGCCGTATTGCAGAAGATCGATATCAAGCTCGATGGTGCGGTCAACCTGAATGTACCGCGTGACGTCATTCTCGACCGCCTCACCACCCGGCGCACCTGCGTCGATTGCGGCGCGATCTACAACGTCAAGAGCATGCCGCCGAAGACCGAGGGCGTGTGCGACAAGTGCGGTGGCCATGTCGTTCAGCGCGACGACGAGACCGAAGTGGCGATCTCCAACCGGCTCGACGTCTACAACGAGAAGACCGCGCCGTTGGTCAATTTCTACCAGAACGAAGGCATGTTGCTGGACATCAACGCGACTTCCAGCGATGTCGTGGTCGGCGAGATCAAGAAGTTCGTAGGGATCTGAGCGGCACCAGACGTAGGTTCAACCTAGAATCCTCGGTTGGACGTGCCCGAGTGTGCGGTATTCGGGGTGCAGGGTAAGGCGCAACGACGCGGAATGGTTGTTCCATTCCAAGGAGTTGCAACGCAGCCGTGCGCCCCGAAGGCCGTGCAATCGGGCACGTAGCGCCTGCACCCGGAAGGTGAAGCCAAATTCACCACAGTTTTTTCGCGTACACAGCACGTTACGTACCCAAAAGAGCGGTCAACCGAGGAATCTAGGTTCAATCGCCCTCCGTCGCTTATCTGGCGGAGGGATTCCCGAGCGCGATCCGCGCGATTGCGCGACCCAGGCTTCCCTCCATTCCCGCGTTCCGGGCCAGACCCGAAACGCCGCGTATCAGCGGTAGCGAATCCAGGGGTATTTGTCATCGCCGACCCGCACCCACACCAGGCGCCCGGAATGGCGCCAGCCATCGAGCACGATGCCGTCGGCGAAGTCCTGCCCGCGGGCGGTGACGACCACGCTCGAATGTTCGCTGTAATAGCGCCCCTTATGGGCGATGCCCCAATGCAGCTCGAAGCTCCGCGGATCCAGCGTCCGTAAGTGATTCATCAGGTCTTCGGTCCACTCGCGACACAGCCCGCGCGGCCGCAATCCTGAGTTGACGAGCGTGTTGTGGAGTAACGGGGGGGCGACCAACTGGTAGCGGTTGGCGAGTTGCATCGGATACAGCACGGCCGCTTCGGCGAGGCGCTGCGCTTCGAGCGGGTCAACCGTGGGACTCAAGTCGATCAATGCGTGTCCGAGCGCGTGGATGCGCTGAACGGTCTCGCCGCTCGGCGCGATGGTAGCGGCGCCGCGGTGGGTGAAATCAACCTCAGGGTAGCGAACCGATGCGCAGCCGCCGAGCGCCAACGCACCGATCAGTAGCAGGATCGCGGTGTAGTCGCATGCCACCGTCGGCCGGCGACCTCGCGGTGACAATCGGTCAGCATGGATCATCGCCCCGTCACCCGGTCGGCGGGCACGACCGGGTGTTCCACACGGTTGGCGTTGGCTAGCGCGCCGGCGCCGCGGGCGGACGTTGTTGTTGCATCTGCTGCATTTGTTGCAGCGGATCGAACTTTTGATAACCGCTGCCGGCGGCGAAATTCTTGGCGTCGAGCGCGGCGGTTTCGACCGACGAGATCGTCATCGTGAAGTTGTTCTGCAGATCCTTCAGCTCCATCGGCAAGCCGTCGAGGCTTGGAAACATGTCCTTCATCGCGCCGGGCGCACCGCCCATCGCGGAGGATTTCTGCATCATCTTTTTCGAGAACTCCTGCATCCGCTTGAGCGTGGCGTAGTCGTCCGCGTTCATCTTGGCGGCCTGCGGGGTGGCCATGCAGGCCTCCATCGTCTTGGCGCCGTCGGTATACACGTCGCTGACCTGGCACTCGATCCCGCTAACGGTCTTCTTTTGTCCGGTCGGCTTGATCGTCACCTCGGGTGGCTTGGCCTCGGGATTGGCGAGCCCCATCTGCTTTTCGATCTGCGCGCGCTGTTCGGCCGGCATGCTCTGCAATTGGGCCATCATTTGCTGCCGCATCTGGTCCATGACCTTGGCCGTTTGTTCCATGTACTTTTCGTCCATCTCGATGTACTTCTGCTCTTTGTCATTGAACATGACCATCTTTTGCGCGGTGGTGTCCATCACCATGCGGCCCTGACTTTGCGGGGCGTTGATCAATACCTTGCCATCCTTAATCGCCATTTGATCCAGCATTCCCGGCTGGGAGCTGGTGAACTTGATGACCGTGTCGGCGTTAACCGGCGCCGCGAGGCAGGCCAAGACCACACAGCTGGTCGAGAGCAACCTATTTTGCATGAGAAGTCTCCGTGCGAGTGATGTCTGTAGGTAATTGATGATCGGCAGAATACTACGAAACCGCGAGTTTGCGGATCTGGTCCGCAAGGGCCGCGCCATCGAGCGGGCCGTTGTCCGCCGCGACCACGATTCGGGTTTCGTCCGCTTCCAGTGGCTCGGCGTGCCGCAATTGATAGTCTAACACCGTCACGTCGGCGTCGGAGATGTTGCCTTGTGCACGCGCGCGCGCCGCGATCCGCCGGCGCAGGGTCTCGACCGCTGCGGTGGTGTGTACCACCCCCCGGCCGATCCCGCGCGCCTGGGCCAGGCCCTGAAACGCCGCGCGTTGGTCGCGTTTGAGGAACGTCGCGTCGACGACGACTGAATGGCCGGCGGCGAGGAGGTGTGTCGCCAGTTCCAGCAAGCGCGCGTAGGTAAGGGCGGTGGTGTCGGCGGCATAGAGGCCTGTGTTCAGGGTGCCGGCGGTTGCTTCGTCACCCAGGAGCCGCTTGCGCTCGCGGTCGGAACGGATCCGGATCGCGGGCAAGGCCTCGACGAGCACGTCGCTGACCCACGATTTACCGCTGCCGGACACCCCATGCATCAGCACCAGAAGCGGAATCTCGGCGCGGGTAAAGTGCTCGGCGAGGTCGGCATAACTTTGGTAGGCGCGCAGGATGTCGGCGCGTTCGGCGGCGGGGAGGCCGGCTTGATGCAGGCGAATACTGGAGACCTTGGCGCGGACCATCGCCCGATAGACCTGATAAAACCGCAGCAGCGCTACCCCCGCGTAATCGCCGGTGTGTTCGAGATAACCGTTCAGCAGCCGTTGCGCCAACGCCGGGGCGCCGCGGTCGGTCAGGTCCATCGTGAGAAACGCCACTTCGCTGATCACGTCGATCCAGCGCAGATGCGGATTGAATTCGATGCCGTCGAAGATCGCGACCTGGCCTTCGTGCAGGGTCATATTGCCGAGGTGCATGTCGCCATGACATTCGCGAATGTAACCACCCGCCTTGCGTTCCGCCAAGGTGGGGCCGAGTTCGGCATAGGCTGCCGCGGTCCAGTCGGCGATGCGTTGCAGTTGCGCCAGCTGGGCGGGGTCATCAAGCAGGGGGCGAATCTGGTCGAAATTCTGCGCCATCGGAAAGTACGCGACTTCCGGCGTACCGAAGTCACTGTCTGGCGGCGCGACTGCGATTTCGGCGTGAAACGCCGCGATCCGCGCCGCCAGAGTGTCGATCAGCTCCGCGTCGACCTGGCCCGCAGGCAGCAGCCGATTGAGCAGTTGTGATTGATCGAACTGACGCATCCGCACCGCGTACTCGATCGGTTCGCCCGGCCCGTTCAGGTCAGGTGCTTCAATCGAGCCGGTGATCGCGACGGTGTCGAGGTAAATGCTCGGGGCGAGACGCTTATTTAGGCGAATCTCGTCCTCGCAGCAGATTCGCCGCTTCTCCAGGGTCGAAAAGTCGAGGAATCCGAGATCGAGCGGTTTTTTCAACTTATACGCGTGGGTACCGGTCAGCAGCACCGACGAAATATGGGTTTCCACCAGGTCGACCGCCGCCGCGTGTCCGGGTAACACCCCGGGCCGCCGCAGGGACAGGATAAGTCTTTGATGCTGTTCAGGGTTCACGGGCGGTGTCGAAACCTCACGCTTAAGGAAAATGTGGCATCATAGGGCACCTGTCGGATGCTGGGTAGCGGTTTCCTTGTAGCTTCGTTCGGTCACGTCATATCATCGCCCAATGAATTCACCCGATCCTGCCGAGCGGCAGCACTCGCGATCGCGCCATCGGCTGTCGGTTTTCTTTGCCGGTCTGGCCCTGTTGACGCTGGTTGCGGCGGCACTCGGCGTCACCTACCTGCGCGAGCTGGATCAACAAATCCGTACTCAGTTCGAAGGCAAGCGCTGGGAGTTGCCGGCGCGCGTTTACGCCCGCCCGCTGGAATTGTTTATCGGTAAGTCACTCAGCGTCGCGGCACTGGAGCAAGAGCTCACGCTGCTGAATTATCGCAAGGTCGCTGAGCCCGACCGCCCCGGCGAATACGCGGTGGCAAGCGGCCGCGTATTGCTCCATGCGCGCGGCTTCAGTTTTCCCGACGAGACCCAGGCCGCCGAGGCGCTCGTTGTTTCGATTGCCGACAAGGTCATCGTCGAACTGCGGGCGCCGAACGGTGCCGAGGCCCCCTCGCTGTTCCGCCTTGAGCCGATCCATATCGCCAACATCTATCCCAAGCACAACGAAGACCGGGTGCTGGTGCAACTCCCGGATGTGCCGCCGATGTTGATCGATGCGTTACTCGCGCTCGAAGATCGCAGTTTCTTCGAACACCATGGCATCGATTACCGGGCGATCTTCCGCGCGCTGTGGGCAAATCTCCGCGCCGGTCGCACGGTGCAGGGCGGCAGCACGCTCACCCAGCAGCTGGTTAAGAATTACTTCCTGAGTAACGAACGCACCCTGCGGCGCAAGATCAATGAAGCGCTGATGGCGGTGCTGCTGGAACTGCACTACAGCAAGGACGAGCTGCTCGAGGCCTATCTCAACGAGATTTATTTGGGGCAGGACGGCGCCCGCGCGATTCACGGCTTCGGCCTCGCCAGCCAGTTCTACTTTCAACGTCCTTTGACCGAGCTGAATCCCGAGCAACTGGCCTTGCTCGCGAGCCTCGCCAAGGGCGCGACCTACTACGCACCGCGGCGCCATCCACAGCGCGCCACCGCACGCCGCAATCTGGTCCTCGATGCCCTGGTGCAACAGGCCAAACTCAGCGCCGACGAGGGCGCGGAGTTGCGGGCGCGTCCGCTTGGCGTGACCGAATCGCCGCCGTCCGGGGTGACCTCGTTTCCCGGATTTCTCGAACTGGTGCGCAGCCAGCTGCGCCGCGACTACCGCGACGAGGACCTCCGTAGTGAGGGCTTGCGGATCTTCACCACGCTCGATCCCTTGATTCAGGACCGCGCCGAGCGCGCGGTCGTCGAGGATCTGGCGCGGATCGAAAAGGAGCGGCGGATGCGTCCCGAAACGCTCCAGGGTGCGATGGTCGTCGCCTCGGTCGAGCAGGGCGAGATCAAGGCCGTGGTCTCGGCGCGCGACGTGCGCTACGCCGGCTTCAACCGCATCACCGATATGCGGCGACCAATCGGCTCGCTGATCAAGCCGGCGGTCTATCTCGCGGCGTTGAGCCGGCCGGAGCGGTTTCACCTCGCCACCCTGCTGGATGATTCCGAACTCATCATGCCGCAACCCGTGGGCGAACCGTGGGCGCCGCGCAACTATGAAAAGGCGTTTCATGGCTGGGTGCCGATGCTGACCGCGCTGGCCAAGTCCTACAACGTCGCGACGGTGCGCCTGGGGCTCCAGGTCGGCGTGGGCAACGTGATCGAGACCTTGCGCGCGCTCGGGATCGACAGCGATCTGAACCCGTTTCCATCGTTGTTCCTCGGTGCGGCCGATGTGCCGCCGATCGAGGTGTTGCAGATGTATCAAGCGATTGCCGCGGGTGGCTATCGCGCGCCGCTGCGTGCGATTCTCGCGGTGGTCAACCCGCGCGGCGAGACCCTGCAGCGTTACCCGGTGCAGGTGGAGCAGGCGGCCCGTTCCGAACCGAGTTTTCTGCTTGGCTACGGATTGCAGGAGGTGGTGCGCAGCGGCACCGCGCGCAATTTGACCCGGCTGGTGGGTGGGATCGCGGTCGCGGGCAAGACCGGCACCACCAATGACATGCGTGACAGCTGGTTCGCCGGCTACAGCGGCGAACATGTCGGCGTCGCCTGGATTGGACGCGATGACAACCAGCCGACGGGCCTTTCCGGTTCGACCGGTGCGATGCGGCTCTGGGCGTCGGTTTTTCGCGACATTCAAACCACCCCATTACAATCGATACAACCCGATGGCATAGAATGGACCAAAGCCGACTTGCGCAGTGGGCAGACCCTCGCCGCGAGCTGCTCTGACGGCGTGCAGTTGCCGTTTTCGCGTGAATCGCTGATGTTCTCGAGACCTTACGATTGTCGTCCTAGCTGGACTGACGACACGATCACCACGGACAGTTTCTACGGATTTTGATGGACCACAGGGCGATGCAATTCATAACCACGGGCGTTTTGAACCCGGGCGGCCTGACCCGCTCGATCGGCATCCTGATCGCGGCGGGTATCCTGCTCGGCGGGTGCGCCGCCGCGCCACCGCGCAGCCCGGCCCCGGTGGTGCAGCGACCCGCACCGCCCGCGCCGCCGGTGCGGCCTGCGCCGCCATTGGAGCAACCCCAGGTCATACCGCTCGGCGAAACGCGCATGGGCCGGCCGGTGCGCTTGCCGGAACGCATGCCTGCGCCGCAACCGCTGCCCGAAAGTGGGGTGACGACGCTGCCCGCTATTGACCAGGGTGTGCTCGCCCCGAGTCCGGGTAGCGTACAACCTGCGACGGCGGATGACGCAGCCGTGGTTGCACCGCAAGCGAGCGCACCGCGCAATCCGGTGGTTGTGAGCATGCTCAGCGCGGCGGATCAGTATCAGCAAAGCGGCGATCTCGAACGGGCGTCGAGCAGTGTCGAGCGCGGCCTGCGGGTCGCCCCGCGCGATGCCCACCTGTGGCAGCGGCTGGCGCGGATCCGGCTGCAGCAAGGGCGCTACCAGCAAGCCGAAGAAATGGCGAAGAAATCCAGCAGCCTGGCGCAGGGTGACCGCGGCTTGGTGGCGCAGAACTGGTTGGTGATCGCGGAGGCGCGCGGGCGCCTGGGGGATACCAGCGGCGCGACGGACGCGCGCAATCGCGCCGCGCAAATGCAGTAGTCCCGACTTGGGCTCCGCATCGCCGGGTTCGTCGTGACCGCACTGCGCTTCATCCTCGGTGCGGAAGGCCCGCTCGGGGCGGGGATCGGCCATTTCGCCCCCCGTCAGGCGCAGATCGAACTGGCCGAGGCGGTCGCCACCGCGCTGCGCGAACGTTCCCAGTTGGTCGCCGAGGCCGGCACCGGAACCGGCAAAACCTTCGCCTACCTCACGCCGGCCTTGCTCGAAGAAGGCAAGTTCATCGTCTCCACCGCAACCAAGCACCTTCAGGATCAACTTTTCAAGAAGGACCTGCCGACCTTGCGCAAGGCCCTCGCGGTCGACAAGCGTGCGGTCTTGCTCAAAGGGCGTGCCAATTATCTCTGTCGCCACCGGCTCGATCGCGCGGAAAGCGACAGTGCCCAGCGCGGCCATCAGGACTACCGCCTGCTGCGATCGCTGCGGGCCTGGGGCGGGGTCACCGAACACGGTGATCGTGCCGAGTTTACGGAGCTGCCGGAGGATCACCGGCTGTGGTACCGGGTCACCTCGACCACCGACAACTGCGTCGGTCAGGAATGTGAGCACTATCAGGCGTGCTTTGTCGTCAAGGCCCGCCGCGCCGCGCTCGATGCCGACATCGTCGTCATCAATCATCACCTGTTTTGCGCCGATCTCGCGCTGAAGGAAACCGGGTTCGGCGAACTGCTGCCCAAGGCCGATGGCTTCATCCTCGACGAAGCGCATCAGTTGCCCGAGATCGCGACCCGCTTTTTCGGCCAGACCTTGAGCAGTCGCGGTTTGCTCGACCTCTGTGACGACACCATCGCCGAGTCCCTCAACGGCGCCGCGGATCTGCGCGATTTGATCGCCTTGGCCGAGTCGCTCCCGGCCGAAGTCATGCGCCTGCGTCATCGCCTGGGCGATGAGAACCAGCGCGCGGCCTGGTCGCATCGGCGCGACGACCCCACCATCCGCACCACGTTCGACGAACTGGGACAACAGCTCGAAACGCTGACCCACTGGCTCGATCAGGCCAGCGTCCGCTCCACCGGACTACAGGCCTGCCACCGTCGCGCGGTCGCGCTGCGACAGTTGCTGGTCGACTTGCAGGCGCCAAGCGAGGACGCGGTGCAGTGGTACGAAACCACGCGCGCCGGGTTCCAATTACACGCCTCGCCGCTCGAAATCGCGCCGGTGTTTCGCAAGTACCTCGAACTGTTGCCGGTGGGGTGGGTGTTTACGTCGGCGACGCTCGCGGTCGGGGATGACTTCACCCACTTCACCGAACGGCTCGGGATCGAGGCCGCCGCTGCCCGACGCTGGGACAGCCCGTTCGACTTCGCCCGCAACGCCCTGCTATACCTGCCGACGGACCTCCCCGCGCCCGACGCACCGGACTACACCGCGCGCATCGTCGAGCGGGTCCGCCCGTTGCTCGAAGCCAATCCCGGCGGTACGTTTCTGTTGTTCACCAGCTACCGCGCATTGCAGCAAGCCACGGCTGCCTTGCAGAACCAAACCGAACGCCCCTTGCTGGTGCAAGGCCAGGCCCCGCGCCACGACTTGCTGACCCGCTTTCGCGACGCCGGCAACGCCGTCCTGCTCGCCACCAGCAGCTTCTGGGAAGGCGTCGACGTGCGCGGGCAAGCGCTGTCCTGCGTGATCATCGACAAACTCCCGTTCGCCGCCCCCGGCGACCCGGTGCTGGAGGCGCGGCTCACCGCGATGCGCGCCCGCGGCCGCAACCCGTTCAACGAATACCAAGTGCCGCAAGCGGTGATTACCCTCAAACAAGGCGTCGGGCGGCTGATCCGCGACGTCGACGATCGCGGACTCCTGGTGCTGTGCGACCCACGCATCGGCCGCATGAGCTACGGCCGGCGCTTTCTCGCGAGCTTGCCGCCGTTGCCGGTCACGCATGATGTGCATGAGGCGGAGATCTTCCTACGCGGGCTGTGAATCGCGCCAGCGGCGGGGCGGCTCAGCCGCGTGATCGCCGCGCCGGGCAGCGGGTAGCGGAATTGGAGCTTGGGCGGCAGCAAGAGGAAGAAGCCACCTGCTACCCAACGCCGGTTGGTCGCACCCGGAAATCCGATACCGTCAGCGGGGCCGATCGACGCTGCACGTGCGGGTGTGACCCGGTCAAGCGCGGACCGCACCGAAGTACGCCGACGGGTAGCCACGCGATCCGTGCTGCGGACGAAGGCGCCACGCGCAGTGGGTCCCCGAGTCTGCCCACCTCTCTCCAGTCACACAAAACCTGCACGCTGCTGAATCCTTCCCGCGCGGGCGGTAGAATCCGCGCATGAAAATACTTGCCCTGGATACCTCGACCGAGGCTTGCACCGCGGCTTTGTGGCTCGACGGCGCGATCCTCGAACGCTATGAGTACGCGCCGCAGGCGCATGCCCGCTTGATTTTGCCGATGTTCGATGAGTTGCTCGCGGAGGCGGGGCTCGCGCTGCGCGATCTCGATGCGATTGCGTTCGGGCGTGGTCCCGGTTCGTTTACCGGGGTGCGGATCGGCACTGCGGTGGCGCAAGGCGCGGCGCTGGCGGCGGATTTGCCGCTGGCACCGGTTTCGACCCTGGCCGCATTGGCGCAGCACGCCGCGAGCGAAACCGGCGCCGCGGCGGTCGCGGTTGCGATTGATGCGCGAATGGGCGAGATCTACGCCGCGCACTATCGGCTCAACCCAGCGGGGCTGTGCGTGCTTGAAGGCGCGGAATCTGTCTGCAAGCCCGCCACGTGGGGGCCTCTGTCCTCAGGACCGCGGCTCGGCGCCGGTACCGGTTGGGCAACCTACGGCGCGATCCTGGCCGAGCGCTTCGGTGCCGCGCTCAGCACGATCTTGCCCGACTGTCTGCCGCGCGCCGGCGCGCTCGCCAGGCTCGCCGCGGCGCAGATCGCACGCGGCGAAACCGTGCCACCGGAAGCCGCGGAGCCGATCTACCTGCGTGACACGGTGACCCATCGGCGTTCGCCTTAGGCGATTGCCGCCAGGGGTTTGACTGGTCAAGCAGTGCCGCGCCGTTTTGAGTAAATCCGGACTTCAGTTCCGAAATTACACAACTGGTACCGCAACCATGATCCCTCGGCACTTGCACACCTAGGGCGGCCGGTCCGCTTCGATTCCATGGCAACCGCCACGTAATGCGGCGTGACATCGTAGCGGTAATCCAGACAGCGGCCTTCAAACAGGGCGAAGACATCCGCGGCGGCTTCCTGCAGTTGCCTTTTGCGTTTGCCATCCGCCAGCAATTCAATGCCCCATTCCACTTCGGCCTTGCTGATGGCCGCAAAATACAAATCCGTGTCCGGTTGCTGATCCGTCCACGCCAGTACGTGGCCGTGCGGTTCTGTTTTCATCAGTTCCGAAATGACGTTGGTATCGAGCAGGATCATGCGCCGTCCTCAATCGAAGTCAGGCGGTGGACGGGGCTGTGAACGGGGTGGGGCGGGCAATTCAACGCCACCAGCCAACGCCATGACTTTCTGGTGGATGCGCGTGCCAAAACCTTTCCGCGCGACTTGCGGCGACAACGCCTGTTGCAGGATGCGTCGCACTTCCTCCTCCATGGACAGGCCGTGACGCGCGGCGCGGATGCGCAGCCGAGCCTTGAGGCCATCATCCAGGTTACGGATTGTCAGCATCGCCACGGGCGCTCCTCCCAATTCAGCGGAATGCATTCATTGTATGCATTCCATCCATTGACTGCCATTAAGGAACCGGGACTGCCGCGAATACTTCCACAAGCCTGTTCGGGTCGGTCTTCGGTCTTGGCGAGGGTGGCGCCATCGGCACCGTCCCGGCTTCAATCGCTAGAGGAACCGCGCGCTAAACGTCCGAGCGACCGGCCCGACTATTCGTAGATCTCTGCGTTCGGGGCGAACCACTTCGCCCTGAAATCCAGGCTGTACCTCAAAGCCATTCGGACGGCTTTTGAAGCGCTACAGGCTTTCAGGGCTACTGCGTACATCAGCGGGAAAAAATATTGTTAAAAGCGGGTTTTCACCCTCATGTAAGCGTTTGATTCGACTACACTCCTGATTGGATATTTTCGACGATAACCAAAAAATGGTGTTATGAAACAAAAACGTTCGTGCTGTTGCGGTGCCTTACCTGCAAAGTGGTGGTGGTTGCTGACCCTGCTGGTATTGCCCCTGCTGTATATGCTGATGCTGGGATCGCGTCAGGGCGTTGTTGAAGGCGATCTTGCCAGCCGAAGTATGGCTGACCTGAAAGCGGCGGGCATGGATTGGGCAAAGGTCAATCTTGCCGAGCGCGGGCGTGATTTGCAGCTTCAGGGTACGGCAGCTTCTAAAGAAGAACGTGATCAGGCGCTCCAGATTGCCCAGAAGGTATACGGGGTGCGCGAGGTGCAAAACCTGATTGAAGTTGCCCCGTCAGAGCCGGCTGCGCCAGAAGCTAATATGCAGGCACAGGCGCCAACAGCACCGGAAGCGCCTGTAGCGCCGGAACCTCCCGTGGCTCCCGTAACGCTGGTCGCTGCTCCAGAACCAACCGCACCAGTAGTGACTGAAGCGCCAGCGGCGCCGGATACGACCCTCACTGCTACTACACCTGCTCAACCGGAACCCACGGATGCTCCAGCAGCGCCAGAGTCTCCCGCCGCTTCTGAGCAAACCTCGGAAGCGGCTGTAGCGCCGGAACCTCCCGTGGCTCCGGTAACACTGGTCGCTGCTCCAGAACCGACTGTACCAGTTGCGCCTGAAGCGCCAGCGGCGCCGGATACGACCCTCGCTTCTACTGCATCTGCTCAACCGGAGACGCTGGATGCTCCAGCAGCGCCAGAATCTCCCGCCGCTTCTGAGCAAACCTCGGCGGATGCCGGGCAGGGGCAACCGGCTGCTGCCAGTGACCCTGCGCCGACTGCCGAAGAACAGGTTGCGCAGGATTGCCAGCAGCAATTGAATGACGCCATGAGTGGCAAAACCATCCTGTTTACAACCAACAAGTCCGCCATCAGGCAGGACAGCATTGCGTTGCTGGATTCGCTGGCAGACATCATTTCCAGCTGCAAGGATGTGGTGACCGACCGGGGCATCCAGGTCAGCGGGCATACCGACGATGTGGGCAATGACACTTACAACCAGAGTCTGAGTCAGCGGCGCGCCGAAGCGGTCAGGGAATACTTCATCAAGAAGGGTATTGATGGAAACCTGATCAAGAGTGTGGGTTATGGCGAGAGCAAACCGATTACCTCCAACGACAGCGAAGAAGGACGTTCGCAAAACCGCCGTATTACCTTTGAAATCAGTCCAGAGTGAGGATAACTGACATGATGTATTTATTTTCACAACTGTTCATCTGGCTGTTGCTGGCCTTTATTTTTGGTCTGGTAATGGGCTGGTTTTCAAACTCCGGGAAAGAGGGTTAAGCCATGACAATGTTTTTGATTCAGGCTCTGCTGTGGCTGCTGGTCGCATTCCTGCTGGGCTATGGCATTGGCCGGTTCCTGAAATCACTGTTCTGCCATAAAGAGGTAGAGGATCGGCATTCGTATGAATTAAACAAGCCTGGCACAGGCGCAGGTAGTGTCCATACGCCTCAGGCGGGCGTAACTACGACCACTGCCAAAGTGCTGGGCGGTGCCGCAGCTGCCGCAAGCGCTGTTGCCGTTGCCCGCAACAAGCTGGCGGAAGCGGAATTGCCGGATATTTCACGGGAAGCTCCCAAGTTTGATGCCGATCTGCCTGATGTGGATGTGAAGGCGCCAGAAGTCGACATTGAATTACCCGACGCAGAGGTAAGAGCGCCGAAAGTGGATACCAAGCTGCCTGACGTGGAAGTAAAAGCGCCGGAACTCGACGTTGAGCTGCCCGATTCGGAAATAAAAGCGCCGGAATTGAATGTTGAACTGCCCGATCTGGAATTAAAAGCGCCGGAAGTTGACGTTCAATTACCCAAAGTCGAAGCCGGGGATGGCATCGATTTACGGGATATTGCCAAAGGTGCGGTGACTGCTGCGGGTACTGGTCTGGTTGCCAAGGCCGCTTCTGCGATGGAATTTGAGAGGATTGACCCGCGCGCGCCGGTTGGCATTGACCCTCACATGCCGAATGTGGATCCACCAGGTCTCGATGTAGATCCGCCGGTAGCATCGCTTCTTGCCCCATCAGTCGATTTCGAACTGCCTAAGGTAGAGGTAAAGGCTTCGGAAGTCGGCGTAGAACTGCCAGACGCGAACGTAACGGCTCCAGCAGTTGACGTAGCGCTACCCGAACCCGACGTTGAATTGCCCGATCTGGAAGTAAAAGCGCCGGAAGTTGACCTGGAATTACCCAACGCGGACCTAAAAACGCCAGAAATGGACGTAGAGCTGTCCGATGCGTCATTTGAAACCGGACAGCTTGCCGCCGGTATGCCGGAAGCCAATACGGATAAAGGCATTGATTTGCTGGAAGCGGCAGGCATGGCGGTTACGGCTGGCGGCGCAGTGCTGGCAATGGCCGCTGACGATGTACTGGATAGGGTAGACGAAACGGACGACGGTACCCCAACCGACAAGGAAACCAACTGGCTGCTTCCACTGGTAGAGAAAGTCAAGGATGCCTATCAGGGGCGCAACCCAAGGGCCGTTAGCAGGTTGTGGGATGTTGACAGTGGTTATAACTGCTCAAGCATTGAACAGTATGAATCACTCACGCTGCGACCCGCGCAGTACGACAAACTCGGTTGCAGCCATTGCGGCGTGCCAAGAGCCGGTTTTATTGCCGTCGGCGGTGACGTCAGTGACATAGAACCGGGTACGGCTGTCCTGTTCCACTACCCAAACATTGTGGCTTGCCGTGATGCTGACGGCGATCATCATTTCATCCGCGTAACAGGGTAGGAGAGCGCCCTTCCAGGCTCTGAGTCACCCGTTTTCCATTTATCTTCCCCTGTTGCTTTTCAGCGCAGGGGAGGCTGATGGTGATTCGTAAACCCTTTTCCGGCCTGTTGGCAGCGCGAATACTGCCATCGTGACTTTCAATCGCCCGCCGGGCAATGCTGCTCGCGAGGATCTCCGAGGTCTTTCCGCTCACCTGTCCCCCTGTGGCTATCACCGCTCCTTTGCATCCTGCAACCGCGGTAATGGTGCGTCCATGCACGTCATGCGCATCATCACCTTTATCGAGGAGGTCGAACCCATCCGACGCATCTTGAGCGCCATCGGCGAACCCATCGAACCGCCCCGCGTCCATCCGCCGCGCGCCCCGCCCGACTGGCCGGAGTCCGACCAGACCCTCACGCTGGACGAAGACATCAACCCCGATTGCCACGACTACGCCTTCGACCAGACAGTGAACGGGTAGCACTGTCCTCCGCGTTGGCAAATTCCAGCCAGACCGGGATATCGGCGCCTTGCGCGGCGATCTCGCGGGCAGCATCAGCCCAGCCGGCTCGCGGCCGGCGAACGCTGTTGGGGAGAACGACAACAAACATCACCCTGCTTCTGTCAGTTGAACCTAGATTCCTCGGTTGAAGGCACGGTAGGAGCGGGCTTGCCGGCGATGCGACCTCGGGGTGGATACTAAAACGATCACTCGCTTGCGGCTGCCGGACTACGACCCGCGCGCGGCGCGCGTTTCAGCGCACGGAGCAGAAACCGACTCGGGTGCAGCGCGCGGTAGACGCCGCGGTCGACCGGCAGCGGTTCGGCGTTGGCGAGTGCGGCGACGAGTTCGGCGGCGAGCAAGCCGCCGGTGAGGGCGCGTGAGCCGAGGCCGCTCAGCACGAACAGCCCGGGTACGGTCGGCGGCGGCAGCGGTTCCCGGGCGCGTTCGCCGCGGGCCATGCCGGCGTAACGTGTAGTGAACGCGGCGGGGTCGACGATCTCGCCGGCGAGCGGTAGGTGGTCGGCGGTGGTGGCGCGCAGGCCGACCCAGGCGTCGAGCGCTGCCCTGTCGCTCAATTGATGGGCCAATGCCGGATGGAGTGCGGCGAGGCGGGCGAGGTTGCGGCGTTGTTCGCGGGTGGACGGTGCCAGATCGGTTGCGTTCGGCACGTGGCTGGAGCCGAACCAGAGCCGCTCGTCGTCACTGACGCAATAGGCTTGGTGACTCAGCGCGGCGGTGAGCCGATGTTCGCCGCGCCAGCCGCTGAGCTGGCCGCGATTCGGCGTGAGTGGCAGGTAGGCGGTTGGCGGAAACCGCGCGGCCGCGTTGGCATTGGCGAGCACCAGGCAGGCGGCGGTGGCGGCGGGGCGCGAGGGATCGGTTGTGAACGCCTGCCATCGCCCGTCGTGCTGGGCGATGGCGGTGACTTCGTGCCCGCAGCGCAGTGCGACCCGCCCCGGGTGCTCCCGCAACAACGCGGCACACAACGCCGGCAGCGCGATCCAGCCGCCGTCCGGGTACCATAAGCCGGGCGTTGGCGCGGCCCAGCCGCAGTGCGCGGCGACGGCGGCGGCTTCGAGCCAGTGGGCGAAATCCGCCGGCGCCGCGAGTGGCGCGAAGGCCTGCTGTTTGAGCTCGAATTCGGCGTCATTCAGAGCGAGGTCGGCCAGTCCGGTGCGGTGAAAGCCGGGGGAGAGTCCGCCGTTGTCGAGGCGCGCGAGGGTCTGCAAGGTGTACTGGTAACCCAGCCGCGACAAGCGGGCGGCGGCGTTGTCGTCGCGAGTGAGGTAGGGGTAGAACACCGCGGCGGGGTTGCCGGAGCACTCGGCGGCGAGCGTCGCGCCGCGTTCGAGGACGGTCACCGCGAAGCCGCGCGCGGCGAGGCGGTTGGCGCAGGCCGCGCCGGCGAGCCCGGCGCCGATCACGATTGCGCTGCGTTCGGTGGGTGGTGCCGCGCCGCGCAGGAACCACGGCGCTTCCGTTTGCGCGGTCATCGTCGTGCCACGGTAGTGACCGGCGA
This sequence comes from uncultured Thiotrichales bacterium, assembly GCA_964620675.1. Lineage (GTDB taxonomy): Bacteria > Pseudomonadota > Gammaproteobacteria > UWMA-0217 > UWMA-0217 > CAYSFW01. The sequence continues at coordinate 2,106 of CAZUJU010000035.1, read as the reverse complement.
GGCATTCGCGCTTGGCGCCAAATCCAGGGCGCTTGTGGGTCACGAACCCCGCGGCCTCCAGGTCGCGGCGAACCTGCGCTGCGGCGGTGTAAGTGGCGAAGGTGGTCGCGGGATGGGCGAGGCGGGCCAGCTCGCGCAGCAGTTCCGGGCGCCACATCGCGGGATTTTTGCGCGGCGCGAAGCCATCGAGAAACCAGGCATCGACTGGCTGATCGAGGCCGCGCAACGCCGCCAGCGCCTCGTCAACGATCAAGATCAGGCGCACGCGCACGCGCGGCAGCTCGATGCGATGCCAGCCGCGAAGCGGAATCGGGTAGGCGGCGAGCAACGCGTCGCGCAGTTCGGCCAGTTCCGGGAACGGTGCGAGCGCCTCGCACAGCGTCGCGGCCGGAAGCGGAAATTGTTCGACCGAAATGAAATCCAGCCAGGCCCCGGCCGGTGCGGTGTCGCGCCACAGCGCGCAGGCGGCGAGAAACCCAAGCCCCGCGCCGAAGCCGAGTTCACCGATCACAAACCGCTCGGCAATCGCAAACCGCGCCGCGAGATCGTTACCCGCGGCGAACACATAGCGCTTCTCGGCGAGCGGGTCGCCGCGGCTGGCGTAGGTGTCGTCGAAGCGCTCGCTGTAGAGCGCCTGACCGCGCAACACGACGCGCGCATTCTCGTTCATATACACTCGGCCTCCCTTGCAGCCCTGAATCGGCGGTGGCTTAACCTCGCACCCGGCGGCGCATCGCGTCCCCCGCGCGCGTCGGGCTACCGTAGCCACGCTTGGACGGTGTCGCCCCGGTGCGGACGAGTGTACGACTCGCAACGGGGTCGCCCGCAAGCGCGGTCGGCTTGCGGATCCGGTCGGTGCGTCGATCCGGTCGCGCCGAATTCGGGGTTGTGGGTCAGCGCCGAGTCCCTGTTCAAGCCATGGAAACCCCTATGTCCGATCCCGAAACGATGCTCCCAAGCCTGCCTAACGCGCAACCCACGACCGCCACGCCGCCGTTGACCGGGGTGATTCGAACCACGCCGGAAGACTTCGAGGTCGAGGAGCTACCGGTGTGTGAGCCGGACGGGCAGGGCGAACACCTCTGGCTATGGGTGCGCAAGCGGGACTGGAACACCCCCGTGGTCGCGCGCGAACTGGCGCGGCGCGCTGGGGTCAAACCCTTCGCGGTGAGCTACGCCGGGCTCAAGGATCGCCACGCGGTCACCACCCAATGGTTCAGCGTGCATCTGCCGGGGCAGGCGGATCCCGCGCTGGCGGACGGCTGGCCGGACGGGATCGAGGTGCTGCGGGCGGCGCGTCATTCGCGCAAATTGCAGCGCGGCGCGCTACGCGGCAATCGCTTTCGGCTGGTGGTGCGCAACGTAGCGGGCGATCCGGCCGCGTTCGCCGAGCGGTTGCGGGGGCTCATGCAAACCGGCGTGCCCAATTTTTTCGGCGAGCAACGCTTCGGCGCCGAGGCCGCGAATCTGGCCCAGGCGCAAACTTGGTTGAGTGGTGGTCGCGCGCCGCGCGAGCGCGATCTGCGCGGCCTGCTGCTATCGAGCGTACGCAGCGCATTGTTCAACGCGGTGCTCGCCGAGCGGGTCAAACGCGGCGATTGGTGCCGCTTGTTACCCGGCGAGCTGGCGATGCTGGACGGCAGTCACAGCTTGTTTCTGGCGGAGCAGGTGGACGTGGAATTGACCGCGCGGGTCGAACAGGGCGACGTTCATCCGACCGGACCGTTGCCCGGCTCGCCCGGCAAACTCGCGCCAACGGGCGTCGCCGGCGACTTGGAGCACAGCCTCTTGGCGCCGTGGCAGGATTGGGTGGCGGCGCTGGATCGCGAGGGGCTCGCTGCCGCGCGCCGCGCCTTGCGCCTGATCCCGCAGGGGTTCAGCGCCGAATGGCACGGCCCCACCACGCTGGCGCTCGCCTTCAGGCTACCCGCCGGGGCCTACGCAACGGTAGTGCTGCGGGAGTTGGTGGAGTGTGATTAGGGGCTAGTATCTCGTTTCACGCCATCTTGCGATTGGGGTCAATTGAGGTTTTAACAAGCTTAGGCGGATTAGCTCGAAAATCGAGGTGAAATAGGGTGCTGGGCTTCGGCACTAGGGATTGTATGG
>CAZUJU010000034.1:26721-39484 GCA_964620675.1 uncultured Thiotrichales bacterium | reverse complement strand
GCGAGCTTGAGCAGCTCTTCGAGTGCACGCACGCCGGCCATGCCGTTGCCGATCAGGACGAGGTTGGGTCTTTTCATGGGCGTTTCTCTCACGCGGTTTTCACCGGGCGCGCCGGCGGCTCGGCCGCCTGCGTCCGCGACTTTTTTTGGGCTTTGAAGTCCTCCACCTTGCGCTGGCGCTCGTAGAGGAAGCTCAGCACCTCGTGGCGGAAGTGGTTGTAGCGCGCATCGTCGGATAACTCGACCCGATTGCGCGGGCGCGGCAGGTTGATGGTGAGGATTTCGCCGATCGTTGCGGCCGGTCCATTGGTCATCATCACGATGCGGTCCGACAGCAACACCGCCTCGTCGACATCGTGCGTGATCATGATGACGGTGTTGCCGAGATCGGCGTGGATTTCCATCACCGAATCCTGCAGGTGCGCCCGGGTCAACGCGTCGAGCGCGCCAAAGGGTTCATCCATCAGCAGGACTTTGGGTTCCATCGCCAATGCGCGGGCGATACCGACACGCTGCTTCATGCCGCCCGAAATCTCGTCCGGACGCTTGTGCAGCGCGTGGCCCATGTGCACCAGTTCCAGGTTGTGCACGATCCATTCGCGCATTTCCTCACGGCTTTTCTGCCCCTTGAAAACGCGCTTTACCGCGAGTTCGACGTTTTGATACGCCGTGAGCCATGGCAGCAGCGAGTGGTTTTGAAACACCACCGCGCGCTCCGGGCCGGGCGAATCGACCTCGCGATCCTCCAGAATTACGCCGCCCTCGGTGGCCTGGTGCAGGCCGGCGACGATATTGAGCACGGTGGACTTGCCGCAACCGGAGTGCCCAATCAGCGAAACGAATTCACCTTTTTCGATCTTGAGATTGACCTTGTCGAGCGCGCGAAAAGGGCCTTTCGGTGTCGGAAAGTCGATCGACACGGAGCTGAGTTCGAGATAACTGTTCATGTGAGATTCTCCGGTGGCGGATTAGCGTAGTACCGCGTTCTTGTCCCAGGAAAAGCTGCGCTGTAGCAGCAGCATCGTGCGGTCCAGCGCGAAGCCGACCAAGCCGATCACCAGCACCGCGACCATGATCCGGCCGAGTGAATTGGAACTGCCGTTCTGGAATTCATCCCAAACGAATTTTCCGAGCCCCGGATTCTGCGCGAGCATTTCCGCCGCGATCAGCACCATCCACGCGATACCGAGCGACAGCCGCAGGCCGGTGAACATCATCGGCAGCGCCGACGGGACCGCGATCTTGAAGACATGCGTCAACGGGCTCAGGCGCAGCACGTGGCTGACGTTCAATAAATCCTTGCTGATATTCGCGACTCCGACCGCGGTATTGAGCACCGTCGGCCATAGGCAGCACAGCAACACCGTGAACATCGAGTTCAAGTACGACTTGGAAAACATCGGGTCGTCGGTGACATAAACCGCGCTGACGACCATCGTCACCAGCGGCAGCCAGGCGAGCGGCGAGACCGGTTTGAACAACTGAATCAGCGGATTAATCGCGTTGTAGAGCGTTTGGCTCAAGCCGATCAAAATCCCAAGCGGAATCGCGATCAACGACGCCAACACGAAACCCGACAACACCGTGACAATGCTGGTGCCGATCTGATCGAAGAACGTCGGCTTGCCGGTGTAGGGTCGGATCGTGACGTCGGCGCTCGGATCCTCGGCGAGTTTTTCCGCGTTGCGTGCTGCCTGCCGTTCATAAAACGCCACCGCGCGTTCCCGCTCGCTGATGTGCTCGGTTACCAGAATTTGCGCCTGGGCATAAACCTCCGCCGGGCCCGGAAATTTTCCAAGCGAGGTATCGATCTGTTTCGCGACGGCATGCCACAGAAACAAAAAAACGAGTATCCCCAGCGCGGGAATCGCGATGCCGTGAACCAGCGCCGCGGCCGTGTTCCAGCTGACCGGCAGTCGCGGCGCGGTATTGCGAGTGAGTAATTGTGTCAGTTGCATGGTTTTAGCCTCCCGGCAGTCGGCCCGATTACGGGCTGACTGCTGACTGGTTGCAGATCAGGGTTTGTCCGCGCCTTTCAAGCCGATCTTGAATTGCTCAAGATAGGCGTTGGGCTGGGTGCCGTCGTAGGTGACACCATCGATAAACTCGCTTTGCGGCGGCTTGTAGCCCGTTTCCTGGGCGAAATCGGGAAAGTCGGTGGCCTTGAATTTCCCTTCCGCGATCAATGCCGCGGCGGCTTTTTGATAGATATCCGGGCGATAGACACTGCGGGCGATCTCGTCGTACCAACTGTCGGACTTGCCCTCGGCGATCTGACCCCAGCGGCGCATCTGGGTGAGGTACCAGACCGCGTCGGAGTAGTACGGATAGGTGGCGTGATAGCGGAAGAACACGTTGAAATCCGGCACCTCGCGCTTGTCACCTTTTTCGTACTCGAAGGTGCCGGTCATCGAATTCGCGATGACTTTCTCATCCGCGCCGACATAGTTGGGCTTGGAGAGAATCTTAACCGCCTCGGGGCGATTTTTGTTGTTGTCCGCATCCAGCCAGTGGCCAGCGCGGATCAGCGCCTTGGTGACGCGAATCGCGGTGTTCGGATATTTTTCCGCGAACGCCTGGGTAACACCGAAAACCTTTTCCGGATTGTTTTTCCAGATCTCGTAATCGGTGATCACCGGCACGCCGATGCCTTTGAATACCGCCTGCTGATTCCACGGTTCGCCGACGCAGTAACCGTAAATCGTGCCCGCCTCCAATGTCGCCGGCATCTGCGGTGGCGGCGTCACCGAGAGCAGCACGTCGGCGTTGATCTGACCTGAGGTATCGCCTTTGTCGGGCGCGTAATAACCGGGATCTATGCCCCCGGCAGCGAGCCAGTAGCGCAGCTCGTAGTTATGCGTGGAGACCGGGAAGACCATCGCCATATTGAACGGCTTGCCTTCCTTTTTGTACGCCTCGACGACTGGCTTCAACGCATCCGCCTTGATCGGATGGACCGGTTTGCCGTCCACCATCGGCACGTGTTGCTTCATCGCCTCCCAGACCGCATTGGAAACCGTCACCGCGTTTCCGTTCAGATCCATTGAGAACGGGGTGACGACATGCGCCTTGGTGCCAAAACCGATCGTCGCCGCGAGCGGTTGCCCGGCGAGCATGTGGGCACCGTCGAGCTGGCCGTCGATCACCCGGTCTAGCAGCACCTTCCAGTTCGCCTGCGCTTCCAGCGTGACGTAAAGCCCCTCGTCCTCGAAATAGCCTTTCTCGTAAGCGATCGCCAGCGGTGCCATGTCGGTCAGTTTAATGAACCCGAATTTCAGGTCGGGTTTTTCGGGTTTGCCGACATCCGCCTGCAGAGTCAGCGGTAACAGGGCCGCGCCGAGAAGCACGATACCTCCGATCACCCGCGTCAGCTGCTTGAGCGCACGGCGTCGCGGCAAAGAAGAAATCACAGCGTCATCAATCATCGAAAGCTCCAATTCAGTTTGCTGGCCAAAAAAAAGGCGCCCAAACCCGAGTGATGTCAGTGACATACAGGGATTGGGGCGCCATTGCCCGACCACGTCGTTTCCACCAGAGGATGGAGAGAGTTTCGACGAAGCGCCCACTTTGGCGTTTCGTCGATCTAATACTAAGCAGTTAGCGTGCCAATAAGCGGCGGGTAGGAACTGCGCGGGTTTCCGGCGCGTTGGCCGGGCGTTCGACACTCACGAGGCGATTTTGTGCACCACAACGGGACGAATTCGCACCGGCTTAGGGCAAATTCACCCGCGTCAGATCCGCGAGATCCACCCGCAGGTTCGCGACCGCGACGCCGCGCAGGTATCCAAGCGGATCGGCGGGATCGAAATGCGTGCCGTTGAGCAGGCGGTCCGGTCCGAGCGTGAGCGGTCCGGCACTGCCGTCGAGCGTCCACGGCGCAGCGTGAAACCCTTCGCGCTTCCAGTCATCGAGCGGAACCGGGTAGCCGAGGGCGGTGGCCGCTTCGCGCAGCCATTGCGGTTGATACACCTGTTCGGCCACCGTGCGCAGCGTCAGCGGTCGCGTGATCTGACCCCAACGGAGCATCTGGGTCAGCAACCAGAGCGCATGCGAACGCCACGGAAAATTCGCCGCCAGGTTGTGAAACTCGGGCTCGGGCGCACCGCCGCCAAGCGCGGAGAAGGGGCCCTGGAGCAGCAGACGACGCTGGAGCAGGGCGTTGGCTTCGGGCCAATGCGCCGGCGTGGCGAGCCATTGCCCCGCCGCGAGCAAGGCGCGCAACACTGCGAGATGGGTCTGCGGGTAGGTTTCGGCCCAGGCGCGGGTGACGCCAAATACCTTCTCCGGCGCATTATTCCAGATTTGATATCCGGTGATCGCAATCTCGCCGTAGCCAGCACGGGCCGCAAGCGAATTCCACGGTTCGCCGACGCAAAACCCGTCGATCGATCCTTCGGCAAGGCTGCTGACCATCTGCGCCGGCGGTATGACGAGTAACCGCACATCACGCTCGGGGTCGATCCCCCCGGCCGCCAGCCAATCCCGCAGTTGATAGTTATGGTTCGAAAATTCATAGACATGCGCCAGAGTGACCGGCGCCGCACCGGTGCGGGCACGCTGCACGATGAGTGGTCGCAGCGCGGCGGCCGGGAAAGGGCGTGCCGCGGCCGCGTGAGGGTCGAGCGCATTCACCCCATCCAGCAACGAACGCGAAAGGGTGATCGCATTGCCATTGAGGTTCAGGCACAAGGCCGTCACCATCGCCTGGCGCAACGGGCCGAGCCCCAGCGTCAGCGCCAGCGGCATGGCCGCCAACATGTGCGCACCGTCGAGATCGCCGTAGCACACCTTATCGCGGATATTGGCCCACGACGGTTCCTGGCTCAGCGTGACTTCGAGCCCTTCGCGGGCAAAGAAGCCAAGGTCCGCGGCGACCAGTAGCGGGGCGCTGTCGGTCAACGCGATGTAGCCTAGGCGCAGGCGCGGTTTTTCCAGAGTGGCGGACATGCGTTCCTCAGGTCTTTTTCGGATTGAGCAGCTCGGCCATCGCAATCAAATTGCGCGCGACCTCGCCGATGGTGAGATTGCGATCCATCGCCAGCTTGCGGAGCGCCTGATAGGCCTCGGTTTCCGTCATGCCGTGATGATTCATCAACAGCCCCTTGGCACGATCGGTGTCACGCCGATCCGCCAACTTCGCCTTGGCCGACGCCAACTCTCGGCGCAAGGCCTGCGACTCTTCGAATCGCGCAATCGCCACCTGCATGACGCTTTGTAGCCGCTCCACGCTGACCTGATCGACCACGTACGCACTGACCCCGGCCTGAATCGCTTTGCGAATCGTTAGCGGATCACTGCGTTCGGCGAACATCACAATCGGACTTGGATCATCGCGCGACAGCAAGCGCATCGACTCCAAGGTATCGCGATCGGGCGACGCCATATCGATGATGATGATATCCGGCCGCACCCGCGCGACACCCTCGATCAGCGCATACGCGTCCGCGATCCGCCCGATCACCTTATGACCAGCGGACTTGAGCTCGCGCGTCAGGGTTATGGCGCGTTTGTCATCGGCGTCAACGAGGAGGATTCTCATCGAACGGGGGGCGTAGTCTCCGCTATTCGGTTCAACGGTGTCGTGCTGTATTCCGGAAAGAATAGCAAACTTCATGCCATTGGAATCGAAACAAAATAAACGAGTGAACCAAATCAAGATTTCGGATTAGGCCTGAATAACGCTTGCCTTAGTTTTACCAGAAGACCGCGCTTGCGGATGAACTCGCGCGCCTCAGTGCGAGACCTCATCAGTAACGGATGAGGTTTTGGCCATCGCTTTACCGCACGCGGTTCGATGCGAACAGACCGGTCACTCGCTCGCCGCTCTACAATCAACCGTATGACCTCGCCGTGTCGCAGTGTTGTCCAAAATTCTGTGACGACGCAAACCCACCCAGATTTGCAACGTGGGTTTGAAGCTGATTTATCGCGGTGAAATAAGCAGCACGAAGATCGCGGGCGCTTCGTTGATGCACCCGAGGGCTTTCGGCGTTGACGCGCGGCCTCCTTGTTAGCTGGATCATCGACGTAGTATCCGGTCGACGAGGTTCTCGAGATTGTCTCTGCTGGCGCTGTCGGTGGGGCGTCGATCATCTTGTGGGCTTGTTCGATCGAGGTCGGTGAATCGGGGCGCTTGATTGGTGTCACTCTGAGGGTGCTGCTATATCTATCCGGTATTCATTGGTTACCACTGCCTCCGTTGGGGCGTTTGGAAGCGGACATTAATGTATGGGGCACGACGATCAAGTTGCATAGGTTAAATCAGGCCAAACGAGAGATGCTGATTTCCTTATCTTATTTTCAGCATATGCTTCAGTACACCAACAACTCTATGATATCCACTTTCGGTGCTTTTGTTTCTTAAGAAGCACAAAAGGAAACATTCACTGCGTTCAGACATCCAGTCTTGCTTGTATGCATCATTCCCTGTCAGAAAATCGATCTCCTCCACTCGGTCGATATCGATCACATACTCCATCAAAAAACTGGTGAGTATTGAACCTGTTGAGTACTGTTTCCACGCCTCATCATACGCGAGTCTGAATATGCTCGCTTTGTCGTGGTGTACAAACCAGAGCTGTGCCGCAACGGGTTGCCCCTTGATATATAGAACTGCGAGCCTGGACCATCCCGCTTGCGAAAAGTCCTCCACGAAACAATCTTGAAAGCCTACATTCTTAATTTCATTCTGCTTCCAGCTTGCATTGTAGACGACATAGTAATCGCGCATACGGCGCGGCACTTCATCTCCAGAAAAAAGGCGAATCTCGTAACCGTGTTCGCGTTCGAGTTTACGCGTTTTACGCGCGATTGTGTTACGTAGGCGAGCAGGGCGACCCGCCATATAGTCCTCATAAGACTTGCCCTGCAGCCGATAAATCCAGTTATAGTTCCGAAATATTCGGTCACAGCTAAACCCGTTTGTTACCAGAAGTTCTTGTAATCTAGATAACGTGCTGTCGTTTTCGGCAACCGGCTCCAGTAGCAGCGCGTTAACCGTTAACTGACTCAGCGCTTCAGCCAGACAAGAGAGAACCCGTTCTTGATCATCTTCCGCAAGTAAAAGGCCATATCGCGGAGTAAATCCGTGCCTGAGCGCATACCAGGCTTTACTCCCAGCGCTCTCTAGCAAAGGAAGAATTGCCATCACTTTATTCCCGGACACGACGCAGGCCAATACCATCGTTTGGTCATTGTCCAGCGCAGTGGTTGTCAGACACTCAAACCATGCGCGCGAGAAAAAGATGCTTTCCTTAGCACCCCGCACAAAGAGCGCATTGGCGCTCTCTGGTAGCTGGTTCCAGTCGGAGTAACAAATAAACCTCATCAAGAAACCCTTTCAACGTCAATTGGCGCAAGGATCGTCCGAGACCGAGATGCGGAGCATACGCTAATACGGAATCTTATCGATATTGCTGGCGTCAAAAAAGCGCAATTTCTGGCCGTTGTGCGATTTAAGTGCCAATGCTCATTGTTCGTTATTCGTAACATCAAGACTCGAAGGCGACTCAACCGCTGGTCGCCGATGCACCGGCGTCAGCCGGACCAATGTGCGGGGCAGTGGGCTCGCAATAAGAATCGCAGTTTACATGACGTCAATGAGCATCTTTAATCTCGGCTTTAACGCCGCGATGCGCCTTTCAGCGCTTTATGACCCTGTAGCATTGGCCTGATTTTGCGGGAAATGGAAGCAAGGCATTGAAGTGGAACGCATAACTGAGGTGCCGGGAAACGTACGGCAGTCACCCTTACCTTGAATAACGGAAAGTACTTGTCCGTGCCGAACAGGTTGCCGGCTTGTACATCGAAGGGAATGCGAATTCCTTGAACTTCGCGCAAATCTGATAGATGGCCACCAAAGGGTGGCAGCCTGTACCGTTGCTCGGGATTGGCATTGGTCCACCGTATGACGCGGACTACCGCGGGTCGACCTTACTCATCCGCCTTGATGTCTACCGCCTGCGATAGCTCGTTGTGAGTCACGGTCACGCGGGCCGTGTCCTTTTCCAGCGGCTCCCAAACCACGCCTGGCGCCGGGAGCAAAGCGGCTGGAGTCCAAAACACGGCTTCCGCGATATAACGGCCATAGGCAGCCCGGGTGTGGACAGTAAGCGTTATCTACAGACGTTGATGCGATACATCAAACTCAACCCGGTGCGTGCCGGCAGGGGTCGGCTACCTCCGGGAGTACCGCCGGTCCTGCGATCGCTTCAACGCCGGCGGCGACCCTGGTCCCGCAAGTTGCTGGCTGACGCCGCACACGGAGTACCTGCAACTTGGCCGGAGCGAGGCCGATCGGCAGTCGGCGTATCGGCAGTTGTTTCGCTCGGCGATTCCTCGCGCCGATCTACAAACGATCCGCGACGGTACACATAAGGGGTGGGCGCTCGGCGATGAAACGTTCAGCGCGCGGATCGAGGCATTGAGCGGCAGGCGGGTAATGTTTCTCAGGGAGGCCATCTACCCTTAGACTTTGGTCCCATTAAACTCCATAAAACTCTTTCTCCCCATCAATCTTGCTTGTCGGAGTCAAAGTTGCGAAATCTGATCTTGATTGCGATGTTGCTCGCCTGGAGTCCCGGCGTGCAGGCCGCGCAAGCCGCTGCGGCGGCCGCGCTTGCGGAGATCCTCGCCAGCCAAGGTCTGGAGATCATTCATTCGGCGGCGCTGCCCGACGGGGGCGTCGAGGTCTTGTTCGGGGTTGAGGTCACCGACGCGGAATATCAGCGCGCGGTCGAACGATTACAGTCACATCCCGCCATCAAGGGTGTCGACGCGACGACATCGCCGCGCACGTTCTGCACCGTGAATTGACGCCCGCGCGGTCGCGCGCGATTTCTAACCCGAAGTGCGCTGACCGGTTTTACGCGGCAGCGGATTCGAACCTTAGGTCCGCCGCAGGCACGACGACCCAATCCACGCGGGCTATCTGCCGCTCACCGCCCGATCAAGCTCCGCACGTACAGCACCAGTTGCCAGATTTCGCCCGGCCAGGCTCAGCAGAACCGCGAGCACGGATACCGTGACGGGTTTAAGCGGTATTTCGATACGGATCATAGGGGCTCCTCGCTGGGTTGGCAGTTCGCGCGACGAACGCATGATCGATGACGCTCCGCACCACGGAGTTCGATGCGGAACGCAGGCTGTCAACCCCCCGACGGGCACTTGCGAAAATCGGTAGCGGCACAGGCGAACTCTGACGCCATTCCCTTCACCGATGAAGGATTGGCCCGCATCAAACTCCGCATGCGGATCGGCCGTCCTCCGGCCGAAGTGACCAAGGAGCGCATCACCATCCGCCTGTCGCGTGACGTGGTGGAGCAATTCCGCGCCAGCGGCGATGGCTGGCAGACCCGCATGGATGCAGCGTTGAAAGACTGGCTGAAATCGCACACCCCGGCGTAAGTCGTTGACCGTCGGCCCGTTCCAGATTCCGTGCCAGCAGGCGGCGCAGGATTTCCGCGTCGGGCAGGTCTGGTGTTTGGCGTCGTGGATGCGCCGCGCGGCGCATTGATCGCGACCGATGCGCCTCCTGCCGTTCGACTCCGCTCACCGCAAGCGCCGGAGCATCCGCGGATTCAGCGCCATCGGGGATGGCCGGGCACCCACAAGGGGTGCCCGGCGGTTCGTTTGCGTTGTGACTCCGAGCGGCGCGAGGCGCATCGGTCGCGTCGGTATTTCCACCCCGGTGGTTGTCACGCGCTTGATGCGCTTCGCTCCGCTCAGCACATCCTGCGAGCTTGCCGGATCAATCAGGGCGGCGTGAAACAGGGGTTGTCCGGCCTCTTTTTTGTACATACAATAAGTTGCATGGATATCACATTCGATCCCGCCAAGGATGCCGCCAACGTTGCCAAGCATGGGGTGTCGTTAGCGGAAGCGGGTGGGTTCGAATGGGATGACGCGGTGATCTGGCCGGACTTGCGTCGCGATTATGGCGAAACGAGGATGGCGGGCATCGGTTACATCGGCGCGCGACTTTATTACTTGGTGTTCGTCGAGCGCGCCGGCGGTCGACGCGTCATCAGTCTGCGCAAAGCCAACAAGCGAGAGGAGAAAGTCTATGCCCAAACTTAAATCCACCCATATATTCGTGACCGATGAAGAAGATGCCGCCATCACGGCGGCGGCACAGGCAGACCCTGATGCGATTCCCTTCACCGATGAAGAATTGGCCCGCATCAAACCCCGCATGCGGATCGGCCGTCCTCCGGCCGAAGTGACCAAGGAGCGCATCACCATCCGCCTGTCGCGTGACGTGGTGGAGCAATTCCGCGCCAGCGGCGATGGCTGGCAGACCCGCATGGATGCAGCGTTGAAAGACTGGCTGAAATCGCACACCCCGGCGTAAGTCGTTGACCGAGCGCCGCGTGGAACTGAAGAAGCCGCTCCACGCGATCGGTGAGGCGCTGAAGGAAACGAGGAAGCGGCGGTTCGTCACATCGACGGCGCCCGATGGGGCGAAATGGGGAGCCAACAAGGAGTTCACGCTCACGGCTTACGGCGCCCGTTTCGGCGCTAAAGCGCGCGGCGCCCTGGTCGCCAGCAAGAAGCCGCTGATCGGCGAGGCGAAGAGGCTGTCCGGAGAGATTAACTTTCGCGTTACCGGCAACTCGGTCGAGATCTGCAGTCCGGTAAAATATGGTGCCGTTCAGCAGTTCGTTGCGCGCCGGGGCGCCTTCGGAAAGACGCGCCGGGGTGTACCGATCCCTTGGGGAGATATTCCGGCCAGGCCGTTCATTGGGGTCTCGAAGGCGGACGACCTGATTGAGGAGCATCGAGTGCCTTGTCAGGCTCGATCGGCCTCGGCAGGTCGTTTCCGGACCAGCGCCAATCGCCTTGGGGATGGCGTTGAAACCGAGACTGCGCTTCCCGGCTACGCGAGCGCGCGGACGAATGAGGTACGATAGGTCGAGCGAGTCCCCTCTGATCGATGTTCCCGGGACGGCACCCTAATTCGAACCCTCGAATACCGACCTCAATTCCCCTACGGAGCGTGTGTGGCAACGAATAGCGACGAAGTGCTGGCAACGATGCGGCAGTGGCTCGAAAAGGCCGTCATCGGATTAAATCTCTGCCCATTCGCAAAAGCGGTGTACGTCAAAAATCAGATCCGTTTTGTCGTCAGCGAGGCGCGGCACATGGATGCGTTTCTTGAGGAGCTCGATCGCGAACTCGATCTGCTGGCCGCGGCCGATCCGGAGGCGATCGACACCACCTTGTTGATTCACCCCACCCTTTTTCCGGATTTCCTGGATTTCGACGCGGTCACTGCCATCGCGGAAGAGGCCGTCGTGGAGCATGCGCTCGAAGGCATCATCCAGGTGGCCTCGTTCCATCCGGGATTCCAGTTCGCCGACACCGCCACGGACGACATCGGCAACTATGCCAATCGCGCCCCTTATCCCACCTTGCACCTCATCCGTGAAGCGAGCATCGACCGCGCCGTCGAGGCCTTTCCAGACCTGGAAGCGATCTACGAACGGAATATCGAAACGCTGAATCGCCTCGGCTTAGCCGGGTTGCGGGATCTGGGATTCTCGGTGCCGACCGACGACGTGTGAGCAAGGGGGTTGCCGGGTGATTTGCGACTTTCAGGATAGTACGCTGCACGTCCTCGTAGTGTGCCCGTTTTCCCGGTATACGAGCCGCGCGAACCGCGTGATGAATCCGACGCGATTGAGGCCGAGCCGCTTAGTTGGGGTTGCGATGCGGAATATGGACGACCATGTGGGCCGCGCCGCTTTGATTCCGGATCGAGACGATGACGTTCGCCCATCATTCAAATAGGAGCATTGCCTTTGCTCTGGCAGCCTCACTCCCATCAGCACCCATTTCCATTTTTTACTGCAAATACCGCATTCTCTAGGGAACACTGCGCCGTGCTTGAGCGGCTATTTACGCAAGACGGTGCGTGGCAGCATCGGGACGGCGCGTTTTACCGCTGCTCGCTGCGCGACGTGACCGAGGCTATTCCGGCACCGTTTCAGACCGAAGTGCTCGCGAGAATGCGCGCAATCACGGAACTACCGCTGGTTAATCGGGTGCTGGTTACGGCGCAGCGAATGCAGCCCGGACAAGTCATTGGGATACACAGCGACCGACCACTGCTGGGCTATGAAATTGCGCGCCTGGTCGTGCAACTGAATAGGCGTTGGCAACCAGAGCACGGCGGCGTGCTCGAATTGTATGCCGCGCCGGAGGGTAACGCTGTCGTTCGTGTGAATCCCGAATACAACCAGGCCTTTGGCTTTTTACTGCATGCCGAGTCCTATCACGGCGTCACCGAAGTGACTCAGCCACGCCAAACCGTGGTCTTCAATTTTTGGCATGTGGCGAACACCCCCGAACTCGCCGCACACATTCAGGCCTTGTTTGCCGATCTGCATTTCTCAGAATTACCAACCGCACTCAATCCTATTGCCGCGCAAGCGGAATCGAGCCTGCCCGAAGAGGTGACATTTCGGGCAGGCACGGCGGCGATTGCGCTGCAACGCTGGGGCTATGACGCGGCAACCCTGGTGACCGGATACCAACACAGTGCTGGACTTGCGCGCTGTGACCCGCGCGATGCGGAAACCTATGCGGCCGTGTTACTCGCGAACTGGGTTGCATTCTTGCATCGGGATTCCTTTGATCTGGCGCGCTGGAATAGTTTGCGATGCGAGCTTGATGGCAGCGAAAAATTCCCGCGTCTGCTGCCCACCTGGCGGCTTTGTCTGCCGGTATTTGGCGGCTAGCTGTCATGGCGACGACACCGCGCT
>CAZUJU010000034.1:0-26621 GCA_964620675.1 uncultured Thiotrichales bacterium | reverse complement strand
CGCATTCCGCCGCGCGTTCAGCCGATCAGGATCGCCCGGAAGTCGTTGACGTTGGTGAACGTGGGGCCGGTGATGATGGCATCGTCGAGTGCCTGGAAGAAGCCGTGGCCGTCGTTGTTGTCGAGTGCGTGGTTGGGGTTGATGCCTTGTGCCCAGGCGCGGGCGAGGGTGTCGGGTCGAAGCAGGGCGCCGGCGATTTCCTCGACGCCGTCGACGCCGTCGGTGTCGCCGGCGAGCGCAAGGATGCCGGGGGCGCCTTTCAAGGCCACCGCCAGCGCGAGCAGGAATTCGACGTTGCGCCCGCCGCGGCCGTCGCCGCGCAGCGTGACGGTGGTTTCGCCGCCGGAAAGGAGCACGCAAGGCGGCGTGAACGGCTGGTGGTGCGTGGCCACGTGCAGCGCGATGCCGGCCATGACTTTGCCGACCTCACGCGCCTCGCCTTCGATGCGGTCGCCGAGGATGTGTGCGTTGATGCCGGCCTGCCGCGCGACCGCGGCCGCTGCCTGGAGCGCGTGTAGTGGGGTGGCGATCAGATGCGTCTCGACGCCAGCGAGGCGTTCGTCGCCGGGTTTGACGGTTTCGCCGCGTCCGCTGGTGAGCGCGTCGCGCACCCCGGGCGGCAGTTCGATCCGGTAGCGCTCGATGATCGCCAGGGCGTCGGCGCAGTCGGTGGGATCGGCCACGGTTGGACCGGAGGCGATGTCGATCGGGTCATCGCCCGGCACGTCGGAAAGCAGCAGGTTGACGACCCGGGCCGGGTTGCAGGCCGCGGCCAGCCGCCCGCCCTTGATCGCCGAAAGGTGGCGGCGCACGCAGTTCATTTCCGAGATCGAGGCGCCACAGCGCAACAGTGCGCGGTTGACGGCCTGCTTGTCCGCCAGCGTCAGACCCGCGAGCGGCAGGGGCAGGAGTGCCGAGCCGCCACCGGAAATCAGGCAGACCACAAGATCATCGGCGCTCAGTCCGGCGACCCGTTCGAGCATGCGTTCGGCCGCAGCGAGGCCGGCCGCGTCCGGCACCGGGTGCGCCGCCTCGACAATCTCTATCGATGCGCACGGCACCTGGTAGCCGTAGCGGGTAACGACCAGGCCTTCGACCGGGCCTTGCCAATGGCGTTCGAAGGTGCTCGCCATTGCCGCGGAGGCCTTACCGGCGCCGATCACGATCACGCGGCCCGCGGGCGGCTGAGGTAAATGCCGCGGCACGCAAACCTCAGGCTGTGCTGAGGCGATCGCGGCGGCGAACATTTGTCGTAACAGAGTTTCCGGTGGCGTTTTCATGTTGCGGGGCCAGTGGCGCTGGGGTGAGGGGCCATGAGTTTGAACTTAGCAAGCTTTGCCGATGCTCGCACTTGCTCGACCCACGTGGACGCGACATCGGGCTATGCGTGGTCGATAGTTTGCAGGGTAATTGGCGCCGCAGCCCGTCATGCCAGGGCGAATTCGCGGGCTATTTGCGCAACCGGCGTCAATCGAAGGCGGAGCTGCAGGTTGCGTGGTCGCACCTGCGGCGTGTCACGGAGGTCCGCGCCGCTGCGGCATCGGCACACCGTGCGCCGGCTTGCTACAATCGAAATCAATGCACACATAGGAGCCGTTACATGGCGCTTCCCGCAGTCAAACATTTCTCAGTCACCGACTACCTTGCCTGGGAGAACGAGCAGCCGACCAAGAACGAGTACCTCAATGGCGAGGTGTTCGCGATGGTGGGTGCAACCCGACGGCACAACGAAATCGCGCTCAATGTCGCTACGGCGCTCAAGATCCATCTGGATGGCGCGCGGTGCCGTCCGTATATATCTGACATGAAACTGCACGTGCGCGCCGCGAACGCGTTCTTCTACCCCGATGTCATGGTCACGTGTGAAGAGTCGGACCATAAAGCTGATCTGTATCTCGAATCCCCCGCGCTGATCGTTGAGGTGCTCTCCGATTCCACGCAGGGGTACGACCGCGGCGCGAAATTCGCCGCCTATCGCACCCTTGATAGCCTTAAGGAATACGTGCTGATCGATCCCGAGCACCGCCGTACCGAGATCTTCCGCCGCAACGAAGAGGGGTTGTGGGTGTTGTATGAATTCGTTGGTGACAAGCCGGTGACCATCGCAAGCGTTGCGTTGACGATTGCGCCGGAACAGTCGTTCAACAACGTCGATTAAAGTCGGGTTGTCGTTCAGTCGCCGCGCCCGCGGCGATTGGGTTGGTCAGGCGCCTCTCGGGTTTGCGGGGATCGTGGTGAAACAGTAGGTGTGCGCGAGAATAATGGGTCGGTAAGCAATTTACCCCGCGCGCCAACGCCCCGCCGCGCAGCGCCGATCGGTACGACTTTCTGCACGCCGGGTTCGCCTGATCTATGCTTTCCGGGTGATCGCATTTCACTCCAGTTCGGTGCCCGAGCGTCGCTTGCATTCGACATGGCGTGCCTGCGGCAGAATTCGCGACGCGGTAGGTGACGTCGTGGCGACGGTCGTCGTGCGCTGGCGCCCGGGGTCGCGCGATGGACACGGATGAAAAGCGCGTCGTGCTGCGCGATGGTCGATTTCTCGATCACACCGGGGTGGCCGTGCCGCTGATCTGCGGGCCGATGTACCCATGCTCAAATCCCGAATTGGTCGCGGCGGTGTCGGCGGCGGGCGGGCTCGGTGTGGTGCAGCCGGTGTCGCTCACCTTTGTGCATGGCTGCGCCTTTCGCGCCGGGTTGCGTCGGATCCGCACCTTGACCGAGTGCCCGATCGGCTTTAACGCCTTGATCGAAAATTCCTCGAAACGCTATCTGGAACGCATGGTGCAGTGGGTTGATGTTGCGCTGGAGGAGGGGGTACGGTTTTTCATCACGTCGCTTGGCAATCCTCGCTGGGTGGTTCAACGCGTGGTAGCGGCGGGTGGTGTGGTGTATCACGACGTCACCGAGCATAAATGGGCAGTTAAGGCGCTCGATGCGGGCGTGCAGGGATTAATCGCGGTCAATCGCCGCGCTGGCGGTCATGCCGGAACGCATTCGGAATTCGAATTGCTCGAATGCCTGGCCGAGTTTGACGTTCCGAAAATCTGTGCCGGCGGAATCGGTTCAGCCGATCAATTCGCCGCCGCGATCGAGCTCGGATATGCCGGCTGTCAACTCGGCACGCGCTTTATCGCGACGCCCGAATGCACTGCAAGTGCGGCCTATAAGCAGGCGATTATCGCGGCGCGCGAGACCGATATCGTACTGAGCGAACGCGTGACCGGCGTGCCGGTTTCCATTATCCGAACACCCAATATCGCACAGCAGGGACTCACCGCTGGGCCGCTCGCGCGCCGACTGTTGCAGGGGCCGCGCACGAAACACTGGATGCGTCTCGCCTATACGCTCCAATCGGCGTGGAAGCTCAAGCGTGCGTTATTCGAAACCGCCGCTGGCGAGGCATTTTGGCAGGCGGGGAAAAGCGCTGCCGCGATCGATGCGCTCGAACCGGCTGGCGCAATCGTTCGCCGTTTTGGTGCGCGCGTTGGGCGCGGTGACCCGTAAGTGCGGCTACGGTTGGAGCCCATTGATCTTGTGCGTGAGATGGAACATCCGCTCGTTTTGAGCCGCGCGTGACATGCGTTTCGCCCAGCCCATTGACCGACGTCGAAAAATTCTCCAACGCCATTGAGCGCTCGCCCACACGCCTGCGTTTTACGCGGTGTCGCGAGCCGTGGTGATTTCGCGCCGCAAACCGAGGTCGGGTGGTAGCCGCCTGGGATAGTGGCGTAACTTCGCCGGAAATTAATACTGCGGCGCCGGTAAGCGCGCAACCAACGCGTCCCAGGCGATCGTGACGCCTGGTAAAACGCCGATTGCGCTTTCGCCGCTCAATTCCTGCACGTCGGGTTTGCCGTATTCGTTGCCGAGCAGGCGGTAAATGGTCAGCACGCGGTCCATCGGGTGAATCAGCCAGTATTCCCGCACGCCGTGGCGTTCGTAGATGCGGCGCTTTTTCACTTGATCGTGTCCCGCGGTCGTGGGGGACGGCACTTCGACCACCCAATCCGGCGCTCCGCGAACGCCGCGGCGGTCGAGTTTGGATTCGTCGCAGACCACCAACACATCGGGTTGCACAACGGTGTCGATGGCCTCGTTGGCTTCGTTACCCTTGGGCAGACGGACATCCACCAGGGCGACGAACACGCGACACGGTTTGCCCTCCAATGCCTGGCGAACCTGATAATAGACCTCGCCTGCAATATCCTGGTGAGCAAGGTCGGGCCCGGGCGGTGCCATCAGGTAAGCCTCGCCGTCGATGAGCTCGTAGCGAACGTCGTCCGGCCAGGTCAGGTAGTCGCCATAGGTGTGATAGTGACGATCTTTAAGCGGCAGGCCCATCGTGATCTCCTGACAGTGAAAGTGCGGAGTCCTATCAAATCACACTGTGTTGGATTTTGCATGGGGCGTAAGTGCGGGTTCGGCCCGGCCAAGTGTGCGGGCAAAGGCGCCGCGCCGCGCGCTTGGCCGGCAAGACCCGACCGCGCGGCGCTGAAACTGCGCCGACGCGGTGCGGCGGGTAGAATTCGCCGGTAACGCGTCGCGAGGCAGGCGCGAGGCGTCGCAGTCGCGCCTTACGCAACACGGTTGAAACTTGAGCGTGGCGCGTCGTGCACGGGTATGTGATTCAGTACCGCCAGCTTGCGCCGGTGGTTGCAACAGGAAGCTTATCGAGTACGGGATGCAGTTGTTGAATATCGGATCAAGGTTGCACGGGTTGGGTTACTGGGTCGTGCTGGTTGTAGCCTTCGCGGCCGGGCCGGCACGTGCCGACGAAGTCGCGACGTCACCCGGCTCGGAACCACGCGTGGAAAGCGTCACTCCAGCGGTCGTCCGCCCGGCGCTCGAAGAACGCCTCGCGGCGATCCTGGAATCGATCAAGGGGGCCGAGGCGGAGCGGGTCGAGTTGAACAAACGGTTGAAAGCCACCCCGGCCGGTACGGAAGCGGATGCGATCGCCGAGGACGATAAACGCATCGGACGCCGGCTGAACGAGCTGCGCACTGCGTTCGAGGAGATCGCGACCGGCGGGGCCACGTTGGCGACGCTGGAGGGCGAAGCCGAGATCAAGCCCTTTGACTGGAAAGCCGAGATCGAGGACGTGGTGCGGCCGTTGCTCGAAGAGCTCAAACGGATGACCGAACGGCCGCGCACGATCGAGCGCCTGCGCAGCGAGCGCGAGCTGTATTCGGACCGCGTCGAGCGCGCCGATCGCGTTCTGGTCCGGATCACGACGGCGAGCGAGGCGACGGAATCGACCGCGGTACGCGATGCACTCACGCGGGTGACGCGGGAGTGGCAGAGCCACCGCGCCGACGCTCAGGGATCGCTGCAGCGGGTCGATACGCAACTGCAGCGCCTGCTGGAGCCCGAGGACGAACTCGGCGGCGGAATTCGCGAGGCGTTGCGTGAGTTCTTTGCCGGGCGTGGCTTGAATATCGCGCTCGCGTTGACCGCCTTCGCCACGACTTTTGTCGCGTTCGCCGGGCTTGCCCGCGTCTACAATCGCCTGCAAAACCGCCGTGCCGACTCGCATCGCGGACGTTTTTCGCGCGCCGGTGCGATGTTTTTGCGCCTGCTGTCGTTGGTGTTGGCGCTGCTGGCCGCGATGGTGGTGTTGTCGATCCGGGGCGACTGGTTGATTCTCGGCCTGTTGATCCTGTTTCTGTTCGGTTTCGTGTTGGCCTTGCGCCACTCCTTGCCGCGCTACATCGACGAGATGCGGATCCTGCTCAATATGGGCGGTGTGCGCGAAGGCGAGCGGGTGGTGTACAACGGCATTCCGTGGCGAATCAAATCGCTCAACGTGTTTTCCACGCTCCAAAACCCGCTGCTGCGGGGTGGCACCATTCGGGTGCCGATCAGCGAGATGGCGAGCTTGCAGTCGCGTCAGTTCGTGAAGGAGGAGCCCTGGTTTCCGAGCCGCGACGGGGATTTCGTGCTGCTCGATGGCGATCTGTTCGGGCGGGTGCTGTTGCAGACCCCGGAGATGGTGCAGATGGTGGTCGCCGGTGCGGTAAAGACCTGGTCGGTGGCGGATTACCTCGCGCAACACCCGCGCAACTTGTCGGTCGAAGGCTTTGCAGTCCCGATCACCTTCGGGCTCGACTACGCGCTGCAAGGGGAGATCCTGACGCGCGTTCCGCAGCAACTGCGCACTCACCTTGAGGCGCGGCTTGCGGAGCAGGCGTTTCACAGTCAACTGAAAGATCTGATCGTCGATTTCAACGAGGCCGCCAGTTCGTCGCTCAACCTCCTTGTAGTCGGGGTGTTCGACGGCGCTGCGGCGGGAGATTACTGGGCGATCCGGCGGTTCCTGCAGCGCGCAATCGTCGAGGCTTGTAATCTTCACGCCTGGGTGATTCCGTTCAATCAGTTGACGCTGCACCTGCCGCCGGCTGAGGCCACCGCCGCGGTGCTCGCGGCATCGGCGCCGGCCGCGCCCGGTCACTGACACGCGCGTGCACTTCGCTCGGCGACGCCAGAATCGCGTGCACCTGAGCGCCTGTGAAAATATCCCGCAATCTACTGCGGACGCCCCTGGACGCGGTGTATAGCGTTGCAAGAGGCCAGAAATCGGGTCATGTAGGTCGACTGCACGCCCCGATCTCAGTCCTCTTGCGCCTTGTTCACCACGCTCAGGGTCGCCCTCGCGACAATCGGGGATTTTTTCACAGGCTCTAACGCATAATCGAGCGCCCGCCGACGTTCGGGCGACCCCCCCGCCGTTGGATGACACCCGAGCCGGAGACTGAACCGAGACCATGTCGCGCTATCTGACTCGCCGCTTGCTCAGCACGATCCCGACCCTGTTCGCGATCGTCGCGATTGCCTTTTTCCTGATCCGGCTCGCGCCGGGCGGGCCGTTTGACCGCGAGCGCCCGGTCCCGCCGGAGATCGCGGCGAATCTCGACCGCGCGTTTCATCTCGACGAACCGCTGCCGCTGCAGTTCGGGCGCTACCTGTTGGATCTGTTGCGTGGCGATTTCGGGCCGTCGTTCAAGTACCTTGACCACAGCGTGAGCGATCTGATCTGGAGCGGTTTTCCGGTGTCGCTGCAACTGGGCGCGGCGGCGATGGCGGTCGCGATAACATTCGGGGTTGCGCTTGGCATGATTGCAGGGTTGCGGCGCAACGGGTGGATCGATCACGCGGTGATGGCCGTGGCGATGACGGGTATCGCGGTACCGAATTTTGTGGTGGCGCCGGTGTTGAGTCTGGTGTTTGGGGTCTATCTCGCGTGGCTGCCGGTCGGGGGGTGGGGCGACGGTACGCTGCGCTATCGCGTGTTGCCGGTGATTGCGCTCGCCTTGCCGCAGATCGCGTATGTCGCTCGTCTGACCCGCGCCAGTCTGATCGAAACGCTCGGCGCGCCTTACATCCGCACCGCGCGCGCCAAGGGCTTGCCGACCCGGTTGATCGTTTGGCGTCACGCGTCGCGGGCGACGTTGTTGCCGGTGGTGTCGTACCTCGGCCCGGCGACCGCGGCGATCGTCACCGGGTCGGTGGTGGTTGAACAGATCTTTGGCATCCCGGGTATCGGGCGCTATTTTGTGCAGGGTGCGTTGAATCGCGATTACACCCTGGTCATGGGGGTGGTGGTGTTTTACGGGGTGTTGATCGTGCTGCTGAATCTGGTGGTGGATCTGGTGTACGCCTGGCTCGATCCGCGGGTGCGCGATGCGCGCTGAAACCGGCCCGACGCAGGGGTACGCGCAGGCGGTCGGGCACTGGCGGATCGCGTGGGTGCGGTTGCGACGCCACCGCGCGGCGCTGTTGAGCATGTTCGTGCTTGGCGCGGTCACGGTGGCGGTGTTGGTCGGTCCGCTGTTGAGTTCGTGGGCGCTCGACGAGATCGATTGGGCGCACATGGCGAGCGCGCCGGGCAGCGGGGAAGCGCATTGGTTCGGGACTGATGCGATGGGACGCGACCTATTCGTGCGCACCCTCGAAGGCGGACGGATTTCGCTGCTGGTCGGCTTGCTCGCAACCGCGGTGAGTCTTGCGATCGGCGTCACCTGGGGGGCCACGGCGGGCTATCTCGGCGGCCGCGCCGATGCGGTAATGATGCGTTTTGTCGATGTGTTGTACGCGCTGCCGTTCATGTTTTTCGTGATTCTGCTGATGGTCTGGTTCGGCCGCAGCTTATGGCTGATCTTTCTCGCGATCGGGGCGGTGGAATGGCTGACGATGGCGCGGATCGTGCGCGGGCAGACGTTGTCGCTGAAAGGGCGGGCGTTCGTCGAGGCGGCGCGGCTCGCCGGGGCAGGGCCGTTTGCGATCATCCGCCGGCACATCATTCCGAACACCCTCGGGCCGGTGATCGTGTACGCCACCTTGACCGTACCGCAGGTGATTCTGCTGGAGTCGTTCCTGAGTTTTCTCGGGCTTGGGGTGCAGGAGCCGATGACCAGTTGGGGCGTTTTGATCGCTGAGGGCGCGGAAAACATGGAGTTGGCGCCGTGGGCGTTATTGATCCCGGCGGGGTTTCTCGCGGTGACGCTGTTCGCCTTGAATTTTCTCGGCGACGGTCTGCGCGATGCGTTGGATCCGAGGGAGCGCTGATGCTAGGTTGCTTCGGATACGTGCCCGGTTCGTCGCAAGGAGGGCCCGGCCTGTGAACCTACTTTCCTCCGTTGAAGGTGCCGACGGAGCGGGCTTGCCCGCGATGCGACGGTTGCAATCGCGGGCAAGCCCGCTCCGTGGTGGCCGGTATTTCCCCCAAAAGGTGAATGGGTCGATTGGCCCATTCACCGGTACTCACGCGGCGACGCTAGAAAGCATCCACGGGCAACTGAGCGCCTGTGAAAATATCCCGCGATCTACTGCGGACGCCCCTGGGCGCGGTGTCCTGCGTTGCAAGAGGCCCGAAATCGGGTCATGTAGGCCTGCTACACTTCCCGATTTCGGGCCTCTCGCGCCTTGTTCACCACGCTCAGGGTCGCCCTCGCGACGATCAGGGATTTTTTCACAGGCTCAGAGGCCTCCAGCTTGAACGCCGCGTTGCTCACACTGGCAGATTTGCGAGTCGATTTCGCGACGCCGGAAGGGCTCGTGCCGGCGGTGCGCGGGGTCGATCTGGAATTGCGCGCGGGCGAAAGTCTCGCGCTGGTGGGCGAGTCCGGCGCGGGCAAGAGCCAGATTTTCCAGGCCGCGCTGGGGCTTTTACCGCCCAACGGTCGCGCGACCGGCAGCGTGCGTTACGCCGGCGAGGAGCTGCTTGGCCGCGCGCCACGGGTGCTGAATCGCCTTCGGGGCGATCGGATTGGAATGGTGTTTCAGGATCCGATGAGCGCGCTGAATCCGTATCTCAGCATCGGCTGCCAGCTCACCGAGGTGTTGCAGGTGCATCGCGGGCTCGATCACCGCGAGGCGTGGCGGCAAGCGGCGGCGATGCTAGAGGCGGTGCGGATTCCCGATCCTGCGCGCCGCCTGCAACAGTATCCGCATCAACTCTCGGGCGGGCAGCGTCAGCGGGTGCTGATCGCGATGGCGTTGCTGTGCGGGCCGGAGTTGTTGATCGCGGATGAGCCGACTACCGCGCTCGATGTGACGGTACAGGCCGAAATCATGGCCTTGCTGCAAGACTCGCGACGGTCGCGAGGTGCGGCGTTGGTGCTGATCTCGCACGATCTCGGACTGGTCGCGGGGGTGTGCGAGCGGCTGGCGGTGTTGTACGCGGGGCGGATTGTCGAGCAAGGCGCAACGGCTGAGGTGCTGCGTGCGCCGCGCCATCCGTACACCCGTGGACTGTTGGCCGCCAGTCCCGCGGTAGCGGCACCGACGTCGGGGCGACTGCCTAGCATTCCGGGGCAGCCGCCGAATCCGCGTGCATTGCCGTCGGGGTGTGCATTTCGGCCGCGTTGTTCAGCGGTGCTGCCGATCTGTAGTGTGCAGGCGCCAAGTTTATGCAGCTGTGCGCCGGGTCATGCCGTTGCATGCCATGCGAGCGTCGCGCCATGACAGGGTCGCCATTGCTGGAAGTGCGCGGGTGCTCGGTCGACTACCGGTTGCCGAACGGTGAGGTTTTGCATGCCCTGCGCGAGGTGTCGTTGACGCTTGCGGCGGGTGAGACGCTGGGGGTGGTGGGTGAGTCCGGCTCGGGAAAATCGACCCTGGCGCGCGCAATCCTGCAACTGATCGCGGTGAGCGCGGGCGGGATGTATTGGCAGGGATCGGACTTGGCGACACTCGGGGGTGAGCGTCTGCGCGCCTTTCGGCGCCAGGTGCAGTGCGTGTTTCAGGATCCGCTCGATGCGCTGAACCCGCGCCTCACGGTGGGCGAGAGCGTGGCTGAGCCGCTGCGGTATCTGCGCCCGGAGTTGTCAGGTCCGCAGCGTCGGGGGCGGGTCGCCGCGATGCTGGAGCAGGTCGGGCTGGCGGCGGAGCAAGCCAATCGTTACCCGCATGAATTCTCGGGCGGACAATGTCAGCGGGTCGGCATCGCCCGTGCGCTGGTGTGCGAACCGCAACTGGTGATCTGCGATGAACCGGTGAGCGCCCTCGACGTCTCGGTTCAGGCCCAAATCATCAATTTGCTGCTCGATCTGCGCGCGCGTCACGGCCTTGCGCTGATCTTCATCTCGCACGATCTCAACGTGGTGCGCCACCTCTGCCAGCGGGTGCTGGTGCTGCACCACGGTTCAGTGGTCGAAACGGCCCCGGTGGCGCAACTCTTCGAAGCGCCGGCGCATCCGTATACGCAACGTCTGCTGGCTGCGATTCCACGTTTGCCGCGCGCGGATTGATCGGCCTGGATTACTGAACACGGTCCGTCGGGGTGATTCCCGCTGCGGGTCGCCTCGGCATTGCGGTTCGGAGAACTCGGGGCGTACCCTGCCTGCGCCTGACATAACCAAAACAAGCACGACTGCGCGCGCGTTCGCCGCCCGCCGCAGTTGAACCGGGAGGTGCGCTGATGATCCTGCCCTACTTTCGTGGTGCCGTTTACGCCTGGCTGTGCATGGGTGGGCTCTGGCTCCTGATGCTTTGACGGAGCACCGACCTTGCGGTGAGCGCGAGTGCGTGGATAATCGGGCGTCCCGGACGCCACGTCACGCCCAAGCATCCCTATGAGTATCAAATCGGACAAGTGGATCCGCCGTATGGCGGCCGAGCACGGCATGATCGAGCCCTTCGAGGCCGGGCAGGTGCGCCAGCGCGACGGCGGTGCGATTGTGTCCTACGGGACCTCGAGTTACGGTTACGACGTCCGCTGCGCCGACGAATTCAAGATCTTTACCAACATCAATTCAGCAGTCGTCGATCCGAAGAATTTTTCGTCGACCAGCTTCGTCGATTTCAGGGGCGAGGTTTGCATCATCCCGCCGAATTCGTTCGCGTTGGCGCGTACGGTCGAGTACTTCCGCATTCCGCGCAAGGTGTTGACCATCTGTCTCGGTAAATCGACTTATGCGCGTTGCGGCATCATCGTCAATGTGACCCCGCTGGAACCCGAGTGGGAAGGTCACGTCACGCTGGAGTTTTCCAACACCACGCCATTGCCGGCGAAGATCTACGCCAACGAAGGCGTGGCGCAGATGTTGTTTCTCGAATCGGATGAGCTCTGCGAAACCTCGTACAAGGATCGGGGCGGCAAGTACATGGGACAGCAGGGTGTCACTTTGCCGAAGGCGTGATGGCCATCGGCGTCGTCGCTGAACGCGCTGGCGGTGACAGCGCATGAGAGCCTGTGAAAATATCCCGCGATCTACTGCGGACGCCCCTGAACGCGGTGTCCTGCGTTGCAAGAGGCCCGAAATCGGGTCATGTAGGCCGGCTACACGCCCCGATTTCGGGCCTCTTGCGCCTTGTTCACCACGCCCAGGGTCGCCCTCGCGACGATCGGGGATTTTTTCACAGGCTCTGAGTGCGATGCCGCGGTGGATGTTCTGGGTGATGGGGTTGCTACTGGCCGGCGTGGCGGGTGCCAATCCCAACGCGGACCTGCCGCCATTGCTGGATCAGGCGCAACTGCTGGGGCGCACCCAAAAGCCGATTGCCGGCTACCGCATCACCGACCGCTTTCCGCATGATCCCACCGCGTTCACGCAGGGGCTCGTGTTGCGCGGCGAGATCCTTTACGAAAGCACCGGGCTGCTTAACGCGTCGCGGTTGACACGCTCGGAGCTGGTGAGCGGACGCCTGCTCAGCCTGCATCGGCTCGATGGCCGGATATTCGGCGAGGGGATCGCGCTATACGGGGATTACGTGTATCAGGCGACCTTCAGCTCGCCGCAGGGATATCTTTACCGCAGCGATGACCTGAAGCCGGTTCGCTCGATCGAGTTTCCAGTTATCGGCTGGGGCCTGACAACCTTCGGCGAGCAACTCGTACTGAGCGATGGCAGCGCAACGTTGCGCTTCCTCGACCCGGTCAGCGTCAAGACCGTGCGTCACCTGGTGGTGGCCGATGCGGGCGAACCGCTCGGGTCGTTGAACGAACTCGAGTACGTGAACGGCGAAATTCTGGCCAACCTCTGGCGCACCGACCTGATCGCCCGGATCGATCCGTTGAACGGCGAGGTATTGGGCTGGATCAATCTCACCGGGCTGAATCCGCTGCCGGTGGCGACGCACGACCGTTGCGTGCTCAATGGCATCGCCTGGCGCGAGGCCACCCAGCGCCTGATCGTCGCCGGCAAGTGCTGGCCCGAGTTGTACGAGATCGAGCTGGTGTCGCCCATCGATTCGGAGGATTGATCGCGTCGGGGATGACCCACGCAATGGCCCCAGCGGGGGCGCGGTACGGTTGCTCGCGCGTCGGCGGTGGATTACCGTTCCGGCGTTGGCAGGCCGCTCGTTCGCGGTAACGCCGCGCTGGTTCCAAACGACCCACCCAAATGAAAATCGCAGTGTTATCCGATGTCCACGGCAACGTACCCGCATTGGGCGCGGTGCTTGACGACATAAACGCCTGGCGCCCCGATACGGTGATCGTCAACGGCGACCTGGTGAGCCGCGGCCCGTACAGCCTGCGTTGCCTGCAAATGCTGCGCGAGGCGTTTCCCGCAGCCCATCTGTTGACCGGCAATCACGAAACCTTCGTCCTGGGGTGTGTCGATGATCCGCCGGATCCGGAGGCGCCGACCTATGACCTCAGCGTCTTCGCCAGCTGGACCGCGCGGCAACTCGGCGCCGAGGTCGACACCCTGCGGGGCTGGCGCGATCACCTCGATTTGACGGCGCTCGAAGGCGGCTCTACGGTCCATGTCACGCACGGTTCGCGGCTCGGTAATCGGGACGGAATCAGGCCGGAGACCAGCGACGCCGACCTGATCGCAAAGCTCGGCGATCCGCGCGCGCTGTTTGTGGCGTCGCATACGCACCGCCCGATGTTGCGGCGTTTTAGCGGCGAGTGGGTGGTCAACACCGGTTCGGTCGGGCAACCGCTCGACGGCGATCCCCGCGCGGCTTATGGACGTTGCGAGTACGCGCGGGGGGCGTGGCAGGTCGAAATCGTGCGGGTGGCGTTCGATGGCGAACAGGCCCGCCGCGATTTCGGCGACAGCGGGTTTCTCGACGAATGCGGCCCGATGGCGCGGGTGATTTACCGCGAGATGCAGGATGCTCGTATGCACGTCGGCCCAATGATGTGGCGCTATCTGCACCCCATCAAAGCACGCGAAATCACGGTCGCGGAGGCTGTCGAGCGCTATCTCGCCAGCCTCGCGTAATCCGTAAATCCTTGTGTCAGATTCGATTCGACGCAGCTAAACGGCGTTTGCGTTGCTAAACTCTCCAAGAGAAGGTCTGCGTGGGGGCGCAAAATTGAAACCTGTCAAACGAATCGTTACTTGTGCGGTCGTCCTGGCCGGGCTCGCGATGAGCCCGGCGCATGCCCAGGGGTGCGCCGAAGTTCATCCGGGCCGTGCCGTCGTCGACAGCATCATCAACCTCGATATCGCCCGTGCCGAAAGCCTCGTGAATGGCTGGGCTGCGCGCGAGCCCGGGCAACCTTTACTCGATGTGTTTCGTGCGTTGACCGAAATGGCCAAACCCTATGTGAACGACCGCCTTGATCGCCAGCCGTTCTGGGATCAGGCGCTGGCGTTGTTCGAGCGCATCATCGATCGCAATGCCGATCGCGATCTGAGTAGCGCCAGCGAAGACCAAGTGCTCGCGCTCGGGCTGGCGCAGGCTTACAAGTCACTGATTCATGCCGCCAGGGCGCAATCGATCCGTGCCTACGGTGCCGCCAGCGCGGGGCGCGAAACGCTGGGGGCGCTGATCGCGGCGCGGCCCGATCTGGGCGATGCCTACGTGTTGCTCGGTATGTTCGAAGTGGTCGCCGGTTCCGTCCCTGACGATCAGAAGTTGGCGCTGAAGCTCGTGAATTTCACCGGCGATCGGTATCTCGGGGTGAGCTACCTCGAGCGCGCGGTCCAGAACGCCTCAGTGTTCGCACCGGAAGCGGCCCGGCTGCTGTTGATGGATGCCCAACTCGCCGAGACCGAACTGTGTCGCTACACCGAGTTGGCGCACCAGATGCGCGATACCTACCGCGGCAACCGTGCGCTTCAGTTGTTGTCACAGGTGATTGATCTGCAATGCAGTCTGGCCGCGCGGGAAGGGCTGCCGGTGGACGGCGACATGGGCTTGCGGCTCGGCTCGGGCTGTGCTCAGATCGAGCCGGGGTTGCGCGCCGATTCGCCACAGCTCACGTCCGGACTTCATCAATGAACTGCGGGTGCGGTATTTCGGCACCCCGATTCATTGATTTAAGTCATGTACACCCGCGCCAAACCCCAACTATCTTTCAAACGCGAATCGCTCGCGATTTGTCCACGCCAAACCAAAGGAATCACTCGATGATGAAGAAAATTGCTACCGTCATGACTGCTGCCGCGTTCCTCGTGCTCGCCGGTGCCGCCAATGCGAGTGCCGAACTCGCGACCAAGCACAAGTGCAATACCTGTCACGCAGCAGAAAAGAAAATGGTCGGTCCGAGCTGGAAAGAAATCGCTGCCGCTAACAAGGAAACCGCCGACGCGGAGCAAGTGCTCGCGCATGCGATCCAGAAGGGCGTCAAGGGCAAGTACGGCAAAATCCCGATGCCGCCACAGCCCAACGTGCCCGATGAAGACGCCGCTGCCATTGCCAAATGGCTGATGTCGCAGTAAGAAACGTGGCATCCTGAGGTGTGACGAGGCGGGTGCATACCCGCCTCGTTCGTGTTCGCCGCAGGCAATCTGCGCGGGTCGCGGCCGGTTACGCCGGCTGGCGAATCCAAATCGATTCGGCGACCTGTCGCTTACGCGTGCTCGCGTTGCGACAAGGGCGTGCGTGTAGCCATCACTCGGTCAAGGTGGCGATATGCGCCGCCAGTGCGGCGATCTCGGCGTCGCTGAGCGCACCCGCGAGCGGATACATCAATGCCGATTGCGCACCAACCTGGGTTTTTGACTTGTAACTCATCAGCTTGCCTTGAACGTCGTCGGCGCTTTGGCCCGTCAGGCGAGGGAATGTGCCGACGCCTTGTCCATTTGCGCCGTGGCAACTGGCGCAGCTAGTGCGGTACTTGTTTGGGGCAGCGGATGCGTCGGTCGCTGCGGCTGGCGTCGCTGATTCGGGTGCGGGTGCGGGTGCGGCGGACGGCGCGGCTTCGGCCTGTGCCGGTGTGGTAACCGCCGCAACCTCCGGCGCCGGGCTGACGGGGGGCGCTTCGTCCTGCTTGCCGCAAGCCATCAAACCGAGTGCCGTTAGCGTGATGATCAAAATCGGATTTCGCATTCGGGATACCTTCTGATCTATGGATACGGGATTGATGATACCACCCGCCCGCAGGTCGAACGTCACGCAATTCGTCGGCGTTTGCAACGCGCGGTTCGAGGATTCCTGCCAAAAAAATGCCGCGCCGACGTGTTGAGAACGTCTGACGCGGCAGCGAGTCGCGTGAACCAAGGGGCGAATCGACCCTTGGTGGCGGTTCGCGATCCCTAGCAGGAATCGCGAACCGCACGCGAAATTACAGGAGTGGGACCAGCAACAACGCGACGATGTTGATGATCTTGATCAGCGGGTTGATGGCGGGGCCGGCGGTGTCCTTGTAAGGATCGCCGACGGTGTCGCCGGTGACCGCCGCCTTATGCGCGTCGGAACCCTTGCCGCCGAAGTGACCATCCTCGATATACTTCTTCGCGTTATCCCAGGCGCCGCCGCCCGTTGTCATCGAGATCGCGACGAACAGGCCGGTGACGATGGCGCCGATCAGCAGACCGCCGAGTGCTTCCTTGCCGAGCAGCAGGCCAACCACGATCGGAATCAGGACCGGCAACAGCGAGGGGACGATCATTTCGCGAATCGCGGACTGCGTCAGCATGTCCACCGCGCGTGAATAATCCGGTTTCGCAGTGCGATCCATAATGCCCGGAATTTCGCGGAACTGGCGTCGTACCTCGTTGACGATGCCACCGGCGGCGCGGCCGACCGCTTCCATCGCCATCGCGCCGAACAGGAACGGGATCATCCCGCCGATGAACAGGCCGATGATGACCATGTGGTTCGACAGCGAGAAGTTGACCGTGCCCTCGATGTGGTGGGCGTAATCGGCGAACAGCACCAGCGCCGCGAGGCCGGCAGAACCGATCGCATAACCCTTGGTGACCGCCTTGGTGGTGTTGCCGACGGCGTCGAGCGGGTCGGTGATATTGCGGATTTCCGGAGGCAGGTCGGCCATTTCGGCGATACCGCCAGCGTTGTCGGTGATCGGTCCGTAGGCGTCGAGCGCAACGATCATGCCCGTCATCGACAGCATCGAGGTCGCGGCAACCGCGATCCCGTACAGGCCACCCATCTCATACGAGGCCCAGATCGAAAGGCAGACCGCCAGAACCGGCGCCGCCGTGGCCTTCATCGAAATACCGATACCGGCGATGATGTTGGTGGCGTGTCCCGTCAGCGAGGCCTCG
Source organism: uncultured Thiotrichales bacterium (assembly GCA_964620675.1). Classification (GTDB taxonomy): domain Bacteria; phylum Pseudomonadota; class Gammaproteobacteria; order UWMA-0217; family UWMA-0217; genus CAYSFW01. Next base: position 9,708 of record CAZUJU010000034.1, on the reverse strand, counting down.
GCAATATGGCGCACCGGCTTGTACTCGGTCGCGGTGTAGTACTCGGTGATCATTACCATCGCCGCGGTCAGCGCCAGCCCTACCAGCGCCGCACCGTAGAGTGAAAGCCACGAATAGGTCACACCCTCGATGACCACGCTGTCGCCGAGCAGCATCCGGGTGATCGGCAGGAAGGCGATAGCCGCTAGGCCGCCGGAGATGATCACGCCGCGATAAAGCGCGCTCATGATCCGCTTGCCGGGTTGAATCTTGACGAAGAACGTCGCCGCGATCGAAGCCAGGATCGAGACCCCGCCGAGCACCAGCGGATAAATCACCGCGGTGGAATCGGCGCCGATCATCAGCGCACCGAGCAACATCGTCGCGATGATGGTGACCGCGTAGGTTTCGAACAGGTCGGCGGCCATGCCGGCGCAATCGCCCACGTTGTCGCCCACGTTATCCGCGATCACCGCCGGGTTGCGCGGGTCGTCCTCCGGAATGCCGGCCTCAACCTTACCGACGAGGTCCGCGCCGACGTCCGCGCCTTTGGTGAAGATACCGCCGCCAAGACGGGCGAAAATCGAAATCAGCGAACCGCCGAACGCCAGACCGATCAACGGTTGGATCGGATCCTCGACGCCTAGCATCAGCAGGATCGCGTAGTACAGCGCCACCCCGATCAGACCCAGGCCGGCGACCAGCATTCCGGTCACCGCGCCGCCACGGAACGCGACCTGGAACGCCGCCTCCATGCCGTCGTACGCGGCCTGAGCGGTACGCGCGTTGGACCGTACGGAAACATACATGCCGATAAATCCGGCCAGGCCGGAGAGCGCCGCGCCGACCGCGAAGCCGAACGCCGTCGCCGGATTCAGCCCGAACAGGATGATCAGGTACAGCACCGCACCCACCAACATGATGGTCGTGTACTGGCGCTTCATGTACGCGGACGCACCTTCCTGAATCGCCTGACTGATGCTGCGCATCTCGGCGTTGCCTTCCGGCTTGTCGAGCAGCCAGCGAACGGACCAGGCGCCATAGCCTATGGCCCCTAATGCGCATAAGAGCGCAAACAGCAAACCTAACGTCATGAAGAGTCTCCGGTTGGTTGAGAGTCGTTAATTCCTACAAAATTGCGGGGGATTTTACGCTTAACGTCGCATTATCCAAACCTGAATCACGAAAAAGGCATGATCTGGGTCAAGGGGGCATGATAATCCATTACTTAGCCGTGCTGCCCCCTGCCGCGACAGCCACGATAGGCGCAATTGACGGGCAGCAGGCGGCGCTGTGCCGCATGGTGAAAGTCATACCCACCTCCGTTTGAAACCGAAGGTCTGACTACAGGCCGGCGTCCGCTGAGTGCTCCCAGAGCCGACGCCCGAGCCGGGGGCCGGACGAACGTCGCTCCGGCGCCAGCCCGCAGAGCGGGAGCGATCGAGGGTTTTTAATTCCGCCCGGGTTTGGCGCGCTTCGCCTTGCAGCGGATTCCGCAACCGAGTGGCTCGATCCGGCTACGAAGGGTACATATTCGCATTCAGCGCGCCGCCGTAGCGGTCGACGATTCGCGGTTTTTCCCTCTGCCGCAACTACCCGGCCAGTTTGGCCTTGAACTTCTCGCGGAACTTGCGCATTTTGGGGCTGATCACCATCTGGCAATACCCGGCATCGGGATTCAGGTTGAAATAGTCCTGATGGTAGTCCTCCGCTGGGTAGAACTTTTCGAAATCCGCGATCTCGGTCACTACGGGATCGGTGTATTCGGTCTGGACGGTTTTAAGGACTTCTTGCGCGAGCCGCCTTTGCTCGTCGTCGTGCGCGAAAATCACGCTGCGGTACTGGGTGCCCTGGTCCGCGCCCTGGCGATTCAGGGTCGTCGGGTCATGGGTTGCCAGATGGATTTCGAGTAAATCGCGGTAACCGATAACGTTCGGGTCGAACTTGACCTGGATGACTTCGGCGTGACCGGTCGTGCCGTTACAGACCTGACGGTAGGCGGGGTTGTCTACCGCGCCGCCGCTGTAGCCGCTTGCCACGGAATGGACGCCATCCAGTTCGCGGAATATCGCTTCGGTACACCAGAAGCAGCCGCCGCCGAAGGTGGCCGTCGCCACCGCGGATTCCACCTTTTGCAGCGCAAGCGCATTGATGCAGTAGCGCAAGCCGCTGGGCGCTGGGCCATCCGGGAACACGTGCCCCAGATGCGCTTGGCAGGTGTTGCAGGTGGTTTCAACCCGGGTCATGCCGTGCGAACGGTCGGCGTGATACGCAATCGCATTGGCGCTGACCGGTTGGGTAAAGGAGGGCCAGCCGGTGCCGGAATCGAACTTTTCATTGGCGTCAAACAGCAGCGTTCCGCAACCGACACAACGGTACCGCCCCGGCTCGAACAGGTTGCACATGCCTGAACTGAACGCACGTTCGGTACCCTTTTGGCGGGTCACGTAATACTGATGCTCAGTCAGCTGCGCCCGCCACTCGGCCTCCGTTTTCGTGACCACGCGGTCAGGCGCAGGATTGCCGTCGTCGGCAAAACGGATAACATCGTTCCAAGTCAGCATAGCCACGACTCCTCGATTCGATAAACTTAGGTGCGCCAGGAAACCAGTAACCTTTTCTGGCGACATCTCGCAGGGTTTCAACCAGTCCTTCCCGTTCCCAAGGTAATAGTTCAGGCTGACCACATCGGTCCCCCCCAGCTCGCGCGCAAACACCTTGGAGACCCGGCCAGCGACGAAAACCTCCTTGCTGATCAGGTATTTCCTGCCGCCGCAACGGCCGATAGATAAGCCCGCCGGCAGTCGTTGCAAAGTTTCGCGCCAGTCGGCCATCTGATGTCAACCTTCATTTAAAAGTACCAACGCTGATCGGGCGAAGACTCATAGCCCCGCCGGCAAGCGGGTTGATTTTCGGCGCAGCGACCGCGCCGGGATAGAATACCTGCATCAAGCCAAAGGGCGTTCGTGCCGTTCTGGCCTTCGACTGCGCGTTCGACTTGATCTCGGCGCGCGACATGAATAGCCTGCTGGCGCCAATGCTAACGGCAAGCGTATATGTGCCAATCCGGAGCGAGAGGAGGGGGGTGTTGGTGGTGCGGACCTGACCCCCGAGTCAAACCTGGCTAATGTCCAATTCCAAGCAAGAGCAATGACTATGTCCAGTACCCCATCCGAACAGAACTGTTATTTCTGCAAGGTTTCAAGCGGCCAGGCCGACCCGTTCATTTTCGAGAACCGGTCGTTCGTGGGCATTTTCGATACCCACCCGGTCAACCCGGGGCACGCCTTGATCATTCCCAAGCGCCATGTCGCATCCATTTTCGAATTGAACGCAGACGAGCAAGGCGATTATTTCGATGCGCTCCATGGCGTCAAGGCCGCGATAGAGGCCACCGACTTCGCGCAACTTTACCGCAGCATGATGACCAGGGAAGACCTGAGCGACCGGCCCATGGACCACGTGGAAGTCGCATTGGGGCTGCCTTTTCTGGGTGACAAACCGGACGCCTATACGGTAGGTAACAATGACGGCCGCGAGGCTGGAAGGAGCATCGATCACTTACATGTGATTGTCCTGCCCCGTTACAAAGGGGATGTAGAAAATCCAAAAGGAGGCATCCGAAACCTGATTCCCGACCGGGCCAATTACCCAAGGCGCTGAAACTTGAGGTCGGAGAAACCGGCGCCTGAACCTGATCTGCAAGCAGGCGGTCGGGGTATCAAGCTCGTCGCGCCCGCGCATCTGAAACCACTCATCACCGCAGGATCTTCTCCATCGCCTTGCCTTTGGCCAGCTCGTCGATCAGTTTGTCCAGGTAGCGAATCTTCCGCATCAGCGGATCTTCCACGTTCTCGACGCGGACACCACACACAACGCCTTTGATCAACGCGCAGTTGGGATTCAAGGCAGGCGCCTCGCCGAAAAAGGCCCTGAAATCGCTCCCCGCTTGCAGCTTGTGTAGCAACTCGTCGTCGGTGTACCCCGTCAACCAGCGGATGATCCGATCGACCTCGTCCTTCGTACGACCTTTGCGCTCCGCCTTCTGAACGTAGAGCGGGTACACACTGGCGACGCGGGTGGAGAAGATGCGGTGTTCAGACATCGAGGCTCCGTTAGTCGTCGCGGGTCGGTGCGCCGTGGGCCGACGCACGCTGCCAACATGGGTGCTTCGCGAGCCAGTCTGGAAACTCCAGCAAGGCATGCGTGGTGACGGGGGTTACGCTAGACTCGGGCGATCGACACCCGAGGTGGTTGGAGGGTTCACGCAGTGCAGTTCGAGCAGGAATTGGAAAAAATTCTCGCGCGATACCCGCAAATCGAACTGGCTATTCTGTTCGGTTCGCTGGCCAGTGGCCGAGCGACGCCAGAAAGTGACCTCGATCTTGCGGTTCAAGCCGACAAACCGCTGGATACCAGCCTGAAAACGGCGCTCATCGCCAGTCTCGCGGAAGCCTTTGGTCGTCCGGTCGACCTGGTGGACTTGCGCATGGCGGGCGAACCCCTGCTGGGGCAGATCTTCAAGGGCAAACGCATCCTCGGCAACAGCACCGCCCACGGCAAACTGCTGGCGAAACACCTACGGGACGTCGCGGATTTCCTCCCCTATCGCGATCGCATCCTGAAAGCCCGGAGAGACGCGTGGATCAACAGCTAATCGCACAGAAACTGGAATCCCTGCGCCGCTGCGTCCTGCGCGTTGAGAGCAGACTCCCGGCCGATGTTCAGACCTTGAGCGACGATCCTGACATTCAGGATATCGTGGTCCTGAATCTCACGCGCGCGGTGCAATTGTGCGTGGACATAGCCACCCATATCATCGCCGATTCGCCCGAAGCCGCCCCGGCGACGATGGGCGAATCATTCACCATCTTGGAAAAGCTGAACGTCATCGACGAAGGCACGGCAACGAGCATGAAGAAAGCGGTTGGTTTCCGCAATGTCGCCGTGCATGACTATGACGAGATCGATTGGGCAATCGTGTTTGCCATCGGCAGCAGACATTTGCAGAACTTCCAGCAGTTTGCTCGACAGGTCATGCAGGCGAGCGACAGCAGCGGTTAGTTCGAATCAGGCTCCTGAAGCCAACGATCGCAAGGCACTGCGGTTGTTGGAATTACGGTGACAGTTCACTAAATAACGTAATTGTGCCACTGTTGGCGCATGTCTCGCTTACCCCGTATCGTTGTTCCTGGTCATCCTCACCACGTTACCCAGCGTGGAAACCGGCGAAATCGAGTCTTCTTTGAGGACGAAGACTACAGGCTTTATATCGACTTGCTCAGCGAGGCGGCCATTAAGGCCAAGACCGATATCGGGTGCTACTGCCTCATGCCCAACCATGTCCACCTTATCGCCGTGCCGTCAGCCAAGGATGGCTTACGTGACAGTTTTGCCGATGCTCATCGACGCTATACAGGCTATATCAATGCACGCATGAGAACGACTGGGCATTGATGGCAAAGGCGCTTTGGATCGGTTGTGATGGATGAAGGCCATCTGTTCAATGCAGTGCGCTACGTTTCTCTGAATCCTGTGCGCGTAAAACTTGTGCGGCAAGCGCAAGACTGGCCGTGGTCAAGTGTCGCTGCCCACCTTTCGGAAAGGGACGATAAACTCGTTAACGCTTCGCCTATTCTTGAACGCAATGGGGACTTCGCTGCTCTCCTTGAAGACTCTACTGACGATGAGGCAAGATTCAAACGCCTACGGCAATCAGAGACGACAGGGTGACCTTTGGGCAGCGACGAGTGGAGGGATAGGTTGGAAAGATTGATCGGCAAGACACTAAAGCCTCAAAAACGCGGGCCAAAGACGAGGGAACACGATGTTAGACAGTATAATTAGTAAACTGTCACCGTAATTGCGCAACTGAGGAATTCAGGTTCGAGCTATGTCTGAAGCGATTGCTGAGATTATTGCGACTTATCCGTTGTGTCAGCAGGCACGGGTGGTACAGCTTGCTTAAGCTGTTGAGCGTTGATGAATTGGGTTTTGCATGAAGCAGGCGATTATCGGGTTTCATCGAGATGATGAGCGACACTGGGTGGCCGAGTTGGCTTGTGGGCACAATCAACATGTGCGCCATCGGCCTCCTTGGTTTGAGCGGCCTTGGGTGCTAACGGAAGCAGGACGCAGTAATATGTTGGGTGCGCAGTTAGACTGCAAACTTTGTGAGCAGGCGATGGCGAGCACGATAGGAACGGATCAACAAGTACAATAGGAAGAGGGCTTTTTCGTGGATATTGCTTATATTGCTGCGGCGTTTTTAGGTGGGCTGGGGGCGATGTTGTTACGCCTGCCACCTTTGGTGGGCTTTTTAGTCGCAGGTTTTGCGCTAAATTTCTTGGGCTTTGAGCTGAATCCTACGTTGGAGACTATTGCCAACTTAGGAGTCACCTTATTGCTGTTCACCATTGGTTTAAAGCTGGATATACGCACCTTGTTGCGGGGTGAGGTGTGGGCGGGTGCGACGCTGCACATGGTGTTATCTAGCACCTTACTTATTTCATTATTATCGCTGTTTAAATTAACGGGTATCGCTTTATTGCAAGGTAGCGGTTGGCAAACCTTGTTACTTTTGTCGTTTGCGCTGTCTTTCTCTAGTACTGTGTTTGCGGTCAAAGTCCTTGAAGAGCGTAGTGAGTCGCAATCGTTTTATGGACGCTTAGCGATTGGCGTGCTGATTATGCAGGACATTTTTGCAGTCTTGTTCCTCACGGTTTCAACAGGCGCGATTCCAAGCCCCTGGGCATTATTACTGTTTTTATTAATTCCTGCTGCACCCTTATTGCGCTATTTATTGGGAAAAGTCGGCTATGGCGAGATGCAGATTTTATTCGGTGTTTTGCTTGCTTTAGGTGTGGGCTATGCTTTATTCGATGCTTTGGGTCTGAAAGGGGATTTGGGAGCATTAATTATTGGCATGCTGCTTGCACCCCATGCTGCGGCTAATCAATTAGCGAAATCCTTGTTTTATATGAAAGAGCTATTATTGGTTGGCTTTTTTCTATCGATTGGTCTAATTGCTTTACCCACTTGGGATTTGCTGGGTCTTGCGCTGCTATTGCTGCTATTGGTGCCGATTAAAAGTATTCTATTTTTGCTGATTTTTAGTGGATTCCGCTTGCGCAATCGTACTTCAACCTTGGCCACTTTGAGTTTGAGTAACTATTCGGAATTTGGTTTGATTGTCGCGGCTTTAGCGGTGGCGCAAGGCTGGTTTGCAGCAGAATGGCTGGTGGTGCTGTCCTTAACAGTAGCTATTAGTTTTGTGCTGGCCTCACCTTTAAACGTAATGAGCGAGTCGATTTATCACCGGCTAGATCGTTTATTACCGACTGTCTTACCGGAGCGCTTACATGTGGCGGATCGCCCCATTGAGCTTGGCAAGGCAGATGCGGTGATTATGGGCATGGGCAAGATTGGGCGCAGTGCTTATCAACGTTTAACGGATGAGTACGGTATGCGAGTGCTGAGCATTGACAATGATGAAAGCAAAGTGCTGCGCTTACAAGCGGAAGGCTATCAGGTCATTGCTGGTGATGCGGTGGATTCTGATTTTTGGGAGAAACTCACGACCAGTGAACAGGTGAAAGTCATCGTATTAGCTATGCCCAGCCACCATGGTAATTTATACGCTATTCAGCAATTGCGTGACCGTAATCGCTTTACTGGAAAGATAGCAGCCATTGTGGAGTACCCCGATGAAATACCGATCTTGCAAAAAAATGGCGCTGATGTGGTGTTTCATGTGTATGAAGAGGCAGGTTTAGAGTTGGCGGATAGTGCGGTGCAAGCAGTCGGCTTGCATGGAAGGCAGTAACAAATTTTACTAGGCGTGTGGACGATTCGGTAAGCGATTTTTTCTGATTATATTTGTGTATAGGCGGTATATGCCATGGAGAAAGCGGCCAGCCAAGGATGGCTTACGTGACAGTTTTGCCGATGCTCATCGACGCTATACAGGCTATATCAATGCACGCATGAGAACGACTGGGCATTGATGGCAAAGGCGCTTTGGATCGGTTGTGATGGATGAAGGCCATCTGTTCAATGCAGTGCGCTACGTTTCTCTGAATCCTGTGCGCGTAAAACTTGTGCGGCAAGCGCAAGACTGGCCGTGGTCAAGTGTCGCTGCCCACCTTTCGGAAAGGGACGATAAACTCGTTAACGCTTCGCCTATTCTTGAACGCAATGGGGACTTCGCTGCTCTCCTTGAAGACTCTACTGACGATGAGGCAAGATTCAAACGGATTCGGCAATCAGAGACGACAGGGCGGCCTTTGGGCTGCGACGAGTGGAGGGATAGGTTGGAAAGATTGATCGGCAAGACACTAGAGCCTCAAAGACGCGGGCCAAAGAAGAAGGAATAAGATGTAAAATAGGATATTTAGTAAACTGTCACCGTAAATGTGCCTGAGCAGCTCCTGCTCGATCGACAGCAACGCATGACCTCGCTCTATCAGGGCTGCATGCGACGCCATGTTGTCTCCACCATTACGGCCAAGAAGCGTCTGGTCAAACGATGATTCTACATCGACATACAGAGGGCGCTGAATGCCGAGGCCGACCGCGACTCGGCGATCTTCGCGGTGCCAGAAGACCGAAAGATCAAGGAGAACTTAGACCAAGACATCGTACTTGATCTGTCCTCTGCCCAGCTCGAATATGAAAGTCACATGTACCCGCTGAACCAGGCGTTCAACTGGGATACCTGGCAGGAAGAGTTCGGTGACTACTGGATCGCCAAAGGCAAGCCGGAGATGCGCGATGTCTTCAAGCAGTTCAAGAACGACGTCCTCAAGAACTTCGCCGAATACCAGGTTCCCGTCATCGCTCTTAGCGCCGACACCTCCCACGAAGCCGTTTGCCTTGTCTTTGAGAAAGTGAACACCGGCGGCAAGGCGCTTGATGCCTTTGAGCTGCTCACAGCCATGTATGCCGCCCAGGGCCACAAACTGCGCGACGACTGGCTCGGCGACGATAAGGCCGACAACCCTGACCTCAAGCTCGGCATCCAGAAACGACTCGCCAACTTCGGCCGCGCTGCCGGACAGGCGCGAGGCGTATTGGCCAACGTGGCCTCGACCGACTTCCTGCAAGCCATCGCCCTACTGCACACCAAGGAACTTCGCCTCGCGGCGATAGCAGACCCCACCAAGAAGGAAAGCGACTGGCCAGCTGTCCGTGCCACCTGCCAATCTTTGCTTGACCTGCCGCCGGCCGCCTACAAGAAATACCGTGAAGCGGTCAGCGCTGCCTTCGATCGAGCTGCTAAGTTCCTGCGCCAGCAACAGATTTACCGCGTGCTCGATCTGCCCTACCAGACGCAGCTTGTCCCGCTGGCCGCCATCTTTGCCGAGATCGGCGACAAGGCAGAGCACGCTACGAATAACGGCGCGACGGTGACTATCCAGTTTTCGGCTCAAGTGGCGTTGTTGGCACACATAATGCCGCGTTGGTCAAAGGCCCTGGCATCATCGTCGGCCGAAAGCAGGGCGTCTACCGAATTGTCTATGAAATCCGCGAAAACGAGCTCGTCGTCATGGGCGTAAAGATCGGCTATCGGTCAGCGGTCTACAAGAGCAGCTAACGAATAAAGTTGGATTGTCCAACAGTTCGTTCCGAGGGGCGCTGCGCGATAAAGCCGCGCGGCGCCCCTGAACTCGGATGCCAGCGTTTGGAAACCCCTATGCCTGTCGCCCTGCCCATTTTTTATTGCGTGAT
>CAZUJU010000033.1:0-39891 GCA_964620675.1 uncultured Thiotrichales bacterium | reverse complement strand
AGCCAGGGGAACGAGCGGTAGCAGTTCCAGCAGCCGAAGGTCCACACGTCCAGCAGCACGACCTTGCCGCGCAGGTCGGCGAGCTTGAGTGGCGCACTGTTGAACCAGTCGCCGGGGTCGGCGTGGGTGAACTCGGGTGCGGGGCCCAGATTGTCGGTGGCCTGAGCCGTTTGCGTGCCAAGCGCGGTGAGGGCGCCGACGACGGCAACCAACAGTGCGAGGATTCGCAAACGGGGATAAGCGTTTGGAGACATGGCGTTCCAGATTGGACAAATTGGCTTGTGAGGTTGGATACGCAAGGGCCGGGGCGATGGTCGCGAGGCACCCATTCGCACGCCCAAACCCGTAAGGATGCAATTGCCATGGCTAAGCGAAGCGCTCTCGGCGCACCGCCCGGATGTGCCGAAGCGAGCGATGCGTCTCCGTTGCCGCCGCATCGCGACGCGGGCAGCGCCCCCGTCAGCGGCTTACTGCGCCGCCGTCGCCTGACTGGCGAAGCCGTCGAGCGCCTTGCTCAGGTTCGGGACGACGGGGCAATTACCGGCGCCGTGGCGCTGGGCGTGGTAGGCCGCGAGACCATGGGGTCTTGCATGACGATATCCCCCTGCATCACTTTGGACAAAAACGGACTCGACTCAGGATTTTCTCAACTTGGCTCCGCGCCGCCCCTCCATCACAAGCCGAAATCCTCCCGAAATTGCTCGATCTGGTGCATGCGTTCGTGCAGGATGGTGACAATCCCAATGTCGCCGTTGCCAAGTGGCTTCCAGTAGACGAAGTGTCTTTTGTATCGGTAAAAATACCCGCTCACGCCGAAAGCGGCCGGGGCCGGGCGCGACAGCACTTCGTGGGTGGCGATCTTGGCGAAGGACTCGAATAGCCCCGTGACGTATAGGTTCGCCTGCTCCGTGCCCCAGCGTTCGCGCGTGTATCGGTAGATTTCGTCGAGCCGCCGCGAGGTAGCTTCCTGGATCTGGAAACCACTCACTCGACATCAGCGCGCTGGTTGCGGGCGATCACTTCCGCGGCGGTCAGGGGTTTGTAGCTGGCATCGGGCGCGGCGAAGGCTTGGGTCAGTTCAGCCTTTAGCCGCTCGAAGGCTTGTTGTTCGCCGCGCTCCTTGTCGCGGCGAATCAGGTCTCGAATGTACTCGCTGACGTTCTCGTAGGCGCCGCTCTCTCCCACGTTGGCGGCGACGAAGTCGCTGAGCGCGCCGCTGAGTCGGACGGTCAGGGTGGTGGGTCGGGACATGGCTACGAACTCCAGTACGAGGTCAATTTGTATTCAAAATAACTAATATCGAATACACATACCAGCAAATTCAGGGGGAAACCGTTGTCCCTGATCACCCCTCTGTGGCGACGAGCGTGCCCCGGATGGAGTGCATTGGAATCCGGAAACCGAAACCAAGTCCCACTCCGTATTGCGCCGTGCGGTAGCCGCGCTGTCCTGGCTCAACGCAGACACCGCCACACCCGCCGCCTGAGCGGAGTCGAAGCCCACTAGCCAATCAACCGGCCAGCTTCGCCCACAACGGCGGCTTGACGAGTTCGATCCAGCGCGTCAGGCGTTCGTCGGTCAACAGACTCTGGGTGCTTTGGTCCAGCACCAGCCCGACGAACCGGCCGTCCACCACCGCCGGAGAACGCGCGAACGCGTAGCCGTCGGTGCTCCACTGCCCGACCACGGTGGCGCCGCCGGCGACACACCAGCGATACAGGTGGATCAGCGAATGCGCGAAACGTTCGGCGTACTTTTCCTGATCGCCCAGGCCGTACAACGCGATCACCTTTCCCGACAAGTTCCGGCCCGCCAGTTCCGGCATGAGTTCGTCCCAACTGCCGTCCTCGATATCGGTACGCTGACCGGGAAGCTGGTCGATACCGTAGCTCGGCGTGCCGAGAATCAGTGCGTCGTAGCGCAGCAACTCCGCGGCGGTCGTGCGATTGACGTTGACCGGCTTGGCTGCGTCCTCGCCGAGCAGCTTTGCCATCTTTTTTGCCATCAAGCGCGTGGTGCCGGATTGGGTGCCGAAGAAAATTCCGATCTTGTTCATTTCGTACCTGCGATAAACCTCGATGCCCGCGGCGTCGGCATGGCAGCCGTCGCCCGCAACGCCTCAAATCGAATAAGGCGCCTCGACCCAGTTCCGCACCAAGGCCGCTTCGCTGTCGGGGAGGTATTCGAATCCCGCTTCAAGATCGGCGCGGACCGCGTACGCAACGGCGCGCGGCGTCAGCGCACCGGCCACAAGGTGGAAATACCAGGCGCCGAGATAGCCGGCAGCGCGATCGAACGCGAGGAGTTGTTCGGAGAGTTCGACGCCCTGGGCTTCGGGGTGCCAATGAAACGACTTGAGTTTCCGGGCGTGTAGCGAGATCGGCGCGGCGAAAAGTTGGAGGTTGTGGTAGCGATCATGGTGCTCGCGCAATGCCAGAATCCAGTGCTCGCTGAAGTGCGCCCGGCGCGCCGCGCTGCTCCGGCTCCATTCGTCGAGAAAACGCGCAAGCGGCGCCTCGCCTTCTACGGGTTGCGCGAGGCTCGCGCTGACTTGGCGAATATCGGTCAGCCGGCGATAGTGATAGTACGACCGCCCGACCGGGTGCGCCGCGACCTTGCACGGGGTGATCGGATCGATCAGCTCCTGCAGGTCGGCCGGCGGATCGTCTGGGGTAAAGAGCGACCGATCAATCTCCTCCTGCAGCTCCTCCACTTCGAGTTGGAGAAATTCTGTCGGCGCGGCGCCGATCGCAGCAACGAAGAAATGCGTGCGGCCGGTGATCCGGGTCGCGAGCAAGCCAGCGTCGTCAAACCGGTCGAGGAAAAGCTCCATATCGCCGCCGCAGGCGTCGAGTTCAGTCTCCGCCCAGCGCTCAAGGTCACCCGCGATTCGCGTACCGTTGGCCGCAATCACGCCCCCGGGGCGATACCAGCCGCCGCGCGTCAAGGCGTAGCGAAAATCGCACATGGGCAGGCAGTTACCGGCCAGCGCCAGCAACGCGCTGTGGTGCGGGCGCGGACGGGTGGTGTCGATCTGGGCGATGAAACGGCTCAGCGTCGGGGCATCAGGCGGGCATCCCGTCATGTCGCAACTTCGCTGGTACGTGGAGGTTGGGTGCGCGCGGTACGCCCGATCGCGACGCGATGACCGCCTGAGTCGAGCGGCCATCGCGATCGCGATTTGTGCTTCGGGATCTGCTCATTCTCAACTGCGGCCATCATTCAACCTCGCTTGCGTCAACGCGGCCCCGCACCCGCGACGACCTTCTCGGAGAGCATAAGCAATTTACGCGCCAGATATCACACGATTAAAAAGCGGCTATATAACGCAAGGTTACGCCAGCGGCGGAAGGTAGCAAACGCGACGCGTACAGACTCGGAATGTCGCAAACACGACACTGAGCCCATCCTGCCGATCGACCTTATCCAGCATCCCGATCACGCTCTAAAAATCGAGAGATCCGTTGCTGGCTATGTCCGGACTTGGAAAGGACTTCCACCGGCTCGCGCGTGCCCGGGGTGGGTTTACTGCAATCACGCGATATTACAAACGATACGACGCAAATCAATGCGGAGTAAGAGCCGCCGCGCACGACGATTTAATCTGCGATACAACACTGAGCCAATTTGGATTGCCATTCGGTTAACCCAATGGCAATCCATTGAAAATCGGCGGTCAGCATCTGGCTGAACCGCGAACCCATGCAAGCACGCATGGCGCAAAAGCGAAGTTGTAACGAGGAGAAAAGGCAAGCGCCAGCGTTCAGCTCAGTCGCGCAGCTTCGCCCGCAACATGCCCGGCCAAGCTTGTAATAAAAGTCTTGAAACTGGTCATGTCAGATAGGGGCGCGTGTTCACCGGACTTGTTTGCGCTTCTGGGTGACGTCATGAGGGCGGCTGTGGTGTACAGCTGCTCTTGCATCAGCCGCTGGCACAACAGGTCATATCGCTTCAGGTACGACGTGTCCTGAAATTCTTTGAAAACAGGAAAGTGCGGCGACTTGTCTTTCACTTCCTTGCGAGAAGCGGGAGCGTCTTCCACTAGCATCAACCAACCCACGAAAGGTCGGGGCTGTTGACCAAAGGCACCGTCGCGGTAGGCCGTCCAGAAGTCATGAGCCGTACCGATGGCTTCCTCAGTCCGATTGTTGAAGTTTATTGCCGAACGAAGGCCCCACTTGGCTCTTGAGTTCGATGGCGGCAATGAGTTGGCCTCGGTGGATGACGAGCAAATCCCAGAGTTTTGTGGGGCGGAAGTAGCCAGGCAGCGTGAGCACAGCCCGCTTGTGGTGGATTTCGGCTTTCGCGAGACCGTTTGCTTTCACAAGGTCGACGATCAGATCCAGAAACCCGTCCATGTTTTTGCCGGAGGTCACGCCGGCGCGCTCACCCTGGTCGCTTTTGCCAGATGCCAGCTGCCTTTTATGCGCCTCGTCACGGTTGGCCCAGAAGGCAGCGACTGCCCTTTTCGCTTTCTTCTCGTAATTGACCAGATTGAGAGCCATCGCTATTCACCACCTCCTCCGAGGGCCGCGGCTTCGGCAGCCGTCATCCCGTACAACTTGAATACCGCGCGGTTGCATGCCGCTATGTCCAGGGCCTGCGCGGCTGAACGAAGTTCTACCCGTAAGCCCGCGGGCACTTGCTCCCACTTCGGCAAGCGGATGCGGCGCAGGTATTGCGCCTGAAAGCGGAGGAATCCGCCGCGCATCTTGGTGGAGTAGCTCGCGACGAACAGGCGGGCGACGCGGGATAGCAATACCGCCTGTAGCGTCTGCAGATCCCAGGCGGTGGAAGTGACGAAGTACAAGTTATGGTGCGGGTAAAACTTGCCGTCGTCGTAGACGATCTGGGCTTCGCCTTTGATATCCGGGATGAGCAGTTTGGGCTCATTCGTCAGGGACTCGGTGATGCGGTCTATGGTGCGGTACCAGTTGGCCGGTGCCTTCTGCGCGACATGCCGCCTTGTAATGGCGTCCTTGCGCGCTTCCAGATAACGCTGGAGTCGCGGGTAGTCGGCCAGATCGACCAGACCCGATCCTGGGCCATCCTTGAACGGGTTGACCACTCCGAAGCCGCGCCAAACAACACGGCCGGACTGGATGTCACGGGTCATGACCAGCGGCAACTTGCGGTCATCTTCGACGTCGAGTTCGTTGTACGGCCCGATAAAGGCTTTGTCGGCGCCGGTGGCGACGCCGATGCCGATCCGGCATCCCACTTCTTCCAGCCTTGGGAAGTTACGCTCCAGACGCCGGAGCACGGCCATCTGATCGGAACTGTCCAGAATCCAGGGTTCCGTTCCAGCGGTGACGCTGACCATTTCCTTGACCGAAGAAGCCGTGAGCTGGGTCGCCGAGCTCAGCAGTTCGCCCGCTAATTGGCGCAAGGCTTGGGCGGAAATCTCGGGGTTGCTTGCCGTGCGTGTGATACCGGGCTTTTCACGACCAATGATGGTGACGGCCGGGTAGGCGATCACGTCGGAATGAAAAGCCGGAGCATCACTCATATCCACAAACACCCGCAGATGGAAGTCCTTGGCAACCATGGCACGCAGCGGCCCGCCGTAGCGATTTTTCATCCAGCGGTCTGCACAGATAAAACCCAGTACACCTCCCGTCTTGAGCGCTCGCAGGGAGCGTTCAATGAAGGGAATGTAGAGATCGGCACGGTCGTATACCGTGTTGTAGCGGCTACGGTATTCAGCCAAAAGCACCGGAGGAATGAGCTCTTGGCGCACATAGGGCGGATTGCCGACGACCACGTCAAAATTGTCGGGCAGATCGGCCAGCAGAAAGTCTCCGCACAGGAGCCAGTGGTCGGCCAGAACAAGTGCCGCGCCGGAGGGTATGCCGGTGTCGGTGAGCAATCGAGCAATCGCGGCAGACGTTTGCTCGTAGGTGGGGCGATGCAGTTCCACCGCTCGGATGCATGGCCCCAACGTGGCCAACGGGGCGCCGGGGGCGCCGGCAGAGTGCCACGCCTGAAGCAGCCGCTCGATCGCAGGAATCAGGAAGTCGCCACAGCCGAACGACGGTTCCAGCAGGCGCAGCGTGTGTAAGGGTTGGGTCGCCGTGTAGCCACACAGATCGAGAATGAAGTCGACTACCTCGCGCCTTGTATTCACTGCACCCCGCTCGTCAATGCCACCCGCGCAAGACAACTGCTCCACGGCGGCTGTGACGGGACATTGGTCCAGTAGCGAAGGCTGACTGAGCGCGATGGAAACCAAGGACATACGGCAAATGTTCGGGGCAAATGTGACTTCGCAGTCTAACGCAGGCGGTCCAAAAAGACAGAAATTGGGTGGTTTATGTCATTGGTAAGTGGATGCCCGTCTCAATGGACTCTGACGACCACTCACGGCCCCCGGGCAGCACCCGACCCACGGGGCGTCCGTCAGCAGATACACCGCCCCCTCCGGCCCGGCGTGCACGTCGCGGATCCGTTCACCCTGTTCCTTTTCCCGTACGATCCAGCCGCGGGAGCGTTCAACCAAAGCCGGCGGAGCCGGCTTAGGTTCAAGCCGTGCGGCCATCTGATCTACCTTGTCGGACGGCGGTAGCGGCAGGTGTAGTCAGTGCCTTGGTTCCTGCTTGCGTCAGGCTGTGTCTACTTTAGCGGAAC
Source organism: uncultured Thiotrichales bacterium (assembly GCA_964620675.1). Taxonomy (GTDB): domain Bacteria; phylum Pseudomonadota; class Gammaproteobacteria; order UWMA-0217; family UWMA-0217; genus CAYSFW01. Next base: position 33,264 of record CAZUJU010000033.1, on the reverse strand, counting down.
CTGGTCGTGCCGGAACCTGCAACGTCAACATGGCCGTATTTTGCAAAGCAGTCCCGCCGATCAGGGTCACTCGGAGCCCGCCTTCGGGCTCATGTCCGGATTGGAAAGGACTTCCGCCGGGGCGTTCATCCGGCGCGCGAGTGCGTGCAGGGCGTCGAAACGTAACGGCGCGACCGCGAGGGTGCGGTCGGCGCCGGCGGTGGCGATACGGGTACCGTCGGGACTGAACTCGGCCTGGTTGACGGCTTCGCCGTGGGGTCTGACGATCCGCAGCGGGTTGCCGTTCGCGGCGTCGACCAGACGCACTGCGCCGTCCATTCCTGCGAGCGCGATCTGGCGACCGTCGGGGCTGAAGGCGAGGCTGAAATGCGCGGTGACTTCGGGGCTGACCGCGACCACCGGCGTCGCGGCCGGTCCAAACGATTCGCTCGACCACAAATAGAGCCTGTTCTTGGCAATCGCGGCGATACGGTCACCGGCCGGACTGAAGGCAACGTCGACGAACTTCACACCCGGCTGACTGATCGCCTGGAGGCGTTCGCGGGCGAGGTTCCACAAGACCAGAGAACCGTCGCTGCCGGCGGTCATCCAGCGTGGCTCCGTCGGATGAAACGCGACCGCCTGCACCTGCGCGGCGCGCACCCCGTCGCCGAGAATCGCCGCGCGCGGGGCGCCGTTCAAGTCGTCGACGTCGTAAATCCGTGCGACGCCGTCGGCACCGGCGGTGATGAGATACCAGCCGTCGGGGCTGAAGGCGACGTCGCGCAACTGATCGGCATGTTTGGGAAATACCCGTAGCGGCCGGCCGCTCGCGCGCTCCCATAACCGCGCGGTACCGTCGTAACTCGCGGTCGCGACCAGCATTCCACTGGGGTCGAAGGCGACGCGGTAGACCTCACCGGTATGGCCACAGAGGGTTTGCGTCAGCCGCGGGCGATCGCCGCTCACATCCCATAGCTTGGCACGGCCGTCGGCACTGGCGGTCGCAACGAGGGCTCCGTCCGGACTGAAGGCCAGACCGTGCAATGGTCCGGCGTGACCGCTGATATCCCAGAGTTTTACGCCGGCATCGCGCCCGCCGCTCGCGAGCAGGCGGCCATCCGGACTGAAGGCGACGGATTCCACCCAACTGGTGTGACCGCGCAGGGTGAACAAGTGCGCGCTGGTGTGGGCATCCCAAACCCGTATTGAGTGATCGCCGCTCGCGCTGGCGATGCGCGTCCCGTCCGGGCTTACGGTCACGTCGCGAATGCGATCGGTATGCCCGGCGAGGACGTCGACATCCCACGGGATCGGCTCATCGAGTTCGTTCCCCGCGCCGCGGTGGGCAAGGATTGCGGGCAATTCGCCTGCGGCCGGACGATACACCCGCACCCGGTTGTCGCGCCCGGCGACCACGATGCGCTGTCCGTCGGGGGTGAAGGTGACGGCATCCCCCGGCACGCGATTCGGCACGCTCAACAACCGCACCCCCTGCCACGGGTCCCAAATCTCGGTAAAACTGCGTCCCACTTGCCCGCGCTCGACCTGCACCGTCGCGAGACAACAGCCATCGGGGCTGAACGCGAGCCCCATGATCCAGGCGCCCTCAACGTCGATCACCTGACGCGGCTGATCGTCGTCCGAAAGCAAGTACCACAGCTTGATGAGTCGCTGACCGCTGCCCTCCCCGCGCCCCGCGGTCGCCAACCAGCGACCGTCGGCGCTCACCGCAAACGCGTGAAAAATGCTCGAACCCTGCTCGAACCGGCGAATTCGGTCCGGCTCCAGCGCATCCCAGAGCCGGGTGGTATCCCCTGAAACCGCTAACAGACGATCGCCGTGATCGAGAAACGCTACTTCGCGGACGTGGCTCTCGTGTTGCAAGGTTTGCAGCGGGCGCCGCACCCCGGCCTTGACCTGCGCCACCGACCACAACGTCGCCGCGCCGTTCCGCGACCCGACCGCCAAGCGCTGCCCATCGGAGCTGAAGGCGACATCCCAGACCCAGTCGCCGAGCGCGAGGGTGAGCGGCTCCTGACCGGCCATTCGCACCGCCTGGCGCAGCGCATCCTCGGCCGCCGGGGTCACCGGCAAGCCCCAGCGCTGGGTCACATCGACCGCATCGAGTGCGAGCTTCAGCGCGCGCGGGGCATCCGTCAGCGCCAATGCGCCGACCCGTGCCGCGATCGCATTCGAAGCCGCACGTTTGGAGTCAACGAAGGACTTGGCCCATCCCGCCAGCGCAATCAATGCGAGTACGGTAAAGCCGATCTGTAAGCGACGCTGGGTGCGGCGCCGGGTCTCCTCGCGATAGCGCCGGAGCGCCGCCGTCTGCTGTTGCTTGGCGACGAAGCCCCGCCGCCAGTCGAGAATCGCCGGCGCAAGCACGTCATGGTAGATCTCGTAGTAAGTCCCTTCGCCCTGCCCGGCCGCGGCGGCCGCGGTGCGTAGAATGCGTTCGCGCGACAAGGTTTGCAGCACTGCCGGCACCTGCGGCGCCAGCGCCCCGGCCCAGCGCGTCAGGTCCTGCTCGGCACAGGCGACCTTGCCGCCGCTCGGGGTCACCAGGCGGTCGAAAAAGCTCGCGCACACCGCCTGCCCGTTCGCGTCGAGACGTTGCATCACCGAGTCGAGATGACCCTGCACAATCGCTTGCGCGCCGTTCAGACGATCGAACGTGGCGCGGCGCAGGAGCTTGGATTTCTGCTCGGTTTCAACCGCCCACAAGCGGGTCAGGACGAGTTGGAGAAACGGCGCCTCGACCCGCTGCTCCTCGGGATCGAAGGTCGTGTTGGCACCGTCGCGGGCGACACTCACCCGGCCGATCCGGATCTGGTCCAGCAACGCCTCGATCAGCGCCGGTTCGATCTCCATCGCGGGCTGACCCGGCGTCCGCGCGGTGTTCCACACCCGCAGCGGCCCCTGAATCGTCTCGATCGCACTTTCGGCATCGAGGTGTTTGAGCCGCAAGCGGTTACTCAGCAGATGGGGAATGCGCTCGCGAAAACGGTCGAGGCGGGACAGGCTGTCCTCGCGCAACGCGATCAGAAAGCCGACGTTGATCTCGTCGCGATTGACCGCGCGCGCGAATTGCGCCTCGAACGAATCCGGATCGTTCGACTTGGGGTGATAAAGAAAATACTCCTCGAATTGGTCAAACACCACGAGGATGGTGTCGCGCGCAGCCTCGGCACAGCGCGCGAGGAGTTCGTCAAACGGCAGATCCGGTTCCGGCCTCGGTGCCGTGACGGCGCCGCCCTGCCACACCGCATCAAGGCAGGCGTTCGCCAGGCGCTGGCGAAAATCCTCGCCAACCCAGTCGCGAAACATCACGACCGGGGTGCGCGGGCGCTCACGGCGCAATTGGGGTAACACCCCGGCCATCAACACCGAACTCTTGCCGACGCCCGAGGCGCCGTACAGCACCGTGAGAGGTGCGGCGAGCAAGTTGGCGATGATCACCCTCTGATCGCGTGCGCGGCCGAAAAAATAGGCCTGATGCGCCTCACGAAACGGCTGCAAGCCGACATAGGGGCACTCGATCGGCGCGCTCATGGCGCCCACCGCGCGCGCACGCCAGCGACAAATTCATCCAGATCGAGCTGATAGGGGTAGACCCCGCGCCGGCGCCAAAGCTTGACCTCCAGCTCGGTGAGGTGATCGTTGATCGCCCACGATGGAATCTCCTCCTCATCGCCCATCATCCGCCGCGAGAAGTACCGACTAAGGCTGCGCAGCACCAGTCTGAGGTTCCAGTCCTCCAGGCTACAGCCGAGAAACAGCAGGCTGCGATCATGCAGGTAGGCAGAAAACAACGACGGAATCGCGGACTTGCCAGCCACCCGAGAGAGGAACTCGACATGGTCCTCCTCGGTGATGACAAACCCGTCCCATTCCTCGCTGGGCTGCACCGAACCGTGCATCTTGAACACCACCGTGGTGGTCTCGAGGTCGATATCCAGTTCGTTGGGGGCCGGGGTCCGCGGTGCCCGCGCCCCGTGCGGCCACCACAGCACCGCGTTGGCGAGATCCTTGCGATCGGCCGGGTACACCACCAGGTCGTACGGTTTGCCAGCGGCTTGCAGCGCGCGCTCGATCAAGGTGTCGAAGTTGACGGTGACGATCAACTGCGGTACCGGAACCTCCGCGAGCAAACGGTAAATCGATGGAATCGCAAACCGACCCAGGTCTTCCGGCTTCAGAACCTGGCGCAGGCGTTCGCGCAGCGTCGCGCGGGTTTGGAAGGCCTCGTAAAACGACGCCACCCGGGCGAGATCGTCACGGTCCGTGGCACTCGGAAAATCAACGTCCTCCGCGAGAAAACGCGAGAGTTCCGCGCCACTTGGCAAGAAGCCGATCGCCGCCGGACTCCAGACCGCGTTGGCCGGGCGACCGGCGCACAGCGCACTCGCTCCGATGAATGGCACCACCCGGCCCTGGCGCAACCCACGCGCGATATCCCCAAACGGCGGCAACGCCCGGATCTTGGCACGCGGCGCCTCGCGCGCCTGCTCGATCAGACGCTGCTGGATAAATGCGCGCAGGTCGGTGCGTAACCGCTCGCGAAACCCCGGTGGCGTTTCGTATTCGACGTAGCCGCCGCCGAGCGAGCCGTCCGGATTGCGGAACCGCTCGAAGAACCGTTGCACCCGCTTGCGCTGCTCCAGTTTATCGATCGCGGCGGGATCGTCCGGGTCGATCTGCACCTTTGCGGTACGGCGGTAGACCAGCACATGCGGCGCAACCTCGGCGCCCCGCGCATCTTCGTACTCCCACTCGGTGCCCGACTCGTAGCGAGAACCGTCCGGCTTGAGGTAATCCGCGGGCAGCGGCGTTCCCATGCGCGACCACAGGATCACGATGACTACATCGCACTGCGAAGGCTTGGCCAAGCCGCGGTTGACCGCCTCTTGCGGCGTCAGCGCAGCCGGCATCGAAACCGGCGCGTTCGGATCGTCCCACCGCACCGCCTCACAGGTTACCTGCCCGCGCAGGAGCGGATCCTTCGGCAACTCCTGCTCGATGACCTGTTGCGCGATCGCGCGCTCTTCGAGCACGTCACCCGGAGATGAGAGAAAAAATCGAAGATGCATGCCAAGCCCGCGTTATTCTTCGAATTCACCGTTGTTTACACCATTGTAGACCAAACCCAGGGCGGTGCGGCGAGCGATCGCGTGTTACGCGGAATCTGGCGCTCCGCGCGGTGCTCGGTGCATGCTGATAGGCGGAAATGCCCGAATCGCAGGGGATGCCGCGCCCGCCTGCCCGACCCGGGGCGACGCTTATCCGCTCGGGCGGTGTCATCACCCTGAAAGCTAACGCGAGCGTTACACGCCCAGACGTACTTCTTTGCACCCATGACAAATTCAAGCCAGAAGCCCGCGTCCGCCCATTTAACCGTCGTCACTGCGGCGGCGAGGTACTTGTGAGCGAAAAGCCGCGCGTATTTGTGGCCTCCTCGTCGGAGCAGATCGGCACCGCGGTGGCGATCGCCGATGGCTTGAATGCGTCGCCACACTTTGTCGCACAGGCTTGGCGGGAAAGCGTCTTTGCGTTCAGCAAATCGTATATCGAGTCGCTCGAAGCCGAACTCGACCGCGCCGATTTCGCAATCGTGGTACTCACCGCGGACGATGTCGCACGCGTGCGCACGCAGGACGCTAACCTCCCGCGCGATAACGTGATTTTCGAACTCGGGCTGTTCATCGGACGGCTCGGTCGCGAGCGCTGCTTCTTTTTCGTCGACAGCGATTCCGACACCCGGATCGCTTCCGATCTGTCCGGCGTCAAGTGCGTCGGGTTTCACCACGGTGCAACGGGCGATTGGCGCCGACCCGATCTCGCGACCCAGATCGCCGCAGTCGGTATCCAGATGCGAGAGGTGGGTATCCGCTATAAACCGGCGCCCGGGGTGCGCGACGAACAGCAAGCCCTGTGGCGGTTCACGCGCCGATTCGCCGGGCACTGGTGGGAGCGGATGCGTCCCGGCGACGACGACGCCTCGGCGTTGAGTTATCTGACCGTCACCTTAGACCCGGTGACCAATACCCCGCGCATCGACGGCAAGGCTTACGGCAAGGTCGGCGAGCCGCTGGCCGATTGGCACACCGTGGCGACCGGGGTCCAACTCGGCGCGCGGCCAAAGGTGATCTATCGCTGGGAGGGCGAGCAAGACGCGGCCCGCGGCGAAACCTACGGCGGGGGCGGCGTCATAACGCTCGACGACGACCGGCTGGTGTCCGGATCCGGCTACTTCTTCGACACCAATTTCGCCCAGATTCGTGCCGGTGCCGTCACCCGGGTCAAACATTTCGCGCTCTTTCGCTGCGATCCCGTGGACATCGAAACCCTGCGCGAACCCTGGAGCGAAGCCGCCCAAACCCTGATCCAGGCGCGCTTGGGCGGTCTACGCGGGCGCTGACGGCGGTCGCCAAATCCCGTGCGGTGACTCGCCCTGACAGTGTTCGCACCAATAACTCCCGCGTTGGCCAGCGCCGAGTCGCGCGTAACGCACCGGCGCGCCGCACTCGAAACAGGGCCGTTCGCGGCGGCCATAGACCCATAACCGGCCGCGGCCGTCGGCGACGAAACGCGTGGTGCGCGGGCCACCGTCCCGATTGCGTCGCAACAGCTCGGCCGCGCACGCGAACAGCGTGGCAAGATCGCCGTCGGCGACCGCGTCGAGTCGCCGCAGCGGTGCCAATCGGCGCAGAAACAACACCTCGGATTTATAGACATTGCCGACCCCGCAGGCCACGCGCTGATCGAGCAACACATCCACCAGCGGCGTTGCGCCTGGTAACAACGCCCGCGCTCGCGCCACGAGCGCTTCGCCGGCGAGTGCATCGGTCAGGAGGTCTGGACCGAGTCGGGCGCGCAATATTCGCTGGCGAACGCCCGTGCCGGCCAGCAATTCCACCTCGCGCGCATGGAAACAAACCACCACCTTGGTCGCCGTCCACAGTGCAAGGGCGGCGTGGTGTTGCGGTTTGCGCCAGCGTTCACCCGGGGCGTAGCGATGCCAACTGCCATAGAGCCCAAGGTGGCTGCGGACGCAGACGCCGTCGTCCAGCTCGATCAACAGATGCTTGCCGCGCGCGACGATCGCGGTCACAGTCCGTCCGCACAACCATTCGCGCTCGCCGGTCCGGATCCACGCGTCCAGGATCCGTTCGCCCACCAGGCGCGGCCGCAGCAAGGTCGCGACCTGAAAAACCGTATCCCCTTCAGGCATGACGCGGATCCGGAATCATGCCGCGATAGTCCCCGACGAACCCGGCCGCCTGCAACGCCGACCGGTAGGCGGAGTCACGCACCGCCACGCCATCGATCTTTTCGATCACCACCCCGCCGCGCCGCACCCCGCGCGGCAGCCGCAGCAGGGTCGCGAACACTGCCGTCACGGTCGCCTCGGGTTGCTCCGCCAGCGCGCTGAAGGTCAGCAACTGGCGCCCGTGCGCGCTCGCGTACACGACCGGCCGCCCCGCCAGCAGAATCACCCAGGCGCCACTCACCCGGCGTGGCGTGGCCGAGGTCTCGGCGCCGCGCATCGGCCACGGCAACAGACTGCCGTAAGGATTCGCGGGGTCGACCGCCGCTACAATCTGGATCGCGGCCTTCGCATCCTCGGGGAAGGGTGGCTCGTCCTCGCGCGCGGCGCGCAGCCGCTCCACCGCGCCGGGTAGCGCGAACTGCGCCCCGGCCAGCCCTTCGACGAAGTATCCGCGGCGCACCTGTCCCGCCTCCTCCAGCGATTTCAATACCGGGTATAGCGGCCCGAATCCGCCCGGTAGATTTTCCGCCAGGGCCGCCTCGCGGCTGACGACACCATAGCGCTCCAACAGCCGACGGGCCTGCGCCAGCGTCCGCCGCGTCGGCGCCAGCGCTGGGTCGCACAGCTGTTCCACCAGCGCCCAGCGCCCGCCAGCGAGTCGCACCGCCCGACGCGACGTCGCCGGACGCGGCCCGGCGGCGAGACTACGCAACGGCGCGAAGGTGTCGTTGGTGATCAACCCGGCCCAGACCAGATCCCACAGCGTGGCGCGAAAGGCCTCGGCGTTCACCGCCAGCGCCGCGCGCCGTGCTGCCTCTTCCAGCTCCAGGTAGAACGACGCCCCGCGCGCGCGCAGATGCGTCAGCAGTGCGGCATGCAGCGGCGAGGCCTCGAATATATCCGCGTCGGGGGCCACCAGCAGTTCCGCAATACTCTCGCGCCGATACAGCGCGACCCGACCGTCCCGCGCCCCAAGTGCGCCCGCGCCGACCCAGACCACCCCGCCCAGCGCCGCAAGCAGATCGAGCGCATCGGCACGAAAGTCTGCGACGCGCGCCGGCAGCACCACCTCGCTCCAAGCTGACCACGGCAGCGCCAGCCCTTCCAGTTGACGAATCACCGCCAGCAAGTGTTCCTGCCCGCCGCGGCCGGCCGCAACGCCTTGCCAGAGGGGCAGAAAGCGCGCGAGTTGTGTACCGTCCACCGGCGCGATCTGGTCGCGCAACCGTGCCAACGTCCGCCGCTTGAGCCGGCGCAGCACCTCGGCATCGCACCAATCGAGTTCCGCCCCACCCGGTCGAATCTCGCCGCGCACCAAAACGCCGTGACTTTCCAGCAGGCGCAGCACCGGTTCGACCTGCGCCGGGCGCAACCCGTAGCGCGCCGCGAGGTCACGCGCCAAAAATGGCCCGCGATACTGGGCGTAACGCCGCACCAGACGTTCGAGGGCGTCTGCGACCGGCACGAGAAAACTGTCGGGGAGACCGCTGGGCGGAACCGCGCCCAGTGCATCGCGATACATCGCAGCATCCTCCGCCGCGACCCAGCGCTCGCCGTTGGCGAGCTGCAACACCACCGCGCGCCGCTCGGCCCGCAGCCGTTCCAGCCACGGCGCCGCTGCGGACGTGGTGCGCGCCGCGACCTCCGGCACTGCGAGATCGCCGAGCCGGCGCAACAGATCGTGCAGCTGGTCGGCATCGCGCGCGCGTCGCTCCGGCGTCAGATGTTGCAACTCCTGCTCCAGTTCTTCGAGCACCTGCGGATCGAACAGCTCGCGCAACTCGTCCTGGCCGAGCAGCTCGGCGAGCAAGGCGCGGTCGAGCGTAAGCGCTTGCGCCTTGCGTTCGGCGAGCGGCGCGTCCTGGTCGTAGAGATAATTCGCGACATAGGCGAACACCAGCGAGCGCGCGAACGGTGAGGCGCTACGGGTCTCAACCTCATCGATCCGCACCCGCCGCGTCCGCAGGTCGGACAGCAATTGCTTGAACCCGCCGACGTCGAACACGTCCGCCAGCGCCTGGCGGTAGGTTTCGAGCACGATCGGAAAGTTCGGATACCGGCTCACCCCGGCGAGCAACTGTTGCGCCTTCAACCGCTGCATCCACAGCGGGCTGCGACCGTCGGCCCGGCGTCGCGGCATCAGCAGCGCACGCGCGGCGTTCTCGCGAAACAAAGCGGCGAACAGCGCGGTCAGCGGCAGTTGTTCACGCAGCCAGTCGTCCACATCGTCGGGATCGGGCACCAGCAAGCGGGTGAAATCCGGCAGTTCCTCAACGTCGGCACAACGCAACACGATGCCGTCGTCGCTGTACATCGTCTGCACCTCGATCCCGCTCGCCTGCGAGAGCTGGCGTTGCAGCACCATCGCCCACGGCGCGTGGACCCGCGCCCCGAACGGCGACAGGACGCAGACCCGCCAGTCTCCGAGTTCGTCTCGAAAGCGCTCCACGGTGATCGCGCGATCGCTCGGCAGGGTCCCGGTATGGGCCTTTTGTTCCTGGACGTAGCGCGCCAGATTCGTCGCCGCGTCGGGGTCGAGCGGGGCGTGCGCGGCGAGCCAGGCGGCGGCGCGTCTTTGCGGCTGGGCCTCGAGTTCGCGCAGGAACGCCCCCAGCGCGCGCCCGAGTTCCAGCGGTCGGCCGGGACCATCGCCGCGCCAGAACGGCAACCGCCCCGGCTCGCCCGGCGCCGGGCTGACGATTACCCGGTCGCGCGTGATCTGTTCCACATGCCAGGTGCTCGCGCCGAGCAAAATGTTGTCGCCGGGTTTGGTCTCGAAAACCATTTCCTCGTCGAGTTCGCCGAGGCGTACCCCGTTCTCTCCGAGGTGCACCGCGTACAAACCGCGATCCGGGATCGTCCCGGCATTGAGCCGCACCGTAAGCGCCGCCCCTTGGCGCGGACTGAGGGTGTCGCTGGCGCGATCCCAAGCCAGCTGCGCGCGCAGGTCGGTAAACTCGCCGGAGGGAAAGCGCCCGGACAACATATCGAGCGTCGCTTCGAGCGCGGCGCGGGTCAGTTCGCGATACGGCCAGGCGCGGCGGACCGCGCATTCCAGCTCCGCGACCGTGCGCGGGGTGTCGCAAACCATCGCGACCAACTGTTGCGCCAGCACGTCGAGGACATTGCGCGGGACCCGGATCGCCTCGATCTCGCCCGTGAGCATGCGCCCCGCCACCACCGCGCATTCAAGCAGATCGCCACGAAACTTCGGATAGATCCGTCCGACGCTGACGGCGCCCACCTGGTGTCCGGCCCGCCCGACCCGTTGCAGACCGCGCGCGACCGCCCCCGGCGATTCGACCAGAATGACCTGCTCGATCGCGCCCATATCGATCCCAAGTTCGAGCGAGCTGGTGGCGACGATGCCGCGAATCGCGCCGCGCTTTAACAGGTCCTCGATCTCGGCGCGCTTTTCGTGCGAAACGCTGCCGTGATGGGCACGCACCCGCTCCTCGCCGGCCAGCTCGTTCAGGCGCTGCGTCAGGCGTTCACAGAGTCCACGGCTGTTGACGAAGATCAGGGTTGAACGATGCCCGTCGATTTCCTCCAGCAACCGTGGATAGATCGCCGACCAGATCCCCTGCTCCTGCTGCGGCGCCACCTCACGGGCGTAAAACTCAGCCAGAATCGGCCCCCCACGCGGGGCGCGCGGCACCTGCGCCACCCGCTCCATGTCCGGCGTCGGCACCACGATGCGCAGATCGAGCGCCGGCGGCGCCGAGGCATCGATACAGGCGACCGGCCGCGTGCCGGCGAGAAACCGCGCCGCTTCGTCGAGCGGCCGCACCGTCGCCGAAAGCCCGATCCGTTGCGGCTCACTCGGACACAGTTCACTCAAGCGTTCCAGCGACAGGGCCAGATGCACCCCGCGCTTGGTCGGCGCCAGCGCGTGGATCTCGTCCACGATCACCGTGTCCACCGTGCGCAGCGTCTCGCGCGCCTGCGAACCCAGCAGCAGAAACAGCGATTCCGGCGTCGTCACCAGGATTTCCGCGGGCGTCTTGAGCTGTTGCTGGCGGAGTTTTTGCGGGGTGTCGCCGGTGCGAACGTCCACCCGCGGCGTGCGCCCGCTCAGACCGAGCCGCTCAGCCGCCCGCTGCACCCCGACCAGCGGCGCGCGCAAGTTGCGTTCCACGTCGTACACCAGCGCCTTCAGCGGCGAGACGTAGAGCACGCGCACCCCCTCCGGCGCGGCGGGGTCGAGGCGCAGCAGTCGATCGATACTCCATAGAAACGCCGCCAGCGTCTTGCCGCTCCCGGTTGGCGCCACCAGCAACGCGTGCTGACCGCTCGCGATCGCCGCCCAACCGTCGCGCTGCACTTGCGTCGGTGCGGCGAAGTTGGCGTCAAACCAGGCGCGGGTCGATGCGGAGAAAGTTAGCGGCATGGCGAGAGTGTAAAGGTAGCTGCGCCGGAAGGCTGTTTCACCGCGCCCGCAAACGGCTGCCGGGGTTTGCAGCGGCTAGCAGCCCGATCGCCCAGTACGCTTCAACCCGGCTTTGCCGCCCGACTGACACCCACCAGGCGTATCGCGGTCACCAGATGAGGTCGTCCGGCACCTGGAAATCGGCATAGGGATCTTCGTCCTTCGCTTCGGCGACGGGCGCGGCGTTGAGCACGATCACGGATCCCGGGTCGCGCTCGGTGATCTTGCGTGCGATTTCGGCCGGGATGAGTTCATACCGCGAATCGAGTTTCGCGATCGCGAGCACGCCGCGAACGATCTGTTCGCGTTGGGTTGGATTGACGAACACGCGCCTGACCGCGCCGGCGTCGGCGAATTGAAAGGCGATCTCGCCGCCCGGCGCTTGACGGTGGGCCTCGATGAGCTGCCGGATCTGCGCCGCCAGCGCGCGTTGCTGCGCCTCCGACTGACGTTGCTGGTTCAACAGTCGATCGTGTTGCGCCTTTTCGTCCGCCGCGCGCCGCGCCGCCGCCGCGACCGACTCGCCGGGAACGGTCGGGGCTTGACCCTTACGCTGCTGTTTGTCCTGCTGACGCTGCTCGGCCTTGGCCTTTTTGATCTTCTTGTCGTCGATCAGGCCCGCCTTGCGCAGCTGATCCTGCAATGCGTTTTTCATTTATTTCGCCTCTGATTGGGCGTCTATCGGATCGAACGCCGACGCCGAACGTGGATTGTTTCAGAATCCACGCACCCGACGCCAGACCCAAACCGGAAACCCGCCGAATCTGCTATCGTGCCGGCACGTGTGCGCGGTTACGGAATTTCTCATGGCCCTCAAATCCACCCTCTTCAAAGCGGAACTCCAGATCGCGGACCTCGACCGCAATTACTACGCCGACCATGCGCTCACCCTCGCCCGCCACCCGTCCGAGACTGACGAACGCATGATGGTGCGGTTGCTCGCGTTCGCCCTGTACGCCGACGAACACCTGACGTTCGGCAAGGGCTTGTGCGTCGACGATGAGCCCGACCTCTGGCAAAAGGATCTGACCGGGGTCATCGAGCGCTGGATCGACGTCGGTGAACCGCAGGAAAAGTGGATCCGCCGCGCCTGCGGACGGGCCGACCAGGTCGTGATTCTGAGTTACGGTGGCCGCGGCGCCGATTTGTGGTGGACCCAAAACGCCACCCGCCTCGCCCGCTTCGAAAACCTCACCGTGGTAAGCCTGCCCGGCACCACGGTCCAAGCCCTCGCCGCGCTCGCGCAGCGCTCGATGCGGCTCCAAGTCACGCTACAGGAAGGCGCGGTGTGGCTCACCGACGACGCAACCACCGTGCAATTCGAGCCCATTGTCCTGAGTCAAGCCGCCCGGAGTACGCGGCGCTGATACCGCCGTCGCACTCCACGGTCGGCAGACCCTCAAGGAAACGAGCGGATTCGCCAAATCATTTAACTTAAGCCGGCTTAGGTTAAAGCTACCGAAACAGTCTGTAAGGTGGAGCCGGAGCGCGGCCATCAGATCAGCGTCCCCGACCGCGCCTTCTTATAGGTTTACTGGCTGCCGGCAACGGACAGCGAACGGGTCACCGATGCGCTGTCCATCGTCCCGCATTCTGTCCGACCCAACCATCCGGCGTGCCTTCAGTACACCAACATCAAGATCAAGGCACCCAGCAACAAGCGGTAAGCCACGAATGGCATCATCCCGATGCGTTCGATGAAGCGTAAGAAATAGAAGATCGCCAAATACGCCGCAATCGCCGACAATGCGACGCCAAGACCCAGCGCGGTCCAGTCCACCGGGGCGTCTTCCCGCACCAGGTCGAGCGTGACCAGCGCGCTGGAGGCGAGAATGGTTGGAATGGCCAATAGAAACGAGAATCGCGACGCGGCCTCGCGGGTTAAGCCGAGCCACAATCCAGCCGTCATCGTGATCCCGGAGCGAGAGGTGCCGGGGATCAGAGCCAAAATCTGACTGGCGCCGATGATCAGTGCATCGGGTATCGTCAGTTGATCCAGATCACGCCGTCGCCGCGAACGTAAATCCGCCCAACCCAACAACAGACCGAACACGATGGTGGTCAGCGCGATCACCCACGGCGCGCGTAGCTCGCCTTCGATCAACCCCTTAAACAGAAAGCCCGCGAGCACCACGGGCAGGGTGCCGACGATCACCGCCCAACCCAGCCGACTCTCGACCGATGGTCCACCCCCCGGCAGCAGCGCGCCGAACCAACCGCGCGTAATTTGCCAGACATCCCGCCAAAAATAGGCCACCACCGCGGCCAGGGATCCGAGATGCACTGCGACATCGAACGCCAGGCCCTGATCGGCCCAGCCCAGGAGATGAGGTGCGAGAATCAGATGTCCGGAGCTGGAAATCGGCAGGAATTCAGTGATGCCCTGAACGACCGCGAGCACCAGGATATGGAAATCATTCATCAATTACGCTCCTGTAAATTGATCCGACCCGCTTGTTCCGTAGCACAGTTTCGCCACGCGTCAGCCAAATCGGGGACCGTTGTCCTGCCCTCGCGGCGCGACGAGTCGATCATCTGATATCGCGATCACGGTGCGCGGCCAGACGAAGCGGAATCATCCCGGGCTTGGCTAGGACTCGGCCGCAGGAGATTGGCAGGCCGGATCCCGCAGCGAAAAGGGCATGGAAACGGCCGGCATTATACGTGGCAACCGGTCTGAGGCGACGGACCATCCGTGAACTTGATCGCACAAACGCACGGATGCACGTTGAACGAAGATCCGCGGCGATGGATGGAGACGATCGCGTCGGGAAGGCGATGAAGTCGACAGTGATCGACCAGAACCCGTTCGGTTGCGCGCCGGCTGGCGCGGAGGACTCGCCCCAATCATCCGGCAACCTGTGCGAAGTCAGCTCGCAGTTCCTTGCGACACGCAATCACTCCCCGGCATCGGAGCCATTCGGGCGCTAAATTTCCTACCCGATACGTGGCCGAGCGGACCTGGGTGGGGATCGCGCGGCGGCGGAACTCAATCGCGTCACGTTCCATCCGTCGCCGCATGTATGGGCTGACCGTTCGGTGCTAGTTTAAGACCGTCCGTCGCGGATTCGGGCGTCTTGCCCGCGACGCGCGTCACTGAATGAATTCCAAGAATCACTGGGGGAGTCATGCTCATCTCGCGTTTCCGGCGCGCCTGCTCGGCGCGGCGCTCAATCACCTGTTCGTTCGCGCTGTTGGCGATCCTGGCGGGTGGCCGCGCCGCGGCCAATATCATTCAAGGCGCGACGCTCACGCCGGTACCGAGCGCGGCGGTGGCGGGCGTGTATAGCGTGGTGCCGAGTTTGCCGACAGGTTCGGGGCGCTTCTTGGTGCTGGGTTATGCGCTTGACGAGGCGGGGGGCCAGCTGCTGGCCTCGCGCTTTTACGAGGACGGATCCGTGAGTGCGTCGCATGGCGAGAGCGGTGTGTCGCGCCGGGCGTTTCCGTCTCCGGTCGCGGGCGCGGTGGTGTATCCATTTGCCGCGCGAACATTGCCGAACGGTGACTATGTCGTGGGGATCGCGCGGGTTGAGAGCGGTGTGACGCGCTTTGGTCTGGGGCGGGCGGCGTCGGCCCAGGCGCCGGCCGAAAACCTGAGCGCCGATGCGTTTGCGACGCTGTCATTCGGGACCGCAAACGAGGTGGTCACGGATTTCACGGTGCAAGCGGACGGCAGTTTCATTGTCGTCGGTCGCGCGACCCACAGTGCGGATACCGATGTCGCGGTCGCCCGCTATCTCCCGAACGGAACGATCGATACCACCTTCGGCAACAGCGGTGTGGTGCTGGTCCGCTTGAGCGATGACGACGACGGCGCCGACGCCGTGGCAATACAGACCGACGGGCGCATCCTGGTCGCCGGTTTTACCACCGGTGCGTCGACCGGCACGGACTCATTCGTGATGCGCCTGAACCGGGACGGCAGCATCGATGCCGATTTCGCGGCAAACGGCACCTTCGCGGACGTCTTGCCGGGGCACGACGCCGCGCGATCCCTCGCGCTACAGCCGGACGGCAAGATCCTTGTCGGCGGATTTGCGACCCACGCCCAGACCAACGCTGAGGAGGTACTGGTGTACCGCCTCACGCCCGACGGCACGCTCGACACCGGCTTCGCCAAACGCGGTCGCGCGATCACCTCCACCGCGTCAACCAGAACCCGCGCGGAGCAACTGTTGGTTTTCTCGAACGGAACATTTGTCGCGGTCGGGCCGTACATAAAATCGAGCGGCGCTGGCGGCATCATGAACCTGCAGTTCGTCGCCAACGACCGGAACCGCGACGGTTTCGAGGAGCCCTGGGATGTGTTGGCCGATCATGTCGAGCTCGCGACGCGTGAAGACGCCCTACCGAACTCGGCGCAATACACCGACGAAATCGTCGTGGCGGGGCTGGATGATCAGGTGGCGGTCCCGGTTCGCATTTACGACGGCGAGTATGCCTTGAATGGTGCGTCCGACTACCGGACGACCATGGGCTGGGCGCGCAACGGCGACCGCATCCGCGTCCGCCACATCGCCGCTCCGGGCCACGACGAAGCGTCGGTATCGATGCTGTCGATCGGCGGCTGGGTCACCGACAACGATCTCAGCTGGTTCGAAGGCATCGCTCGGAGCCTGTTCTTCCGGTCGAAAACCGCCAAATCGGGACCCAACGCGCTCGGGTTCGGTCCGCAACCGATAGCGACCCCGAGTTCGAAATCGGGCGGCGGCGCGAGCGGCATCGAATCCTTGATAGCCGCGGCGATGGCTGTGGCCTACGCCCGGAGGCGGCGTTCGCCCGTCAACCGTCCGAGCGCGACCACCGCATGATCGCACGGCACGGACCACCGACTGCGAGCATCCCACTACACCCAGCGTAGCGCTTGCGACGGCGGGGGATCTTTTCAAAACCGCTGAGACGGATCGAACTCGAACAACGCCAAAGGGGATGAAGGCGTGCGCGTTGCCCAACGGGTGCCGGATCGAGAGTTTTACCGCACCCACCCTGTCGGCCTATTTTTCAGGAGGATGCCGGGGAGGAAGTCGCGGCGCGTACAATCCGCTTTTTTTTCGCGGGCGGGGGATTTGACCGCTATGCAGGCATCTGGCCGCCAATTAGCGTGGCAAAGTGTGGGCGCACGGATTTCATTTATCACCCACCTTGAATGGATTCTGGAGCAGCAGCGCCCCAAGCTGCCTGCCGTCCTGCATGTCTTCACTGAACAGCAATTGGCAATTCGCCTGCAAGGCTGCTTCCACAATCAGGCTATCCCAAAACGAAAACGCCTTGCCCTGGTGACGCTTCATCGCGGATGCAATCATCGTCTTGTCCACCTGAACCAAGGTGAACTCTGCAAAATCATTCACGATTTCCCCTGCGTCCTCTGCCGAAAATGTCTGTTTGCCCATTTTGCTCAGTGTGACATACAGCTCCTGCAGCACCTGGGTGCTCACAACCAATTGCCCATCACCACCAAACTGGCGGATCAAACTTTTTGCAACCGCCTGTTTCTCCGGTTCGCTTTTATCAAAGGCGTACACCAGCACATTGGTGTCGAAAAACGCCCTAACGCTCATAGAGTTCTTCCCGCGTCCACTTGCGCCCGTCGCTGCTGAAGGTCGAGGCTTCCGCTTTTTTCAGGATACGCTCCGTTGTCTGTTGATAACGCTGATTGCGGTTGATGAACTCCCTGATGAAGCTACGAACGATGGCGTTCAGTGATGTGCCTTGCTGGATTGCCGCGATACGCGCCTGCTTGAGGTCTTCCTCATCAATGGTAATGGTGAAATTTGTCATGACCGAAACCCGTGAAATCGTGTGACACGGGATAAATATAGCAAGCAAGCACCGCAAAGGAAATTCTATGAATGGCGAATGGTCACTGATTTTCTTGAAACAACGACTGATCACTTCTGGCGAAGCGCTGATCAACTTCATTCCGTTCACGGTTTGCCTGACCCACCACGAACGGAATCAGAAAATTACCGGTCATCCTGAGCTTGCCGAAGGATTTGAGCGGCTTGCGCTGCAAGTTCCCACCAACTTTGGTCATTAAAGGGCCTTTACCGGACCAGCGGGCAACCATTTCAGCGCGACAGGGCGAAAGAAGCCGAACCGTTCAGGCTCAGATCCGGCGGATACTCTCGGTCAACGCGCCGCGCGCCGCAGCCAATACCCGTGGACGAAGCCGACCGCAACCGTCGCCACGCCGCACGTAAACAGGATTTCACGCACGCCATACACCTCGACAAGGTGACCGACCGCCAAACTGCCGAGCGGCGCGATGCCGAGAAAGGCCATCGAAAAGGTCGCCATCACCCGCCCCCGCAGATCGTCGCGCACCCAGGTCTGCAACAGCGTGTTGCTCCCCGCCGCGATCAGCACCATCGAGAACCCGAGCACCATCAAAATCGGATAGGCCAAGGCGTGAATCGGATTGAGCGCAAACAACGCCAGCGCCGCGCCCGCCGAGCGCGCCGCCCACGAGACCCGACGCGCGAGGCCGTCCACCGTGCTGCGTGAGGCGAGATACAAACTCGCCAACAGCGACCCCGCCCCGGCACTCGCCACCAATAGCCCCAGCGTGCGCGCGTCACCCGCGAAGATGCTCTTCGCGTACAGCGGCATCATCACCACATACGGCGTTATCAAGAAGCTTGCCGCCGCAACCAGCAACAAAAACAAGCGGATGCAATCGTGCGAAAAGGCGTAGCCGAAGCCCTCGCGCAGCGCGCGCAAGGCCGGTTGCGCCTTGCCCGCGCCTGGTCGCGCCCGGATCGCGGCGAGCGCCAGCAGCACCCCAAGGTAGGAGACCGCGTTGATGCCGAAACATACCGCCTCGCCCGCCATTGCGATCACGAACCCCGCCAGGGCCGGCCCGATAAACCGCGTCGCGTTCATCAGCAACGAATTCAGCGCGATCGCATTCGGCAATTCACTGCGATCTGCCACCAGATGCACCACCAGCGACTGGCGAACCGGCATATCCAGCGCATTGATGCACCCCATCAAAAACGCCAGGAACAACAACAGCGACGGCGTGATCCAACCTTGCCAGGTCAACACCGCCAACACCGACGCCTGCACCAACGCCAACGCCTGCGTCGTCATCATCAAACGGCGGCGATCGACCCGATCCGACCACACTCCGCCCAGCGCACCGAACAGCAGAATCGGAATCTGACTCGCGAAACCCAACATCCCGAGCAACAGCGCCGAGCCCGTCAAGCGGTAAATCAGCCAACCCATCGCGATCTGCTGCATCCATGTCCCTGCCATCGACACGAACTGCCCGGCGAAGTACCAGCGAAAATCGCGCGAACGCAGCGCGCGTAACGGACGAGCAAGCACCTGTTTCAACACGCAATCATCCTGCGGACGGCAAACTCATGGGGAATGAGAAAGTCCGCCATCATACGGCGGAAGTATCACCCGCACAGCGACAGCGTGCCGGGCGTGCGGGCGGTGACGCAGCGCAAAGGCGACGTATTTAAGCCCGAGCTCAGTCGATCGCTCGTCGTCCGCCGAAACCGCTGCCGCTCACAACCCGCACGGCCGCCGGCGTGTGTCCTCCAGTGCCCGCCGGGTGAGGCGGTCCACCGCAAGCGCGACGCTGGTGCGTGGTGCCATATCGGCGTTAGCCTGATCAGTCGCGTGGCTCGACGCCAATTCGGGTTGCACTCGGCGCATCGGCCGCAAGTTTATGTAACCGCTGCGCCAGCAACTCGATCAAGCCGGGATGCTCGCCTACCAGCGGCGCGACCAACACCTCGAAGCCGGGATGACTGCGCATCGCGGCGGCGGCAATGTCGGCGATGTCGCCGCCCTCCCCGGCATGTCGTCCCGGCGACAGAAACAACATCGCGAGCACGACCCGGGTGACCGTGCCCGCGCTGGCGAGTGCGTCGAGCGAGTCCTGTAACAGCGGTCCGTTGAAATCGTAGTCCGGCCCTTCGCGACGTTCCATTACGCATTCCAGTAACGGCAACGTCGGCGGCAAATACGCTCGCATCAGTTCCGCGAGGCGGTTGCGCACCGCCGTCACGCGCGCGACCGGCGAACCGTGATCGACGAGTACCACGGTGTCGATACCATCAAGCCGCTCGGCGGTTGCGGCGAAAACATTGTCATAAAGAATTGCGGCGAGTCGCGGCTCGCCCGCCGGCAGCGGGCAAAGCACCTCGCCGACCCGCCAGACGAACGCGCCGTGGCGCGCCTGCAATAACTCGATCTGTTCGGGGATAAACGCGCTGAGCGCTCGGCTTGCACCGAAAAACAACGGGAGGATCTGAAACTCGCGGCAACCGTCGGCCAACGCCGCGTCCATGTAGTCGACGAAGATGCGCGCCGGTTCACCGTCGAGCGCCGCCGCTGGAATCAGGTCGGCGTGCTGCAACGGCACCGCATCGACCGCGATCCCGGTGCGCTCGCTCAGAGCCCGCGCGATGCGGCGCAGATTACGCACCGCTGCCGGACGTTTTGAACCGTTGTCGATCAGCAGGGTCTTCACGATACAAACCTCGATGTCATTGGTAGCAGCACGGTCCACGCGCGCCGCAAGGCCGAGAGGCTGTGCCACCGGCGCGGCGCGCGGCTCGATCGTCACCCGCGATGCGAGACGGGCATCTGATTCGGCTCGGCATGGGTTAGCGTATCCGAGCCGTTGGGTTCCGAGCTAACGCGCAGGTTGTAAGCCAGCGGCCGATCGCCCGCGCGCCGCGCAGTATCCCATTCCGGCCGCGCGGCACGGAGGATGAACCACCGTCGCCACGGAAATTCAGGCGCACCGATCGGTGCGATTTACGCTACAGCCCGCGCCGCCGGGTATCATGCAGCCCTGTCCGCAGAACCGAGTCCACCGATGACGAGCTTCCAACCCAAGTCCGAACACTCCGCCCCGCGCCCTGTAAAACACCGCGTTCAGCGTGAAGTTCATGGCGTCACACTCAGCGACGACTACGCCTGGCTGCGCGATTCCAACTGGAAGGAAATGTTCAAGGACGCCGCGCGCCTCGATCCGGCGATCCGCGTGCACCTCGAAGCCGAAAACGCCTATGTGCACGCGATGATGGACGACACCGCGGCGCTCCGACGCAGTCTGTTCGCGGAACTGAAAGGCCGCATCAAGGAGGACGATTCGAGCGTCCCGGCCCCCGACGGACCTCACGCCTACGGGGTTTCGTACCGCGCAGGCGGCGAACAGCCGCGCTACTTCCGCACCCCGCGCGACGGTGGCGAACCCGAAATCCTGCTCGATGGCGATCACGAGGCCGCCGGCAAGGCCTACTTCCGGCTCGCCTCGGCCGACCACTCGCCGGATCACGCCAAACTGCTCTGGGGTCACGACGACAAGGGTTCCGAGTTCTACGAGTTGCGGGTGCGCGATCTCGCGAGCGGCACCGAGCTCCCGGACCGGGTCGCCGACAGCGATGGCGGCGGTGCCTGGGACGCGGTCAGCGCGGGCTTTTTCTACGCCCGGCTCGACGAGAATCACCGCTCTTCAAGCATCCACTACCATGCGCTCGGCACCGCCGCCGAGGCCGATCGTTTGGTGTATCAGGAGCCCGACCCCGGATTTTTCATGGGGGTGCGCCAAAGCCGCCTGAACGACTGGATTCTGCTCGACATCCACGATCACGAGACCTCGGAATACCACCTGATCCCAGCCGCGCAACCGGACGCCGTGCCGCGCCTGGTGCAGGCGCGCGAGACCGGCGTCGAATACGACCTTGAGGAAGGCGGCGAGGAGTTCTTCATCCTGACCAACGCCGATGGTGCCAAGGATTTCAAAATCGTCACGGCCCCGGTCGCCACGCCGCAACGCGCGCACTGGCGCGACCTCGTTGCGCACCAGCCGGGGCGCCTGATCCTCGAACATCAGGCCTATCGCGAACATCTGGTGTGGCTCGAACGGGTCGACGGCCTGCCACGGATCATCGTCAAGGACCGTGCGAGCGGCGCCGAACATGCGATCGCCTTTGCCGAGGACGCCTACGCGCTCGGTCTGCTCGGGTCCGACGAATACGACACGCACACGATCCGGTACAGCTACTCGTCGATGACCACCCCGACCCAACAATACGAGTACGACCTGCGCACCCGCGCCCGGCACCTGCTGAAGACCCAGGAAATCCCGAGCGGCCACGATCCCGCCCACTACGTCACCAGCCGCATCCACGTCCGCTCGCATGACGGCGCCGAAGTACCGGTGTCGCTGCTCCAGCGTCGCGACACCCCGCGCGACGGCACCGCGCCGTGCCTGCTCTACGGGTACGGCGCTTACGGCATCACCATCCCGGCCACGTTCAATAGCAACTGCCTGTCGCTGGTCGATCGCGGCTTTGTCTACGCGATCGCGCACGTGCGCGGTGGCAAGGACAAGGGATTCGCCTGGTACGAGGACGGCAAGCGCGCCGCCAAACGCAACACCTTCCTCGACTTTATCGCGGTCGCGCGGCACTTGGTCGAAGCCGGCTACACCTGCCCCGACCGCCTGATTGCCCAAGGCGGATCCGCCGGCGGCATGCTGATGGGCGCGGTCGCGAACCTCGCCCCGGATGCCTTCGCCGGCATCATCGCCGAAGTCCCGTTCGTCGACGTGCTCAACACCATGCTCGACGAAACCCTGCCCCTCACCCCGCCGGAATGGCCGGAATGGGGCAACCCGATCGAATCCGCGGCCGATTTCGCGACCATCGCCGCCTACTCGCCCTACGACAACGTGACCGCCCAGGCCTACCCCGCCATCCTCGCCGAGGCCGGCCTGACCGACCCGCGCGTGACCTACTGGGAACCGGCGAAATGGGTCGCCCGCTTGCGCGAACATCAAAGCGGCACCGCGCCGATCCTGTTCAAGGTCAATATGGACGCAGGGCACGCCGGCGCTTCGGGGCGCTTCTCACGGCTGGAGGAAGTCGCCTTCAATTACGCCTTCGCATTGAAGGTGGTTGGCCTCGAGGGAGAATCTCCTGCGTTCGCCTCCGCTTGATCGAACTGATCCCGCCTTCAATCGCGCCAATCAAAGGTAACGCTGCCCCACAAGGCCGGTCGGCCGCCTTGCGGCATATCGAGTTCCGCGGTCTGTACGCGGAATTCGACGCCGACGGTGCTGTGGCGGGTCCAGTAATGGCGGTAACCGAGCCAGGCCTGGGCTACGACCGGCTTCAGGTCCGCCGCCGCGTAGTCGACCGCGCTCTCGCGAAACTGCCCCTGTAACAACGCGTTGTAGGCAATCACCTTGAGCCGTACGCCGCCGTACCAAAACACCTCGGCCGGCGCGACCGAATCGGCCCACCGAGCGGACAACCTCGCAAGGCGGCGGGAAATGCGTGCGGCCCGACGCGCAACCTCGGGCGCGCGATGCCAACCCAACCATGAACGCACAACCGGCGCGTAGCGACGTTTTGCCCCGCTCAGGACTCGTCGCGGCCTGCATCCGGAACTGGCTGCGCCTCGATCGCGGTGTCCTGCCAGCCCGGCACGGCAGGTATGGCCGGTAGCGCCGGCGGCGACGTTGGCAATGCATACTGGGCGCCACTGAACAAATCGGCGGCCAGCACGTCGATGCGCGCCAACCACTCGGCCGCTTCGGCGCACTGGGTTGAATCCGAGGCTTCCCGGCAGACAGCCAGTTCGCGCCCGCGGAGCAAGAGTTGCAGTCCTTGCAGCGGTCGCACCTCCATCCCGGACGGCGGCGCGCTATAGTCAAGCAGAGAGGGTTCGGGCCGCCCAAGCCGTTCCAGCAACAACGACGGCAGGCGGTACAACGGCAAGCGTCCGGATTTGATCGGCCCCTGGCGACCATCGATGATCAGCAGCGGCGTGGCCAGATAGGTAACAAACATCTCGGGCGTAAACTCGCCATAGTCTTGCGCCAGCAACCCCGATTCGACATAACCGGCAAAGCGCTCGCCGAGTACCGGCAGGTGATCGCCAAAGACCACGATCAGCGCCTCAGGGTCGCGTTGGCGCAACTCGGCAAGGAACGCCATCAACTCGCGCGCCTTGTAGTACAGGGTGTTCGCGTATCGCTCGACATCCGGCACGCTCGAGCGACTCGTCACCCGCGGCGATCGGGTTTCCGCGTGCGGATACGGCAAATGGCCGTCGATCGTGAGCACGTAGTTGAACAGCGGCTGGTCAGCCTTGAGCAGCGGCTCGATCTTGGCGAGTACCTGGCGATAAAGCGAACGGTCGGTGAGAAATCCGTCACTGGTCTCGTCATAGGCGAAATCCTCGCCGGCCCAAAACCGGTCGAAGCCAATGCGCGGATAGACATTATGACGGTTCCAGAATGCCGGAATGTTGGGATGCGACGCCACGCTGATGTATCCCGCCTGACCCAGCACCGCCGGCAGACACGGCACTTTTCGTGTCACCTTGCGCTCGAAGCGCACCGAGGGTTCCGTCACCGGAAAACCGCATAAGGCCTCGAATTCGGCATTCGCCGTGTAACCGCCAAACACCGGACTGAGCACCTCCGACTTACCGGTACTTGCCCACAACGCGCGAAAATCCTTGGGCAGCGGATCTGACTTGAGCCCCGCCTTGAGCCGACCGGCGTCCCAGAATGACTCGAGCACGATCATGTGGACGTTGCGCGGCTTCTGCCCATCCTGGTACGTCACCGGTATCAGATGGGGCGATAGTGGTGGCAGCGCCGCGGCCACCTCAAATGCGGTGGGTGCCGGCCGGCGTTCGGCGAGAAATCGCGTAGTTTCCTGCAAGGTGTGGACTGCCGGCCCGCGGCGCCGGTAATCGGCGATCGGATTCCAGTCGACATAGCCGAAGGTACGATCCATCCAGGTCGTGAGAGGCGCGGCGAATGCGCTCACCGCCACGCCCGTTCCGAGCAGCGTGACGAAAACGGCGATGCTGCGGCGACGACGCCAATCGATACCGACCGCGAGCGCCAGCACAATCAATGCGGCGGTGAGGATCAGCAACGCTCGTTGCCAGGGTGCCGAAATCAGAAACAATGCGCCGAACGCGTAAAGATCATCCGGCGAGATGGGCGCACCGAGAATCGCCGTTTTCCCGGCGTGCCCCAAATGCACCAGCGCGGTGAGCAACGCCAACAGCAGAACGAGCGCCCAACGACGCCGGAACGCCGGCCACAGCACCACCGCGACCGCCGCATGGAGACCCCAATCGAGCCATTGTGCGACGGGCCAGGGACCTACGCCAAAGCCGTGTTGTACGGCTGCGAGTGCTGCTAGATAGAGCACCCCTGAGACCACCAGCGGTGCGACCGGCCAAGCGAGCAAGGCGCGAACGCGAGGAAAATTCGTCAACAACAGGGCGCCTACCAGTCTTGGGATGAATCGGCTGTGACTGCGACCACCAGGCGCTTAGGCGCCTGGCCGTGTCACAAATAGTTCATCCGCAAGCTTAACAGCGGGCCTTGGCCGGCAAAAACTGAACTTTGTAAAATATTGCGGCCGTTCAAATTCCAATCCCTGCGCGACTCATTGCAACTCGACCACCCCATTGACGGTCACCGTAATGGTCGACTCGCCCGCCTCCATCGATGGCGCGGCGACGTCCATCGCCGCTTCGGCCATCATCCCGCGTGCCATGAAGCGCGGTTGCGGTGCAAAGTCGGCGGTGCTGATCTGGAGATCGACGATTTTATACCCGCCGCGCTTGAGATTCTCGGCGACCAGACCGGCGCGTTTCTCGAATGCCGCCAGTGCCTGCGTGATCAACTCGTTCTCCTTGGCCTCGCGGCTCGCGGGCGAAACGCTGAAGTGCATGCCCTGAAGGTTCAGGCGACTTTGCAATACGCTGAGCAGTTCACTCACGCCGGCGATGTCGCGGCTCTCGACCGCAATCGACTGGCTCACGCGCCAGCCGGTGATGCGGTTGTCGCGATAAACCGGCTGGGTGCTGTAGGCCTGGGTCTGCACCTTCATACCCGGGCGTTGCTTGACCGTGTCGACGCCCCACTGGATGCGTTGATTGACCTTGTTCGCCAGTTCGCTCGGAAAACCGCCGTCCTCCTGCGCGTTGAGGGTCACCGTCGCGAGGTCGTTGTCGACCCGGTCGCTCGCGCTGGCGGAGAGGCTGATCCGGTCGTAATGGGTCTTGCCGTTGTCGCCGGCGAACAGCGTGAGCGGGGCGCACACCAGTAGCCACAATAGCCTATTCATCGGTGGTATCTCCGTCGGGTTCGAGTAACTGTTTGAGATCGTCTTCGGTGAGCACCGGGACGCTGAGCTGAATCGCCTTGTCGAGCTTGGATCCCGCATCGGCACCAGCGATCACGGCGGTGGTCTTTTTCGATACACTGCTGGTGACCTTGGCACCGAGGGCCTGCAACCGGGCACTCGCGGCTTCGCGAGTCAGCGTGGTGAGCGCGCCGGTCAACACATAGGTTTGCCCGGCGAGGCGCCGCGGTGCCGCCGCGGTCACTTCGACCACCGGCCATTGCACCCCGAGCGCACGCAGGCGCGTAATCACGTCACGGTTGTGGGCCTCATCGAAGAACGCGCGGATGTCTTCCGCCATGTTCCGGCCGATCCCGTGGATCGCTTCGAGCTGGCCGATCTCCGCCGTCAGCAACGGATCGAGATCGCCGAACGCGCGCGCCAGCAACGCCGCGGTTGCTTCGCCGACCTGCGGAATGCCGAGGGCGTGGAGAAAGCGCGCGAGCGTGGTCGACTTGCTCTTGCCCAGCTCATCGAGCAGATTTTGCGCCGACTTCTCTCCCATCCGCTCCAGTCCGGTCAAGGTCGCGAGGTCGAGCTGGTATAGGTCCGCCGGTGAGTGCACCAGGTCTTTTTCGACCAACTGGGCCACCAGTTTGTCGCCCAGGCCTTCGATGTTCATCGCGCGCCGCGACGCGAAATGCAGCAGCGCGCCACTGCGTTGCGCCGCGCACACCAGCCCGCCCATGCAGCGATGCGCCGCCTGGTCGGCCTCACGGTGGACCCGTGAATGACATACCGGGCACTTCGTCGGCATCTTCCATTCCGGGTAAAAGTATTCACCCTCGCTATTTTTGGGCCGCTTTTCCAGCACCACGCCGACGATCTCGGGGATCACGTCACCCGCGCGGCGCACGATTACGGTATCACCGATGCGCACGTCCTTGCGCTCGACCTCGTCCTGATTGTGCAGCGTGGCGTTGCTGACCACGACCCCGGAGACCTGCACCGGGCGCAATTGTGCGACCGGGGTGATGACCCCGGTGCGCCCGACCGATGCCAGGATGTTGTCGACCACCGTGGTCTCTTCGCGGGCCGGAAGTTTGTGCGCAATCGCCCAACGCGGCGCGCGCGCGGTTTGCCCGAGCCGTTCACGCGCCGCCAGGTCGTCCACCTTGTAGACCACGCCATCGATCTCGAATGGCAATTGTTCCCGTCCGGCGAGCATCGTTTCGTAGAAACGCAGGCATTCTTCGATATTCGCGGCAGTTCGGAAGTGTTTGGTCGTTTTGAAGCCCCACTCACGCAGTCGCTCAACCACCTCGGCGTAGAGCGGCGCCACCGGCACCGAAACCTCACCCAGCCCCCACGGGAAAAAACTTAGCGGGCGCGTCGCGGTGAGGCGCGGATCGAGTTGACGCAGGCTGCCGGCGGCTGCGTTGCGGGGGTTGGCGAAGACGTTCTCACCCGCGGCGAGGCGTTGTTCGTTGAGGGCGCGAAACGCGGCAATCGGAAACACGATCTCGCCGCGGACCTCCAGTACCTCGGGCCAGCCGGCACCGTGCAGGCGAAGCGGCACGGTGCGGATGGTCCGTACGTTGGCAGTCACATCCTCGCCAATGTTGCCATCGCCGCGGGTGCCGGCCTGAACCAGTAGTCCGTGTTCGTAACGCAGACTGATCGAGGTGCCATCGAACTTCGGCTCCACCGTGTACGTCGGCGCAACGCCGAGCCCCTTGCGCACGCGCTCATCCCAGGCGCGCGCCTCAGCGGCGTCGAAGGCGTTGTCCATCGAGGTCATTTGCCGGCGATGCCGCGCCTCGCCGAACCCCTTCGCGGGTGCCGCGCCGACCCGCTGGGTCGGCGAATCCGCGGTAATCAGTTCGGGGTGCTGTGCTTCGAGCGCCTTGAGCGCCGCGAGCAGGCGATCGTACTCGGCATCCGAAACCAGCGGCGCGTCGAGCACGTAATAGCGATAATTGTGCTCATCGATCTCGGCGCGCAGGGCCGCGACCTGATCCGCCACCGCCGCGCTCATGCGCCGGCCTGTTTCAGCCGCTCACGCTGGGCGCTGAGCGCCTCCGCCTGCAGGTCGTGCAGGTGCGAATCCTTGATCTTGCCCCCGAGAACCGAGGCGAGGTGCTGCGCGCAATGAACCAACTCGTCATAGGCATGTACCGGGTCGATCACGCCGGGCAATTGCAGAAACAGCGTCAGCCCCGGAATCTCCGCGGTCACCAAATCCTCGGGGATCAGCGTACCCGGCTTGACCATATTGGAAACGCTGAATACCGGTTGCGTATTGTTGTCCTTCGAGAAGCGATGAAAGATCCGCATGTCGCCGTGCTTCAAGCCATGCACGTGGAGCGCCTTCAGCACCGCCTTGCCGGCAAACGGCTGATCGCGCGGCGCCACCACATTCAGGATGATCAGTTCTGGCAACCGCTCCGGTTGCGACGCGGTGGGTGCCGTGGTCGCGAGACCGGCCTCGTCCTCGTCGATATCGAGAAGTTCGCGCGGTGTTTCGCGATCGAACCGGGTCGACTTCGGCGCGACTTCACCGCGCACAGATAACCCAGGATCGATCTCACTATCACTCGCCTCGTCAGTCACCAGCCACCCGGGCCTGACGACGTCGCGCAGTACCGCCGGCTCGATGTCCTCCGGAGCCTCGCCCGGCGCGCCGTGCCCTTTCAACAGTACATCGCGTTCATCACTCGCGGTGCCGCTGAACACGTCGTAACTCCCGTTGGCCACCCGGCGCCGATGCAACAAAAAGATCAGCAGCAGGATGACGCCACCAATCCCGAGCAAATACCAGCGTAATTCATTCATCGTTATTATCCCGTTGCCATCTTCACGGCTTCTTCGATATTCACGTCCACCATTCGCGACACGCCAGGCTCACGCATGGTCACGCCGACCAGACACTCCGCGAGCTCCATCGTGGTCTTATTATGCGTGATAAATATAAATTGGACCCGTTGCGACATCTGCCGCACCAGCTCGCAAAAGCGCCCGACATTGGCCTCATCGAGCGGAGCGTCCACCTCGTCGAGCATGCAGAACGGAGCCGGATTCAAATCAAAGATGGAGAATACCAGCGCCACCGCGGTTAACGCCTTTTCGCCGCCGGAGAGTAAATGAATGCTGGAGATGCGCTTGCCGGGGGGGCGCGCCATGATGGTTACGCCGGTCGTAAGCAGGTTGTCCTCGGTCATCTCTAGGTAAGCCTGGCCGCCACCGAACAGCTTCGGGAACATTTCCTGCAGCTTGATATTAACGATTTCGAAGGTGTCCTTGAAGCGCGCGCGGGTTTCGCGGTCGATCTTTTCAATCGCGGTATCAAGCGTCGCCAGCGCTTGGGTCAGATCGTCGTTTTGTTGATCGAGATAGGTCTTGCGTTCATTCAGTTCACGGTACTCATCGATCGCCGCGAGGTTGATCGGGCCGAGCCGTTGAATCCGCTGCGCCAACCGTTCCACTTGTTGCTCCCAGGCCTCGACCTGGGCCGCTTCCGGCATCTCCGCCTGCAATCGGTGCAGGTCGAACTCGCTCTCGGCCAGTTGTTCGAGCAACGCCTGGCGTCGCACCAGGCGTTCCTGACGCTCCAGCCGCAAGCCCTCTGCCAACGCGCGCTGTTCGGTCGCGGCCTGTTCCGCGGCGTGGCGCAATCGCTCGCGCTCGCGCAAGGCCTGATCCTGCTCCTGGAGGGTCTGCCGAGCCTGCTGCAAGGTCGCTTCCGCAACCTGACGCTGCGCCACCAGGGATTCCAGTTCCAACTCGGCTTGCGCGAGCGGCGCGATACCGTCCGCGAGGATCTGTTCGAGTTCGTCATGGCGCGCGTGCAGCGTTTCGATCTGTTGTTCGATGCGCAGCAATCCGTCGCGAATCGCCCGCTCGGAGACCAGGCTGGTCTCGCGCTCAACGTTGAGGCGGTGTTCCGCTTCCCGCGCCGACTGGGCATTCCCGCGCGCGGAATCGAGCAAGGTCTGACCCTCGTCGCGGCGCTGTTGCCACTGCGCGCGCTCGGCCTGGAGGGTTTCAATTTCGAGCATCGCTTCGTTGCGCGCCTCGGTGGCGTCCGCCAGGGCTTCCTGTTCCTGCGTCTGTTGCGCTGCGATCTCCTGCAATTCGTGCTCGATCCGGCGCCGCCGTTCCGCCACCTGTTCGAGGCGGGACTGTTGCCGCGACAATTGCGCGTTGGCGTCGGCATACCCCCGGTTCGCCTCGGCGAGCGCGGCCTGATGCGCGCGGGCCTCGGTCTCCGCAGTCGCGATCGCGAGGCGCGCGTGCTCCAGCGTTGCACTCCGTTGCGCAATGGCGTCTTCAAGCGTCGCGGCCTGACCTTCGAGCTGCTCAATCTCCTGACGGCGGGCAATCACGCCAGCATGCCCATCGCGTTCGCGACGCCAGCGGAGCCAATGCCGACCGCACCAGAAGCCCTCAGGCGTGATCACGGATTCGTCGTCGCGGAGTTGCGCGCGAACGGCGAGCGCCTCAGCGGGCGTTTCGGCGACCCGGATCCGCCCGAGCAGACCGCCGAGGATCAAGGGTACGTCGGTCTTTGCGCGTAAAGTCTCACCACTGCCGGCGGGGCGCTCGAATTGCCCGGGCATGGCCTCAAACAGCGCAATATGGCCCTGTTTCAATTCGGTGACCTGCTCGGCGTGCGCGTCGATGCCGTCGACCTCCACCGCCTCCAACCATTCCTCCAATACCCGCTCGACCGCGCCGCTCCAGCGCGCCTCCGCCTGCACCCGTTCGCCCAAACGCGGCGCATCGCGCAGGCCCTCGCGCTCCAGCCATTGCGCCACGGTACCCCGCTGCTCCTTGCCCAACGCCGCCTGTTGCAGGGTTTCCAGCGATGCCAGTCGGCCGCGCAGTTGTTGCGCCTCACGCTGCAAACGGTCGAGTTCGACCCGCTGTTCGCGACTGCCGTCGCGGCGCTGCTGCGTTTCGCGTTGCAACTGCTCCAGCGCCTGCTGCGCCGAGTTCAACGCGGCTTGCTTTTGCGCAACGATCCAGCGCAATTCTTCGAGGTCGTCTTCCGGCGCGGCCTCCTGCAGCTGCATGAACTCAGCCGTGATCCGCTGGCGCCGGTCGCGCAATTGCAGGCTATGACGTTCGAGTTGCTCCATCCGCGCGCGCTCGACCTGAGCGCGCTGCACCGGTTCGTTGGCGCTTTGACTGAACCGCTCCCAAGCGCGTTGCAGTTCGCGAAAGGTCGATTCTTGTTCGGTGACCGCCGCGCTTGTGCTTTGTGCGGTTTGCCGCGCTGCCTCCCAGGCCGGGGTCAAGTTCTCGATCCGCGCCGCAAGCTCGTCGAGACGCGCCTGATCGTGACCGCGCCGAGATTCGGCGCCGTGGAGTGCTTGCTGCAATTCGCCGCGCTCGCGCTGCTGGCGCGACTGCAATTCACGCTGGTGTTGGATCGACTGTTCGGTCCGGCTGATCGCGTTGCCTACGGCGTAAAAGCCGCCCTGCGCTTGGTTGAAGTGCTCGCTTGCCTGCTCGCGCGCCTGCAGCACCGTCTCCAGCTCGGATTCGAGCCGCCGCACGTCGGCGACATGCCGCTCGGTCACGGTATCGACTTCGCGCAAAAGGGCCTCGCGCTGCTCCAGATCCAGACTTACGTCGCGCAACTTAAGCACCAGCAACTCGGCGCGAACGCGACGCTCTTCGGCGCGGAGCGCGGTGAATTTTTCGGCGGTATCGGCCTGTTTTTGCAGATGTTCGAGCTGGCGTGCGATCTCGTCGCGCACGTCATTGAGGCGCTCCAGATTGGTCCGCGTGTGCTCCATGCGTGATTCGGTCTCGCGCCGACGCTCTTTATATTTGGAGATGCCCGCAGCTTCTTCAAGATAGCCGCGCAATTCCTCCGGGCGCGCCTCGATGATCCGCGCGATCATGCCCTGTTCAATAATCGCGTAACTGCGCGGCCCAAGCCCGGTGCCGAGAAACAGATCAGTAATATCCCGCCGCCGGCAACGCGCCCCGTTGAGTGAGTAGACCGATTGCCCATCGCGCGAGACCATGCGCCGGGTTGAGATCTCGGCGTAGCGTGAATATTCGCCGCCGATACTGCCGTCGGAGTTGTCGAACACCAGTTCGATCGACGCCTGACCGACCGGCTTGCGCGACGACGAACCGTTGAATATCACATCCTCCATCGACTCGCCGCGCAGATACTTGGCCGAGCTCTCGCCCATCACCCAGCGTACCGCGTCGATGACGTTTGATTTGCCGCAGCCATTCGGACCTACGACCCCCATCAGGTTCGCAGGCAAATGAATGACGGTCGGGTCCACAAACGACTTGAACCCGGCGAGTTTGATCTTGCTGAGGCGCATTGCGCGGCTGGTAGGATTCAGGCTGTCCTAAAGACCGGAAAGGTACCCGCGACCGACCCGTCATGCAACTGACGACCGATAGGTCCGGCACGGGTGACGCGAACAGGACGTCGGGGTAAAAAAATGGCCGCGCCAAGTACGCCCCGGCGCGGCCATCTCACGGCCGTTATCAGGCCGCGCGTTCGCTCAAACGAACTTACTTCGCAGCAGGTGCTGCCGCAGGTGCTGCAGGAGCCGGCGCCATCATTTGCGGTGGCATGCCGTAGCCACCAGGCGCGCCGTAAGGCATGCCGTAGCCGTAGCCAGGGCCAGGACCGTAGCCACCGTAGCCCGGATAGCCGCCGCCGTAACCACCGTAGCCGGGGTAGCCATAACCTGAACCACGGCCGTCGCCGTAACCGGAGCCATAACCACGTCCGTAGCCGCTGCCGCTGCCACGGCCGCTCATGCCGAAGTTGAAGTCACCGCTGCCGTCACCCATCATGTCGCTCATCATGTCGCCCATGCCGCTGCCCAAGCCACGGCCATAACCGGGACCACCGCCCCACGGACCGCCACCCCACGCCATCGCATCCTGCATGACCAGGGCGGAGGCGCCGACAATTGCTACCGCTGCGAAAAATTTCATTTGCTTCTTCATCAATACTTCTCCGTTCCGTAAGGCGAACAAGTTTTAGGTTCGCGCTTAGACTTAAAAGGTGGAAACGTGACGAGTTGACAGGCACGTCAGACGGGTACATCGCCACGAGCTCCCATGAGGCGTCGGTGCGGCTGTCACGCTGACCCTTGTTTCGTCCCGAGTCGTTCAAAAAACGCCTTCGTTTCGTTTCAACCTATCGACCCTGTGAGCTGCCTCGACGGGGCCTGCTTAGGAGGAAATTTTGAGCTGAAGGTGAGCGGATGCTATACCCATTCACGAACAATGTACACGTCGAGCCTGCGGAACCCGCCTTGAGCGCGTGTCAATCCCGTACCCGCGCGTGCCCTTTCGTTTCGCGCACACCTGTTCGCTATAATTTACGGATAATTTCACGTACTACCCCACGAATTATGAGCACTGCCCCAAGTAAAAACCTGGAAACCTTTCCGAGTCCGCAT
>CAZUJU010000032.1:0-40517 GCA_964620675.1 uncultured Thiotrichales bacterium | reverse complement strand
TGCCGACGTCCGCAAGGCAGGCGCCGGTGACGAGGCCGACGTAGCCGGAACCGTAGATTGTTACCTTCATCGATCGCTCCGAATGATCCCTGTTTAAAATGCGATGAATTCTACCCGATCCATCCTCCGCGGCGGTCGGAGTCTACAAAATCGCACGCCGGATTACGTGAGCGACCGCGCAAAAAAAGAACCAAGGCCCCAATGGGGCCTTGGTTCACATTGCGCTTGTCAAACGCGATTAGGAGGCCTTGCGCTCCGCGTAATTGAGATCGATCCAGTCCTTGTAACTGCCATCCATGACGGCACGCCACCAGGATTCCTGCGTCAGATACCACCCCAACGTCTTGCGAATTCCCGTCTCGAAGGTCTCATTGGGCTTGTACCCAAGCTCGGTTTCGCTTTTGGTCGCGTCGATGGCATAACGCTGATCGTGCCCGGGACGGTCCTTCACGAACGTGATGAGCGACTTCGCGGTCGCACCCCGCGCCGCCGGCGCCTCGGGGAAGCGGCGCGCCAGCTCGGGGTCACGCGCGAACGCTTCGTCCAGCAAATCGCACAGTAGGTTGACGATGTCGATGTTCTGCCACTCGTTCCAGCCGCCGATGTTATAGGTCTCGCCGATACGTCCGCGCTGCAGAATCAGGTCGATCCCACGGGCGTGATCGTCCACATACAACCAATCGCGGATATTGGTGCCATCGCCATAGATCGGCAGCGGCTTGCCGTGCAAGATATTGATCAAAATCAGCGGGATGAGCTTTTCTGGAAACTGAAATGGACCGTAGTTATTGGAACAATTACTGGTCGTGACCTCGAGACCATAGGTGTGGTGGTAAGCCCGCACCAGGTGATCCGATGCCGCCTTGCTCGCGGAATACGGCGAATTCGGTGCGTACGGAGTGGTCTCGCTGAACGGCGGATCGCCGCGTTCAAGCGAGCCATAGACCTCGTCGGTCGATACATGGTGGAAACGGTGCGGCAGCTTGCCTTGCGGACCGTTCAACCAGACTGCGCGCGCCGCTTTCAGCAAACTGTGCGTACCGGTGATATTGGTATCGATGAAGGCATCGGGTCCAGTAATCGAACGGTCGACATGACTCTCGGCGGCGAAATGCACGAGCGTGTCGATCTTCTCCTCACGTAACAGGCGCTCCACCAGTGCCTGGTCGCGTATATCACCGTGTACGAACCGAAACCGCGCCTGGGTTTGGGCCTGTGCCAGACTCGCCAGATTGCCCGCGTAGGTCAACGCATCAAGACCGACGATCTGATCTTGCGGATGCTCCGCCAGCCAGTAGTAAACGAAATTAGCCCCGATAAAGCCGGCCGCGCCGGTCACCAACAGATTCGCCATTCTAGAGATACTCCTGCAACATATTCTTGAGCGCGTCGCGCCAATACAAACCCGGATAATCGATCGCCGCGCGCAAACCGTCTTTGTCGAGCACGCTGTAATGGGGACGTTGCGCGGGCAACGGATAGGCCGCGGTCGGGATCGGTTCGATCCGCACCGGACGCGTCAACAGCCCGTTGGCAAGACCCAGCTCGTGAATCGCCTGCGCGAAGTCATACCAGCTCGCGACGCCCGCGTCCGTCCAGTGATAAACGCCGCGCAAATCGGCCTGCATCACGCGGTAGATCACGCGCGCAAGCTCGGCGGCACAAGTCGGCGTACCGATCTGGTCCGCCACCACGCGGACGAGGTCGCGCTCGCGCATCAACTTGACCATGGTCTTGACGAAATTCCGGCCGTGGGTCGAATACACCCATGCGGTCCTAATCAGCAACGCGTCGGGACCCAGAATCCGCTGGACTTCGCGCTCGCCGTCAAGCTTGGTTCGACCATAGACACTGAGCGGGTTCGGCGCATCATCAGGCCGGTAGGGCGTGCCCTGTTGACCATCGAACACGAAATCGGTCGAAACATGGACCATCCGCGCGCCGCACAACTGGGCGACCCTGGCCAGATTCGCAACGCCGTCCGCATTGATCCGGTGCGCTTCAACCGGCTCCGCTTCCGCCTTATCGACCAACGAATACGCCGCCGCGTTGACGATCCAGTCCGGACGGTCGCCGGTCACCCGTTCTAGCACGCGCGCGTAATCCAAAATATCAAGTTCGCTGCGGGTGTAGCCGCTCACCGTAAAACCGGGCGGCGCGTGCTTGAGTAACTCGTGTCCGAGTTGCCCGCCGGCACCGGTTACAAGAACTCTCATCCGTATAACCTCTGATCAGCCGAGGAGACGCAGCAGGTACGCGCCGTACCCACTCTTGCGCAGCGGCTCGGCGACGGCGCGCAGCCCCTCCTTATCGATGAAGCCCTGACGGAAGGCGATCTCTTCGGGGCAGGCGATTTTCAAACCCTGGCGTTCCTCGACGACACGGATGAAGTTCGCCGCATCGAGCAGCGACGCCATCGTTCCGGTATCGAGCCAAGCGGTTCCGCGACTCAAGCGTTCGACATTCAGGCCACCGCGCGACAGGTAGACATTGTTGACGTCGGTGATCTCCAACTCCCCACGCGGCGAGGGCTCGATCGACTTGGCGATCTCGACCACCTCATTGTCGTAGAAATACAAACCGGTGACGGCGTAGTTGGATTTCGGTTCCGACGGCTTTTCCTCGATACTGGTGGCATGACCGCTGTCATCGAACGCGACGACCCCGTAACGCTCGGGATCGTTCACCCAGTATCCGAATACCGTTGCGCCCGCATCGCGCGCATTGGCGTATTGCAAGCGTTTTGCCAACCCTTCCGCGTAAAAGATGTTATCGCCGAGGATCAGCGTCGCCGCCGCGTCACCGAGAAATTTCTCGCCGATGATGAAGGCCTGCGCGAGCCCGTCGGGACTCGGTTGAACCGCGTATTCAAGATTGATCCCCCACCGAGAACCATCGCCGAGCAAACGTTGAAAGGGCTCTGAATCCTGCGGCGTGGTGATGATCAGAATATCTTGTATTCCGGCCAGCATCAGCGTCGACAGCGGATAGTAGATCATCGGCTTGTCGTACACGGGCATCAGCTGCTTGCTGACCGAGATCGTCAAGGGGTAAAGCCGGGTGCCGGATCCACCGGCAAGGATGATACCTTTGCGCTTGCGCATGGAAAGGGTCCTATCAGAAATCACGGTGATGGGAGAATGATAAGCCGCGATGCCGGCTTGAAACGGGATTTATCCCAGATAGTCGCCGTCATTGTCGAGTAACCCAGCGGCAATTTGAAGCCGATCGGTGCTTAGAGATCTGAAACTGTGAAAGAGTTCCCGCAAGCGCCCGATCCGACTGTACAAGGCGCGGACCCGAACTCGATCGGGTCGAATTCGGCCGAAGTGCGAATGCCCGCGCTACACGCGCCCGGGATAGGAATACGACAACGCATTCATCTCCGAAAGCGGAGCTAAATCAATCGCTGCGCTCCATTTCTTGCCATTCAACGAACCGGCACATTCTAGAACGGAATATCGTCATCAAAATCGTCGACCATCGGCTCTCGCGCCGCAGGCTTGCGAGCCGGTTGCGAGGGTGGCGCACTGCTGTTGCGCGGAGGCGCATCGTACATCGGCGCGGAATCAGAATCGTCGTCGCCACCACCGCTGGACATCGCGCCGCCGCCGCCGCCGCGCCCGCCGAGCATCTGCATCTCGTTGCCAACGATCTCGGTGGAGTATCGATCCTGACCGCTTTGATCCTGCCACTTGCGCGTGGTCAGCTTACCTTCGATGTAGACCTGCTGGCCTTTGCGCAGGTAATCGCGCGCAACCTCCGCCAGACGGCTGTACAAGACCACACGATGCCATTCGGTGCGCTCCTGATTTTCGCCGGTATTGCGGTCGCGCCAGCTCTCACTGGTCGCGATACGAAGATTCGCCACAACGCCCCCGCTGGTTGGCATCTGCCGCACTTCGGGATCGGCCCCGAGGTTGCCGACCAGAATGACTTTATTGATTCCTCTTGCCATGCTTGTTTACCTTGATTGTGTATTTCGTAACCCGAGTAGCGGCGCCGCCGTTCAGGTCGTCTCTGTAGAAAAAGTCCGCAACGCGGATCCGCCCGCGGCGCGCTTGTCCACCTTAAGGTAGGCCATGCCCTCGCTCGCGACAACCACGACGTCGACCACGCCGCTAACATCGTACCCGTTCGACTGCCGCATCGTGACCAACGGTCCCCATGTTTAGCGCGTAGTTGCCAAGGTCGCACGGGCGCTGAATCGTCGCAACCAGCATCAACTCGATCGCAGCAGTCACGGCGTAAAATGCGAAACGGTCGTAAGCCCATCATGCTTTTTCAATCCTCGGTACACCACGCACACACGACCCGCCCCCAAGTCCAACCGCCGTGCGCCGCTCCAACGGGGTCAGGCCGGACGGTTCAGAGGTCGGGTGGACGCTCATGTACGGTGCGGTGCTTCGAATGACGCAAGCCGTGTATATTAGCAACTCCGTGACCGATCGCGCATCATCGGGCGGACACCCCATTCCGGAAGCCCCATGGATAAGATCGTCATTCGCGGCGCGCGCACCCACAACCTAAAAAATATCGATCTCGAACTGCCGCGCGATCGCCTGATCGTGATTACCGGGTTGTCGGGGTCGGGAAAGTCTTCGCTTGCGTTCGACACGATCTACGCCGAGGGTCAACGGCGGTATGTGGAGTCGCTTTCGGCCTACGCCCGGCAGTTTCTATCGATGATGGAGAAACCCGATATCGACCATATCGAGGGCCTCTCGCCCGCGATTTCGATCGAGCAAAAAACCACCTCGCACAACCCTCGATCGACGGTCGGCACCATTACCGAGATCCACGACTATCAGCGCCTGTTGTTCGCCCGCGCGGGGATTCCGCAGTGCCCCGAGCACGGCGTCACGCTCGCGGCGCAAACCGTTTCGCAGATGGTGGATCAGGTGCTTGAACTGCCCGAAGGCACACGCCTCATGTTACTGGCGCCGGTCATCCAGGCGCGCAAGGGCGAGTAC
This sequence comes from uncultured Thiotrichales bacterium, assembly GCA_964620675.1. Lineage (GTDB taxonomy): Bacteria > Pseudomonadota > Gammaproteobacteria > UWMA-0217 > UWMA-0217 > CAYSFW01. Next base: position 35,544 of record CAZUJU010000032.1, on the reverse strand, counting down.
GCGCAACTGTTCGAACAACTCCGTGCGCAGGGCTATATCCGCGCCCGGATCGACGGTGCGATCGTCGAACTCGATCAAGCGCCGAAACTCTCCGCCAAGCAGAAGCACACCATTGAGGTCGTGGTCGACCGCTTCAAGGTACGCCCCGACCTTGGTCTACGTCTCGCCGAATCGTTCGAAACCGCGCTTAAGCTCGCCGACGGCGTGGCCCACATCGCATGGATGGACGAACCCGCGCGCGCCGAGCTGACGTTTTCGTCCCGTTTCGCCTGCCCGCATTGCGGCTACGCGCTCACCGAACTGGAGCCGCGGCTGTTCTCGTTCAACAACCCGGCGGGCGCCTGCCCCGATTGCGACGGGCTCGGCGTCACCCAGGCCTTCGATATCGACAAGATCGTGGTCAACCCGGAACTCAGCCTCGCTGGCGGCGCGATCCGCGGCTGGGACCGGCGCAACACCTATTACTTTCAGATGATCGCCTCGCTCGCGCGGCATTACGGTTTCGACATCGAGCGCCCGTTTCGCGAACTTGCCCCACACCAGCGCGAGGCCGTCCTGTATGGCAGCGGCGACACCGAGATCGAATTCGAATACATCAACGAGCGCGGCTCCACCTACCGCCGCAGCCACCCCTTCGAGGGCATCGTGCACAACATGCAGCGACGCTATCGCGAAACCGAATCCGCCGCGATTCGTGAGGAACTGGCGAAATTTCTCAGTAGTAAGCCCTGCGCGAGTTGCGGCGGCACCCGCCTGAATCAGGCCGCGCGCCACGTATTCATCGCCGAACGCAATCTGCCGCAAATTGCCGCCCTGCCAATCGGTGAGGCCCACGCGTTCTTCACCACCCTCAAATTACCGGGCCAACGCGGCCAGATCGCCGAGAAGATCGTGCGCGAGATCGGCGAGCGGCTGTCGTTTCTGGTCAACGTTGGGCTCGATTACCTCACCCTCGACCGCGGCGCCGACACGCTCTCGGGCGGCGAAGCTCAGCGCATTCGCCTCGCAAGTCAAATCGGCGCCGGTCTGGTCGGGGTGATGTATGTGCTCGACGAACCCTCGATCGGCCTGCACCAACGCGATAACGAACGCCTGCTCGCGTCGCTGCTGCGCCTGCGCGATCTCGGCAATACCGTCATCGTGGTCGAACATGACGAGGACGCGATCCGCAACGCCGACTACATCGTCGATATCGGGCCGGGCGCCGGTGTGCACGGCGGTTACGTCGTCGCCGCCGGACGGCTCAAGGACATCGAGCGCAACTCGGCTTCACTGACTGGGCAATATCTGTCCGGCAAACGCCGCATCGCGGTGCCTTCGGCGCGCGTTCAACCCGACCCCGAGCGCTGGATTCGGCTGCACGGCGCGCGCGGCAACAATCTCCAACAGGTCGATCTGGCGCTCCCGCTTGCGCGCCTCACCTGTGTGACCGGAGTTTCCGGCTCCGGCAAATCCACCCTGATCAACGACACGCTTTATCGCGCGGTCGCCCGCAGTCTCGGCTTGATCAGCGAGGAACCGGCGCCGTACACCAGCCTGCAAGGCCACGAACACTTCGACAAGATCGTCGACATCGACCAGAGTCCGATCGGCCGCACGCCGCGCTCGAATCCGGCCACCTACACCGGCCTGTTCGCACCGATTCGCGAACTCTTCGCCGGCGTGCCCGAAGCCCGTTCACGCGGCTACACCCCGGGGCGATTCAGCTTCAACGTCAAGGGCGGACGCTGCGAGGCCTGTCAGGGAGACGGCTTGATCAAGGTCGAAATGCATTTTCTCCCGGATATCTACGTGCCCTGCGACGTCTGCCACGGTCGGCGGTACAACCGCGAAACCCTCGACATCCGCTACAAAGGGCGCAACATCCACGAGGTCCTGGCGATGACGGTCGAAGATGCTTTGCAGTTCTTCGCCGCCGTCCCGGTGCTGGCACGCAAACTTCAGACCCTGCTCGACGTCGGACTGGGTTACCTGACCTTGGGTCAGAGCGCGACGACGCTTTCCGGCGGTGAGGCACAGCGGATCAAACTGGCGCGCGAACTTTCCCGCCGCGAGGCCGGTCGAACCTTATACATCCTGGACGAACCCACCACCGGCCTGCACTTTCACGATGTCGAGCAACTGCTGGGCGTGCTGCTCAGGCTGCGCGACGCCGGCAACACGGTTGTGGTCATCGAGCACAATCTCGACGTCATCAAAACGGCGGACTGGATCGTCGATCTCGGGCCGGAAGGCGGTCATCGCGGCGGGCGCATCGTCGCGACCGGGACGCCTGAAGCCGTCGCCGCAAACGCCGAATCCCATACCGGGCGCTTCCTGCAACCCCTGCTCGGCAAGGCGCGTGGAAACAAGCGCCGTGTAGCGGCTCCATGAGCACGAATTCGGACACGCGTCCGCCCGGAGCACGATCGCGACATGTGACTGACTCTAAACAACGTATATTTTCTTCGCCGAGGTCAGCCGAATATCAGTGCCACATCGCATTTGCCAAGGTTGTAAACTGAACCGATCACTTTAAACTTGTGACTATGTTCCTACGCCGCCTCATCTTCTTTACGCAAAACCGTCTACGGTTTCTCGCCCACCCCCTTCCGCGCCGCGGGATCGGATGCCGTTGATGGAAAGCCTGATCATCAAGCACCTCAGCGGCTCGCGCAGCCCGCGGTTGGAGAGCTTTCCGCTGGAGCAACTGAACGAGTTGACGCTCGGGCGGGACGCCACCTGCGATATGGTCTTCGAAGACGAGGGGGTGCAACCGGCTCATGCCAAGATCGTTCGCGATAGCGACAAGCATGGAAAGTTCTGGCTCCATGACCTGAGCAGTCATAAGTCACTGCTGGTCAACGATGCCTTCGTCAGCGGCTATGTCAGCGTCCGACCCGGCGATCGGGTGCGCCTCGGGCGCGAAGGCCCGATCCTCGAAGTGCAGATCGGCGAACCGCAGTCGCCACCGACGCAAAACGCCGACCGTTTCAGTCCCCGCGCGCCCCGTCTCGCCCCGATCGCGCGGGCGATGCTATGGCTATTCCCGATCGGCATACTGGCTGCGATCGCCGGCGTCTGGTTCACCCAAGCGGACCTGAACTCGGCGGCACCGGCGCCCGCGGCACCCATCGCAGATTCCAACACCGCGCTGTCGACGCCCGCGACTGCGGTCGAGACAGCGCTTGAGTCGGCCGAGGCGCCACTCATGCCTGGGGTCGATGAGGCTGATGCAAACGCAGCCGTCGACGAACACGCAACCTTTGCCGCGGGGCTTGACTCGCTCGCGGCGGAAACGCCTACGACACCTGCAACCGAACACCTCACCAGCGAAACTACCGCTACTACCGAAATCACTCCGGTTAAGGCCGATCGACGAAAGTCAGTCGAGCCACTCGCGGAAGCGTTTATCGGCACCATTCGGGTCGTACCCAGTGAACCGGCGGGGGCGCCGGCATACGAACCCACCCCAATCGTCGAGCCCGCGCAAGACGGCTGGAAAGTCATCAAGGACATGTGAAGGCAGGCCGAAAGCAATGTTAAAAGTCGCTCACGCCCGTCCTGTGCGCCGCCCACGCCTGCTCACATTACTCGTCGGCGTCGTGTTCAGCAGCGGTTGCGCCGTTATGACCAAGGTCGAAACCGGTTTGGAACATATCGATCGAAAAGTCAGCACGGCGATGAAAAAGCGCGGCCTGCAACCGAAGGTGGAACAGCTCGCAAGCGCGGACGAAATCTGGGTGTCTGAGGCGTGCGGGAGTCGCCCCCTGCCGTATCTAAAACTCACCCGGCACGATATGTATCCCGCCACAGCGATCGCAGGCAGCACCGTAAACCATCGCTTTGAGTACCATTTGTGCGCGCGCAACGAGGTACGACCACTGAGTGGTGATCTCACGCGGCGGATTTTCTTCGCCGGCAGGCCGGTGTTGACCGACACCTCACCCGATGTCGAGCTACAGCCTGGCCACTGGCTTGTCGATGCGTTCATCACCGTACCCGAGCGAGCACCGGCAGGCGCCTACGAGGTTGAAGTAAAATTCGAAGGAAACGACGCTCGCTTTCGCGAACGCACCCGCCTCGAGATCGCCAAACCCTGAGCGAACCAAGCCGGCCGAACCTGCGGCAACGCCACGCCAATTAGGGGCTCAACTCAGGCTCAGCAGGTTTGCGAAAGCGCAGAAAATACTGCGTTTGCATGAAATCCACGTCCTCGATCAGCACGAAACCGACCGCAACGATTTCATCGATAAAGGTTTCCTTCCCCGCGCGTAGGTGGCTCAGCACCCACGGGCTCGACTCGCCTGGCACCCGCTTGTAATCGATCACCACCAACTCGCCGCCCGAGCGCATTGCACGGAACAACGACGTCATGGTCGATAGCGGAAACTCGAAGTGGTGATATGTATCGCTGATGAAGGCAAGGTCGATACTTGCGTCCGGTAACTCGACGCTACGCGCGGAATTGACGATACCCTCGACCTGGTCCAGGCCGGCCGCGCGGGCGCGCGCGCGAATCGCATCGACGAAATTGACCGAAATATCCACCGCATACACCTTGCCTTGAGGCCCCACTACCTGCGCAAACGGCAGTGTGAACAAGCCTGTACCCGCGCCAATGTCGGCAACGCTCATCCCTTCGCGCAGACCCAGGCGCGCCAAGATATCCGCACGGCGATCGTAGACTTCGCGACCTTCGCGTTCGAACACCGACAGCCATTGGTCGACGTCAGGATTCTCGTATTGCCGGTTGATACCCGGGCTGACGCTGCGTTCATCGAGCGCCAGTGCAGGGGTCACAAGGCTAAGCGCCAGCGCCAGCGCACCCCATCGCCACATCTCGCGTAACCGCATCATCCAGTCACTACCATGCCTGAACCCCCTTGCATTACAAACGTATCGTCGCGAAAAGATCGCGCGGCGACCCACTGCGTCTATACTTCGCATTCAGTAAAGCACACTACGGAGCGTTTCGATGCAACACCTCACGCCGCTACAGGCGTTCGAGTATCTCCAGTCTCACCCGGAGGCCGTACTGATCGATTGCCGTTCGGAAATGGAGTATCTGTTCGTTGGCCATCCCAAAGCGGCGATCCTGATCCCCTGGCAGGACGGACCGGATTTCGACATCAACCCCGACTTCCTTGGGCACGTGCGCAAGGCCGCGAGCATGAACCGCCCAATCGTCCTGATCTGCCGCTCAGGAAACCGCTCCCGGGTTGCGGGCGCCTACCTGGAAAAATACGGCTTTCCCGAAGTCTTCAACGTGCTGCACGGGTTTGAGGGCGACCTCGACGAAAACCGGCATCGCGGGATTCGAAACGGTTGGCGTTACGATAGCCTGCCGTGGGAACAAACCTGAATCGGTTTAAGCGCGAAGCGCCGCGACCCGGGGCGTCTCGGGCTCGACCATGACTTGCTCAGGGTGACCGATGAAATGTCCCTGCATGTAGTCGACGCCGATTTCGCGCAGCCGCGCAGCCACCTCGGCGGATTCGACGTACTCGGCAATGGTCTTGATCTTGAGCACCTGCGCCAACTCCTGGATCGTGCGCAGCAAACCAAAGTCGACCGGATCGGCGTTGATGCCCATCACAAACATCCCGTCGAGCTTAAGGAAATCGACCGGTAAGCTTTTGAGATACGCAAGCGATGAGAAACCGGTGCCGAAGTCGTCGAGTGCGAACCGCACCCCGATCTTGCGCAGCGACTGGATGAAGTCGATCGCGTTGGCAACATTTTCGATGGCGGTGGACTCCGTTACCTCGATACACAAGCGCGCCGCGATTTCGGGATTCTGTTGTAGGCGATGCTGGATGTAACCGCGAAAGTCCGCGTCCCCCAGCGAGTGGCTCGACAGATTGATCGAATAGAACTCTTCAGTCCAACCGTCGCGATTCGCCCGTGAGCCCAACCAGTGGACGACTTTGTCCAACACCCACCGATCCAACACCTGAGCCAGCCGGTAACGCTCCAGCACCGGGAGAAATTCTTTCGGCGAGATCAGACGCTCGCCATCATCAAGGCGCACCAGCATCTCATAGGCGAACACGTTCGAGGCTACCCCGCGACTGTGTTTGATCGGCTGCCGAAACAAATGCAAACGGCCGTTTTGAACCGCGTGATGAAACCGCTCCAGCCAGTAGGCATCGCCTCTTAGCTCGCCGTCTTCAGCATTGCCCCCACCAAAAATCTGGATCTGATTCTTGCCCGCACGTTTAGCCGCGTAACAGGCCTGATCGGCGAAATCCATCAGTTCGCGACCGGTCAACGCCGAATGCGCGACCTCGACGAGACCGAAACTCACCCCGATTTCAAATGTGCGCCCCTCCCAGGCAAACTGAAAGGTCTTGACCGAGTGGTGTAGGTCCTGGATCAGCCGGCGCGCCTGATCGATGCTGCAATGCTTCATCAAGGCCGCGAATTCATCGCCACCGACCCGCGCGAGCATATCGTTCGAGCGCACTTTACGCCGGAACAATTGCGCGAGCTGGATCAGCAGCTCGTCGCCGGCGCGATGACCAAAGGTGTCGTTGACGGTCTTGAAGTAATCGAGATCCATCATGCAAAGCACGTGAAACTCGCCATCGCGCAAGTCTTTGATCGATGCGTCGAGCAAACCCTCGAACGCGCGCCGGTTGAACAGTCCGGTTAACACATCGTGATGCGCCTCATACTGAAGCTGCTCCGAGCGCAATTGAATTTCGGTAATGTCGGCCAGACTGCCGCGATAGCCCAGTAGCCGACCTTCGGTGGTGTAAAAAGGTTGGGCGACCAGCCGCACGATCCGTTCTTCGCCGAGATTCAGCCTCAGCGTGAGTTCGAGGGCTTCCTCAGTCTCCAGCGCCCGGACCAGCATTTCCAGTTCATCGGCGGGGACCTTCCCGTCGAGAAACTGCGGCAAGGTTTGAACCACAGTCAGTTCGCGCGGGAGCCCCAGCGGGTTGTTTGGCGCCGCGGCAACAAACCGCAGACGCTGCTTGGCGTCGGTCTCCCAGAAAAAATCGGCGGCCCCTTGAGCGAAATCGCGATAACGGCTCAGGGCACGGCGAAACGCCTCCCGCTCTTTGTGCAGCTGGCGCACCTGCTCCAGCAATTTGCGACGAATGAGTTCTTCCTGGGTGTCGTCGCCGAATTCCTCCAGCAACGTATACCCCTCAGCTTCGATCAGATGCTGCGCGCGTTTTTCGGCGTGGACCTCTTTAATGGCGGTCACGATCTCGTGGAACGGACTGCTGCGCTGCAGCAACTGGTCGGCCGCGACCTGCTCGGCGCGTTGTCGATCAATGCTGGCGATGTATCCCGCCTTATAGAGAATAACCGCGGTCGACTTCAGCGCCGCGTGTGCACGCAGTTCAGCGCAGAGCGCGAATCCGTCGCTGTCGCGCAGTTGCAAATTGGCAAGGACGATATCGGGGGTTTCGCGGTGAACGAATTCCAACGCCTCGCGTGCGCTGGCAGACGCGCTGACCCGCGCGAACTCGCGTTCAAACTGGGCGCTCCAATAGGCGCGCAGATCGGCGTCGTCGTCCACCAATAAAAGCGAAAGATTCTCCCCACGATGCATCTAGCCAATCCTGCGTTGTTCGGTCGCCAGTCCGGGCGGTTCCTTCGCTTGGCTCGCTGCCCCCCAGGGCCGATGACGTGCGCGTCCCGCGCCGCGCCGAATCGTTGCCGAAGCATGGGTCATCGCGAGCGGCTGCGACGTGATGAATTTCACAGTTCGAGCCACTGCCGAATTCGCCCAACGCCGGTACCGAGCCGCTCAAGATCGGTGGTGTAGGCAAACCGAAGGTAACGCTCCGCTGCCTGACCGCCGAAATCGCGTCCCGGGGTAGTTGCGACGCCGGCCTCATGCAGCAATCGCGTCGCCAGCGTGTCGCTGTCGAGCCCGCTCGCGGAGACATCCGCGTAAATATAGAACGCGCCTTCGGGCCAGTAGGGGATGGCGAAGCCCAACGCGCGCAGGGCAGTTCCGAGAAAGTCGCGCCGCGCCTGAAACTGCTCGCGGCGCGCCTCCAGAATCTCGCGCGTATGCGGATGAAAGGCGGCAAGCGCGGCGTGCTGCGCGGGCGTGGACGCAGCCAGAAACAGATTTTGGGCCAGTTTGTCGAGTGCCGGAATGGCGGCTTCCGGCGCCACCAGCCAACCCAGACGCCAGCCGGTCATGCCGAAGTACTTAGAAAAACTGTTGACCACAAACACCTCGTCGCCAAGCGCCAGCGCGGTGTGGTCCTCCGCGCCGTAGGTCAGACCCTGGTAGATCTCGTCCACCACCAGATGACCGCCACGCGCCCGTACCGCCGCGTGAATCGCCGCGAGTGCTTGCGCCGTCAGCACGCCACCGGTGGGGTTGGCCGGCGTCGTAACCAGCACCGCACGGGTTTGCCCCGCGCGCCAGCACGCGTCGATCTGGGCCGCGGTCAACTGGAAACTTGACTCGGGTCCTACCGCAACCCGGGTCGGGCGGCCGCACTGTAGTTCGACCAGATTGCGATTGCAGGGATAGCCCGGATCCGCCAGTAGCCATTCGTCCTGCGGATCGGTCAACAACGCGCTGAGCAACTGCAACGCCCCGGACGCGCCCGGCGTTACCACGACCCGCCGCGGCGAAATGGCGAGCCCGTAACGCGTTTCGTAGTACGCGGCGATTGCTTCGCGCAACGCGGGTAGCCCCAGCGCGGGGGTGTAATGGGTCAAGCCGGCCTGGAGCGCGCGAATCCCAGCCTCGATGATCGGTTGCGGACACGGAAAGTCGGGCTCACCGACTTCCATGTGGACGATATCTCGGCCCGCGGCCTCCAACGCGCGCGCCTCCGCCAGCAGGCGCATGACATGGAATGGCTCGATCCGCTCGAGCTTATGCGCAAACGCGGGGGACTCTTTGGCGCCGTGCCCGGACATTACCGATGGCGCACGTGCTTGAGCAGGCGCGCGCGTTTACGCTGCTGGGTCGGCGTCAGCGGGTTGCGGCGTCCGGCAAAGGGATTTTCGCCAGTCTTGAATTCCAGCCGCAATGGTGTCCCCACAAGCTTCAGCGCCGAACGAAAGCTGTTATTGAGGTAACGTCGATAGGCCTCCGGGAGGCGCTCGGTCTGATTGCCGTGAATCACGATCAACGGCGGCAGTCGCCCGCCCTGATGGGCGTAGCGCAGCTTGATGCGGCGCCCCCCCACGAGTGGCGGTTGGTGCGCGGTCAGCGCGCGTTCGAGCAGCTGGGTGCAGTGCGTGGTCGAGATCTTGAGCGTTGCCGAGTGGTGCGCGCGGCGTACCGCGCCGAACAACAGACCGACGCCCGAACCGTGCAAGGCAGAGATCAGGAAACGTTCGGCGAAGTCGATAAACGACAGTTTCAAGTCGAACTCACGCAGGACCCGTTCCCGGTCCTCGGGTCGGAGACCATCCCATTTATTCAGCGCAACCACGAGGGCACGCCCCATCTCCAGCGTCAGGCCGATCAAATGGGCATCCTGATCGGTCACGCCTTCGTGCGCATCGAGCACATGAATCACCACATGGGCCTGTTCGATGGCGGCCAAGGTTTTGACTACGCTGAATTTCTCGACCACCTCGTCGACCCGCGAGCGGCGTCGGACACCGGCGGTATCGATCAAAACGTAAGGCTGCCCATCGCGTTCGAACGGTACCGCGATACTGTCGCGGGTAGTCCCCGGAAGATCGCTGACGACGACCCGCTCTTCCCCCAGCAGGCGGTTGACCAGCGTCGATTTGCCGACATTGGGCCGTCCGACGAAGGCGATACGGATGGCATCGCCCGGATCATCAGACGCCGTTGCGGCCTCCGGATCCGATTCAATACCGGCGAGCACTTGCGTCATCAACGCCACCAGACCTCGTCCGTGCGAGGCGGCGATCGCGATCGGATCGGAAAAACCCAGCGCGTAGAATTCGGACAACGCCTGCTGCGGGTCGATGCCGTCGGTCTTATTGATGGCGAGAAATACCGGCTTACCCGCCTCGCGGAGGATCTGCGCAATCGCGTGATCGCCCGGTGCCAGACCATCGCGCCCATCCAGCAGCCAGATAATGCGGTCGGCCTCGGCGATCCCTTGCTCGGTTTGACGCACGATCTGCCGGTCAAGGCCCTGCGCGTCCTCGATCAGCCCGCCCGTGTCGATCAGCAGATAGTCGCCGCCGAGGCGACCGATGCCGTACTGACGGTCTCGCGTCAGTCCGGAAAAATCCGCGACCAGTGCGTCGCGGGTGCGGGTGAGCTGATTGAACAGCGTGGATTTGCCAACATTCGGCCGCCCGACCAGAGCGATTACCGCGCGCATGACGGAGCGTCCATCGCCACCTTAGCGCGCCGCGCCCGACTGCCAGAGTGATAATTCACCCCCGCGTCCGAGGATCAGCAATCGCCCGTCGAGCGCGAGCGGGTCGGCCAGTACGCCACTCTTATCGGCGCGATCGCGCGCGACAATCCGTCCGGTATCGCGATCGAGCCAATGCAGGTAGCCCTCGAAATCGGCCACCGCCAGCGCATTGCCGAGGACCGCCGGTACCGTCACGCGGCGAAACTTGAGCGCGTCCTGTTGCCACAGGGTGGACCCGTTACGACGATCGAGCGCCCAAACGACGCTGTTCGCGTCGGTGTAGTAGACCCGTTCGCGATCCACCGCGAGTCCGTAGACGCTGGAGGCATCCTGGGACCAGACCAGCTGCCCGCTCACCGCGTTAACCGCGGCGACGCGTCCCTGATAGGTGACCGCATAGAGCGTGTCGCCATCGAGCACGATGCGCCCGTCGATATCGACCATGCGCTCAAGCTCGCTGCGCCCCTGCGCCACCGCAAGGCTGCGGTCCCACACCATCGAGCCATCCGCGAGCGAGACCATGGCCAAGCGGCCGTCGTCAAGTCCGACGAACGCTACTCCACGATCAACCACCGGAACGCCCTGAGTGTGCAGGCTCAGCGCCGGCACCTGGCGATTGAAACGCCAGTTGACTTCACCATTGCGAGCATTCAGCGCCGTGACGTAGCCGTCACCGCTACGCACCACCAGCACACCATCGACCACGGGTGCAAGCGCGGTAATCGTCCCCGACAGTGCGCGCCGCCAGAGCGTGCTGCCATCGTTGACGGCCAGCGCAACCACCTCGCCGTCGCTGGTACCAACGGCCAGCATACCGGCGCCGCCGGCGACGCCAGCCGAGATATTCTGCTTGGTTTCGATCCGCCAGACCGGGGCGCCGTTTGCCAGCTGATAGCTGCCGATCGCGCCCGCGTGCCCGGCAACGAACACCCGTTGATCGAACACATACGGCTGCAACCGCGTGTAGAGCTTGCCGGTGCCTGCGCCGGTATCGCGCGACCAGACCGAACCGACGCCAAGGGACTGCTGCACTGCGCCGAGCGGCGTCGGCGGATCGGCGTTATCCGTCCCGCCGGCGCAAGCCCCCAGCAATGCCAGCACGATCAGGAGGATCAACGCCTTCACGATGGGTTCTCCTGCGCAGTACCGAGGTCCTCGCGTTTGAGGCGGAGATATTCGAGCGGTTGACCCGCGGCGAGCAAGGCCCGATCGTATGCCGTGCGGGCGTCGTCGATGCGCCCGAGCTTGCGCAACGCATCGCCGCGAAATTCCTCCAGCAATGCGGTGTAACCCACCGGCCAATCCCCCTGCAGCAAGGTCAGGGCTTCTTCTGCCTTGCCGCCCGCGGTCAGGACCTGCGCCAACCGTAACCGTGCGAGTTCACGAAATTCGTTCGATTTGCCGTTGTTGTTGGCCCAGCGCAACTGCTCGGCGGCGTCATCGAGCCGGTTTTGTGTCACCAGCGCTTTGGCATGCAGCAGCGCCGCGAGTGTCGCGTAGGGGGTCGATCCGTACTCCGCGCGGAGGCTCGTGGCCAAGGCATCGACCCGATCAAAGGCGCCTTCCGCAACCGCCCGCTCCATTTGGTGATAACGCCAAGAGGCGGCCTGCCCGGTGCGCTCCTGATACGCCTTCCACTGGTTCCAACCGACCAGCAGCGCAAGGCCCAACACGACCCCGGCGATCAGGTAGCGTCCGTTCTCAGCCCACCATTTTCGGATGACCTCGGCTTGTTCTTCGTCGGTGTTATAAACGCTCATCTCTTATTGAGTCTCCTTCACTTAGCCGCCACGAGGTCGGCCAGTCGATTACAGATCCGGGTAAAATCCAGGTCTTCCTGCGTGACGGATGCATCCCGCAACGGCTTGATCGCGATCATGCTGGCTTGTAGCTCCGCCTCGCCGAGAACGAGCGCCACCTGTGCGCCGCTACGGTCGGCCCGCTTCATCTGCGACTTCACGCTGCCGGCATCGGCATTCATCAGCAAGCGCAAACCCGGCACCGCATCGCGGAGGCGCTCCGCCAACGCAACTCCGGCACGCTCCGCGGCCGCGCCAGCCAGCACCAGGTAGGCATGTAGCGGTTCGAGTCCAGGCGCACTGCCCTGCGCGTCCAGCAGTTCGAGCAGGCGCTCGACGCCCATCGCGAAGCCCGCGGCAGGCGTCGGTTTGCCACCCAGTTGTTCCACCAAACCGTCGTAGCGACCTCCGGCGCAGATCGTACCCTGGGCGCCGAGACTTTCGGTTACCCATTCGAATACCGTCCGGTTGTAGTAATCGAGACCGCGCACGAGTCGGGGATTGCGACGATAGGGAATTTCGAGGTGGTCGAGCATATCGCACAACTGAGCGAAGTGCTGGAGCGACTCCGGGTCAAGATGAGCGTCCAGCGCTGGCGCACCCTGGATGATTTCGACGAGATCCGGATTCTTACTGTCGAGAATCCGCAACGGATTGGTTTCGAGGCGGCGGAGGCTATCCTCATCCAGGTTGGCACGAAATTGCGAGAAATACGCCACCAGCGCGGTGCGATAGCACGCACGCGCCTCGGCACTGCCGAGCGAATTGAGTTCGAGCCTTACGGCGGTGATGCCGAGGCGGCGCCACAGCCGCGCCGTCATCGCGATCAGCTCGGCTTCGAGTTCCGGGCCGCTGATGCCAAAGGCCTCAACCCCGACCTGATGAAACTGACGGTAACGCCCTTTTTGCGGGCGCTCGTGGCGGAACATGCCGCCCTGATACCACAAGCGCTGCTGCTGATTGTGCAACAAGCCGTGCTGCACGCAGGCACGTACGCAACTCGCGGTGCCCTCCGGACGCAACGACAGACTGTCGCCATTGCGGTCGACGAAGGTATACATCTCCTTTTCGACGATATCGGTCACTTCGCCGATCGAGCGCTTGAACAACTCGGTGCGCTCAACCACCGGCATCCGGATCTCGGTATAACCATAGCTCGCCAACACCTGCCGCGCGCAGGCTTCGAACCACTGCCAGCGCGGCGAGGATTCCGGCAGGATATCGTGCATGCCACGAATCGACTGTAATGCCTGGGCCATCCCCCGTACCCCTACTCGTTGACCAGCGCGAACCGCGCGGTCAGGCTCGACTTGGTGTATTGCGCGATATCGAAGGGCTTGCCGTTGAATTCAAGTCGCGCGCCCGGCGCGAATCCAAGAAACACCTGGAACGGTGCGTTGCCCTTGACCGTCTTGACGTCGCCAGTCTTGTAGAGACCGTACAACAACTTGTTTCGCGACGCGTCATACAGCTCCACCCAACAATCGTCGACCAGCGTGAATTTCACCACGTCGTCGCCTTCCCCCACCGTCTGTAGCACGTTGAGCGTGGCCGAGGGCGTCGCATCGGCCGTTGCGGTGGCAGCGGGCGGCGCGGTCGCGGCGATGCTCTCGCCACGCGTCGAGCCCTCTGCCGCGCCAGCGTCGCGCGATGATGGCTCCAGCGCTTCGGGCGGCGGCGGCTGCAACCCTAAACCCGGCGGCGGTAACGCGATTTGCTCGACGCGCGCCTCGACAGCGGCGTAACCCGGCGCCGGGGACGCCGTCGATTCAGGCGCCGAGACTTCGGCGGCAGGCGGTTCGGCAACCTCGTCACGCGGCGCCGGCACCGCGCGACTCTCCACCGCCGGTGGCACCACCGCTTCGGCCACGCCGGGATATTCCGTTTCCGCCGCCCCCTGAACCAGGCGATTCAGATAGCCACTGTTAACCAGCCAGGCGACGAACAGGCCGACCACCAGCGCGACAACCACGATGCTACCGACGCCCAGCAGCCACTTATTCGGGCGCTGGTCCTCCACCGGGGCGTGGGTCGACCATGCCGGTTCATTCAGGTCTATCCGCGCGAACTCATTGAGGAGCGGTTGCGCATCAATGCCGACAATTTTGCTGTAGCTGCGGATATAGCCCTTAACGAACGCGGCGCTCGGGAAAAACTTGAAGTCGTCGCGCTCGAGCGCATTGATCTGCTTGACATGCATGTGCAGCTCACTCGCGATCTCCTCAGCGGAGCGACCGGCCGCGGTTCGCGCCGCGCGCAAGGTCGCACCGATGCCGCACGCCGCCACGTCAGTCTGCAATCCGGAATCTTGTTGGGTCATCTGTAGAGCGCGTTAGCTTCGTCGGAGGTGGGAAAATCTCGCTTTAGACGCTCCTCGCAGCGCCGAGCCTCATCGAGGTTACCGAGGTGCTGTTCGGTGACAAAGCACAACCACAACACCTTGGGGTCGGTCGCGTCCATCGCCTGCTCGAGACGCTGACGATAAGCCCGCGCCGGAAGATAGCGCTGCTCGTTATACGAGAGCAAGGCCATGTGGTAAAGCGCCATGGCGTAATTGGGGCTCTTATCGAGCGCGTTTCTTAAATAGACATCAGCTTGTGCGGGAAAACCGTTTTGCGCAGCACAAATGCCGGCGTTGGTGTAGGCGTACTCGGGGGTGGTGAAGAGCGGATTCTTGACCGCCTGCTCGAACGCTGCGAGCGCTTCGGTCACATTGCCCTGGCGACAGAGGAACACCCCGTAAAAATTGAGGCCTTCGGAATCGGTGGGGTTGAGACGCACTGCCTTGCGATAAAGCGCGTCGGCCTTGGCATTGTCGCCGAGACGCTCTTCAAGCAGCGCATTCGCCCAATGCACCTGGGACGACAGCGGATCCTCCGCCAGCGCACGATTGAGCTTCGACTTGGCGAGGTTCAGGTTACCCTTTTGCAGATAATCGAGTCCTAGCTTGGTGTTGATCTCGGCGACCTGAGCATTGCGCGTCGACGTCACCGGGTCGAACGAAGCACAGCCTGATACCAGCACCGCCAGCGACAGCCACAGCGTCCGCAGCGCGGGCCTTCTCACACGCGTTGCTCCAGTCGGGTGAAATGCAACACCCGCCGGCTGCGATCCTGAAACTGTCCCGCCAACTGACCGCACGCCGCATCGATGTCGTCGCCGCGGGTCTTGCGTGTAATCGTGTTCATGCCATGTTGCATCAGGATGTCCCGAAAGCGATTGATGGTGGCGAGATCCGAACGCTCGTAACGGGCGGCCGGAAACGGATTGAACGGAATGAGGTTGAGTTTTGAGGGCACACCCTGCAACAACCGCACCAATTGTCGGGCGTGTTCCGGTTGATCATTGACGCCCTTCAGCATCACATACTCAAAGGTCACACGGTCGCGTTGCGCCTTTTTCGCGAGAAACCGCCGGCAGGCCGCGAGTAATTCCGCCAGCGGATACTTGCGATTCAACGGTACAAGCTGGTCGCGCAGAGTATCGTTAGGCGCATGCAGTGAAACCGCCAGCGCCACGTCGATTTCATCGCCCAGACGATCGAGCGCCGGGACCACGCCTGAGGTACTGAGGGTCACGCGCCGTTTACTGAGGCCGTAGCCGTTGTCATCAAGCAAAATACGCATTGCCTCGACCACCGGCGTGAAATTAAGCAGCGGCTCGCCCATCCCCATAAAGACGATGTTGGTAATGGCGCGTTCACGGTCGATACGTTGCGCCAGCGTGCGCCTGGCGATCCAGACCTGACCCAATATTTCGGCCAGGCTGAGGTTGCGATTGAACCCCTGCCGCGCCGTGGCACAAAACGTACAGTCGAGCGCGCAGCCCACCTGCGACGAGACACACAAGGTGCCGCGACTGTCCTCCGGGATATAGACCGTCTCGATGCACTGACCATCACTCAGACGCAATAACCACTTGTAGGTACCGTCGGCGGAAGGGTGCTCGGTCACGATCTCCGGTGCGCGCACCACGGCGGTCTCAGCAAGGGTTTGACGCAGGACCTTGCTGATGTCGGTCATCTGCTGAAAATCATCGACGCCCTGCTGATGGATCCATTTGAACACTTGCTGGGCACGAAACGGCTTCTCGCCCAAATTGACGAAATACTGACCGAGTTCGGTGCGACTCAGGTCCAGCAAGTTGGTCGGCGCGACTGTGTTCACGGGACTACCGAGTGCGGGTACAAAGTTCAATCGCACTGAAGAAATACGCGATCTCGGTTGCCGCCGTGTCCGGGCCGTCGGAGCCGTGCACGGCGTTTTCTTCGATGGTCTGCGCGAAATCGCCCCGAATGCTGCCGGGTACCGCCTTCGTGGGGTCGGTCGCGCCCATCACTTCGCGGTTGCGCGCGATCGCATTTTCCCCTTCAAGCACCTGGATCATCACCGGACCGGAGGTCATAAACGCCACCAAGTCATTGAAAAACGCACGTTCGCTATGAACTGCGTAGAATCCTTCGGCCTCAGCGCGTGAGAGCTGCTTCATCTTCGCCGCGACGATCCGCAGCCCCGCCAGTTCAAAGCGGCGGAAGATCTCGCCGATGACGTTTTTCGCGACGGCATCAGGCTTGATGATGGAAATCGTACGTTCCAAGGCCATTGAGAACTCCAGGCAAAGCGGGGCGAGTGATCGGGTCAAATCCGCATGCGCGCGTCCGGTGCGTGGGCGGAATCGTGATTTTACTGATTGGGCGGATACTTAAGCAATCGCAACGCACGTAAGACGCACGTGGGGAGATGCGTGAAATCATCCGATCGGCGATAGGTGCTTTGCCATCGTGCCGGATTTCAAGCGGGTGAACTAATGCGCTTTCAAACAGCTGCGGCGCTCAGGCGAACTCGCCTAGCGCCGCATTCCAGAGGGGAAGCCGCCTCAATCAGAGCGATACGGGGCGCGGGAAGACGAAATTTTTACGCCGCGTTTCCTCGTCGTGACGCATGGCAATCTCACGAATCCCTTGCCGCTGTACGAATTGATCGAGGGTGATGCCATCGAGGAAGGTGTACATACGCTTGCTTAGATCGCCCCACAACTGGTGGCTCTTGCAACGCTCTACGTCAATCACGCCTTCCTCGTCGTTTTCTTCGTCTACCGCCGAAATGATTTCCGCCACCGAAATCTTGTGCGGCATGCGCGCTAGACGGTAGCCGCCACCCGGGCCGCGAACGCCCTCGACAAGTTTGTTCTTGCGCAGCTTTGCGAACAACTGTTCGAGGTATGACAATGAAATACCTTGAGTCTGAGAAATGTCTGCCAACGTCACCGGACCCTCCGCATCATGCAACGCGAGATCCATCATCGCCGTTACGGCGTACCGGCCTTTGGTTGAGAGCTTCATAAATGACACCTCACCTGTGGTTAAACTGTTTGAAAACGTTGAGTCCGACCGTTTTGGTTAGGTGAAGTATGGAATAACCAACCAATTTAGTCAAATATAAAACCTCAGCTAAGCTGTTGATAATGGCCCAGGCGGCAGGCCTTTGGATTAACCGATGATTCCCAGCGTGAAATCTTCGCAATCGGCGTCCACTCGCGGGTCGACATGGGCCGGTTCGGCGAGGCGAAAATCGTGTCCCTGACGATGGCAGTAGTTCAGCCACTTGTAGAGAAAACGATTCATCCGCCAGCGGCAGATCAACGCCGAGTCGATGTCGAAGCTACGCGCGTCGACGCGATGTTCGGGCGCCAAACGGCAGCGCCGGCTCAAGACCTCAGCCACGCGGGCATCGTGATAGATTCTGACCGTGACGTCGGGGCGCAGGTCGCCGTCGGCCATCGCATAGGTCAGCGTGAGGGTCGTGGTGTGACGCGCCTGATCCAGTATCGTGAGGTGCAGATCGTGCGCGTTGGGCGCATGCGATATCATGTGACCCCGCGCGCGCTTGACGTCGGGACACAGACATTTGAGCCGCATGTAGTTATGCTCGTACATCTCCATGAGAGCAGCAAAACTACGCGGCTTGGGCTGATCACAGTCGCTACAGGTCTCGGGCCATCGCATGGTTTTGAGCATAACACAGGGCAAACCCCACAAACTGAGAGTCCACGCATATGGTTGATAACGCCTTCCGCCTGGTGCCTACGGAGCCTTACCTGGACCAGAAACCCGGCACTTCCGGTCTGCGCAAATCGGTCGCAACCTTTCGTCAACAGCACTACCTCGAGAACTTCGTTCAATCGATTTTCAACTGCATGCCGCGGCTCCGAGGCGCCAAACTCGTACTGGGGGGAGACGGCCGGTTTTACAACCGCGACGCGATTCAGCTCATCATTCGCATGGCGGCGGCCAACGGCATCGGCGAGCTGCTGGTCGCCCGCGGCGGAATCCTGTCGACACCCGCCGCTTCGCAACTGATCCGCGAAAGCGCCGCGGACGGCGGGATCATCCTCTCCGCCAGCCACAATCCAGGCGGCCCGGACAAGGATTTCGGCATCAAATTCAACACCGCCAACGGTGGTCCGGCGCCGGAAAAAGTGACCGATGCGATCTTCGCCGCGTCACGCGAAATCACCGAGTTCCGGATCGTCGACGCGCAACGGTGCGAGATCGACAAACTTGGCGATTACGACTTTCACGGCCTGCGCGTGCGCGTCGTGGACTCGGTGTCCAGTTATGCCCGGCTGATGCAATCGCTGTTCGATTTCGATCTGATTCGCAACTATCTTGTGCAAGGCCCGCACGCGATCGTATTCGACGCCATGCACGCCGTGACCGGCCCGTATGCCCGGCATCTGCTCGAAGGCGTGCTGGGTTGCGCGTCGGGCACAGTCATTCACGGCGAGCCACTCCCCGACTTCGGCGGACACCACCCGGACCCTAACCTCGCCCATGCCCAGGAACTCGTCGCAATGCTCTACGCCGATGGCGGGCCAATCTTCGGCGCGGCCTCGGATGGCGATGGCGACCGCAACATGGTGATGGGCCACCGCTGCTTTGTGACCCCGAGCGACAGCCTGGCGATCCTGACCGCGAACGCCCTCGAGATCCCGGGATACCGCCAGGGTCTCGCGGGTGTCGCCCGGTCAATGCCGACCAGTCAAGCGGCCGATCGTGTCGCCGCCGCGCTGGGTATCGAGTGTTTCGAGACACCCACCGGCTGGAAGTTTTTCGGCAATTTGCTCGACGCCGGACGAATCACCTTGTGCGGGGAGGAAAGCTTCGGCACCGGATCGAACCACGTGCGCGAGAAGGACGGATTGTGGGCGGTGTTGTTCTGGCTTAATCTGCTCGCGGTCAAGCAGCGTCCGGTGCGCGAAATCGTCCACGAGCACTGGCATCGCTTCGGCCGCAACGCGTACGCCCGGCACGATTATGAGGAGATCGAAACCGATCGGGCGCAGAACCTGATGCAGGCGATCGAGTCGCAATTGAGCGCTCTGGTCGGACGACAACTCGGCCCGTTCACGGTCAAGTATGCCGACGACTTCAGCTACACAGACCCCATCGATCAGTCCGTCAGCCACCACCAAGGCCTACGTATCGGATTCGACGATGGCAGTCGGATGGTTTATCGCCTTTCCGGCACCGGAACCCAGGGCGCCACGCTGCGGGTTTATCTCGAAACCTACACCCGTAACGAGGCGGACTACGCTCGCGATGCGCACGACCTGCTCGGCCCGCTTTCGCATCTCGCCGGCGAGTTCGCCCGGATCGCGCATTTTACCGGACGCGACAAACCGAGCGTGATGACCTGACGCCGCGTTCACGGCCCGACGTCATCGCGCTTGCGCGTCACGGCGCCGGTGGCGCGCCTCCAATACCGCGATGCGCAGGCGTCGGTGCGTATCGCGATCGACGCTGTCGGCCGCAACCAGCACCGTGCAGCGACCCAGACGGGTGCGAAAAGCCAGGATCACCAGCCATCGGAACACCTGGGCACGAAGAAGTTCGGCCCGGTGATCCCGACCGTCGCCCAAGCACAATGACCATTCGCCGCCCGCCCCCCGGCGCAGCTCAATCACCCCACAATCGCCACGACGCAACACCCTCGTGAACCACTGGTGCGCCAGGCTAACCAAAATCGCGGCTACCAGCGCGAACATCAGCGCGCGCGGAAACGGGTAAGTCAAAAGCGCGCCCAGTGCCGCCAGGTGCAGGGTCACCAAGGCAGCGATCAGGACGCGCGAATGCTCAAGCGGAATGCGCAACGGCATTGCGGATCGCCTCGGCCAGTCGCGCCATTTCCGGATCGCTCGGGGTTTGCCGTCCCATCAGCATCTCCAGCAGCGTGGCATCGGGATATTCGAGCAACGCAATGAACCGCGTCTGATCCGCGCCATCAAGGCCGGTGTAGCGCGTCCGCGCGAAGCCCTGCAGCAGCCAGTCGAGCTCCAACATGCCACGCCGACAGCGCCACAGGATTTGGCCGAGACTCACCTCGGGCTTCGCGTCGTTCATACCGAACACACCTCCGCAATCGCGTTAACGTAAAAGAACTCGATTCCGAGGGGTGCCGCTCCGGGTTGGCCAGGCGGGCGCGTCGGTCGCAGGGAGGCGGCTGCCGAGCCCTCATGGATGGGTTTAAGGCGTCTCCCGCCTACCCGACCCGGAGCGACTTTCATCCTCCGGCGCGGTGTCCTCGCCATGAAGGTTACACCAGGCGCTGCAACATCGCCTTTTTGATCTCGCCGATTGCCTTGGTCGGATTCAAGCCTTTAGGACACACCTGCACGCAGTTCATGATGCTGTGGCAGCGGTAGAGTTTGTAGGCATCGTCGAGTTGGTCGAGACGCTCCTCGGTCGCCTGATCACGGCTGTCGAGGACAAACCGCGCCGCCTGCAGCAGCGCCGCGGGGCCGAGAAACTTGGTCGGGTTCCACCAATACGACGGGCAAGACGCCGAACAACAGCCACACAGGATGCATTCGTAAAGCCCATCCAGCTTGTCACGGTCCTGCGGGCTTTGGGTCCGTTCGACCTCGGGCTCCGGGTCGTGGTTGATCAGGTACGGGCGGGCGCGGCGGTACTGGTGATAAAAATTGCCCATGTCGACCACGAGATCGCGAATCACCGGCATCCCGGGGAACGGTCGGACCTCGATCGGTTGCTTGAGCGTCGCGACCGGCGTGATACAGGCCAAACCGTTGCGGCCATTGATGTTCATCCCGTCGGACCCGCACACCCCCTCGCCGCAGGAACGCCGGAAGGTCAGCGACGGATCCCTTTCCTTGAGCTTGAGCAGCGCGCCGAGCAGCATCATGCCCGGCTCAACCTCAGCACCCGTCAGCTCATAGGCCTGCATATAGGGCTGCTTGTCCGTCTCGGGGTTGTAGCGATAAATCGAAAAGCGCATCAATAGACCCTCTTCTTCGGCGGAAAGCTCTCGACCGTCAGCGGTTTAGTCCGCACCGGCTTGAAGTCGACCGTATCGGTTTGAAGCGAGTAGAGACTGTGTTTCATCCAGTTCACGTCGTCGCGTTCCGGGAAATCCACCCGCGAATGGGCCCCTCGGCTCTCTTGTCGCGCCAGCGCCGATGCGGCGGTCGCGAGCGCGCAGCCGATTAGATTGTCCAACTCCATCGCTTCGACCCGCGTGGTGTTGAAGACCTTGCTCTGGTCCTGGATCCGCGCGTCACGGTATCGCTCGGCGATCTGCTTGACCTGTGCCAAGCCCGCGGCCATGACGTCCTCGACACGGTAAACACCGCAATGGACCTCCATGATCTTCTTCAATTCGGCACGCAACTCATCGACTGACTCGCCCTTGCCCGGCGTGTCCCACTGCGCCATGCGCGCCCGCGGCAAGTCCAGCGCGACCTCGGGCAACGGGCGGTGGTAGGGATTGTCCTTGAGGGACTGCAACATACTCTCCGCCGCGGCCTTGCCGAACACCAGGATATCCAGCAGCGAATTACCGCCGAGGCGATTCGCCCCATGTACCGAGACGCAGGCGCACTCGCCGGCGGCATACAAGCCTGGCACGACCTCCTCGGGGTTGTTCTTATGCGGCGCGACGACCTGAGCCTGCCGATCGGTCGGGATACCGCCCATGGTGTAGTGCGCGGTGGGATAGACCGGAATCGGGCGCTCAACCGGGTCGACGCCGACAAAAGTGATGCTGGTTTCGCGGATGCCGGGCAGGCGCTTTTTGATGACCTCGGCGCCGAGATGGTGTAATTGAAGGAACACGTGATCCTTGTTCGGACCGCAGCC
Organism: uncultured Thiotrichales bacterium; assembly: GCA_964620675.1. Classification (GTDB taxonomy): domain Bacteria; phylum Pseudomonadota; class Gammaproteobacteria; order UWMA-0217; family UWMA-0217; genus CAYSFW01. The sequence continues at coordinate 13,270 of CAZUJU010000032.1, read as the reverse complement.
GCGGCCCTCGCGGACCTCCACCGCGATGGCGCGGCTGACGACATCGCGACTGGCAAGATCCTTCGCATTCGGCGCATACCGCTCCATGAAGCGCTCGCCCTCGCTGTTGACCAGGAACCCCCCCTCGCCGCGACAGCCTTCGGTGATCAGCATGCCACGCCCGGCGATACCGGTCGGATGAAACTGGACGAACTCCATATCCTGCAACGGAATGCCGGCCCGCAACGCCATGCCCATGCCGTCACCGCTGTTGATCAGCGCATTGCTGTTGGTACGGAAGATCTGCCCGACGCCACCGGTCGCCAACAGGGTATTCTTGGCCTCGATGATGATCGGATCACCGCTGAGGATCTCAAACGCCAGCACGCCGAGGACATGGCCTTCCTCATCCTTTAACAAATCGACGGCGAAATACTCGTCGAAGAAATGCGTGCGCGCCCGAATGTTCTGTTGATAGAGCGCATGGAGGATCGCGTGCCCGGTGCGATCTGCGGCGGCGCAAGTCCGCGCCGCCTGCGCCCCGCCAAAGTTCTGGCTCTGGCCGCCAAAGGCGCGCTGGTAAATGTTACCGTTGTCGAGGCGCGAAAACGGCACCCCCGCGTGTTCCAGTTCGTAGACGATGCGCGGCGCCGCCTGACACATGAATTCGATCGCGTCCTGGTCACCCAGATAGTCGCTGCCCTTGACGGTATCGAACATGTGCCAATGCCAGTTGTCCGGCGAAACGTTCGCCAACGCGGCATTGACCCCGCCTTGCGCGGCCACCGTGTGCGAGCGGGTCGGGAATACCTTGGACATGACCGCGACACTCGCCTCGGCCTGCGCAAGCTGCAACGCGGCCCGCAAGCCCGCGCCGCCGGCGCCGACGATCAGGGCATCGAATCTTCTACGGGTAATGCCATTGCTCATGCCAGGACTCCAGGTAGCAGGATCGCGGCCGCCCAAACGGCGCAGCCGAACAGGATGATGCCGACCAGCGCCAGCGCCGTCAGCCGAATCGCAAGCGGGTGAAGGTAGTCAATGATCACGTCGCGGACGCCGATCCAGGCGTGCAACAGAATCGCCCCGTAAAGCAACATCAGACCAATCACGACCGGCGGCGCGCTGGCAAAGGCGCGCCAACTGGCGTAGGTCCAGTTGCCAAACAACAGCATCGCGATCACCGCGACGAACCCGACCGCCAGCACAAGCGCGGTGATCCGCTGCAGCAGCCACGGTCGAAAACCGCCCAACCCGGCGCTCACAGGTAAATCCCCAGCGCCAGCAATGCGGCCAAGACGCCCCCGCCGATCAACACCCATTGCGCGGACCGCAACGCCGCCGCCTTTTCAATGCCGATATCCAGATCGAGCAACAGGTAGCGAATACCGGCGAGAAGATGGTGCGAAACAGCCCATAACAGCGCCAGCACCAATAACATCATCAACGGATGCGCCAGCAGCGCGCGCACCTCCGCGAACGCTTGTTCATTCGCGAGGCTGCGTTGCAGCAGCCACAGCGACAAAGGCGTTGCGATAAACATCAATACACCACTCACCCGATGCAGGATGGAGGCGACGCCGGGAAGCGGCAATTTGATCTTGCGCAGATCGAGATAGACCGGTCGGGTATCGTGCATGTCTCTGTGCCCTATACGCTCGAACAAGGAGGGTTGAATCGTCAGGTCCTAATAAGTGTAATCCGTGAGTGCGCCAGATTCGTTGTTATAATCTCGGCAACCCCACGGTGCGGCGTGCCGCTCCAAAAAGCAGTATAAACAAAATCAATACTGAATCCATATACCCTCAAAAAGATCAATCGTATGAAACCGGAATGGAAACGCTTTCTGACTGACAACGGCGCCGAGTTTGCCCCGGCTAGCGACGAGGCGGTCGCAAGCTTCGGTAATCCGGAACGCGAACTGCGGATGACCGCCAACGGCGACGTTTTCTACGATTTATCCCACCTCGGCTTGATTGAGGTCTATGGCGACGACGCCCGCGCCTTCCTCCAGGGTCAGACCACCAATAATCTCAATCAGGTGACTCCGACCCGCAGTCAGCTCAGCGCTTATTGCAATGCGAAGGGACGAATCTTTGCTTTGTTCCGGGTGGTTCAACGCGGCGACACCTTTTACTTGAGCCTTCCACGCGACACACTCGAAGCAAGCCTCAAGCGCTTGCAGATGTTTGTCCTGCGCAGCAAGGTGACCCTGGCCGACGCCGACGACGCCCTGGTCCGCCTCGGGCTGTCGGGTCCGCATGCCGCGGACGAAATCACCAAAGCGCTCGGCGCCTGCCCTGAACTCGCCGACGATACCCTGCATCTTAACGGCTATACCTGTGTGCGGGTCGCCGGGCCGATGCCACGCTTCGAGATTTACGGTGAACTCGAACCGATGCAGCAACTCTGGCACAAACTCAACGTGCGGTGTGCGCCAGTTGGCCTTGAGCCCTGCGTGTTGCTGGATATCATGGCCGGCATGCCCGTGGTGGATGCCGCGAGTCAGGAGGCCTTCGTGCCGCAGATGCTCAATCTGCAAATGATCAACGGCATCAGCTTTACCAAGGGCTGCTACCCGGGGCAGGAAATCGTTGCGCGAACGCAGTACTTGGGGCAACTGAAACGGCGGATGTACCGGATGCGCTTCGACGCCCCCACGCCAAGCGCCGGCACAGAATTATTTTCGCCGAGTGATCCGCTGGGACAGGCCGTTGGTCGCATCGTGAGTGCGGCCAGACATCCAGCGGGCGGCAGCGAAGCCCTGGCAGTGGTGCAAGTCAGTCTGATTGAACACAACGCCAGTCTGCACCTTGGAACGCCGGGGGGGCCAAGGGGCGTGATCAACGCGCCGCCCTATGGCTTCACCGAGTCGCAATAGACCGGTCACGCGGCGACACAACCGCCAGGTACCTTTCGGTCTGTCGCCGCTGCGGGTTGGCTCTGGGTTTTCAGTTCTACCAGAATCGCGCGGTCCAATTTCTTCGGCGGCGTCCCACGTGGCAAGGCTCGCTCGATGCCGGCTAGCCGTATTTGGAAACAACGCCCCCGCCCGCGGATCACTCGACTCCGGCCAATGCCCAATTGCTCGGCACTCTCTCGTTTCCGCTTTCCGTCGGCGGCCCGCAACGCGATGCAGGCAGGTTGCAACAACCTGACGCTCGTCAGCCGCGAGGCCGTCAGTTTCATCAGTTTCGCTCGATCTTCATCGGTCAAGACAATCTTGGGCGCAACGCGGATTCGGTTCTCCGCTTTACTTAGCCTGACGCATTCCTACGGCGTCCGTCTCGGCACCTCCGGCAAGGCCGAGCCTTGCAACCTGAACGCCATCACGCTCAGCGGAGCTATCGCGGCGCGCAACGGCAGCCGCGGCTTCAACCCACGCGCTCAGCCCTCGCCGAGGGTGACCTCAATACCGCAGTGCGTAGCATCGGGCGCGAATACGATGCGGGCGGCGCCTTGTACGATCGCGACCGATCGCTGGTTGACCGTGGCGGCGATGACCTTGGCGCTGCATTGGGTTGGGTTGCGGACCTGGATATCGCAGTCGATGTCCCGTCCCGGCACTCGCCAGCGGATGCGAAAGCCCGGCCACGTATCGGGGATGCAGGGTTTGATCGTGATTTGCTTACCGTTTTCCCAGCGCAGGCCGAGAATATCTTCGACCGCGACGCGCAGCATCCAACCGGCGGAGCCGGTGTACCAGGTCCAGCCGCCGCGCCCGATGTGCGGTTCGACACCGTAGACGTCGGCGGCGATGGCGTACGGTTCGGTCATATAGCGCTCGGCGCTCTTGCGGTCATTGCTGTGACTGACCGGACTCAATCGGGTGAGGAGCGCGGCGGCGCGGTCGCGGCGGCCAAGTTCGGCCAGGGCACGCACGACCCACAATGCGGCGTGGGTGTATTGACCGCCGTTTTCACGCACCCCGGGCACGTAACCTTTGATGTAGCCGGGGTCGTTCGGGGTGCGATCGAAGGCGGGGGCGAGGAGCCGCACGATACCCGCCGCGTCATCCACGAGCAGACGCTCGACCGCCTCCATCGCCCGCGCCGCGCGGTCGGCGGGCGCGGCGCCGGAGATGACCGCCCAGGCTTGCGCAAGCGCGTCGATCTGGCATTCGTCGCTCGCTTGCGAGCCGAGCACCGCGCCGTTGTCGTAGTAGGCCCGGCGATACCAATCGCCGTCCCAACCCGCTGCATTCAGGGCTTGGTGGAGTTGTTCGCGGTGTTCGCGGTAATGTTCGGCGCGTGCGACGTCCCGCCTGCGCTCGCAAAGCGGGATAAAGTCACCGAGGATCGCAAACAGGAAAAACCCGACCCACACGCTTTCGCCGCGACCCTCGCGACCGACGCGGTTCATGCCATCGTTCCAGTCCCCCGTGCCCATCAGTGGCAGCCCGTGCACACCGGTCGCAAGCGAGCGATCGAGCGCGCGGCAACAGTGTTCGTACACGCTCCCCGCTTCCGCCGAACGCTGCGGCAGCAGGTAAGCTTCATCCTCCCCCGGCGCCAGCGGGCGCGCCTCAAGATACGGCTCGACCGCGTCGAACACCGCCCAATCACCGGTTGCGCCGGCGTAGTGCAGCGTAAGGTAGGGCAACCACAACAAGTCATCCGAGAACCGGGTGCGAATGCCGCGCCCGAGCGGCGGATGCCACCAGTGCAGCACATCACCGGCGACAAACTGATGCGCGGCGTTGCGCAAGATCTGGGCGCGGGTGATTTCCGGCGCGTGGTAGACGAGCGCGGCGGCATCCTGCAACTGGTCGCGAAACCCGTAGGCGCCGCCGGACTGGTAGAACGCCGAGCGCCCCCAGATCCGGCAACTGAGGTTCTGATACGGCAGCCAGGCATTCACCATCAGGTCGAGCGCCGGTTCCGGTGTTTCGATCTGGAGCGCGCCAACGGTATCGCGCCAGTTGCCGCGCACATCAGCCAGTGCGGCGGTGACCTCCCCGGGCTGCCGGTAGCGCGCGAGCAAATCGTCGAGCTCAGCTTCGCTGGTCGCTTCTCCGAGCAGGAACGCGCATTCGATGACACCATTGGCGGGGACGCGGACCCGCTGCCCGAGCACCGCGGCCGGTTCATGCCCCGCGCCGGTACGATGCGAGAGTTCGGCGCCGGTGAGCAACGCGAGCGGTGCCGCGAGGCTACCGCCCGCGCCAACGAACTCGGCGCGATCCGCGGTATAGAAGATCGGTTCGACCCCGCCCGTAACCATGGCGGCGAAGGCAATTCCGTCGGCGAAGTCGCCCGCGTCGCGGTTACGTGCGAGCAGGGCTTGTCGGTTGTCGTCCCATTCCGTGGTCACCTGCGCCCGCGTCTCCTCCGGCAAAACCCCGAGCACCCACCGCGCGAACGCGTAGAGCGCGATCTCGCGCCCGCCGGGGCGGCGGTTCTCGATCCGGATACGCGCGATCTTGAGTGCCCCTTGTGGCGGTACGAACAGCGTGATTTCCTGCTCCAGCTCGCGGTGATCCAAACGGTAGGCGCTGAAGCCAAGCCCGTGGCGCACCTCGTACTCCGCCGGGGCCGGCGCCGGGCCGGGCGTGAGCGACCAAAACGCGTGGGTCGCCAGCTCTTGCACATACCAGGCCTCACCGTGCGGATCGGTCACCGGATCGTTGTGCCACGGCGTCAGCCGGTGCTCGCGACTGTTGCGCGCCCAGGTGTAACCGGCGCCGGTCTCGCTCGCGATAAAGCCGGCGTCGGGGTTGGCCACGACGTTGGTCCACGGCAGCGGCGGCAATTGCAAGCAGCCGGCGGCGTCGGCGCGGATGCGGAGCAGGTATTCCCTCCCATCGTGCGAGAATCCGCCATAACCGTTGGCCTGTCGGAGTTCACCGCTTTTCGGCGCGGGCAGAGGCGCGGGTGCCGCGGAGGCGCGAATCGCCGGGCTCGGCTGCACCGTCAACGGCGTATCTAACGTGTGTGCGAACGGATAGCAGGCAGCGAAAATCGCATTCGCGGCCGCGGGCGTCGGTGCCGCTTGTGCTGCCCGCGCGACCCGCTCGGGCCACGCCTGAACGAGCCCATCGAGCAGCGCCAGCGCTTCGTCGCGCGCGGCGGCAACCCCAAGTGCGAAAACCACGGACCGCGACTCTCCCGGTGCAAGCGCCAACGCAACCCGCAACGCCAGGAGCGGATCGAGCACGTTGCCGGCACTTTGCGACAAGGGTCCGGGCGTCGCCAGCGCGAGCGGGTGCATGAGCGAGCGACCGCGGCCAATAAAGCGCAACCGATCGGTCTCGTAGTCCATCCCTTCGGCGCCGTGCACCGCGTGCACCAACCACGGGAAGTATTCGCCTTCGGCCCGCGGGCGGCGCCGCGCCAGCAGCGCTTGGCGGGCCGCGACTGCCTCGGTCTGGACGAACAGCTTGGAAAAACCAGGATGGGCGAAAAACGCGCCGGGCGTGTGCAAGGTCACCTCGATAGCGCTGGTCAGCTCGATCCGGCGCGGACGTTGGCAACGATTGGTCACCGTCACCCGCCGCAGTTCGATATCGTTCTCGGCATCGACCAGGACTTCAAGGCGCAGCCCCAGACCCGCACGCTCCGAGGTCAAGGTCACGATCCCCGGTTGCGCCGTGACCTGGTAATCACTGACCCCGCGCGGCATCGGCAATAACGCCGCGGAACCCGCGACGCCGGTTTCAAGATCGCGCAGATAGATATGAAACCCACCCGGGTCCTCGATCGCGTCGCCACTCCAGCGGTTCAGCAGCAGATCCCGCCACAGCGAAACCCCACCTCCGGCGCCGGTCAGCAAGGTGGTGTAGCGACCGTTTGTCAGCACCGTGGGTTGGGGAACGGGCCACGCGGCCGGCAGAGGACTGGATTTTGGGATTTGGTCGGCCATGACCGCTCCTGTTCAGGGTTTAGGGGTTGGCGCGGGGTCGAATTCGTACACCAGTTGCGCCGGTATGCGGTCGAGGCGCAGCGGGCGGTCCGCGTTTGCGGTGATTTCCACGCCATTGACGGTCACCCGCTGCAGTGCGCCTGGCAACGGCGGTTGCAGTTCGATTCCGCCCGGCGGAATTTTCAGGTCACCGGTGAGATCGATTTCGAGCCGCCCTGCCACGCTGCCGCGAATCTGATAGTCCAGTTTGCCAAACCAGGTCGGCAAACCGGCGACACGCAAGCCGGTGTCGCCTTCCAGCCATTCAAACGGCAACCCGGCGAACAACACCAGCGCCTGATCGTCCTCACGCTCATAGGCGAGCATGCTGCGCAGCGCGCGAATAAAGTCCGAACCGATCCAGGTATGCGGAATATCGCCGACGAAGTACGGCGCGCGGGCGTCGCGGTGCACCACCTCGGCCCAAGCGTTCCACGCCGGCGGGCGCCGGCCATCGAACAGGAATGCCAGCAGTTGTTGCGCCCGCGCGCGTTCGCCCATCAGCACCAACGCCTCGACGATGCGGAATTCATACGGGGCGTAGCCGTGCCAGTTGGCGTCAGGCTGAAGGCGATCCTGCACGATCTGGTCGTAACGCTCGAAGGTGCGTTTCAGTTCGCGCTGCGGCAGGCGTCGCAACTCGCCGAGCGGCGCGATCGCAGCGGCGATCGCCGAAGGGTCCATGTCGCCGAGTTCGACCGACGCGGGCACGTAATCAATAAGGTGTTTGTCGATGGTCCAAACGATCGAGTTGTGGAGGTCATCGGTGAAGTCCTGGCGCAAGGCATCGAGCCGCGGCATCTCCGAAAAATCGTCGCGCTGGCGCACCAGGTAGGCCGCATCCTTCAGGCCACGCAAGGTGAAATAGGCATCCCAAAACGCATGCACCGGCTGCGCGGCGTAACCCTCGTGGCTGATCGACTCCGGTAACATGCCGAAGTAGGCAAGCTGGTCGAGCTGGCGGTACGCATCCGTCATGCGCAGTGCGCGCAGGGTCTCAATGTGGCGCAGGGTGGCTTGAATCCGCGGCCAGAGCGATTCCACCAACGCACGGTCTCCGGTATGGCGAAAATACTCGGCGATGAGATAGATGAACTGGCCGTGGCTGTCATGCTCCTCGGTCAGATCCGCGCCGCGGCCGTCAACACAGCAGGGGATCGAGCCGTCGTCCTGTTGAAACTGGGCATACCATTCTATGAAGGCCTTAACCTCATCGGTGAAACCGAACGCCAGCAGTGCCGCCGAGGTGAGCGCACCGTCACGGATCCAGGAGCGGGCGTAGGCGCGCGAACCGGGCTGGATGGCCGGACCGTCGCGATTGATCAGGATGTAGGCCAGCGTACTGCGCAAGGCCCGAAAGTAGGGTTCGGCAACCGCAGGCGCTTCGATCGTCACCCGGCCCAGGCGCTCGCGCCAATAAGCGAGATTTTCGGTGAGTCGCTCGGCGGCAAATTCCGGCGTGAGCTGCTCGCGCACCGGCGCACCCGCGGCTTGAAACGGCACTACGAGGTAAACATCACGCGATTCGCCGGGTGGGATTTCGAGATCGTAGGCAAACGCGCCGGACACGTAACAATTCATGTCACGCGCTTCGGTGTGTTCCGGCAACTCGCCCGCCCTGAGAAAGTCGCCAAACTCACGTCCATTTAGCGACGGCGCGGCGCCGAACCCGCTCGGCGGTGTCAGCGGGATGACGAATTTTTCGCGGCCGACTTCGAGGCGTTCACCGTCATAGCGCATCTCTGGAATTAAGGTCATGCCGCCACGGGTATTCAGCGACTGCCACGGCGGATTGACCTGGAACGGCCGGGCCGCGACGAACAACCGCAGCGCTTTGGTTTCGGGCCCCGTATTGCCAACGCGATACCGCACAAACGCCCGCGCCGCACCCGGCACGCCGTCGGCAAAGAGCGTGGTGGTGAGGGTCAGCCAGCGGTGCCGCCATTCAACGGACGGAATCGGTAAATCCCCCTCGGCCAGGGTTTGCGTGATTTCAGCCGTACCCCAGTCAATCAGCGCCCCGTCGGCGTAAACGAACGGTTCCAGCGAGAACTGTTCGCGGTCGACCTCGACCATGCCCTCCTCGTTGATCATGGCCTCGGCGTTGTCACCGTCGACCCCGACCACCGTCCAGTAGGTCTGCTCGCCGAGGAGATAACGCGGATAACTGCCGCGCGGCAGTCCGGCGGCGCGCAGTTGCAGTCGCTGTTGAAACGAAAGTGCCGACTCCGCCGGGCGAATTTCGAGCGCCTTGATCGCATAGCTTGCGTCGCGCTGCCCGCGCAGGAATTCGAGGCGCAGGTAACGGGCGCGCTCAGGCGGGAAAAAGATGACCTCGCGGCCGCCCTGCCCGGCCTTTGCCGTATGCACGGTGCGCCACTCAGTGCCGGTGTTGGAGACCCGCAGCTCGTAGGCGCGAGCGTAGTCCGCCTCGTCCCAGGTGATCTCGATGCCGTCGACGGCCTTTGCCTCACCGAGATCGATCGCGAGCCACTGCGCCGCCGCGTCGGCGCTGCGCCAACCGGTGGCGGCGTCGTGGTCGAACAGGGTGTCCGGCGCATGACCGGGCGCCGCGCTGGCGGCGGTGATCGTGGCCTGATCAAAGACCTCGGTCGCAATCGGCTCGAACACCAGATCATCGAGCCACAAGCTGCCCTGCACGCTGGTTGCGCCAGGAATTCCAATCTCGATCGCGCTGATCCGCAACGGCGTGCTGGTGTTGCCCGCCGGCCCCCAGGCGTGGGAGAAATGGCGCCGCTTCAGCGTGATCTGTTGCCAGCCATCGCTGTCACTCGTCACGGTCACCGGAAACTTGGCCCACGACACGTTGTGTTTGCCGCCGTCGATCAACTTGAACTCCAGCGCGGTAAGCGGCCGATCCGCGCGCACCTTGAACCGGAAGGCGAAGTTCTCCGGCAGCGCGAGTTCGACGGGGGTCTGAATGATGGCGAAGTCCTGCGCCTTCGGCATCTCGTAGTCGAGCCGTAAGACCTGGCCGACCGGGCCGGGTTCGAGACGGAGTTCGGTACGCACCGTCGCCGGCGCCAACACGCTCCAGTCCGACTCAGTACCCTCGAAATCCGCGAGCAGCTGCGCGCTGGCGAGCCCGGGGCCGATCAGACACAGCGCGAGAAGTCCGGTTACCGCTTGGGTGTTACTCATATTTGTTATTCCTTAATTCCACCGAGGACCAGCCCCTCGATGTAGTAGCGCTGCAACACGAGAAACAGCAGCAGCACCGGGAGCACAGTCACGACCGCGCCCGCCATCACCAGTTCGGTATCCTGCACATGCTCGCCGACCAGATTGGCGAGCGCGACCGGCAGGGTGTGCAATGAACTGTCGGTCAGCACGATCAAAGGCCACATGAAGTCGTTCCAGGTGCCCATGAAGGTAAAGATCGCGAGCGTGACCAGGATCGGCTGGCACAACGGCAGCACGATCGACCAGTAGATCCGCAGCTCACTCGCGCCATCGATCCGCGCCGCGTCGAGTAGCGTATCGGGGATCGATTGCGCGTATTGGCGAATCAGAAAGATCCCGTAAATGCTCGCCATGCCTGGAATGATCACGCCGGCATAGGTATTGATCAGCCCGAGTTGTTTCAGCAGCAAAAACAGCGGCAACATCGCGACCTGGGCGGGAATCACCATCGCCGCCAACAGCGAGCGAAACACGGTTTCCCGGTGCGCGAAGCGCAGCTTGGCGAAGGCATAGCCGGCGAGGGAGTTCAGCACCAGCGAAAGCAGCGTCACCACGGTGGCAAGCAGCGCGCTGTTGAGCGCGTAGCGCAAGACATCCAGGCGGCTGAACAAGGCAAGGTAGTGTTCGAAGGTCACCCGAGACGGCGACAAGCGCAGCGGCAGCGCGGTCGCCTCGCCGGCTGGCATCAATGAGGCCGAGACCATCCACAGCAGCGGAAACAGCGTCAGCAACGCCAGCCCCACCAACCCCGCATGCAGCGCGAACGCTTGCAGCCGCATGCTCACCCGCGCCTCCCGCGCCAGCGCAACTGCGCCAAGGTCACCGCGAGCATGATCAGAAACAACACAAATGCGATGGCCGAGGCATAGCCGATGTTCCACCAGCGGAAGCCCTCCTGATACATCAACAGCACCACGCTCAAGGTGGCGTGCTCCGGCCCGCCCTGGGTCATCACGTAAGGTTCGGCGAACAACTGAAAGTAACCGATCATCGTCATCACCGCGACGAACAGGAAGGTCGGCGCGAGCAACGGCAAGGTGATATGGCGAAACTGTTGGACGCTCGAGGCGCCGTCGATGCGCGCTGCTTCGTAGAGCCGTTGCGGAATGCTTTGCAGGCCAGCGATGAAGATCACCATGTTAAAACCAAAATTCTTCCACACCGCGAGCAGGATGATCGACGGCATCGCCCACAGTGGCTCGCCAAGCCAGTCGATCGGCGCGATACCGAACGATGCCAGGGCGTGATTCAGCACCCCGGCGCGCGCGTGATACAAATACCGCCAGACAATCGCGACGGCCACCAGCGTGGTAATCACCGGCACGAACAACACGGTTCGGAACAACGGCTTAAAGCGAGTCAAGCGCGCGTTCACCAACAGCGCCGCACCGAGCGACAGGCCGACCGACAGCGGTCCGCCAATCACCACGAAATACGCGGTATTGAGGAGTGCCCGCCAGAACAGCGGGTCCGCCAGCAAGCGCAAGTAGTTATCGAACCCGACGAAGCGCAACGTATCGAGATCGCCGATCGCGTAGATGTCGAAATCGGTGAAGCTCAAGAGGAGCGCGCCGAGCACCGGCAGAAAGAAGAATACGAAAATCATGCCCAGGGCGGGCGCGAGGAACCAGAACGCTACCCGCCCCTCGTGGGCCGGCGAGAATTCGTGAGCGCTCATTGCGTCGCCTTGCGCGCCAACAGCCAGCGCCGTTTTTCGAGCAGCCGGTCGACATCGCGATCCAGCGCGGCGAGCGCGTCATCCATACTCGCGCTCCCCCGCACCACCCGCTCCGAGTGGCGCGCGATCAGCTCGGCGATACGCTCCCACTCCGGAATTTTGGGCGTCTCCCGCAGCGCCTGGAGCTGCTGCCAGAACGCGGCGGCGTGGCGATCCTGATCAAGCGCCGCATCACGCCAGGCACGGCGACTCGCCGGCAAATCGCCGCTCAACTGATAGAAACGCGTTTGCTGTTCCGGTTCGGAGAGAAATTCGATCAATTTCCAGGCCGCATCCTGATGGGGGGAGGTACCGAGCAGCACCAAACTGGCGCCGCCTGCCAACGAGGGTCCGGGATAGTCCTGCCCACCGCCCGGTAACGGAGCGGTACCCCAGTGTGGTTGTTGTTCCGCTGGCAGGCGACTGGCGAATTCTGCGATATTCCACGGACCGGAAACGTAAACATTGATAAATCCCCGCGCGAAATCCTGATACAGGTTCGCGACCTGTCCCGCGCCGAGCGCCGGCGCAAGGCCTTCGCGAAAAAGCTGAACGTAGAACTCGAACGCCGCGCGAAATTCCGGGCTGTCGAAGGCACCGTAACGCGCATCGTCACGCAACAACTCCGAACCCTGCTGCAACGCAAGAATCACCAGCGCCTGCCATTCGTTGAACGGCAACAGTAACGCGTAGCGATCCGGACCGACCTCACGCTTGACCGCGCGCAGGGCTTCCAGCCATTCCGCCCAGGTTCGTGGGGGCTCCGCATAACCCGCCGCCGCCAGCACATCCGTGCGGTAGAAGAACAGTCGGGTATCGACGTACCACGGCACGCCGTAGGTCACACCGTCGATCACGTTGGTGGCGACCACGCCGGGAAACAGCTCCGCACGCGCGAGCGTAGCCGAATCCGCGATCCGCGCATCAAGTGGCGCGAGCGCACCCAGCGCGGCGAACTCCGGGATCCAGGTGTTGCCGAGCTGAAATACGTCCGGCATGGTTTCGCCGACAAACGCTGTCAGAAGTTTTTCGTGCGCGGCACTCCACGGCAACTGCTGCACCACCACCCGGATGGCGGGGTGGCGGCGCTCAAATTCGGGGAGCAACTGCCGTACCAGCTCACCCTCGCGCCCCATCGCCCAGAATCGGATCTGCGTATACGACTCGGAACGCTGGCAGCCCGCTCCACCGAGCGCCCCAAGCAGCACCCAGATCATCAGGCGCGCGACCGACGGCAGTGTGAACGGGTTCGAAGATTTCAACAGACTGAGACAGCCGGATGCGGTAAAGCTCGCCATTGTACCGGCAAGCGCGACAAGGTGAAGCAAGCGTATACGATTGGGTACCGACGTACCGACACAAGTCGCTTACTCATCACAGCGACCGATCAAAGCTTACGGTTGAACATTGCGATCGCTACAGTCGCGAAGCGCGACGACACCTGGCGGGCGAACGCTCAGAGCCTGTGAA
>CAZUJU010000031.1:0-41802 GCA_964620675.1 uncultured Thiotrichales bacterium | reverse complement strand
TCAGCTAACCCGTACTAATTGACCGTGAGGCTTGACCATATAACACCAGAAGACATTGGTGATACGACTTAACGCTCTAGATACATTCCAGAATACGAGCGACGTCCTTAGAGACGTCCTCGACCAGTTTGCCTGGTGGCAATGGCGAGCGGGTACCACCCGATCCCATCCCGAACTCGGAAGTGAAACTGCTCTGCGCCGATGATAGTGTGGGGTCCCTCCATGCGAAAGTAGGTCACTGCCAGGCATCTAACTACAAAGCCGCGACACTGAGTGTCGCGGCTTTTTTTTTCGCCCGACGCTCACGCGGATACAAGCGCGGCCCCAGTGTTGGCCGCACGTTAGACGCTATTCGATGGGAACCAACCTTTAACTAAATAGTGAACGAAAATGAGTTATATGCGGCGGCGGGGGTGGGTGCCGTCAGTATAATCGCTCGCCAACTGTTGTCCTGGTGCCTGACAGTGTAGCGCGGGCGCCGTCGATATTGGTCGCCCCCGTTCCCGATTAGTATTGAATACGCCGGGCGCTAGATTCTTAGTTCAGCGAGTCTCGTATTGCACATCGGTGATCACCTGCTCACCTCATATGTTAAATCGCGTCAAGGCCTCAAGCGAGGCTCCTAGTCTTCATTTGCGGGCACTTAGTCCCGTTGTCTTGTCTAACAGACTCGTGCGGTTTCGGTTTGTCATTCCGTTCGGGGGAGTTATCGACATGATGAGGTCATGGACCTGGAGCGGGTTGACTATAGCACTGCTACTCTTGGTCGCGGCCACGATTCGCCTGGTCGACATCGGGCATCCAGTGGATGGGCATTTGCGTGAACCCCAGCGGGAAATTGACGCCGCGGGTCTGGTGCGCGCGTTGCAGCATAGTGAGGTCTCGGTATTCTTTCCGCGCCCGGACTGGAGTTCAGAAATTCCGCAGTCCCCTCAACCGTTACCGTTGCAGGCGTGGCTAACTGCGAGTGCGAGTCACGTACTTGGGGACGCGGAACGAAATTCTCGCGTGATCTCTTACGTTGCAGCGCTATTGGGCGTCTGGCTGTTTTGGCGTTTGGCACGTGCGTTGTTGCCAATCCATGCGGCCGAGGCGGCGTTGTTGCTATACGCGTTCAGTCCGCTGGCAATCCGTACCGCGTCCTTGGTGAATCCGGCCGGATTGTCCTTGATGCTCTATCTGGCTGCACTGTTGGCGTTTGTGCGGTGGCGCGAGCGTGATTCGACGGCCAGGTTCGTGGTTACGCTCGTCATGACGTGGCTTGCGGTGCTGGTGGATCCGGCGGCGATGCATCTGCTGCTGATCTTTATCGGTTTGATCTTGGTACGCGAGGGCGGGGCGGCCGCGCCCTTGAAGCGGTTGTTCGTCCTTGGAGCGGGTGCAATGGCGGTTCTAACGCTCTGGTACGGGATGCAGTGGCTAACGCATACGTCTGCGACGAACCTCCTGAACCCACCAGCGGATGATTACCTAATTCACGTCATTACCCAAGCGCTTGCCTCGGTGTGGCGCATCGGACTCATTGAGGTAGCGTTCGTCTGGATGCCAGCGGGCCTTATTCTTACATGGTGGGGTACGCGTTGGTGGTCGCGATCGCGTCACTTCGGATACTTCGCCTGGTGGGCGGCAGGGTTGCTGTTGACCTACCTGATATCGACGCCTTGGTCGGGTATGGTCGGTGCGTTGAGCGTGCATGTCTACAGCCTACCCTTGGCGTCGCTGGCTGTCGGATTGGGCTTCGCGGCGGCGATGGGATCGCTTCCAGCGTCGTTTGGCGCCACGACGCACCCCGTAAAGCAGCGGCTTGCGTTGGCTTTATTTGTCATCACGCTGGCGAATCAGTTGGCGCTAGTTTTCCTCGACGCTAATTCGCAGCGCTGGTCGACGCATTACGCGGATGCACGGACGTTTGTTGCGCAGGTGCCTCCCGGTGCACGGGTCGCGGTCGTCGGCGAGGTCCGGCAAGATCCGCTTGGGGTCGATAGTCGCGGCGACGCGGCATATTATCTCTATTGGATGCAGCGGGCCGGGATAGGATTAGCGCCGATGCGACAAAGCGTCGACAGTCTCGCTGGCCTTGGGGCAGGTAACTTTGCCTTTCTAATCGCGGAGCGGCGTTGGTTAGCGCGCTATCCGCTGCTAGCCGATGCGCTGCGGTTGCGCTACAGCGTCGTGGTGGAAGGGCGGCGAGCGGTGCTGTTTTCGGTGAGGTAGGGCGCTCGTTTAGGCTTTCGGCGGTTGTTCCGGTTTAAATACCACCAAATGGTCGAGTTCGAGGCGGATCCCGATACTTTCGCCGGCTGCATGGTCATGATGGCTAGGTGCCAGACAAAGTACGCGGTCACCCGTTTGCAGGGCCAGCGTGTAGAGGAACTCGGAGCCGCGAAAGGCTTTTTCGACCACGCGGGCGCGTAGTGCGCTGGTATCGTCATGAAGCACGTCGTCAGGTCTGACCAGCAAATCGACCTGGCAGCCGATTTTACAGTCGCTCGGCAGGTCACCCTCCAACACTCCAAGAGCGGTGTCGACCCGGCGAGGATTCACGATCGTCCCCGACACCAGCACGCCTTGGCCGATGAAGCTTGCGACGAAGCGGTTGGTCGGGCGGTGGTAAAGGTTGTAGGCGCTGTCCCATTGTTCCAGACGTCCGCCGTTCATTACGCCGATCCTATCGGCCATCGCGAACGCCTCGAATTGATCATGGGTTACAAGAATTGCGCTGAGACCTTCTTCCTTAAGGATCCGGCGTACTTCGCGGGCCAAAGTCTCGCGCAACTCGATATCCATGCTGGAGAACGGCTCATCAAGTAGCAGCAAATGAGGACGCGGTGCCAGTGCCCGCGCCAACGCGACCCGCTGTTGCTGACCGCCAGAAAGTTCATGCGGATAGCGTTGACCGTAATCGGGCAGGCCGATCAGCTTGAGCAAATAGGCGACGCGGTCGCGTTGCACTCGACCGCTTTGCCCGCGCAGCCCGAACGCGATGTTGTCGGCGATCGTTAAATGAGGAAAGAGGGCGAAATCCTGAAACACCATCCCGATTCGCCGTTGTTCCGGCGGCACCACGTCAAACAGATCGCTGAGGCGCCCGCCGTCAACCAGAATCATACCGCCTGAGACAGGTTCGAATCCCGCGATCGCGCGTAGAACCGTGGTTTTGCCGCAGCCGCTCGGCCCGAGCAAGCACCCGATCGCGTTTTGTTCCAGTGTCAGCGAGATCCCCGAGACGACATTGTTTTCACCGTAGCTGACCGCGACCCGGTCGAGTTGCAGTAGCGCCGTCATGCCGAGCTGGCCTGCCCGGCACGCGAGCTGCCGATGGCTCGACTGAGCAGGATCACTGGCAGAATGCCCGTCACAACAATCATCAGCGCTGGCAGACCGGCATCGGCGAGGCGTTCGTCAGAGGCAAGCTCATATGCGCGCACCGCTAAGGTATTGAAGTTGAATGGGCGCAGGATCAACGTCGCGGGCAGTTCCTTAAGCACGTCAACAAACACCAGCAAGAGCGCCGACAATACCGTGCCGCGCATCAACGGCAGGTGGATATGCCGCAACACACCGATCGGTGAGAGTCCTAACGAGCGGCCGGCGTCGTCCATCGACGGTTTGATCTTCCCGAGACCTGCCTCCACGGCTTGCACGGAAACGGCAAGGAAACGCACGGTGTAGGCGTAAAGCAACGCAAACAGCGTCCCACTCAGTAGCAATCCGGTTGAATAGCCGAAGGTATTGCGCATCCATCCATCCAATGCGTTATCGAACCAGGCAAACGGTAACATGACGCCGATTGCAATGACCACGCCAGGAATCGCGTAACCCATGGCGCTAATGCGCACCGCAGCGATCAACCACCGTGACGGATACAGCCGCTTGCCGTAGGCCAGAAACAGTGCAAGCGCAACGGCGATCACCGCCGCGCCGGCTGCGAGCGCGAGGGTGTTCCATACCAGGCGAATAAAAGTCGGATCGAAGAACGTTTGTGCCGACCGCAAAGTCCAGAACAGCAACTGGCCGACCGGGGCGATGAATCCCCAAAAGAGCGGCATCAGGCACGCGATCAACGCAACGATCGCACCCCACCCGCGTAGCTGGATTCGCGGGAGGATGGAATATTTGTTGGAGGTGTGATGGTAGCGGGCGCGCTTACGCGACCAACGTTCGAGCAAAATCAGGCCGAACACGAAACTCATCAGCAGCGCCGCCAACTGGCTTGCGGCAGCGCTGTCACCCAGGCCAAACCAGGTCCGGAAGATCCCGGTCGTGAAGGTCGCGATGCCGAAATATTGCACCGTACCGTAATCGGCCAGCGTCTCCATCAGCGCCAGCGATAAGCCAGTAATAATGGCGGGTCGCGCCAGTGGCAGTGCCACGCGGTAAATGCTCGCGAGCGGGCTCGCGCCGAGCGTGCGGCTGACCTCGAGCACACACACCGACTGCTCCAGAAAAGCCGCCCGAGCCAGCAGATAGACGTAGGGGTAAAGCACCAGCGATAGCATTAGAATCGCCCCGCCGAGAGAACGGATCTCGGGAAACCAGTAGTCCCCGTACGACCATCCGAACAGATCGCGCAAGAGGGTTTGCACCGGGCCAGAAAAGTCGAGAAGGCCGGTGTAGGTGTAAGCGATGATGTAAGCCGGCATTGCGAGCGGGAGCAGCAACGCCCATTCAAAGATCCGGCGACCCGGAAAATCGGTCAACGCGGTGAGCCATGCGGTCGTGACACCAATCGACAGCACGCCCGCCGAAACCCCCAACATCAACCAGAGCGAGTTGCTGACGTAAGTAGCCAATACGGTTTCCGTGAGATGCCGCCAGACGTCGCCAGTCGGCGCGAACACGAACCCGGCCACGATCAGGACCGGAAGCGCCAACAATAACGCCAGCGTGAACGCCCCAAATCGCCACCCGGCCGCGTGGCGGCGGGCGTCGCCCAAGCGAAAAACCGTTGTTTGCGCAGTCGTCAGGGTGGTCATTCAGCCATTCTTGCTACTTAAGCGTAAGCAGTGAGCACAGTTTCCGGGCGCGTCACATTAAGTGAAATACGAATCGCTATCAATCTGTTTGGGGTAATTAACGTAACTCGAGCGCGTTGGAGAACCGGCTTAGCGCGACAGGTGGGCGGGGGTGGGTAAAGGCGCCCAGTTTGTGCGCCTGGCCGCGGGTGCAATTCGCGCGGTAGCGATAGGGCCACGTCCGTGTGGCGGAATCGGCCCGCGTCACGCGGGCCAACCGGTGGGTCGTTGCGCGCTATTTGCTGCGTTCGTCAAGCCATTTCCCAATCGCTGGCGGAACAGTTTTTTGCGCTTTGCCGCTGACGTAGATGCCGATGTGACCGCCGGGGAACGATAATTCGGTGTAGTCGTCCGTACCGGTCTTGCCACGCAGTGCGCGCGAGGCATCGGGCGGAACGAGGTGGTCCTGCTCGGCGAAGATGTTGAGGACCGGCATGGTGACGTTTTCGAGCTTCACGGTGGTGTCGCCGATTTCGACCTCGCCTTTCACCAGCTTGTTATGCTGATAAAAGTCCTTGATGAACTGGCGAAAGGTCTCGCCGGCCTGATCAGGGCTGTCGAAGATCCATTTTTCCATGCGCATGAAGTTCTTGAGCTGGGTCGCGTCGTCGAGTACATCGACCAGACCGAGGTACTTCTGCCCCATCAGCTGGTAGGGTTTGAGGTTGAGAAAGGTCCAGTTGAGCATTTCACCCGGGATGTTGCCGAGGGTGTCGACCAGCAGGTCGACATCGATTTGCTGTACCCAATGCGAGAGCATGTTGTCGGGGGTCTTAAAGTCGACTGGTGTGACCATGGTCACCAGGTTCTTCACCTTGTCGGGGTGTAGCGCGCTGTAACACAGGCTGAAGGTGCCGCCCTGACAGATGCCGAGCAGGTTGATCTTGTCGACGTTATGGCGTTCGCGGATCACCTCGACGCAGCGGTCGAGGTAGCCGTTGACGTAGTCGTCGATCGTCAGGTAGCGGTCGGCGCGGTCGGCGTAACCCCAGTCGATCAGATAGACGTCCTGACCCGCATCAAGCAAGCCCTTGACGGTAGAGCGGTTTTCCTGCAAATCCGTCATGTAGGGGCGGTTGACCAAGGCGTAAACAATCAATACCGGCACCTTGCTTTGCACCTTTTCGGCGGAGGGCTGAAACCGGAATAAGGTAAGCTTGTCCTCTTTGTAGACTGCGGTTTTCGGGGTCACGCCGGTGGGGATTTCGCCGACCTCCATCAGGTTACGAATACCGTGGCCAAGCTTCTGGTTGAAGCCCAGCAGTTCCTGCATCACGCTATCCGGGCGTAAGTCGATCGGATTCATGCGGCGTTACCTCCAGTGGTCTTTTTCGTGGCCTTGGGCTTGGCGGGGCGTTTGATTGCGGTCGGTTTGGCGCTGACGGCGGCCACTTCGGGCGCCGGTGCCGCGCGATCGGGCGCGGCGCTCGCGACCGACGCGGGCGTCTCTACGTCAGGCGCGACGCCGGCGTCGAGCCGTTTGCGCAGGTCGTGCAGTTCCTGTCGCAGGCGCTGGTTGTCGCGGCGGACCTCCTGCTGGCGGCGTTGCAGGGTGTTGATTTCGGCACGGGTCGGCATGTTCATCGCCTCGAGACCCTGATCAACCATCCGCGCCATGTGCTGCTTGACCCGCATCAGCTTGTTGACCAACGTGCCGTACACGTTCTGGTAGTCGTCGGACATGACGTAACGGGCGTAGACGCCTTCGCAGATCTCGACCCAGTGGTCGTAGACTTCACGGACTGAGCCGAGCTTTTTTTCGCCCTCGGCGAGTGTCGGCAGCGATTTCTGAAACGCCTGCAGCGAGGTCACCGCGAGTTTGCCAAACGCGAGGCGGTAGGCTTGCAACGCGGTGTTGTAGTCCAACATGAGTTGCGCGAGCTGCTGATACTGCTCTTGCGACTCGCGGGTATACCCGACCGCGGGGATCGAGAGGAACCGGCCAACATGGGTGCGAAATTGCTCCAGCGTTTCGGTGGCGCCTTCAGGATGCAGCGCCTGGGTGAAGTCGCCCGGCATCGGGACCATATTGGCGGCGAGGCGCTGCCAGGTGTCCATCGGCAGATCCCAGAAATTCATGAAGCTCTGCAGTTGCGGATCGCGCCGCGTGCTCGTGCCCTGACTCCAGTCGGTCAGGTTCTTTTGCAGTGCGTCGATCCAGGTGTTGAGCGTGTCGAGGCCGACTTCGCTGCCCGGAGTGGCGCAGAATTGTTCCGCCAGGGTGAAATAACCCTTGCCCATGTCTACGAGCTTGCCATAGAGATCCTGACCCGAAGGCGGGGTCATCGGCGCGACCGTCTTCCACCATTGCGTCAGGCCATCGGCCCACGGATTGCCGGGGCGAACTGCGCCGCCCGGGACACTCGTTTGCGCCAGTTCCGTCCAGGCTCTCCAGTAACCTTGCTGCGCTTGCAGCCATCCATCCATCCAGGCCGTGCTGGGATCGTTCATCGTTTTTCCTCTTTCAAGTGGTGGTGCGGGCGCGTGATGATCGCCGCTGCGTGTCCGCCGGGTGGCTGCGTGAGCGGCCTTTCGGTCTTGTGGCGGGTGACCGTGGGCGCGCATCGGCAGCACACACAGGCTGAGTTTGTGCGCCGCACAATTCGCTGTCAAGACGTGCGGTATGTCTCATTGCTTACAAGAGGCTAAACTAAGGTCACAAGATTTCAATCACCACCCCCAACAGGAGAAATCAATGTCAGACGACGTAGTCATTGTAGCGGCCGGACGCACTGCGATCGGTAGTTTTGGCGGCGCCCTTGCCGGTATCGCGGCCAGCGAATTGGGCGCCATTGTTATCAGGGATCTATTGCGGCGGGCGCAACTCGAGCCCGGCCAAATCGACGAGGTGATTCTGGGGCAGGTGCTCCAGGCCGGCGTCGGCCAGAACCCCGCACGCCAGGCGGCACTGGCGGCCGGTCTACCGCACGAAACCCCGGCAATGACGATCAACAAGGTCTGCGGCAGCGGACTTAAGGCGGTGCATCTCGCGATGCAAGGCGTGCAATGCGGCGATGCGAATATCGTGATCGCCGGCGGGCAGGAAAACATGAGCCTGTCGCCGCATGTGCTCCCGCGTTCCCGCGATGGACGCAAGATGGGCCATTGGGAAATGATCGACACGATGATCCAGGACGGCCTCTGGTGTGCGTTTAACAACTGCCACATGGGCATTACCGCCGAAAACATCGCCGATCAATACGGATTCAGCCGTTCCGCGCAGGACGCATTCGCGGCCCAATCGCAACAGCGCACCGAGGCGGCGCAACAATCCGGGGTATTCGACGACGAGATCATTCCGGTCTCGATCCCACAGCGCAAGGGCGATCCGCTGGTGTTCAAGACCGACGAGTTTCCGCGCGCCGGCACCACCGCGGACTCGCTGGCCAAGCTCCGTCCGGCGTTTAAAAAGGACGGTAGCGTGACCGCCGGCAACGCCTCCGGGATTAACGACGGCGCCGCCGCGGTCGTTGTCATGCGCGCGAGTCAGGCGCAGGCGCTTGGGTTGCAGCCGTTGGCCCGGATCGCGGGCTTTGCCAGTGCCGGAGTCGATCCGGCGATCATGGGCACCGGACCGATTCCGGCGGTGAAGAAGTGTCTCGGCCGCGCCGGCTGGTCGGTGGCCGATCTTGATCTGATCGAGGCCAACGAGGCGTTTGCGGCGCAGGCGATGTCAGTCAATCAGACGCTGGAATTCGATCTGTCGAAGGTCAATATCAGCGGTGGCGCGATTGCGCTTGGGCACCCCATCGGCGCCTCGGGTGCGCGGGTGCTGGTGACACTGCTGTACGGGATGCGCCGCACCGGCGCCAATAAGGGCCTGGCCACGCTGTGTATCGGCGGCGGTCAGGGCGTGGCAATGGCTGTAGAGAGGGTCTAAATATGAGAGGGTTGGAAGGTAAAGTCGCACTCGTCACCGGCGGTACGGGTGGCATCGGTTCCGCAATCTGCGAACGGTTGGCGCAACACGGATGTCGTGTCGCCACGACCTATCGCAACGAAACGAAGGCGCGAGAATGGCGCAACGCCCACCTCGCGGCAGGACGCGACTTTGCCATCTATCCCTGTGACGTAGGCAGTTATTCCGAGTGCGCGCAACTGGCGGAGTCCCTGACCAGGGACTTCGGCCGGGTCGATATCGTCGTCAACAACGCGGGCATCACCCGCGACATTACCTTTCGCAAAATGACGCCCGAACAATGGGCGCAAGTCATCAATGCGGATCTCGACAGCGTGTTCAATGTCACCAAGCAATTTATCGAAGGCATGCTCGCGCGCGGCTTCGGACGCATCGTCAATATCTCGTCCATCAACGGGCAGAAAGGAATGTTCGGCCAGACCAATTACGCGGCCGCCAAAGCGGGCATGCACGGGTTTGCGATGTCGCTGGCACAGGAAAGCGCGCGTAAGGGCATCACGGTCAACACGGTTGCACCGGGTTATATCGCGACCGATATGGTGATGGCCGTACCCGAGGATATCCGCAACAAGATCATTGCCCAAATCCCGGTCGGGCGCCTCGGCCACCCCGAGGACATCGCCGCAATGGTCGCGTTTTTGGCCTCCGAGGATGCGGCATTCATCACCGGCGCGAATATCCCGGTTAACGGGGGCCAGTTCATGTCGTCGTAGCGAATCCACGGCGAGGTTCATGCAGCTGGTACACTCGCTGTTGACTGAATCCTAATATTACAAACACTGAGGGGCGTGCCAGCGCATGAGTAGTGAGAGGCTCATTAAGAAATATCCCAACCGTCGTCTCTATGACACGGTGCAAAGCAAATACATCACGCTGAACGAGGTCCGTGACCTCGTCATGCGTGGGGTGACCTTCAAGGTGGTCGATTCGCAAACGGAGGCCGATCTGACCCGCACGATTCTGCTTCAGATCATCATGGAACAGGAGTCGGGCGGCCAACCGCTATTTACGGCGGACATGCTTTCGCGGTTCATTCGTATTTACGGTGATGCCACCCAGTCGATGTTCAGCGCCTTTCTCGATCAGGGCATGCAGTTTTTTGCCGAACAACAACGGCGGGTCAGCGAACGCACCAGCGGGTTGTGGAGCATGAACCCGGTGGATTTCTGGATGAAAATGGGGCAACAAAACGTCGATCTTTGGAAGGACGCGCAAGACCAATTTTTCAAGGCGGCCAGTGGGGGTCGCGCGACCAAGGGCGACGAAAAGCCCGGCGACACGTAAGGCGCACGTTGCCGCTGAATTCGCAATCATCGAGGAGAACTCCACCGATCTCGGCAGCGCGTATTCGACTGGCGCGGCAGGTAATGGCGAGGCGGTTTTTCCGAACGGTTTCGACTTGGCACCCGGCTGCTCGACGCCGGGGTCATCGAGCGCGAATACCGAATCCGCTTGTGGGACGGCGAAAAGCACCGGGAGGTGCAGTTCAAGGGGCAATTGATCAACGGTGTCCCACCCCCGGCAAAGTTGACGCCGACGCAACACGGCCGATTGGGCGACGCGCTCGTCGCGAGAGATTCTCGAGCAGCTCGCCAAGGAGGCACCCAACGAGCCATCGATCTGGGGCAACCTTGCGGCCATCAGCCAAAACGATGGCGAGCCCGCGGCGGCCGAGGCTCTGTTGCGCAAGGCGATAGAACACGCCCCCAACTATCTCATGGGGCGATGCAGCCTCGCGACGATGCACCTTGCCCTCGGGGAGATGGATCCCGCGCGAGCATTGCTGGCGGGCCTTTTCGACCGCCCGGAATTGCACATCCAGGAGGCAATCGCACTCTACGGCACCAACGCCTTGCTGAGTGCCCATGGCGGCGACCTGACGCAAGCGGATCGCATGCTCGAAGCCATCGCTGAAACCGCCAAACAATACGGCGAGACTCAGCGGCTGGACGATTACCGAGCGAAGGTCCGCGCGGCCCACCTCATCCGAGCGGGGGCAGCATGCGGATCGTCCCGGCGCATCCCTGCGCCCACGGCATTCGTGATTCCAATCACCTCAAGTGGATAATTCTGGCAACGCAACCTCGCTGATGCGTTTCAGCGCTTCGTCGCGCGCGAAGCGAGCAGCGCGGCTGCCAGCGCAGGCAACAGCAGCAGCGCGCCGAGCATGTTCACCAGGAACATGAAGGCGAGCAGGATGCCCATGTCGGCCTGGAACTTGAGCGCCGAGAAGGCCCAGGTGCCGACGCCGACGGTCATTGTCGCCGCAGTGAAGGCGATGGCGGCGCCGCGCTGGCGCAAGGCCTGGTAGAACGCGTTGGGCAGGCGCCGACCGCGCGCCATGGCATGGGCCATGCGCTCGTAGAGATAGATACCGTAATCCACGCCGACGCCAACACCGAGAGCGATCACCGGTAGCGTAGACACCTTCAAGCCGATGCCGAGCAGCGCCATCAAGGCGTTGCAGCAGACGGCAACGATTGCGAGCGGCAGCAGGATGCAGAGCACCGCGCGCCAGGAACGGAATTCGGCGAAGCACAGCAGACCGATCGAGCCGAACAGTAGGAGCAGCATTGTCACCTCGGCGGCATCAACCGCCTCGTTGGTTGCCGCCATGACGCCGACATTTCCGGCGGCCAGTTTGAACTCGACGTTCTCAGCCGGGTGAGCGGCGACGAACTTTTTGATTTCGTCAATGATGTGGGCGATGGTGGCGCCCTCATGGTCGCGCGTGAAGATCAGGATCTGCATTGCGTTGCAGGCCGTGTCGAGCAGACCGCTGCCGGTGTCGATCGGCGTCACCGACTGGGCGAGCACGGCCGGATCGCGTGCCAGTACGCGCCAGCGCGGATTGCCTTCGTTCCAGCCGGCATTGACGATTTTTGCCATGCCCGGCAGCGACAGAACACCCTGCACCCCATGCACATTCTTCAGGGTTGACTCGAAGCGATCAATCAGGCCGACGATGTCGTGATGGGTGCAGGCGCCGTCGACATCGCGTGCCTGGACGATCACGCCGAGGACGTCGACCCCGATCGAGAAGCTGTCGACGATTGCCGCAGTGTCACGGTTGTAACGCGAGTCGGCGTGCAGCTCCGGAATGCCGGCGCCGAGATCGCCGGTGCGCAGTTCGCGCGCTTGCCAGGTGGCCAGCGTCAGCAGCAGGGCTGCCGCCAGCAGCACGCGCGGCGCGTTACGCGGCTCGGCGAGGCGTTTCAGGCTTAGCCAGAGGCGGTCGGCGCCGCGTTTTTTGCGGCTGGCACGAAGAATTTCCTCCGGGCTTAACTGCAGCCACGACAACAGAATGGTGAGGAACATCTTGTTGGTGACAATCATCAGCGCCACGCCCAGGCTGGCGGTGATCGCCAGTTCGCGCACGATGTCGATCTCGATGTAGAAAATCACGCTGAAGCCGAGCGCATTGGCCAGCAGCGCCATTGCGCCGGGCATGAACAGCTTGAGGAAGGCGGCATGCGCGGCGGTCAGGCCATCCGCCCCATTGACTACCTCTAGTTGCCAGGCATTGGTCATCTGCACCGCGTGGCTGACGCCGATGGAGAAGATCAGGAAGGGCACCAGGATCGACAAGGGATCGATGCCGAAGCCGATCAGCGGCAGGAGGCCGAGCAGCCAGATTACCGGAATCAGCGCGCAGATCAGGGCGACCGCGCTGAGCTTGGCGGAACCGGAATACCAGTAGAGCAGTCCCGCGGTGATTGCGAAGGCAACTACGAAGAACAGCAATACCCCGCGCGCGCCATCAGCAATGTCGCCGACGGCTTTGGCGAAGCCGATGATGTGTACCTCGAGGCCGGCCCGTTCGTGATCGGCACGGATTTTTTCCAGCTGCGCGGCAACTGCGGCGTAGTCGAGACGGGCACCGCTCGCCGGATCGACTTCGAGCAGTTCGGCGCTGACCAGCGCACCCTTGAAATCGTTGGCGACAAGGCGGCCGACGCGACCCGACTTGAGTACATTGGCGCGCACCCGTTCGAGGTCCTCCGGCCTGCCGGCGAAGTCGGCGGGAATGATGTTGCCGCCGACGAAACCGTCTTCGACCACCTCGATGAAGCGTGCGTTGGGGGTGAACAGGGAAGTGACGGTGGCGCGGTCTACGCCGGGCAGGAAGAACACTGCGTCGGTGACGGCCTTGAGGGTCTGGAAAAACGCGGGGTTGTAGATGTCGCCCTCGTTCTGGCGCAGGGCGACGAGTACGCGATTGGCACCGCCAAATGTCTTGCGGTAGGCGGTAAAAGTTTGCATGTAGTCATGCTTGAGCGGGATCATTTTCTCGAAGCCCGCGTCCACCTTGAGCTGGGATGCCGAGCCAAGCATCGCCAGGGTGACCAGCACGAACAGCGCAACAAAGGCACGACGCCAGCCGAACAGCAGTCGGCCGAGGGACTGAACCGCGATCTCGGAGGTTTTCATCGCGTACCGTTCTCGTTCAGGGAGACGCGCGCGACGCCGCCATCGCCAAATACGAGCGCCGTATCCGGCGTGGCGGCTTGTTCCAGCGCGGCGACCAGCGTCCGGCTCGACGCGGTCGCAATCCGCGAGAAGCTGCGCCCGCTGTCGGCGCTGATCAGCACGGCCCCGTTCTGTCCGGTCAGCACGATCAGCCCGTCGCTACGTCTAAAGCCGCTGAACAACGCATCTTCGCTCGCGCTCTCCGACGCCAGCCAGTTCTCGCCGCCATCGGTGCTACGGAAGATGCGACCACGCATCCCGTAAGCCAACAAAGTGCGATCGGGCAGAGGAAGCAGACCAAAGAATGAACCGGCATAAGGCGAAGCGAGGGGTTGCCAGCTGGCGCCGTCATTGTCGGAGATGAGCAGCGCGCCCGCTTCGCCAGCGAGCAGCAGGCGATTGTTGTCGAGTCGTACGATTGCGTTGAAATGGCGGTCGTCCGCGCCGACGGTGCGCTCCGTCCAGGTTTGGCCTCCGTCCGTGCTCTCAAGATAGGCGCCATAGGCGCCGACGGCGATAGCGCGTTGCGCGTCGAGAAACAGTGCGGCGAGCAGCGGCCGCTGCTGTTCCGGGGCGGTAAAGACTGTGCGCCAGCTCGTTCCGCCATCGGTGCTGCGGAGAATGCTCATGTCGTGTCCGACCGCCAGGCCGAGTCGCTCGTCGGCGAACGCGAGTGCGGTCAGGGTCGCTGTGCCGTCCGTCGGAACACGTCGCCAGTGCGCCCCGCCGTCGTCGGAAACGAAGATCCAGCTGTGTTCACCCGCCGCCACCAGGCGCGCCGCGGATCGTCGCGCATCGAGCAGCAAGGCGGTTTCGATGCGAACTTCGGTGGCCGGCATGGGCGGTGGCTTGCGCGCGGAAAAAGCAAAACTTGCCGCCAGCGCGACATAGGCGACGAACAGTATGCCGAAAACCCGGATGTTCATTTCGTGAGTCGGGTTCGCCGGCAAGCGAACTCGACCCATGGCCGGTTAGCGCGTTCCAACGCCGCGCAGACCTGCCGGCGTGAAGTCGGCGTCGCTGCGATTGATCTTCTCGTAGACCTTTGGTTCCTCGTTGCGCAGCCCCATCGCCAGATAGCGGTCGGATTGCAGGTCGTGGTGGACCTCGATCGTGCCGTATTGCATCGGAACATTATAGAAGTTGATCGAATGCTGTTCCGAAACGCGCCACAACTCGCCGCGCGCATCGTACTTGTCGGACACCATGATCAGCCAGCTATCCTCGTCGATGTAGAAAGTGCGTTTGGCATAGATATGGCTGGTGCCGTCTTTGATCGTGGCCTCGACGACCCAGACGCGGTGCAGTTCGTAGCGTGCGTGCTCGGGATTGATGTGGCCGGGACGCAGTACATCGGCCATCTTCAGCGTGTTGCCGGAGAGCTTGTAGGAGTTGTAGGGGACGTACAGTTCCTGCTTGCCGACCAGCTTCCAGTTGTAGCGATCGGTGCCGCCGTTGAACATGCCGAAGTCGTCGGTGGTGCGCAGACCGTCGGCGGCGGTGCCTGGGTTGTCGTAGGCGATGTTCGGCGCCAGACGTACGCGGCGCTGGCCGGGGTTGTAAGTCCACGCTGTGCGGGGTTCCTTGAGTTGGTCGACGGCTTCGCGGACCAACAGTATCTGACCGGCCAGTCGCGCCGGCGCGGTCACCGTCTGGAGGAAGTTTGCCAGTTTGTTCGGTTCGCGTTGTTCCTTTTCGCCGCGGGCGAGATTGCCATAATGAAAATCGTATTCGTATTCGAAGCGTACCGGCGTATAGGCGCCGTCGCGCGTGACGGCGGCCTGGCTCCAGTTCATCGCGTAGGTGTCTCCCTTATAGCGCAACAGCGTGTTCCAGATCGCCTCGAGGCCGTCCTTCGGAATCGGGAATGGCACACCGCCCGTGGTTCCGACAACGCCATTGCCGCCGGTGGCCAACTTGGCCTGCGTGGCATTGGCGATCGTTTCGTCGAGGTTGGCCTTCGGGAAGGTGGCGCTGCGCTGGGTCAGGTAGACACTCATCTTCCAGGTCGGATACTTATTGAGCAGCGCTATCTGGCCCGGCGTCAGATTTGCCTTGTATTTCTCGGCGTTGCCCGCATCGATCGTGAACAACGGCTTATCATCCGCATACGGATCGGGATAGTGGCCACCGGCAACATAGCCGGCCACAGGTTCGGACAGTCCGCCGGTAAATGCCGGAATGGTGCCGGCCGCATTGGCGGCGACCTCAGCCCCCATCGCGGTCAGCGAGGTGCCAAGGGCGGAAGGATCGGCTACCAGCACTGATGAGGTCCCGGCGAAGGCCAGTACGCAGGCAGTGCCTAGCAGGGAAAGGCTTCTTTTCATGGGGCGTCTCCTGTTTCTGGCTGTCAGAAGGAATAGCTGAGGCTGATCGCAAGAAAGTCGCGATCCTTCATCGGGTTGGTGCCGCTGGCGTAGCTGGACACTTGGCCGTCGGGCAGCGCGCCCGACGCCGCGTTGGGAACGTCGACACCAGAGACCGTGCGGCCGCCGAAGAAGGCGGTATAGCCGATGTCCGCCTGCCAGTTCTGCCGGTAGTTAAAACCGACGCCCAATGTCAGCGCCTTGGCGCCTTCGTTGAAGGTGGGGCCGGAACCATCCACGTCATCCGAGAAGGCGATGCGCGGTGAGACGGTTGTTGCGCCAATCGCATTCGGATAGTCCAGTCGGCCAACAAGGCGATAGCCCCATGAGTTCTTGGTCGCAAAACAGTCGGTCGAAGTCGAATTGAAGGCGCTGCCGGCATTTGAGC
Source organism: uncultured Thiotrichales bacterium (assembly GCA_964620675.1). Classification (GTDB taxonomy): domain Bacteria; phylum Pseudomonadota; class Gammaproteobacteria; order UWMA-0217; family UWMA-0217; genus CAYSFW01. The sequence continues at coordinate 25,644 of CAZUJU010000031.1, read as the reverse complement.
CGGGTTGCGGCAGATGGCAGCCCGGCGCGGCGAACTTGAGATTAGAAGGCAGATCGAGGTAGGTGTAGCCCACCTCGCCGACCGTTACCAATTGTTCGGCACCAAAGGTCGGGCCGAATGCTTTGGTCGCCGTGAATTGGAGTTGGTGCATCTTGACGCGGCGGTAACCGGAGATCTCAGTGCCGTAAGGAACGCCGGCTGCGGCGAGCGGGTTGGTGCTGGTCAGCTGGTTGCCGATGCCCAGCGCAGCGCCGAGCAGTTCGGCCGAGGGTAACTGCACCGGCTGGTCCTTGCGCAAGGAATACTCGCCCTGAAACGCCACGCCGCCCGGCAATGCCGTGTTGATGCTCACGCCAAACAGCTTGATGTCTTCCGGGTACTCGACAAAATAGGTGCCCGCGCCACCCCGTGCTGTGGCGCTGGCGCAAGCGGCATTGGTCGCGTTGAGGGCGGAAAGGCTGGTTGCGTTTGCGACGCCGCCAACAATCGGAGCAAGCGCAGCAATATTTGTGGCGCTATGCAAGGCACCAAAGGTGGGAATGTCCAGAGACGTACAGGCAGGATTCCCAGGAAAGGCTGGAATGCCTGCCGCGCCAAGCGCCGCTAGTTGGCCCGCGGTCAGGTTGTTGGAAATCGTTCCCGCCGCCGAGATGCCGCCTCGATAACCGGAAACGAACGGAGTGCGGCTATGGTAGTTGGCGTGGAAAAAGCCGAGTTCGGTATTTTTAAACCCAGGCAGGAATTGGCGCAGGGCAATGCCATATTGACCGCTGTCGCTGGCCTCGCGGTCTGCTGAACGGGGTGCCCAAAGCGCCGCAGTGCTGTTGAAAGGGAAAATGCCCAATGGACCATTCAGGTCATTTCTCCGCCCAAACCCAGTGAAGGCACGATCACCACCTTCGCCAACGAAGTCGTTGGTACTGAAGAAGGAACTCGCCGGGTCGATCTTGGTTTTTCTCCATTCGGCGGGCAGCGCCACTTCAACCGAAACGTTGTCGGATACCTCCTGGGAGGCATAGGCCATCATGGTCGGGATGAAACCTTCCCTCAGTTCAGAACCCGGGGCGCGCAGGCGGCTCACATTGACCGGGTTGAGGACGTTGATGCCGTTCGGGATGAAGGTGCTCTCGCCCCAGCTCACCACCTGTTTGCCGAGTCGCAGGTTGAGGTTGCGCCCGCCGATGTCGAAATTGCCGCGCACGTAGGCGTCGAGAATCTCGGCGTCGTCGCCGAGAATGTCCCTGGCCTTTGAATTGAGCTTGTTTTCATCGCGGATGATCGCGTCGTAAAAGTAGCTGGCGCGCAAGAAAGCGCCGAAGTTGCGGTACTTCAATTCGAGGTCGTGGGTCGCCTTGAATAGCATCGACATGAGGTCGCCGCGGTCGTATATAAGGTTGCCATCATCCGAATTCGGGTCTCGTGAAGTGCCGCCGTTAGCGATGCTGACCAGGGTTGGATCGCGCGTGTCCATGCGCAACAGCGCCCCGACCGACAGCGTGGTGTCGAAGCTGCCGGAGATTTCGCCCGACTTGAATTCGAACGCATGTGCTGCCTGTGGCGCGAACAACGCCGACACAAGCAGCGCCGCAATGCTCGTTGACATAAGGTTCGGCTTGAGGGCGAAACGATGTTGTCGCAAACGGCGGAAAGGCTCGTTCATTCGGATGCTCCTCTGGTGTTGTTATTTGGCGAGGCGGAACTCGCCAGGATCTTTGGTTTATTATAGATAGTTGCGGCATATCCCGTTGTGGTCAAGCAATATTCGCTCCTGAGTAGCGCTCGCGAGGTTGGGCAATTCCGTGCTGACCGAGTTTGACGAGGAGCCTTTCTGAACCCGAATATTTCATGAACCACCCACCGGTCCCACCCCGACGCACGGTCAGTCTATTGTTACAGCAACTCGACTTGGCCTAGTACGTCATTTCACCTATATTTTCGAGCCAATCCGCCTAAGCTTGTTAAAACCTCAACTGACCGCAATCGTAAGATGGCGTGAAATGAGGTGCTAGGTTCAACCTCCCCTTTCGTCGAGCGCCATCGGGCCCAGCCCGTGGTGGGTTTCGTAGTAGCTTCGGTTTTCCTCGGTGCGCGCCCGCACCTCATCCGACAGCCCCGTTATCGCGAGCACACGCAAACACGCGGCGTAACCGTCCACGACATGGCGCGCGCTGTAGTAGGCGCTGACCGCGAGTTCGTCGAGTGCCTGATAGCGATAGACGTCGGGTTCGACGAACAGGATGTCATCCAGCGGTGGGGCGATCGCGACGGCTTCCAGCGCAAACAGAGTGGCGGCCTCGAACCGGTCATGCAGGCGCAGATAGCGTGCGAGTTCCCACAGCGCCTCGGCGCGGATCGGGCGAATCTCGTACGCGTGCAGCAGCGCGGCGGCCACTTCGGCGGCGGGCGCCTCGGTGCGAATGAGGCAGCGCCCGAGCCGCAACTGCGCGCAATAGGCCTCCTCGTCCCAGCCGCCGAGCGCCACCCGGCGCCGGAAGGCCTCGATCGCACGCGCGGGTTCACCGGCGTCCATCCAGGATTGGCCGAGGTAATACCAATAGCGCGCGTTGCCGGGGTCGTCGCGCAATGCCGCTTCGAGCACCAGCGCGTCTTTGTGGTACTTGAGCGGATCCTGACTGCGCGCCCCGATGCGGCCGGAGAGGATGGCGTAGTCGCCCTCGATCCGCACGACGGTATGCGGTTGGTCGCACTCGGGGTATTCGTGGAGCACACCTTCGTAGCGCCAGCCCATGCCGCTGCGAAACAGCTGCTGGCGCCAGTAATCGAAACCGCTGCGAATACGCAAGGCGTAACCGTCCGCGGTGAGATCAGAGAGGTCGAGGGTGCCGTCGATGCTGTCGTCGGCGTCGATCACCCAGAGGTAGTCGGCATGGCCATCGGCGAGCGCGAGCGCTTCGCTGCGGTTGTGGCCGAAGTCGCGCCAGGGTCGCTCATGCAGTTCACCCGCAATGCCGAGTTCAGCAAAGCGGTCGCGTATCAATCCCTGGGTGCCGTCGCTGGATCCGGTGTCGACGATGACCCAGTAGCTGAGGTAAGGCGCAACCTGTGCGATCAGGCGCTCGATCACGTGGCGTTCGTTTTTCACGATCATCGCGAGGCAGATGGTCGGCTTTTCCGCTGCGTGTTGCGCCGGGGCTGCGATGGGTTCGGGATAAGCGCTCGATTCGGACAAGGGTGCGGCCTCCAAGGTTCGATTCTGATCGCGCGCGGTGGGTTCAACACCGGGGCGCGACTAATCGCCCTTAGAGTCGCAAACTTGGGTTTGGGTTCAATCGATTCGCGTATGAAGCCCGCGACGGCGGTCCAGGATCCGGCCGCCGTCCGCAGCCACCGCGTGGGTGGGACTACCGGCCGAACACCTGACGGAGCAGGTCGGTGGTGCGCGCGATCGGGTCGCGGCGGATCTTCTTTTCCTCCTCGGCGATCATCGTAAAGAGACCGGTCGTGGTCTTCTCGGTGATGTAATGGTCGAGATCAAGTGCGTTGCGCCCGGTTAGGCCGCCGAGCAGCGCACCGGTCGAGCCGCCCATCAGGTTTTTGTAGTACCGGGTGACCTCGGTCTGCTGGGTTGCCTGAGTCACCAACGGCAAAATCCGCGTTTGTATGTCGGCGCCGCCGACGCGCTTGAGGTAGTCGGTCGCGGCAGTGTCGCCACCTTGCAGAATGCCTTGCGCGTCCTGCACCGTCATCGCGCGCACCGCGGACTTCAGCACCTCGAGACTCGCCGGCACCGCGGCTTCGGCGGCGCGGTTCATGCTCGTCACAAAGGCGTCGACCTTGTGGCCCTGACCGGCCAGGCGTAGCCCCTGGGCGACCTTATCGAGCGAGCCGGGCAGGCCGATCCGAAACTGGTCGGAATCGAGAAATCCGCCAGGGCGGCCGAGTTCGCGCACCGCGTAGCTCGCGCCTTGCTCCAGCGCCTGGCGTAAGCCGCCGGCGATATCGTTGCCTTGGGTCGCGCGCGGCGCATTGCTGGAGACCGGCGCGGGTCCGCCACCGGGACTCCCCGTTGTCATCGGCAGGTTGGCGCAGGCGCTCAGCAGCGCGAGCGCAGTCGCAGTCGGTACCAATACGGCAAATTTGTGCATGAAAAAAATCCCCGTTCAAAGTGTTGTCCAGCCGAGAGTATCCGTCGCTTGCTGGCGCGGGAACAAGCTCGGTGCCGGTGCTGCGTCGCCACGCGATGTGAATGTCTGTGAATTTACAAGGGATCGCTACAGCTCGATGGCAATGCGTTCTACCCTCGGCGCTCAGACGGCGTCGCGTCGACGCGCGGTACGACAGGAGCGAGTACGTGGGAAAAGTGAGCCTTTGGCTGTTTGGGGTGTTGTTTTTGAACGCGGTCGCCGCCGAGACCATCACCTTGACCGTGGCCGATCTGGCACGCGCAACCCAAAGCGCGGGTGAGCCGGCCGAGTCATTGCAGGCCACGCTTGCCACGCGGTTGCGCCAAGCCCTGGACGAGGCCGGCGTGAGCGTGCTCGACGCTCAGGCGATTTATCAAACGCGCTTAATGAATGAACCGTTGGTGTCGCCGAGCTGCGTCTATCGCGCCGACTTGCGGCGTCTCGACGTCAGTGTCGCGCTACCGGCCGCGACCCGCGTCGCGATCGACCTGCAAAACCTGCGCGACCCGATCGTGACCCGCATCGCCACCGTCGCCGAGCTGGCGACGCGCAACGGCCGAGTTGAGCAGGAGACGGGCCTGCCGTGGTTCAATGACCGCTGTTTGCGCACCGCGACCTACAGCTTCGACGTCAATGTCACGGGCCAGATCGCGCTCGATCTCGCGCTCGAAGTCACCCCACAGGTCGAGACCTTTCCGACCGGCGTGATTCGGGTGACCCCAAGCTTCCGTTTGAGCGGACAGGTGACGCCGATCGCTTACCGAGTGGACGTCGACGACACCCTGTGGGCGTCGGTGCTGGAGTCGGCGCTGACCCGCGTGCTCGACGACTACCTCGGGCCGCGCAACCAGGCCGAGCTGATCGCGGAGCTCGAACGCGACCTGTATCGCCGCGCCATACAGGCCTGGGGGGCGCCGTATGTCGAATTCGTGGTGCCCGAGCTCAACCCCGAGCAAACCGCGACCCTGTACGCCGTGCTGGCGGAGCGGCTGACCTTTCCGGTGACCGCGCAATATCTCGCGGACAACCAGCGGGCGCTGCTGACGGCCCTGTTCACTGGCGACGACGCGGCGCTGCGGCGCTTGCTCGGCGGCGCCGCGACCTGCGATGCCAGTCGGCTCTTGTTGCAGGATCTGCGGTACCGGGCGCTGTATGAATGGCGCGACGGCGCGTGCGCCGCGGCTAACCTGCGCAGTCCGGAACTCGGTGCGGCCTTCGCCGATGCCGCGTGTCAGGTGCCGGTGGCGTTCCGACCTACCGCGTTTCGCGACTACTGCCTGGAGACCGTCGATCTGGCGCGCCACGGCAACGCCCCCGGCTTGAGCGACGATCCCACTCCGTGGACCCTGTGGCCCGCCCAGCAACTGGCGATCGGCTTGGTTCCGACCGCAGACCTCCCACAACCGTTCATGACGCGCCTGCGGTACAAGCGCGTCAGCGGCTCCGGTGGCGACTGCGAGCTGGAGATGCGTGTTTTCAAGCCAAGCCCCGATGCCCGCGGGCTGCGTCCGCTGCTACTGCTGCATGGCGGCAGCTGGAGCACTCGGACTCTTGGTGTGGTGGCGCAGGAGGCGGTGATCGCACACTACACCGAGCGCGGTTTCGCGGTGTTCGCTCCGTTCTATCGTCTCACCGGTGAGGGTGGCGGCAGCCCGTCATGCACCGGGGTGAGCGGCGCCGAGATCGAGGCCGACGTCGACGACGCGCTGCGCTGGGTGCTGGCGAATCAGGCGCGCTTCGGGGCCGAAGGCGCCAGGGTAACCGTCAGCGGACAGTCCGCCGGCGGACAGCTCGCCGCCTGGCTGGCCGTCAATCGTGCCGACCTCGTCGAACGCGCGTTGTTGTTCTATCCGCCGGTGGACTTCGCGGATTTTCTCACCGATCTGCAAGCCGGCGATCCCGGCGTCGATGGCACCGCCTTTCCGGCGTTGGAGCGCTATGTCGGTGAGCCGCTCGCGTCATTGTCCCCGGCTGCGCCGGTGGTGCTCGCCAACAGCCTGCCGCCGCGGGTGGCGGCCCAGCCTGACGCGTTTCCGCCGATGTTTTTGGTGCACGGGGTGGCGGACGATACGGTACCGGTCAAGCAATCGATCCGGCTGTGCAACGCGCTCGGCGGCGACCCAAACCGCGGCACGGCCGGCACCGTCTTCGACGGGTTTACCGCGAATTTCGCCTGCGATGCGCGTGGTAGCGGGTTGCGCTTGGTGGCCGAAGGCGGGCACGGGCTGGATGCCTGCGTCTTCGGCGCGCTTTGCGAGGCGGGCAGCGCACCCAGTCAAACCGCCGCGCTCGCGGCGGTCGCGGAGGGTTACGACTGGCTCGCGCAGGCGCCGCGCGACGCGGTCGACGGGCGCTTGAGCGCCGATGTTGGCAATTCAGCAACGCGACCGGCTGTCGCGAGCGCCGAGGGCGGTGGCGCGATGACAATGGCCGGACTGCTGGGGCTGGGGCTGGTGCTGGCGGGTGGGGTGCGTCGTCGCCGCAGTTCCGGCTAGCTTTCATGGCGAGGACACCGCCCCGGCGTATGAAATCCGCTCCGGGCCGGCAAGCCCGTAGGGTGCGCTGACGCAGGAAGCGCACCACTCGTGAGCGAACCTTAAACGATGCACCTCGCAGACCCGACACATCCTGCCGTGCTCCTGCGCATCGGGTATTTCATGTGAGGTGTCACCTGACGCGCGCCGCCGCGATTCCCGTCAGCCCCACCAGCGCCGAGGCTGGAGCCTATTTGAATGCGCTTGCCGCGTGACCGGATCGAGGCGGCTGTGGTGCCAATGAGACTTCCGACCGCGCACGTGTTTTTTCGCAACACAAGTTTACAAATCATAAATATCAGTTGGTTAAGTAGATATTATTCTATTCGACATTGCATAAATGAGACAACCTGCTAATCTAGCAGGTGGATCGAACTCAAAATAACCAAAACGGAAGATCCCGCCGATGCGACTGTCCGCGGGGGCCTATGGTATTTAGGCGCAACGCGCTTCATCAGCGTTGCGATGCACGTTACGCATTTGGAGAACCAGTTTATGTTCACAATCACCACCGATGATTTCGCGACGCGTGTCCGACGGCCCGGAACTCTGGCGCTCGCAGTGGCCGTCGCCGGCGCGCTTGGCTCCGCGCAGGCGCTTGCGGCGGGATGCCCGGCTACCACGGCAGCCAGTGGGACGAACTTTGTCATCAATGGCAACTTCACCAATCAACCCTCGGGTCCGTTCCCGATTGCGCCTGGCACCAATCTCGGCGGCTGGTCGGCGGACGTGCCGTTCAACGGCATCGGGTATGCCGCGGACACCTCGGTCACGATCGTCAATGGTGATCTGAATTTGCCGGGGCAGTTCGTGGTGCAACCGGCGTTCGGTGGCGATCTGGCCAACGGGGTAGCCGCGGCGCCGAGTTGGCTCTACTCCAACGGCACCAGTTTTCCGGCGCCAAGGGTGATCTGGCGCCAGCAGATCAGCGGACTGACGCCAGGCAAGACCTACCTGTTCTACGGTTATCACTCCAACGTGATCGTCCCCGGCGCCAATCTTTCGGGGTTTGGCGTGGTGGCCGATCCGGTGATGGATTTCGCGGTCGATGGCGCCAGCCTGGGCACGGCGACGGCCTTGTTCGAGGCGACGCCGCCAGACCGGTGGGACCGGTTTGAGTTTTCGTTCACCGCGAGCGCGGCGACGGCGGCCTTGACGATCACCGATACCGTGGTCAGCAATATCATTGGAGACGATCTGGCGATCACCGCGTTGAGCGTGCAGGAGTGCGCTTCGACCCTCGCCGGCCCGGGGCTGTCGCTCTCCCTGACCAACGTCGCGTTCCCGGATACCGTGGTGGCGGCCGAGAGTGCCGCGCAAGCCGTGGTTTTGACCAATACCGGAGACTCGCCGCTCAATATCACCAATGTCGTGATTGCCGGCGTCAACGCTGCCGAATTTGAACTCGACCCGGCAGCCAGCACTTGCGCCGCGGCGGTGGCACCCAGCGCGACCTGCACCCTGTCGGTCAAATTCAAGCCGGCCTCGCTCGGAGCCAAAACGGCGAGTCTCGACATCACCTCAAATGCGACGCCCGCGCTTCAGTCGGTGCCGTTGGCGGGTAATGCCATTGCCGCGCCGGCCGCCGAGATCGAGGTGCAACCGGCCGCGCTGAACTTTGCCGCGACCACGCTTGGCCTGTCAGCCGCGCCGCAGCAAATCATGGTCAGCAACCTGGGTACCGCGCCGTTGACGGTGAGTGGCGTCACGCTGGCGGGGGCTGATGCGGCGGCGTTCAGCGTAAATGGCGTTGCCTGCACCGGCGCCGCGCTCGCGGCTGCGACGCAGTGCGTGGTTCAGGTCAGCTTTACACCCGTCGCAGTGGGTCCGGCCAGTGCAACGGTTACGATCGCGTCGTCCGACGCGGACGAGCCGACCACCGTCGTCGCCGTAACCGGCACCGGTACCGCGGTTCCGACCGGGGATATCGCCCTGGCCGATCCGGCCTTACTGACCGCCGGGTTGTCATTCGATCCACTGGCCGTCGGTACGCCGAGCGCACCGAAGTCGATCGTCGTCAACAACGTCGGCAACGCGCCGTTGACGATCTCGGGCGTCACCTCGTCGAACGCCCAGTTCGTGGTTGGTACCGAGACCTGCACCGCGGCACCGCTACCGGCCTTGACTGGATCATGCACGATTCCGGTGACCTTTACGCCGGCTGCGATCGGCGCCCAAGCCGGGATGCTGACGATCGTCTCCGATGATCCCGATGCGGCAAGTTTGAATGTGCCGCTGCAAGGCACTGGGGTCACCAACACGCTCGATAGCGATGGCGATGGCATTCCGGACGAAATTGAGCTCGCGACCGGAACCGACCCCAACAACCCCGATACGGACGGCGACGGGATCCCGGACGGCATTGAGGACGCCAACAAAAACGGTATTGTCGACCGCGACGCCAACGGCAACCTGCTGGAGACCGACCCGCGGATCAAGGACACGGATGGTGACGGGATCGAGGACGGCATCGAGGACGCCAATAAGAATGGCATCGTCGATCGTGATGCCAACGGCAACCTGCTGGAAACCGATCCGCGCCTGAAGGATACCGATGGCGATGGCCTCGACGACGGCATTGAGGATGCGAACAAGAACGGCATCGTCGATCGTGACGCCAACGGCAACCTGCTGGAGACCGACCCGCGCCTGCCCGACACCGACGGTGACGGCATCCCCGACGGTGTTGAAGACGCCAATCGCAACGGCGTGGTCGACCCCGGCGAAACCGATCCGCGCGTATTCAACGCACCAGTGGTGATTCCGGAGCCCGGCCCAGTGCTGCCCGAACCCGGTACGACCGCGCCCGGTCCGGTATTGACGGATCTCAAGGGTGGTCTGGGCGGCGGCGCGGCCGGGCTACCGCTGTTGAGCCTGCTGGGCGGTGCGGCGCTGCTACGGCGGCGCCGGATCACCGCCGCGGTGGTGACCGCGCTCGGTGCCGGCGCGCTGCTCGGCGGCGCACCGGTCGAGGCCAGGGAGGGCCAGTTCTATATCGGCGGTGGCCTCGGCGGGTCGTTCGTCGATCCGGACACCACCACCAACAACACCGGCTATCGGGTCGACAAGGACACCGACATCGCCTGGAAGTTGCTGGTCGGGGTGGACCTGACCAAGCATTTCTCGCTGGAGGCGTTTTACAGCGATCTCGGGGCCGCGGCGCTGATCAGCGCGGCCAATCGCGGCGATGTCAAATACAAGAGCTACGGCGCCGAGGCGGTGCTGTATGTGCCGGGCAGCATTCCCGGCTTGTCCGGCCTGTTCAAACTTGGCTACGGCGATGTCGATACCAAGGCGACCAACGGCATCCCGATCCAGAAGGTCGAGGGTGGGCAGATCTTCGCGGGGGCGGGCCTCGAATACCAGTTCGCCAACAATCTCTCGGTACGCGGCGAATATGAGTATTTTGACGAGGACGCCGCGCTGGTTTCGGTCAATCTGCTACAGCGCTTCGGCGGCGCGGCCCCCGTCGTTGTCGCCGCGGCGCCGAAGGATTCCGATGGCGACGGGGTTTACGATGACGCTGACAAGTGCCCCGACACGCCTGCCGGCGTGGCGGTGGACGCGACCGGATGCCCGATCGACAGCGACAAGGACGGCGTGATCGACGCCAAAGACGATTGCCCCGGTACGCCGCTCGGCACTCGGGTGGACGCTAAAGGGTGTCCGCTCGAGGTCGACAGTGATAACGACGGCGTGGTCGACTCGAAGGATCGCTGCCCGAATACCCCGGCCGGTACCCAGGTCGACGCGAGCGGCTGTCCGATCGTGGTCGAAGCACCGAAATACCTGGGCGTGCTCGAAGGGGTGAATTTCCACACCGCCTCCGATCGGTTGACGCAAGAGGCCCAGATCATCCTCAACGGCGTCGCGCAAGAGTTGAATCGCCATCCCGAGGTCCGCGTCATTGTCGTCGGGCATACCGACAGTCAGGGCGCGGCGGATTACAACCAGCGGCTGTCGCTCGCTCGCGCCAAGTCGGTCTCGAGTTACCTGGTCAGTCGCAGCGTGGCGCCGGCACGCCTGAAGTACGCCGGGCGTGGCGAGGAAGACCCCATCGCCAGTAACGACTCCGAGTTCGGCCGGGCGAAGAATCGCCGCGTCGAATTGGTGGTTGATCACCAATAAGCATCGCGCCTTCGTGGGGCACTGCGGTAGGCCGGGCGTCTTCTTGGGCGTCCGGCTTTTTTTTGCCGGATCGAACCGGGGTCAAGCGCTGGTAGGGGCATAAAAAAGCCGACGCGGACTTTCGTCCACATCGGCCTTTCGTGCCGCATTCCAGCGGCTTCCTATCCTGGGTAGCATCGGCACCTGAGTCATTTAGCCGTTTTCGTTGGGCGAATCCGCGCCGCTTTGAAGTTTCTTGGGGGTTAGACTAATTCGTTTACCGGACGTTCAGTATCCGGCATTCGACATAGGCTAAAAGTATTAGTCACGGTGACTCGGCGACGGGCACCGGTTCCACTTCCCAGATTTCGCGACAGTATTCCGAGATCGCGCGGTCGGACGAAAAATACCCCATGCGCGCCGCGTTCAAAATCGAGCGTCGTGTCCATTCCGTTTGGTGACGGAAGCAGCAACCGACCTCGTCGTGACGATCGACATAGGATTGAAAGTCGGCCAGCAGCATGTACTCATCTCGCCCGAGCAACGAGTTCATCAACGGCCGGAACAGTTCCGAGTCGCCGCGCGAAAACTCACCGGAGTCGAGCCGGTTGAGGACCTCGCGTAACTCCGAATTGCCGTGATAAACCTCCCACGGCTGGTAGCCACGGGCCTTGCGTTCGCGCACTTCCTCGGCGGTAAGGCCGAACAGGAAGAAATTCTCGCGTCCAACCGCCTCGCGAATCTCGACATTTGCGCCATCGAGGGTGCCGATAGTGAGTGCGCCATTCATCGCGAACTTCATGTTGCCAGTGCCGGAGGCCTCTTTGCCTGCCAACGAGATCTGCTCCGACAGGTCGGCCGCGGGGTAAATCCGTTGCGCGAGCTTGACGTTGTAGTTGGGCAGGAAGACCACCTTGAGCCGGTCGCGAATGTCGGGATCGCCATTGATGACCTCGCCGACGCTGGTGATCAGCTTAATGATGAGTTTGGCCAACAGGTAACTCGGCGCCGCCTTGCCGCCGAAAATGAAGGTGCGTGGCGTGAGGTCGGCGTTCGGATTGAGCTTGAACCGGTTGTAGCACTGGATGATGTGCAGCACGTTCAGGTGTTGGCGCTTGTACTCGTGGATGCGTTTGACCTGGACATCGAACATCGACTCGGGGTCGACCACGATACCGGTTTCGCGTTGGATGATGCGCGCGAGTCGTTCCTTGTTGGCGCGTTTGACCGCCTGCCAGTCGGCCTGAAAGCCGGCGTCGTCGGCGTAGCGTTCGAGCCCACGCGCGCGTTCGAGATGCCGAATCCAATCATGGTCGATGCGCTGTTCGATAATGCGGGTCAGCTCGGGGTTGCTGAGGGCGACGAACCGCCGCGGGGTCACGCCATTGGTCTTGTTGGAGAACCGCTCCGGCCACATCTCGTAGAAGCAATGCAATACGTCGCGTTTGAGCAACTCGGTGTGCAGTGCGGCGACACCGTTGATCGCGTGGCTGCCGACGCAGGCGAGGTGCGCCATGCGCACTTTGCGCGGACAGCTCTCGTCGATCAGCGAGACATTCGCGAGGCGCTGTTCCTCGCCCGGATAACGCGCGCGCACCTCGTCGAGAAAGCGCCGATTGATCTCGTAGATGATCTCGAGGTGGCGCGGCAGGACGCGCTCGAACAGTGGCACCGGCCAGGTTTCGAGCGCTTCGGGGAGCAGCGTATGGTTGGTATAAGCGAAGGTCGCGCGGGTGGTCTCCCAGGCCTTTTCCCAGTTCACGCCGTGTTCGTCCACCAGCAGTCGCATCAGTTCGGCCACCGCGATCGCCGGGTGGGTGTCGTTCAACTGCACCGCGAACTTGGTCGAAAAGTTCTCGGGGTGATGGCCGCGCCGGAGGTGGATCCGCAGCATGTCCTGCAGCGAGCAGGAGACGAAGAAGTACTGCTGCTCAAGCCGCAACTGCTTGCCTTCGAGGACTTCGTCATTCGGGTACAGCACCTTGGTGATGTTCTCCGATTTCACCTTCTCGTCGACCGCGCGGTAATAATCACCCACATTGAAGGCGCGGAAATCGAACGATTCGGTCGCTTCGGCCTTGAACAGGCGCAGCAGGTTGGCGTTCTTTACGCCGTAGCCGAGGATTGGGGTGTCGTAAGCGGTGCCGTTGACCACCCGCGCGGGAACCCAGCGCACCCGGTGGGCGCCGTCCTGGTAGTGCTCGGTATGGCCGCCGAGCTTGACCTGAAACGTGATGTGCGGGCGCTGGATCTCCCACGGATTGTCGGTCGCAAGCCACTTGTCGGTACGCTCGACTTGCCAGCCGTCCTTGATCTGTTGCTCGAAAATGCCGAACTCATAACGGATGCCGTACCCAATCGCGGGGATTTGCAGGGTCGTCAGTGAATCCATGAAACAGGCTGCCAGGCGACCCAAGCCGCCGTTGCCGAGTCCCGGCTCGGGTTCCTGTTCCAACAGGTGGTCGAGATCCAGACCGAGCGATTGAAGCGCTGCGCGGGCCTCGTCGTGGATTCCGAGGTTGAGCAGATTGTTGCCGAGATGCGGCCCGAGCAGGTATTCGGCCGAGAAGTAGCACACCGTGCGGGCACCCTGGCGCTTGAAGGTCTTGGCGGAGGTCAGCCAGCGTTGCAGCAGCCGGTCGCGCACGGTGTAGGCAAGGGCGCGGTACCAGTCCTCCGGGCTCGCGACATCAGGATAACGCGCGGTGATGAAAAACAAGTTGTCGAGCAACGCCCGCTTGAGCGCGTCGACGCTGTTGCCGGTGCGGGTGTGTTCGACGGGCGTGGGGTCTAAGTTGTTCGCGGGCGGGGTAATGGCCTCGTTCATAACGCTCGGTTCCGTAGGTTGCCTGAGGGAGTGTAGCGCCAAATTGCGCGACTGCCACAAACCTCGCTTGGGGCTGCGCGGAGGTCGGCGCGGCTTCAGCCGGAATCAGCTGGGAGGCGCAAGGCTGGCGCCGCGGGTAAACACCAGATGCGCGAGTTCCAGCGAGTTCGCGCAGCCCGCTTTCTGCAGGATATGGCTGCGATGGACCTCGACCGTACGGTGGCTGATCCCCAAGGCGCGTGCGATCTCCTTGTTGGTCATACCGACGACGATATGTTGCAGGATCTCGTTCTCGCGGGTGGTCAGGAATTCGAGGTGCATCGGCGAGGGCGCCTCGGTCATGCATTCGCCGAGCGCGTCCCGCACCCGCCGCAGCAGCATCTCGCTGTTGATGGGCTTGGTCAGAAAATCGATCGCGCCGCGTTTGATGGCCTGCACCGTGGTGGGGATGTCGCCAAATGCGCTTAGGAAAATCACGCGTAGTGTGCTGTTGCGCCGATTCAATTCGGCCTGAAGTTCGATCCCGCTCATGCCCGGCATACGCAGATCGAGCAGCAGGCAGCCGGTCCAGTTCGCGTCGTAGTCTTCGAGCAGGGCGGCGGCATTGGCGAAGGCGCGCACCGCGATACCCTCGGTTTCGAGCAAAAGCAGCAAGGCATCGCGCACGGCGGCGTCATCGTCAACCAGGTAAACAGTGGGAGGATTCATGGTGGATACGGCAGTGTGAAGTGAAACTCCGCGCCGCCATATTCAGGCGCCCCTAGCCAAAGTTCGCCGCCGTGGGCGCGAATCATTGACCGACTGACCGCGAGACCCATGCCGAGGCCACCGGGTTTGGTCGTATGAAATGGCTCGAACAACGTAACCGTTGCACCGGGATCCAATCCCGGGCCGGTATCGCGCACGCTGACCTCGATGCGGTCGCCGTGATCGCGGCTGCAAATGCGAATCTGGCCGTGAACCATGCCCGCCGCGCGCATCGCGTCCACGCTGTTGCCGATCAAGTTGTACAGCACCTTTTCGATTTGAATCCGATTGGCAACGACGGTGGCCGCGCGCGGGTCGAGGTCGCAGATCAGTGAGTGGTCGGCGAGGATTCCGTCGGAGCGCAGCGTGCCGACCACCTGGTGGATGAAATCATTCAGGTCGAGCGGTGCGGTTTCGGTCTCGCCGTCATGCAGCAGTGTCAGCAGCTCGCGCATCGTCTGACCGGCGCGTTGAGCCTGCTGGCTGCTCTGGCGCAAGGCATGCTCCAATCGCTCGGGCCGCGGATTGCCGTTTTCGAGCATCCTTAGCGCCGCGTCGCTATAACCGGCGACGGCATTGAGCGGCTGGTTCAATTCGTGCGCGATTGCCGACGCGGTGAGACTCGCGACCTCGCGCTTGATCAGTCGCTCGAGTTCCTGGCGTTGCTCACGCAAGGCCCACTCAGCGTACTTGCGGCGATTGATGTCCATAAAGATACCGCTGGCGCGCAACGGGTTGCCGTCGCGATCGCGCTCGGTCACGCGACCGCTGCTCAAATACCAGTTCCAGTCGCCGCCGCGGGTGCGCAGCCGTAACTCCACCTGGTAGAACTCGGAGAGCCCGTGAACGTAGTGGTCCCACGCGTCCTGAAACCGACCGTAATCATCGGGGTGACAGAGCAACTGACAGTCGTCGAGCGAGCAGCCAACCTCTCCGGGCGCATAGCCGAGCGAGCGCAACCAGTCGTCGTCGTAGCGCAGGGTTTGCGACTTCAGATCCCAGTCCCAGGTGCCGAGATCCCCGCCCGTGATCGCGCAGGCGAGCCGTTCGCGCCCCTCGATGAGGGTGCGTTCGGCGAGTTTGCGCGCGTGAATGTCCTGTTGGGTGCCGACCACGCGCCGCGCCGCGCCGTCCGGCGCGCGCGCAATGACCTTGCCGCTCGTGATGACCCAGCGCCATTCGCCGACGTTCGTCAGCATCCGCATCTCGTGGACGAATTGTTCGCTCCGGCCCGCCAGATGGGCTTCGAGGGCAGCACGCGCATCGACGGCGTCCTCGGGATGGATGAGTTGCCGCCAGCGCTCGATCGCGACCGCTGGTTCGTCGCAGCGGTGGCCGAGCATCGCCTGCCAGCGCGGGTTGACCGTGATCTCGCCGCGCTCGATATTCCAGTCCCAGGTGCCGAGTTCGGTTGCCCACAGCGCTTGTGTCAGCCGTTGCTCGCTGAATCGCAGCGCGTCTTCGATCCGCTTTTGCTCGCTCACGTCGCGGGCGATGCCGACGCTGCCGTAGCGGCGCCCATCGCGCTCGAAGTAGGGCACGTACGAAAAATCGATAAACGCGATGGTGCCGTCCGGCATTTCGAAGCGGTGGATCGCGCGGGCGGGTGCGCCGGTTTCCCACGCGCGGGCGCGGACTTCAGCTGCCGCGGCGAAGCGCGCATGCAGCTGGAGGTCAACGTGTGGCCGCAGTTCGGCGTCGGATTTGCCGCGGTAGTCGAGGTCCGTTAAACCGAGAAAGCGCAACAAGGCTTGATTGGCGTATCGCCAGCGATCGGCTGCGTCGCGAAACAGGATGAAGTCGGGCGAGGCATCGATCAGGCGCCGGATCAGGGCTTCGTTTTCGTCCTTGATCCGTTCGCTTTCGAGCTTGTCGGTCACATCACGGCCAAACAGCAGCAGGCCTTTGCGTGCGCCGTCGGGGTGGAACAGCGGCGTGCGCACGAATTCGATTTGGTGGCGCGCAACGGCGTTGGTGGTGACGGTTTCGATGGTATGGATCGGGTGCCGCAGTGTCCACGCGTGGGCGTCGGCGTTAGCGCATTCGCGTAGCGTGTCGTGCCACGCTGGGGGAAGTTCCGTGGCGAGTTCGGCGTCGGTTTTGCCGAGTAACCGCCCGGGGTCGATCCGCAGGGTATTAACCGTGGCCGAATTGGCGAAACGGTAACGGCCGTCGGGGTCCTTGTAGATGATGCAATCGGGCGCGGCCTCCAACAGCTCGCTCAAGAATTGCTCGCTCGCCTTGAGATCCGCTCGCGCCTGTTCGAGGTCGGTGATGTCGCGCCCCAGAATCACCAACGCCTTGCGTTGACCGTCGGGCTGGAACAGTGGGATTTTGTAGACGTCGGCGTGTCGCGTGTCGCCGTTGGCGCTGGTGACGCTCTCGGTGCAGCGGCTGATCGTGCCGTTTTGCCAGGCGGCTTCATCCGATGCGGTGCAGTATCTGAGCGCGTCGCGGTAGCAGGGTTGCGCCAACGCCGCGATTTCCGCATCGGTTTTGCCTTGGTAATCAATTTCGCCGAGCTGAAACAGCTCCAGCGCAGCCTGGTTGGCGATCTGCCAACGACCAGCGCCATCCTTGAAGTAAATGAAATCGGGTGAGGCGTCGATCAGCGTCGCGAGCCGTTGTTGATGTTCGCGTAACGCATGCTGGGCGTGTTGCAGCGGTTGCGCGTGGTGAAGCGAAATCAGCGTCCAGTTCTCGTCGAGCGGGCTGACGGAGCATTCGAGCAGGGCGTGTTCTTCGACGCAGATACGGGTGCGTACAATGACCCCTGCGCGCGGTTGATCGAGCGGACCCAATACCGCTTCGGAAGCGGACTCGCCGCTCTCGAGTGGCGCGAACAAGGCCGCGAGTCGCAAGCGTTCCAGTGGCTCCGGGGCGCATTGGAACAGTGTTTGCGCCGCTGGATTGGCGGCCGCGATGTCGCCGGCCCGGTTACAGATCAACATCGCGTCGGTGGCCGCATCAAACAGCCAGCGATAGGTCTTACTCGCGATCGCATCCAGCATGGGCCAATTCCTCAAAACGCGGGCGATAGTGGCCCCAAAGATCTTTAAGTGTACAGCCTGGCGCCCAAATTGCCGGCATCCTTACAAACCGCATCTGTAATTTGCGAGTGGGCGGTTTTGCTTACAGACTTCCGAGTCTCACCAAACACAATGTTTCATTGCAACAAAACGAGGTCCGCATGGCAATCGAAGAAGGCAAACCTGCTCCGCCTTTCGCGCTCGACGATACCCACGGACAAACCGTGAAGCTCGCCGATTTTCGCGGTAAGCACGTCATCGTGTACTTTTACCCCAAGGATGACACGCCGGGCTGCACCAAGGAGGCCTGCGGGTTTCGCGACCACTGGGGCGAGATCGAGCAGCTCGGCGCGGTGGTGCTGGGGGTTTCGCCCGATGATGGTGCGTCGCACCAGAAATTCGTCTCCAAGTATGGCTTGCCGTTTACTTTGCTGAGCGACCCCGACAAAACCATGATGACGGAGTACGGCGCCTACGGGGAAAAAATGATGTATGGCAAGCCGACCACGGGCGTTATCCGCTCGACGGTCTGGATTAGCCCGGACGGAACTGTCCTTAAGCATTGGAAGCGGGTGGCCAAGGCCGAATCGCATCCCGAACAGGTGCTCGCGGCGCTGCGCGCGGGTTGAGAGGCTGACGCGAAAATCAATCATAGGCTGCGTCCGGCGCCGCTCCGGGGACTTTGCGATAGGGCGCCAGGTCGCGTAAAGAAGCCGCTTGGGTCGCAACCGAGCTTGCGACCCAAACCTGCCGGCACGGGGATGCGTCCGTTCGGTCCGCGGAAGCCGGGCTACGGCGCTGCGATCAGCGCTTTGATGGTATTCACCACGCCGTCGTCGTCGAACTCGCGTCCGCCGATCGCGGTGTAGGCGATCTGTCCTTTCTTATCGATGATGTAGGTTGTCGGCAGGCCGCGCACCGGCCAGGCTTGCACGCCCTTGCTGTCCGAATCGAGCAGGATCGGGAAGGTTGGGGCGGGGTCCAGTTGTCCGATAAACGAGAAGATGGCTTCCGCGGGTTCGCCGACATCGACCGCGAGAACGGCGAACGGTTGGTCTTTGAGTTTCTGGTGCAAGCGCTCCAGCGATGGCATCTCGCGCCGGCAGGGCGGGCACCAGGTGGCCCAAAAATTTACCAGCACCACCTTGCCCTTGAGCTCGGCGAGGCTGTGCGCCTGCTCGTCCATGTCCTTGAGCGTTAACGCCGGCGCCGGTTTGAGCTGGAGATTTGCGGTTAGCGCCGTGGTCAGCGACGGGGGTGCGCTCGCGTCGGCCAAGGTCGCGGGTCCAAATCCCGCCAGCGCTGCGCTCGCGAGGAATGCGATCGAGCTAAGGAGTCGGTGCCGACGCGCAGCGCGCGCCTTCCAGTGTGCCTGCATGCGTGAGGTCTCCGCTTTGCCATGTGAAAAGAAGATCGAATTGCCCGCCGCGCGGCAGGGCGAAGGTGATCATGCCTTGATTCCAGTCATCCGGCGCGAACGTCTGTTCGGTCGGGAGTTGTGACCACGCGAACGCGATCATCGCGGCCTGCGGCAGACCGCGGGTTTCCCACTCCTGCAGCCACTGCTCTTTGACCTTCATCGGGCGAACGTCTTGATCGGTAGGTCGATATCGCCATTGCTTCAGGTCGAATTGCAGTGGCTGCTGGCCGGTGTTGCGCACCACGCTCATAAAGACGCAGGCCGCGGCGAAATGGCGAGCGTCGTCGCTCGGAAATTCGCGCGCTTCGAAAAAGCTGTGAGCTTGATCCGGGCTGATCTGCGTCAGTCGAACGGTGATGCCGGCGGTTTCCGTGGTCCAGGTTTCGAGCCCGGTCGCGGTGCGCGCGCTGGTGCTGTGTGCGGACAAGAGCGCGCCGCAGATCGCGGCAATGGTCGCTGAACGCAGCGCCTGTGAAAAAATCCCCGCTTGTCGCGAGGGCGGCCCTGGGTGTGGTGGACAAGGCGCAAGAGGCCCGAAATCGGGGCGTGTAGCCGGCCTACATGACCCGATTTCGGGCCTCTTGCAACGCAGGACAGCGCGTCCGGGGGCGTCCGCAGTCGATTGCGGGATATTTTCACAGGCTCTCAGGCGCTTGGGCATGTTCCGTCGCGGGTATCGGATGATTGATCCGCGAGTGTAAAGCGCAAGGGTTCAAGCGTCCAACCGGTCGGGTCGGCGGTCAGCAGGATGCACGACGGGCCGCCGAAGGTGCGTTCGCGACCGGCCGCGCCGGGGTTCAGCACCCAGGGTTGAGCGGTGGTGTCGAGCGCGAGGTGATGGCTGTGGCCATACACCACGGCGCGTGCCGCGGGAAACTGCTGGCGCAGGCGTTCGTGGCGACGGCTGGCGGGCGCAACGCGATGGCCATGTACCACCGCGATCTGTCCCCCCGGTAGGTCGCAGGTTGCGACCCATGGCAAGGTTTCGAGTTCGGCGCGCTCGTCGGCGGGCCATTTGTCGTGGCTATCGTTATTGCCGCGCACCGCCAGCACCCGGATACGCGGGTGCAACGTACGCAACACGGCGATGTTGCCGATATCGCCGCCGTGCAGCACCCAGTCGCAAGACGCGGCGATCGCCGCGATCCGATGATCCAACCGACCGTGGGTGTCCGAAAGTATGAGCACGCGCATGGGCGAATCCGGCGAGAGGGTGTCGCCACGATAGCGGAAATTGCCGGAGCGCTCCAAAAAAATGCTAATATCGCGCGGAATTCAAAGACTTCCTCATCTGAATAACAACACTGATCCGCATGCAGGAATCGGGCGAGCCGCGGGTGATTCCCCGGCAGGAACATGGCATCTCGCGCGCGCAGATCGATAAATTCGCGCTCAAGGTTTTATATCGATTGCACGAAAGTGGTTTTCGCGCCTGTCTGGTGGGCGGCGGCGTGCGCGATTTGTTGCTCGGGCGCGAGCCTAAGGACTTCGATATCGCGACCGATGCGCTGCCGGAGCAGGTCCGATCGCTGTTCGGAAACTGTCGCCTGATCGGACGCCGGTTTCGGCTCGCCCACGTGCATTTCGGCCGCACCATCATCGAAGTTGCGACCTTTCGTGCGCCGCACGATCACGCCGAGGAGGACCACCAGGCGGAGGTCCAGGAAAACGGCCGCATCCTGCGCGATAACGTCTACGGCACCCTGGAGCAGGACGTTTGGCGGCGCGATTTTTCGGTCAATGCGCTGTATTACGACATTCGCGATTTCTCGGTCATCGATTATGTCGGGGGCTACGCCGACCTCCAGCACGGTGTGTTGCGCTTGATCGGCGACCCGAACACGCGTTATCGCGAAGATCCGGTGCGGATGCTGCGTGCGGTGCGCTTCGCGGCCAAGCTCGGATTCCGGCTTGATGCGGATTCGGAGAACGCCCTGCACGATCTAAACGGGCTGTTGCGTGACGCGTCGTCGGCGCGTCTGTTCGACGAGGTGCTCAAACTCCTGCACGGCGGCGTGGCGCACGAAACCTTTGAAGTCCTCCGCCACTATCACCTGTTCGAGCACCTGTTTCCGGCCACCGAGGCCGCGCTCAACGCCAGCGACGGCGAGATGCTGGGCTGGTTTATCGCCGGCGCGCTGGAGAGTACCGATGCCCGGGTTCAGGAGGGCAAGCCGGTCAACCCCGCATTTATGATCGCGGTGATGCTGTGGGGTGATGTCTTGCGTCGGCGCGATACCCGCATCGAGCAGGGCATGGGCGAGTTCGAGGCCTTGCTCGAAGCCAGCCGCGACAGCATCACCGCGCAAAACCGGCACGTCGCGTTTCCGCGGCGTTTCAGTGCCCAGGCGCAGGAGATCTGGACCCTGCAAACGCGCTTGCGCAAAACCAAGGGTGCCGGGCCGCTGCGCTTGCTTGAAAACGGCCGCTTTCGCGCCGCTTATGATTTCCTGTGTTTGCGCGGCAAGGCCGGTGAAGGCGAAGAAATCGAGGCGCTGTGCGAATGGTGGACCGAGTTCCAGGCGGTCAACCCGGACCAGCAGCGCGCCCTCGCGTTTACCCGCGGCAGCGGAACCGGGGCGCGCCGCCGCCGCCCGCGTAAGCGCAAGCCGGATGCCTGAATGGCGCTGGCGTATATCGGGTTGGGGAGCAATCTGGCGCATCCGCTCTCACAACTGCGCCAGGCGCAAGCGGCTTTGCAGTGCCTGCCCGCTACCCGGCTCGATACGATTTCTCACTTCTACCGCAATCCGGCACTCGGGCCGGCCGGCCAACCGGACTACGTCAACGCGGTCGCACGGCTGATCACCGACCTCGCGCCGCTCGCGTTACTCGACCAATTACAGGCGATCGAGCGTGGGCAAGGCCGCGTTCGCAGCGGCACCCGCTGGGGGCCGCGTACGCTGGATCTCGATCTGTTGCTATATGATGATCTGAGCATTGCCGAGAAGCGCTTGGTGGTGCCGCACCCGGGGATCGCCGAGCGCGCGTTCGTGCTCTGGCCTTTGGCGGATATCGCACCGCCAGAGCTGCGGATCGGCGAACTCGGCCCGCTGGCGGCGCTGTTGCGTCATGTCTCCCCTGCTACCCTGACACGAGTTGAAGATGACCAAGACTGAGCCGCGTTTGATCGTCGTCGAAGGCCCGATCGGGGTCGGCAAGACCACTCTGGCGCAACGTTTGGCGACCGATTTCAAGGCGAACCTGATGCTGGAACGCGCCGATCAGAACCCGTTTCTGGAGCGGTTTTACAGCTATCCGCGCCAGTTTGCGCTGCATACGCAGTTGCATTTCCTGTTGACGCGGGTGGCCGCGATCCGCGAGATCCAGACGGCGCAACCCGCACCGACCGGCTGGGTCACCGATTTCCTGCTCGCCAAGGACCGCTTGTTTGCCGAAAACGCGCTCGACGAGCAGGAGTTCGAGCTTTATGAGCAGGTGTGGCGCAACATCGACCACGCGACACCGACGCCAGACCTCGTGGTGTACTTGCAGGCGCCGGTCGAAGTACTGCTCAAACGCGTCGCGCGGCGTGGGCGTAACTTCGAGCGCGGCATCAGCCCGGCCTATCTCGAACGTCTGAACGACGCATACGCCAGCTTCTTTCACTACTACCACGAAGCGCCGTTGCTGATCGTCAACGCGACCGAGATCGATTTCGCGAACAATGACCGTGATTACCGCCAGTTGTTGAACCAGATCGTCTCGATCAAGCGCGGTCGAAACTATTTCAATCCCTTGCCGGCGGACGATTGAACGAGCGCGCACCGGCGCCGCCCTTGCGCGTTCGGGATTCGTTGCCTACATCACTAATGAACGTCACGACATAAGATGGAGCCAACATGAGCGCACAACGCCAGAACCTGCGAATAACCGTCGATCAACTGCGCCAAAAGAAGCGCGAAGGCGAAAAGATCGCCTGTCTCACGGCCTACGATGCGAGTTTCGCTGCGGTGCTCGATCGAAGTGGAGTGGACGTCATTCTGGTTGGCGACTCGCTCGGAATGGTGATTCAAGGGCGCTCGACTACGGTCCCGGTCACGCTCGATCACATGGTCTACCATACCCAGGCGGTGGCGCGTGGGTGCGAGCGCGCATTGCTCATGGTCGATCTGCCGTTCATGAGTTACACCACTCCGACCCAGGCCATGGCCAGTGCTGCGCGGCTGATGCAGGAGGGCGGCGCGCAAATGGTCAAACTCGAAGGCGACGCGCGCCAGGTCGAAACCGTCAGCAAGCTCGCCGAGCACGGCGTGCCGGTGTGTGCGCACCTCGGGCTGCAACCTCAGTTGATTCACAAACTCGGTGGGTACAAGGTCCAGGGTCGCGATCGGCATCAGGCCGACGCGATGCTGCGCGACGCCGCAGCGCTGGAGCAGGCGGGGGCGGATCTGCTGCTGTTGGAATGCGTGCCGGTCACGCTGGCGGCGGAGATTGCCGCCAATCTCGCCATCCCCGTGATCGGAATCGGCGCCGGCGCCGGATGTGACGGCCAGATTCTGGTGTTGTACGACATCCTCGGAATCACCTCCGGCCGCGCGCCACGCTTCGTCAAGAACTTTCTGGCCGCGACCGGCGTGATCGATGGCGCGATCGAGGCCTATGTCAAGGCGGTGAAAACCGTGACGTTTCCCGCTGACGAGCATACGTTTCCCTGAAGCGGCGCGCTAAAGGCGCGTTGCGGTAAGGTCGGGACGGGAGGGGTTTCGGGTTGACCGAGTGCCGCGCGCTGAGGTCGTCACGCGCGCCGGCGCGAATTCGGTCGCTTTATCCGTATAATGTGGCCGCGAAAAGGGCGCGGCGGATCGCTTTGCGCCGCTAAGCGGCGCCGGTTGGGGGATGTCCGGGATGTGCCTGATGCGCAAGCGCACCCAAAGGCCCGCCCTGCGCCAATGCACACAGCTGCGGTTCCGACACGCCAGGAGGGCATTCGAGGCCGGAATAACCAACGACACAACAATAATTCATGCGAACCATCAGGAATCCGGAGCAACTGCGTTTGGCACTGCGTGGCGAACGCTTGAATAGACGCAATATCGCCTTGGTGCCGACCATGGGTAATTTGCACCAAGGCCACCTCGATCTGGTGCGACGCGCACGCCAGCTTTCCGATTGCGTGGTGGTCAGTCTCTTCGTCAATCCGCTTCAATTCGACCGCGAGGCGGATCTGCGGGCCTATCCGCGAACCCTCGAGAACGACACCCGGATGCTGCTTGAGGCCAAGGTCAACTACCTGTTCGCGCCGGGGCAGGAGGACATGTACCCCGCAGGTCAGGAGCAGGATGTACGGGTCAAGGTCGGCGGCGTCGCCTCCCGGCTCGAAGGGCAATTCCGGCTCGGGCATTTTGATGGAGTCGCGACCGTTGTGACCAAGCTCTTCAATATCGTTCAGCCTGATATCGCCGTGTTCGGAGAAAAAGACTATCAGCAACTGCAGGTGGTCAACCTGCTGGTGCGCGATCTCAACCTTCCGATCAAGATTGTTGCGCTGAAGACGACCCGCGAGCCGGACGGGCTCGCCATGAGTTCCCGCAACGGCCGTCTGACGCGCACCCAACGTCTTGTCGCGCCGCGCCTTTACAAGATTCTACAATTCATCGAAAAGGCCGTGCGCAGCGGCCGGTTTGACTTACGCAAGCTGGAGGATCAAGCGCTTAGCTTGTTGCGCAAGGCCGGTTTTCGACCCGAGTACGTTGAAATCTGCCATGCGCAAACCCTGCGTCCCGCCGCCCAAAGTGACCGTCGTCTCGTTATTCTCGCCGCCGCCTGGCTCGGGGAAATACGTTTGATCGACAATATCCCGCTAGAATTGAAGTCGGGAGATTGATACCCCATAATCGACTCCCCCCTCTGTAACAACCTGGTGGCGCAAGATGATGATTACGCTACTGAAGTCGAAGCTGCACCGCGTGCGGGTCACCCACGTCGAACTGGATTACGAAGGATCGTGCGCCATCGACGCCAACTTGTTGCGCGCTGCCGGTATTCGCGAGTTCGAACGAATCGAGATTTACGATGTGACCAACGGCGAACGCTTCGCGACCTACGCGATTCGCGCCGAGGCCGGTAGCGGTATCATCTCGGTCAACGGCGCGGCGGCGCATAAAGCGGGTGTGGATGATCTGGTGATTATTTGCACTTACGGGCAATTGTCGGAGGCCGAAGCCCTCAATTTTCGGCCTAAACTGGTTTATGTCGATCGCGACAACCTGATCACCCGTACGGCCGACGAGATTCCCGAGCAGGCGGCGTAAGCACAGCGATCGGAACCAGCGGCGCCTTCGGGCGCCGCTGGCGTTTGCGCGCGTTCGTGCGACGAGCTTGCTTTCGCGTGCGCCGCGATTAACACGTCGCGTGCACTCAGCAGGGCTTGTCAGAGAATCTGATCCGACCGCGCGCAGCGTGCCCGGACGGCGTTGGTGCCACGCCGCCGTGTTACAGGTGCCCGGCTAGAATCTAATTTCACGCCATCTTGCGATTGCGGTCAGTTGAGGTTCAGACTTCCTGATCCCTCGCTCATTGGCATTGGCACCCATTTCGTAGGTTGGGCTGACGAAGGAAGCCCAACAAGCGGGCGTGTGGCTCATGTTGGGCTTCCTTCGTCAGCCCAACCTACATGTATGATGCCACCACCCATTCCGGATATCGGCTCCAGAAGTAGGAAGGGATCAGGAAATCTGAGGTTACACGGATTGGCTCGAAAATCGAGGTGAAACAGGATGCTGGGCACGGGGCAACAGGAGGTGTATGACCTTGCGCGCTGGGTTCCGGCATTGTGCGTGCACATCCCTGTACACTGGGTTCCGGCATTCCTCATTGCACCTCCCTGTACACT
>CAZUJU010000030.1:0-42178 GCA_964620675.1 uncultured Thiotrichales bacterium | reverse complement strand
TAGTGCCCGGCGCGCATGTCATCTTCGCGGGTCCACTGCATCTTGATCGGTACCGTGAGCCCGCTGGCCTTGGCGATACTTGCCGCTTCGAGCACGTAATCCGACACCGGATTGCCGCGTCGTCCGAACGAGCCGCCAGCGTAGAGCATATGGATCTCGACCTGCTCGGGTTTGATGCCGAGCAGAGCCGCGACGGCCTTCTGGTCGCGGGTCTGGCCCTGTACGCCGTTCCAGATCTCGCAGCCGAGGCCGGTGATCTGGACCACGCAGTTGAGCGGCTCCATCGACGCGTGGGCGAGAAACGGAAACTGGTACTCGGCTTCGATGATCTTGGCGGCCTGTGCGAGGGCCGTGGGCGCGTCACCGACGTCGGTCGCGATGGCGCCGGGTTTCTGTGCCAGCGCCTGGTATTGCGCATAGATTTGGTCCGAACCGAGGGCGAAGGCGCCGCTTTCGTCCCAGGTCACTTTGAGCGCGTCGCGACCACGCTGGGCGCTCCAGAAATTCCGACCAAGCACCGCAACGCCGGCGGGAATCTGAACCACCGCGACCACGCCGGGGATCCGGCGTGAGGAATCGGCGTCGAAAGCCTTGACCTTGGCGCCGAATCGCGGCGGATGCGCGACGACCGCGGTCAGCATCCCGGGCAGACGGACATCGGCGGTATAAATCGCGCTGCCGTTGATTTTCTCGGGCGTGTCCTTGCGCGGAATGACCTTGCCAATCAGGCGAAAGTCTCGCGGCTCCTTCAGGAAGACGTCGCTCGGTACCGCCTCGTTTGAGGCGGCTTCGGCGAGTTCGCCGAAGGTGGCGCTGCGGTTCGACCCGGCGTGACGGACGATGCCTTCGCGCACGATGAGTTCGGCAACCGGCACCCCCCAGCGTTTGGCCGCCGCGTGTTGCAGCATCTCACGTGCAGCGGCGCCGGCCTTGCGCATCTGCTCGAACGCGTTCGGCATCGCGGTGCTGCCGCCGGTGCCCTGATTGCCGGGCCAGAACAGGTTTTGATATAGCTCCGCGTTCGCCGGCGCGCCTTCGACCCGCACTTGGTTCCAATCCGCGTTGAGTTCCTCGGCGACCAGGGTCGCCAGCCCGGTGTAGACGCCTTGCCCCATTTCCAGATGCTTTGCGATCACGGTGACGGTGTTGTCGACGCCGATGCGGACGAACGCATTCGGCGCGAACGGCACGACCGTGCTCATTGCGGCGTCGGCGCGTTTCACCGGCAGGTTTACGCCAAGCACCAATCCGGCGCCGAGCGCAAGCCCGGCCTTGAGGAAGGTGCGCCGGTCGACTGCGATGATCCCGTTCATGTCGTTTTCCCCTCTGAGCGCAATTGCTGCGCCGCGTATTTGATCGCGGCGCGGATGCGGACATAGGTCGCACAACGGCACAGGTTGTCGCCCATCGCCGCGTTGATCTGCGCGTCGTCGGGATTGGGGGTCGCCGCGAGGAGGGCCGCCGCTGCCATGATCTGCCCCGACTGACAGTACCCGCATTGGACCACGTCGAGGGCAGTCCAGGCCGCCTGAACCGCGCGCCCGGAGGTGGAATCCAGGCCTTCGATGGTGGTGATCGCCTTGCCCCGGGCCGCGCTCACCGGCGTGACGCAAGCCAGGGTCGGCACCCCGTCGAGGTAGACCGTGCACGCGCCACATGCGGCGATTCCGCAACCGTACTTGGTGCCGGTGAGTCCGACCTCCTCGCGAATCGCCCACAGCAGCGGCATCTCGTCGGGAATATCGAGTTCGTGGCGGGCGCCGTTGATGCGGAGTTCAATCATGCTTAGACCTCATGGCGAATTTTTCGCTCGTATTAAGCATAGCGGCTCTCGCGCTGGACGCGAGTCGCGAAGTTCGCTTATGAGAAGGTTCATAGGCGCGGGTGGTGCGTAGCTCCGGGGGTTGGGGTTTGAGTTAGACTGATGCAACCCGGCTGGCGCGCGACGGGCGCTGAGTGATGCCCAAAATCTATCCGCAAGGTGACCAATGGCTGGTTTTGAACTCATCGTGGATAGCGTTCGACGCACGGGCGTTGTCGTGGATCCACCCCCCGGGTTGGGTTGTGCGGCGATCCTCGTGGTGTTGCATGGCACGTTGCAGCGTGGGGCCTTGGCGCAACGCATTACCGGACTGGCCGATCCGGCCGTGGCGGGGGCGGCCAAGGTGTTCTTTCCCGATGCGCTCGGCGGCTATTGGCGCGATGGCTTGCGACCCGATGACGCGATCGACGATGTGCATTTTCTCGCGGAACTGGTGCGTCATGCGACTGGCGAAACCGGCTGCGCCGGCAAGCCGGTATTCCTGGTCGGGGTGTCGAACGGCGGCTTCATGGTGCAGCGGCTCTTGTGTGAGTACCCCGAACTGTTTGCGGCGGCGGGAGTGGTGATCGCGACGATGGGGCTCGATCTTCACCTGCGCTGTTACCCGCGCAGCGCGGTTTCGCTCTGTCTGGTAGCGGGTACGGCGGATCCGATCGTGCCGCATGCGGGCGGATCGATGCGCTTGCGCGCGGCGGGCGGTTTCGCGGCGACCCAAGCGCCGGTGCTGAGCTTCGGCGAAACGGTGGAGCATTGGCGGAGGCTGGGCGGATTGGAGCTGCAAATACGCGAGACGCACCCGATCGATGATGGCCAGTTCGCGTTGCGTGAGGACCGCTATGGAGCGGGCGCGGGGACGCAGCTCTGGGCGCTGGAGGTGGTCGGTGGCGGCCACCACTGGTTCGGTTATCCGATCGACCCGGTGTACGAGCGCCACTTCGGGCCGACTACGCGAGGCTTCGCTACTACGCGCTACCTGTGGACGTTTTTCAGGGCACTGATGCGGTCTTGACGGGCGCTGGGGCGGAGCTCAATTGAGATCGTAATCTTCGAGCTTTTTGCGCAGGGTGCCACGGTTGATGCCGAGCAACTTGGCGGCCTTGGTTTGATTGCCATCGCAACGGTGCAACACGCAGCGCAACAAGGGACGCTCGACCTCGGCGAGTACCAGATCGTAGAGGTTGTGGCAGTCATGCCCGTTGAGCTGATCGAAATACGCTTCGAGCGCGTCGTTGACGGCATCGGCCAACGGCATGCCTTGCGTCGCGGCCACGCGGCCCGATTCACCGGAATTCATGCGGCAATCTCCTCCTCCCCGTCCATCCTCGCGTCAGCGAAGACAGAAACCAGGGCCACATTCAAATATTCTAATTGGTTCTGAGCGTCGTTTATGGCGAGCAGTTGCGTCTTGAACGACGCAGCCATCTCGCTTCCATGAAGATACCAGCCGATATGCTTGCGGGCAATGCGCACGCCAAGCACTGGGCCGTAAAAGCTGTGTAACATTTCGATATGTTCGCGGATCACGCGCCTACGGCATTGGGCATTGGGCGGTGCCGCAGGGTGTCCGGTCAGCAAATGGCGGTTGATCTGATCGAATAGCCAGGGTCGACCCTGAGCACCACGACCGATCATGACGGCGTCGGCTGCGGTATGGTTCAGCACTGCGGCGGCTTTCTCGGGGGTATCGATATCGCCGTTGGCGATGACCGGAATGGCCACCCGGGCCTTGATCTCCGCAATCGTGTCGTATTCGGCCGCGCCGGCATATCCGCAGGCGCGGGTGCGTCCATGAACCGCGAGTGCTTGAATGCCCGCATCCTCGGCGATACGGGCGATGGTGACGGCGTTGCGGTGTTCGGGATCCCAGCCGGTGCGAATCTTGAGGGTTACCGGCACATCGACGGCCCGGACCACTTGCTCGACGATCCGCCGCACCAAGCCTTCGTTGGGCAACAACGCGGAACCGGCCACCCGATGACAGACCTTTTTGGCGGGGCAGCCCATATTGAGGTCGATGATTTGGGCGCCGCGGGCGACGTTCAGTTGCGCCGCCGCGCGCAATTGCGCCGGGTCGTTGCCGAGCAGCTGGACCGAGCGCGGTTCGGGTTCGTCACGGTGATCGAGGCGGCGCTGGGTGTGGGGATTACGCCAGAGCTCAGTGTTGGCGCTGACCATTTCCGAGACCGCCAGCGCGGCGCCGAGGCGGCGGCAGAGCTTGCGAAAAGGCAGGTCGGTGACGCCCGCCATCGGTGCGAGTACGGCCGGGGAAGAAATCGTGAACGGCCCGATTTTCATCCTTGCGGGGCTCATGGTTATTCGGGGTGGATAGTGTGCCAGAAGTTATCCGGCTCGTGCATTACATAAAATCGAACTCGAAGGCGAGGGCATCGCGTCCCGGATCGCTGACCTCGATGCTCATGTGCGCGGTTTGTCCCGACGCGAGTTCGTTGAGCGGCGCGCTACTCGCGTCGAGGTATTCGCCGGGGCCAAAGCGCCGCCGGGCAACCACCTTGCCTTGCAGATTGGCCAGGCTGACCTGCACGATCGGCAACGGTTGGGCGAATTCGGCCCGGTTGATGAAGCTGGCCTTGATCATCAAGGCGCCGGCGTTGGTCGGGTGCGAAAAAATGCCGTGGCTCAAGAGCTCGAGACGGCTCAATTCCCGCCGTGGCGGCAACTCGCAGTGAGTCAGTTTGCAGATGCCCGTCAGAAGTGGGCGGAGTTCGGCAACATTCGCAAAGCTCACGCGATGGGCGCGCAGGTACTGCGCCGCGAGCAGCAGTATCAGTCCGATTGCGACGACGCTCGCCAGCGTTGACAGCAGGGAGCGTGAGCGCTTCTGGCGCGACTCGCGCCGCAAGGGCGGCGGCTCGACAACCGTGAGCGGGAGTTGGACCCGTGGCGCAGAACTCGCGGTGACAGCGGGCTTGGGGGGCGGTGCGTCGCCGGTGCCGCTCGGCGGCGGCGATTGCCGAGTCTGGCTCGGGTTGAGCGCGACCCGCACGACCTCGACCGGTGCGGTGGTTTTCGCAACCTCGCGCGCCTTGCGTTCGGCCGCCGGGTTGAGGCTGTTTTCGAGCGGACGTGATTCGACGAAGGCGGAGGCCTTGTCGACCTTGCTGGCGACGGACTCGGCGTGTGCCAGGGCTTGAAACACGGTGCCGCACTCGCCGCAGCGAACTTTGCCGTGGGCGCGCTGGAGGATCGCCTGGGTCAGGCGAAAGATGGCATGGCAATGCGGGCACTCGGCGTACATGGTGGGTGCTGACGGTCTAAAGCCGTTGACAGTCGAGGCGCGCCCAACCGTCGCGGTGCAGAATCCGCGCGATGTCGAACCAGGGCCGATACGCGGCGGCGACGGCGTCGACCTGGTCGTCCAGTACCCCCGAGAGGATGGCCCAGCCGCCGGAGCGGGTGCGCTCGGCGAGGTGAGGCGCGAATTCGGTCAAGGTGTTGGCGAGTATATTGGCGAGTACGACGTCGAAATCCTCGCTGGCGGGTAGGTCCTCCGGCAGGCAGAGGAGATAGTTGCCGTCTGCGCCCGGGTTGTTTTCTATATTCGCGTGACTGGCGCTCAGTGCCTGGGGGTCGATATCCACACCGGTCACTTGGCGCGCGCCGAGCTTGAGTGCGCCGAGCGCAAGGACGCCGGAACCGCAGCCGTAATCGAGGACGTCGCGACATACCGGTGGGTTGGCGTCGATCCATTCGAGGCACAAGGCCGTGGTTGGGTGGGTGCCGGAACCGAACGCGAGGCCAGGGTCGAGCATCAGATTGACCGCGGCGGGATCGGGCGGCGTATGCCACGACGGGACGATCCAGAGGCGTTCGCCGAAGCGCATCGGCTCAAACTGGTCCATCCAGGCGCGGTGCCAATCCTGGTCGTCGATTCGGCTGCTGTGCCAGTCGCGGATTTCGAGCCCGGGCAGGGACTCGAGGCGGTTGCGTACCTGCGCCGCGTCGGTAGCAATGGGAAACAGGCTCGATACGATGACCGCCGGCCACAGCGGCATTTCTCCCGGCTTGGGTTCGTAGAGCGGGTGATCTTCGGCGTCCTCCAGGGTGACCGCTTCCGCGCCCATTCGTTCAAGCAGCGGTTCGAGCGCGGAGAGTTCGATTCCTCTGAAGCCGAAGCGGATCTGCATCCAGGGCACGCGTCAACTCCTCGTTGTGGGTGACAGCGCACGTAGCGCGTGCACCCGGAAGGTGAAGCCGAATTCACCACAGCATTTTTGCGAATACAGCACGTTACGTTCTCTAAAGAGCGGTCAACCGAGGAATCTAGGATTATCGGGGTGTCACTGAGATCAGGTCCGGCCGAGTTTCTTCTCGAGATAGTGGATGTCGGTGCCCCCGCGGCGAAACGCTTCGTCGCGAATGATGTTTTGCTGCAAGGTGATGTTGGTTTTAATGCCTTCGATGACGATCTCCTGCAGCGCGCCGCACATGCGCGCAAGTGCCGCCTCGCGGTCTTCGCCGTGGATGATCAGCTTGCCGATCATCGAGTCATAGTACGGGGGGATCTTGTAGCCGTTATAAATGTGGGTATCGACCCGAACCCCGGGGCCACCCGGGCAGTGATACTGCACGATCGTGCCGGGCGACGGCATGAAGGTTTGCGGGTCTTCCGCATTGATTCGGCACTCGATCGCGTGGCCACGAAAGTGGACGTCCTCCTGCCGGAGTTCCAGAGGGTCACCGTTGGCGATGAGAATCTGCTGCTTGACGATATCGATGCCGGTGATCAGTTCCGTGACCGGGTGTTCGACCTGCAGTCGGGTATTCATCTCAATGAAATAAAACTCACCATTTTCGTACAGGAATTCGAACGTGCCGGCACCGCGGTAGTTGATTTGCAGGCAGGCTTCGACGACGCGATCGCCGAGTTTGCGCCGTTGCTGGGGGGTGATGCCGGGCGCCGGTGATTCCTCCAGCACTTTTTGATGGCGGCGCTGCATCGAGCAATCGCGTTCGCCGAGATGAATTGCGTGACCCTGGCCATCGGCGAGCACCTGGAATTCAATATGGCGCGGCTTTTCCAGGTATTTCTCCATGTAGACCATGTCGTTGTTGAACGCGCCGAGCGCTTCGGCTCGCGTCAGAGCGATCGAGCCGACCAAAGCCGCCTCGGAATGCACCACGCGCATACCGCGACCCCCACCTCCGCCCGAGGCCTTGATGATGACCGGGTAGCCGATCTCGCGCGCGAGCTTGACGTTTTCTTTCGGGTCATCAGACAGGGCGCCGGCCGAGCCAGGCACGCAGGGTACGCCGGCCGCGAGCATTGCGTTTTTGGCGGAAACCTTATCGCCCATCAACCGGATCGTTTCAGCGCGCGGACCGATAAAGATGAATCCGCTCGATTCGACCCGCTCGGCGAAGTCGGCGTTTTCGGAGAGGAATCCGTAACCGGGATGAATCCCCTGGGCGTCGGTCACCTCGGCAGCGGCGATGATCGCCGGGATATTCAAATAGCTCTCGTTGGAACGGGGTGGGCCGATACACACCGACTCATCCGCCAGGCGGACATGTTTGAGGTCGCGGTCGGCGGTGGAGTGTACCGCGACCGTGCGGATGCCGAGTTCGCGGCAGGCGCGCAGGATTCGCAGGGCGATCTCCCCGCGATTGGCGATGAGGATCTTGCTCAGCATGCTGACCCGGCCTAGTCGATGATGAACAGCACTTGCCCGTATTCGACGGGGTGCGCGTTTTCCACGAGGATGGCCTTGATCACACCGCCCTTGTCGGCTTCGATTTGATTGAGCATTTTCATGGCCTCGATCACGCAGAGCGTGTCACCGGCGTTGACCGTTTGGCCGACCTCGACGAAGGGTTTCGCTGTCGGCGAGGGCGCGCGGTAGAAGGTGCCGACCATCGGCGAGGTGATCTGGTGCCCGCTGGGCAGGGCGTCTTCCGCAGGTTCGCTTGCGGCGGGTGGCGCTGCGACAGCGGAGCCGGTGCCCGCGGGCGCCATCATCGCCGGCATGCCGGGTGGCATCGCGAAGTGCGCGAACATCGGTTGCTGGGACGCGTTTTGGGGGGTATTGCGCGTGATTCGAAGCGATTCCTCGCCTTCCTTGATCTCGATTTCGGCGACGCCGGAGTCCTCTAGCAGCTCGATCAGTTTCTTGATTTTGCGAATGTCCATGCTTTTCAGGAACACCTCAGGATTCGTTTTGCATAAGATCCAGCGCCGCCTGTAGTGCAAGGCGGTAACCTACCGGTCCGAGACCGGCGATGACGCCGCTGGCGATATCCGAAAAATAGGAATGCTGCCGGAACGGTTCGCGACGATACACGTTGGAAAGGTGTACCTCGATAAAGGGTATCGCCACCGCGAGCAAGGCATCACGTAGCGCGACACTGGTGTGCGTGAACGCGGCCGGATTGATGATGATACAGCGCACCCCGGTTTCCGCCGCGCGGTGCACGGCCTCGATCAAGGCATGCTCGGCATTGCTCTGAAACGCCTCTAGGCTGCGTTGATTCGCCAGGGCGAACTCGGAGAGGGTTTGATTGATGTCTTCGAGGCGCTGCGCACCGTAGATGCCGGGTTCGCGCCGACCGAGCAAGTTAAGATTCGGTCCGTTCAGTACCAGGATGTCTGGCATTACGACACCGCGACCGGAAATCCGGAAATCATGGGTATTGTTCGAAGATCCTGTGAATTGGCGCCGATTCTGCCCAATTCCCCGAGAGGTGTCCAGCGTGTGGCGAAGAACGCGAAAGTTTGCGCCAGATGGCGAGTTTTTCGCGCCTGATCCCGCGCCGTTCCCGCCCGCGCGGCTATAACAAGCGTTCCGCTTCGGCCGTCAGCTGCGCTTCGCTTAACTCTCCGGCGCGAAAGAAGCGCATCACGCCATCACGGTCAATCAGCACGCTGAAAGGCAGCGCACCCATGCGGTTGCCGAACTCGCGCGAGATCGCGCTGGCGTCGGCGCGGCCGTGTAGGAGGGGATAGCTGATCTCGATCTCGTCCACAAACGCGCGCGCCGCCTCCGGATCCTCGATCGCAACGCCAACGATCTGGAATCCCCGGTCTTTGAGTTGCCGGTAGACCCGCTCGAACCCGGGCATTTCCTTTCGACACGGCGGACACCAACTGGCCCAGAAATTCACTAAAACCACCTGACCGTCCCATTCGCGCAGGTCGCGGATCGCGCCGTCCAGATCCGGCAGGCTGAAGTCGGGACGGCGCTTGCCGACCAATTCGCTGCGAGACAGGGCTTCTGGCGCGGCGTTTTGCATCGGTACCGCCGCGGACTGCAAGCGGTCCAGCAGCCAGTAGCCGGTCCCGCCGGCGACAAAGGCAATTACGGCCAGTGGCAGCCAGCTTCGTGCGTTGTTGCTCATCTCGGGTCCCGGTGCGGTTTATTGCAGCGCTTGCGCGGCATGGGCGTTGAACTTGTCAGCCGGCACGAATCCTACGACGCGGAAGTTCTTGCGCTCCTCACCCTGGGTGTCGAAAAACAGAATCGCGGGCGGCCCGAATAGCCCGAACTGCTTCAGCAAGGCACGGTCGAGTTCATCGTTCGGGGTGACATCGGCCTTGATCAGGACCGCGCGGCTTAGCGTTTGCTGCACCGCAGGATCACTGAAGGTGAACCGCTCCATTTCCTTGCAGGAGATACACCAGTCGGCGTAGAAATCGAGCATGACCGGGCGCCCGGCCGCGTTCGCGCTCTTGATCGCGCTCGCGACCCCGTCCGGGCCTTTGACCGGCAGAAACTCCAATTTGCCCGAGCCTTGTGCGGTGCTACCCGAGGTCGTGGTCGCAAACACGCCTTTCAGCGGCTGGAGGACATCCTTGCCCCCGCCTGCGGCGCCGACCACCAGCAGCGAACCGTACAGGACCAGGACGTAACCGAGTCCCTTCCACAAGTGGTGCCAGCGCGATGAATCGTGCGGGGTGTGCCGCATGGCCCCCATATAAACCCCGGACACGATCAGGAGGACCGCCCAGAGCATCATCGTCACGACCGCGGGCACGACCCGTTCGATCAGCCAGATCGCGACCGCAAGCAAGAGCACGCCGAACACGGCCTTGACCGCGTCCATCCAGGCCCCGGCACGCGGTAGCAGCTTGCCCGCCGAGGCGCCAATCAGGAGTAAAGGCGCGCCCATGCCGAGGCTCAACGAGAACAGCGCGGCGCCACCGAGCACCGCATCGCCGGTCTGGCCGATGTAGATCAACGCGCCGATCAGCGGCGCCGTAACACACGGGCCGACGATGATCGCCGAGAGGAAGCCCATGATTGCGGCACTGGTGAGTTTGCCGCCCTGTTGCTTGTTGCTGAGCAGCGTCAGACGGGTCTGGATCGAACTCGGCATTTGCAATTCGAAGAAGCCGAACATCGACAGCGAGAGCAGGACGAAGATCGCCGCAAAGATTCCAAGTATCCAGGGATTTTGGAACCAGGCCTGGATATTCGCGCCGAACAGACCGGCGAGCACGCCGAGCACGGTGTAGGTCAAGGCCATTGCCAGCACGTATGCGAGCGACAGCGCGAAGGCGTTGCGGGTCGAGAGCTTGTGTCCATGCCCGACGATGATGCCGGACAGAATCGGGATCATCGGGAACACGCAGGGGGTAAACGCGAGCAACAAGCCGAAACCGAAGAAGGTGAGCAGGGTGAGCGCGGTGTTACCGCTGGCGAGACTGCCGGCAATCAGGTCCTGCTCGGATTGCGGTTCGGCGCCGCCGCTCGCCGCGGCAGCGATCGGTGGCGCGGCCATTGCGGCGCTGGTGGTCAGCAGCGCCAGGCGCGAGGGTTCGAACTTGACCGATTTTTGCATCGGTGGATAGCACACGCCGACGTCCGCGCAACCCTGGAACTGGGCGTTCACGCCGAGTGCGGCCGGGGCGCCGCTTAGACCAAGGATCGGGTACTCCAGCCGGAGCTGGCCGCGAAAGATATCGACCGTGCCGAAGGTCGGATCGTCGATACGCTCCGATGCCGGATAGGCGGGTTGCCCGAGTGACAATCCACTCGCATCCTCGAGGGCGAGTTTGAGCTTGTCTTTGTACAGGTAGTATCCGTCGGCGATGGCCCATTCGGCGACCAGACGGTCCGGTGTGGCGAGATCGCCGCGAAAGGCAAAGGCCTCGTCCGGCGGCAGCAGTTCCGGTTGCCCACCCAGGTCACGTTTGAGGCCGGTCAGCACGCTGCGTGCGGCGGGTTCTGGGGTGGTCGCGGCCGCCGCGAGCTTGAGGCTGATGGTTTGATGCTGAGGCGGGTAGCAGACCCCCACGTCGGCGCACCCTTGGTAGGCGACCTTGAGGTTGAAAGGTGCGCCGTCGGCGGGCACGGTACTCGCGGCAACCTTGATCAGCAACGGGCCGCGATAGGTCTCGACCGATCCGAAAAACTCGTCCTGGTGGGTCTCTCCGGCCGGGTAGTTCGGTTCGCCCAGGGTGACGCCGGCATCGGTTTCGAATTTGAATTTGTCGCGGTACAGGTAGTATCCGGGTGCGATGCGCCACTGCGCCGCGATGACTCCCGGCTCGGCTTCGGTGACGCTGAAGGCGAAGGCCTCCTCCGGCATCAGCAATTCATCCGGATCGGCCGCGAGCAGCGGCCCGACCAGAAGTATCAGCGTGAGCGCGAACCAGGTTTGCAGACTATTCGGAAGCAGTGTTTTCATCGATCCAGTTCAGGTAGTTGGCGGCGCCGAGGGTGGTTTCGATGCCAATAATTTCGGGTAGCTCGTAGGGGTGATGTTGCCGTAACCAAGCCGCAACCGCCGGCATGCCATCACTCCGGGTCTTGATCTGGAGTTGCAGCTCCGGTTCGTGGTGCAGGTTGTCCTGCCAGCGGTAGATCGATCGCATCGGCGGCAGGATATTGACGCAAGCCGCGAGTCGCGCCGCGACGAGTCCCTCCGCGAGGCGCTCGGCGGTCGCCTGATCGGGCGCCGTGGTCAGGATCAGCAGCATCGCTTTGGGTTGGATACGGGCTCGGTTCGCCCATGGATGCAGGAGGGCGTAATCACGGCAGCGTGACCATGGCGGGTAGGCCGGGCGCCAGGGTGAGTGCGTCGCCCGCGCGGAAGGTGATATCGAGCGCGATGCCGGTGGCGCCGCTGGCGTCGGTCCGGCTGGCGAGGCCAATGCCGCGCAGCGTGCCGGTCAGCCTTTGTCCCAACACGGTGACGGCGACCTCGGTCCCGGGTCGGAGACCGGCGCCGGTCGCTGGGTCGACCCAAGCCCGCGCGACCCACCGCGTTACCGAAGCGACGCGCAGCAACGGGCTGACCTGAAGCTGGTTGGCGACGGTTTCTCCGGGATGGACGTTGCGTTCGATCACCACGCCGTCGAACGGGGCGCGCACCTGGCTGTATTCAAGGTTGAGGCGCGCCAGCGTTACGTTCGCGTCAGCCGCGTGCAGGCTCGCCTGACCGGCGTTGAAGGCCGTCTCGGCTTGTTGCAGTTCGGTGGTCGAC
This sequence comes from uncultured Thiotrichales bacterium, assembly GCA_964620675.1. Lineage (GTDB taxonomy): Bacteria > Pseudomonadota > Gammaproteobacteria > UWMA-0217 > UWMA-0217 > CAYSFW01. Next base: position 29,913 of record CAZUJU010000030.1, on the reverse strand, counting down.
AGCACGGTGCGTTCGAACAGCTCGCGGGCCCGGTTGTATTCGCGTTCGGTCTCGGCAAACGTGGCTTGGAGGCGTTTCAGCTCGGCCTCGGCGCGTTTCAGCTCCGCTTCGTAACCACGCCGGTCGAGGGTTGCAAGCACCGCGCCCTGCTTGACGCGCGCGCCGACCTCCACGCTTACGCTGGCAACGCGACCGCTGAGCGGCGTGCCGAGGCGGGCCACGTCCGCCCAGTCGATGGTGGCGGGGTAGTCCGCGGCAAGCAACGTGGGCGCGGGTGCGAACAGCGCCAGGATCAATAATGAGGCTCTCATGGTGTCGGTTCTCGATTGGCGGCCGGCGGATCCCCGTTCGCGGTGGTGGCTGGCGCGAGCGCACTGTAGGCTGAGTTTCCGGTCAGCTCGACCAGTTTTTCGCGGGCCAGTGCCAGTTCAAAGGCAGTGCGTGCGGCGAACAATCGGGCGCGGGTTTGTTCGACCATCGAATCGCCCAGGTCGGTTTTGACCTCAAGTTCATATTGCGCCCGGCTGCGGTCAAGGTACAGGTCGCGGTAATCGCCGAGCACCTCCGCCTGAGTCAGCTGGGATCGCAGTGCGAGCACGCTTTGCCAGGTTTCGAGCACCGCTTGCTGGAGTGCGTACTCCTCGGCGCGAAGCGTGGCGCGGGCCGCGGCGATCTGCGCTTCGGTCGCGGCGATCTGCGCGTCGATCCGCCCGCCTTGATAGAGCGGAACATCGAGTCCGAGCAGGGCCACGAACGGGTCGCGTGAGGCGAGGTCGCGACGGTATTCGGCGGCCTCGAGTTCGAGATAGAGCTTGGGATGGCGCTTTGCCTTGGCCGCCTGCCGCGCGGCTTGACCCGCGGCGAGCGTCTGCCGCAGCGCGAGCAATTCCGGGTTGCCCTCGCGCGCTTGCTTCAGCAGCTCCGGGTAGTCGGGCAGCGCGTTGGGGTTGCCGGTGAGGCGCGGGGTGCGGAGGTTACGCGGCAGTTGCTCGGGGCGATCCAGCGCCGCGGCGAGGCGGGCGCGGGTGACGCGCAGCGCGTTCTCGGCGCGCAAGCGGCGCATCCGGCTTTCTTCGTAAGCGCTTTCCGCGGTGAGCAAGTCGAGATCGGAGCGCTTTCCGAGTTCGTGTTCGTCGCGCAGCTTGTCGAGCGTGACGTAATCGACCGCCATGACTTCATTGGCCACCGCGGCCTCGAGATCGGCCTCCAACACTGCGAAGAAGCGCGCCATGATTTCGCGCCGCTGCCGTTGTCTGGCCAGTTCGAGCCGCTGCGTGTTGGCTGCTGTCTGTTCGTCACCTGCGGCGGTGGCGTTGGCGGTACGGCCAAAGTCGTACAGGGTTTTGTTCAATGTGAGCACTGCGCGCGAGTCGTCGGAGCTCTGGTCCAGCGCAAGCTCGTTGGGTTCGATGCGCCGCGCTTGCAGAGATAGATCGAGTGTCAGGTCGTCCTCAGCCGCAGCGCGCTCGCGGAGCGCCAACGTCTGGGCGAGTTCGGCCTGGGCCAGTGCCAGCGCCGGATGGTCGGAACTCGCGGCTTCTAGTGCGGTTTCGAGCGTCAGCGGTTCCGGGAGCGGCTGCGGCGATTCGGTCGTCGCACCGACCGTACCCAGCCACCACAGTAACCCGCCGCCGAACAGGCGTGCGGCTAATCTCATGCGGCGGGTTTGACGCGCTGTTCGCGCTTGAAGCGAATGAAGTCGGTGGTCTTGTAGTGACCGTCGGCGATGAACCGCCCGATCAGCATGAACTCGTTGACGTCCTTAGCCGCACCGGTGTAGGTCATGATCTTGTTGCCGTCGAGGTCGAAGAACGCGATCACCGGTGTGGCGCGAACGCGGTGGACCGCGAATGCCCAGTCTTTTTGCGTGGTGGCGTTGCCGGCGAAGTCGTGGATTTCAACGTCGCCCTCGATGTCCACCGCGAACTGTTTGAAATGCTCGCGGAAGTAGGCCTGCACTTCGGGCTGGCTCAATACGTCCTGCTTCATGCGATGACAGAACGGGCATTCGTCCATCTCGAAGAAGATCATGATCGCCTGTTTGCCTTCACTGCGCGCAGCGGCGAGCTCGTCGTGGTAATCGCCGAAGGTGTCGTTGAAGAAATACTTGTAGGGGTCCTTGTCCTCGGCGAACACGCCAAAGCTGAATACGGCAATTAAAATGGCCAGGATCGTCAGCAGCAGGGCGGATTTGGTGTGGTTCATCGCGGTAGCGGGCGTTCTCTTGATGCGAACATTGTCAAGTCGGTGACGGCAAAGTCAAGTCGGTTAATGACGGAGCCCGCGGACCCGGCGCCGGCTCAGGGTAGGCAGCTGGAATGAATCCCGCTAACCTGAGCGAATCGCGTCACCGAATGTCGGGTCAACCCTTTAGACTCCAATGCCGCTCTTCTTATTCCTTTTACTGCCACTGCTCGAGCTTTATGTCTTGATCAAGGTGGGTGGCGCCATCGGCGCCATCGCTGCCCTCGGTTGGTTGGTGCTCAATTCCCTGATCGGTGCCTGGTTGCTGCGTCGGCGTGGGATGCATGCCTGGATGAAGTGGCATACCCTCGCGACGGATGAACCGCGAACCGATCAAGCGGTCTACAATGAGTTGGCGATCGCGTTGGGGAGCCTGCTGCTGTTCATCCCCGGCTTCGTCACCGACCTGCTCGCGTTACCGTTGTTCGTGCCGGTGCTTGGACGCTGGTTGGTGCAACGGCTGTTGGCGGGTGGCCGCATCACGTTGGTCGCGCGCCGCGAGGGGGTTCGCCGCGAGGCCGAGACGCGCGAGGGTCGCACCATCGAGGGCGAGTTCACGGCGAAATCCGACCGCGAGGACTGGAACGATCGCGAGCGATGATGGCGGTTTGAGCGGAGCGGGCTGACGGCGCGTCGGGTCTCGATCCACAACGATTACCTGGGTTGGTCGGGTCGCGACCTGCGGCCGTTTGCGTGGACGATGGGTCGTCGCGCGGGTTGTACGGCTTTCGTGAACTGTATCAAGTTCAAGCGTGATCGCGTTGAACGCGACCTGTTTACTTCGTAATGTGGCTTGTATCGGTCGGAAACCGGGGTCGGTCCGATCAAGTCAAGGAAGCCGAAGACAGGAGTCACGTCATGGAACCGCTGAAGATTTTTCTCTCTTATGCGCGCGAAGACAAGGACCTTCTCGACGAGTTGGTCAAGCACTTCGCCCCCTTTGTTCGGGCACAAAAGGTCGAACTCTGGTTCGACGATCAACTGGAAGTCGGGCAACGCTGGCGCGAGGAGATCGAACAGCGGATCGCGCGCGCCGATGTGTTCGTGATGCTGCTCAGCAAGGATTATCTCGCTTCGAGTTTCTGTATGGACGCCGAAGCCGCGCAGGCCCAGGCAGAACATTTCGCGCGCCAACTGCGCATCGTGCCGATCTACGCCCGCGCGGTGGCATTTCATGACACCTGGATCGCCGACTTCCAGGTGCTTCCATCCGCCGACAAGCCGCTTGAACCGGGGGCGCCTCGCCACGAACGGCTGATGCAGATCTGCGCGACGATCGCCGGGTTCGGCGCTGCGGGCGCAACAGGCGTGCTGTCTCCGCATTCCACGCGTGCGACTCTGAGCCCTAAGGCGCCGGCGCGCGAGGAGAGGCCGTGCGCGGTGACGAGCAGTCCGTTGGTCGGCGCGTTTGATGGCTACGATGCGTTGCTGCAAAAGCTATTCGCTGAGCTACAGCCGTTCCCGGATGGCGTTGCGGTTACCGACGTCGCGGTCCGCGCGAGCTATCTCGCGGGCCTGAGTCGAGGCTTGGGCGTCGGCGCGCTCGCGTGGTATGACGCCGGCGAGATCGCGCAACTGGGCGGTGAGTCGGGCGCTCAGACGCGGCTAAAGCAGGCGTTTGCGGCGGTTCGCGGCGATCATGCGGAGGCTTTGGATACGGGCGGCGCGTGCCGTCTCGAGGTGAAGCGGGGGCGTGGCAAGGCTCAGGCGCTGATCGTCCTGCCGTTGGCGCACGCCGCGGGCTTGGTGGTGTTGGAAACTGCGGGGCGCGGCGCGGAATTCGACGAGATCGTCTCACTGGTGCTGCGCGCGATCGCCGAGCAGAGCGACGGTCTGACCCGGCCGGTTGCCGGAGAGGCGTTGCGGCTTGCGGTTTACGATGCGCTCAAGCGGCGTTATCAACACGTCAGCGATACCGTCTACGAAGCGCGGTTCGCGGGCTTTCAGCGCGATTTGTCGCAGGTGGGGGTCAGCTTCGAGCCGATTTATCGTTTCGACAAGCAATTGCAGAAGGCATTCATTTTTGGGTGGGAGGCGTTGGCACGACGCCCCGGCGCCGATCGTGCGCCGGTGGATATTCTGAGCGCCGCCGAGCTGTGGGGTACCCGTTTCAAGACCGAGCTCGACCTCTACATGCTCGAAAAATCGATTCACAGCTATAAGGGCGCCTGCAGCCGGATCCGCCACGCGTGCATTGAGGAGGCGCGACCGTTGTCGGTGAATATCTACCCCGAGACGCTGTTCCGCCTCGCCTACCAGGAGCGGCTTGAACGCCTGTTGAATCGCGAAAAGCAGATTCCGGGACGCAATCTGATTCTGGAAGTCTCGGAAAAATCCTTGCTCGACGAGCGCAGCGGAGCGACCGAAGGGGCGCGTGCGTTCACGGAATTTACGCGCAAGATTCGCCAGGACTATCGGGTGTCGTTCGCGATCGACGATTTCGGCGCGGGGTACTCCTCGATCTCGCGGCTGGATCAGCTCAAGCCGAAGTACGTCAAAATCGATCGAGAGATTCTGCACTGCGAAACCCAGTTCGCGAAGACGCTGATTCGCACCCTGCTGGCGGTTGAGCACAACTACCGCGCCGGCGCGTTCGACGTCATCATCGAAGGGTTGGATCGCGAGAGCCGAATCACCCTCGCCGAACTGGTCAATGAACTCGGCGTGGAATACATCCAGGGACACTTGCTTGGGACCGCCCACGCGGAGATCTTCGACCGCCCGCCGCCGGCGACGGTGTCCAGTATTCATGCGGCCGCGGGATGGGGGCAGACGGAGCGGTGATAGCCTGGGCGATTCAGGCCGCGGTGGGGCGCAGCGCTTCAAGTACGGGAGCGGTGCGCGGGCGGATGCCGCGCCACACGTAAAACGCCTCGGCGGCCTGCTCCACCAGCATGCCGAGGCCGTCGACGCTGAGTGCCGCGCCGCGGTCCTGTCCCCAACGCATAAAGGCGGTTGGTTCGCGGGCGTACATCATGTCGTAACAAATCGTGTCGGCGCCAACGAGCGTGGCGGGCAGCGGCGGCAGTTCGCCGTGGAGGCTCGCCGCCGTGGCGTTGATGATGAGATCGAACCGGTCCGGATACGGGCCTGCGAATCCGCTGGCGCGGACCGTGCCGAGATCCGCGAAATCCGCCGCCAGTTGCTGCGCCGTGGCGACAGTGCGGTTGGCGATATGCAGGCTCGCCGGGGCTGCGGCGAGCAATGGGGCCAACACCCCGCGCGCGGCTCCGCCGGCGCCGAGCAGCAGGATGCGTCGACCGGTGAGGTCGAGGCCGAGGTTGTGCGTCAGGTCACGCAACAGGCCCGCGCCGTCGGTATTGTCGCCGCGAAAGCCGGTCGCGGTGCGGATCAGGGTGTTGGCCGCCTTGGCGCGCGTCGCGCGTTCGCTGCAGTGTTCACTGAGCGCGTAGGCGTCCGCCTTGAACGGAATCGTGACGTTCATCCCGCGATAGCCCGCGGTGTGCAGGTCGCGAACGAACTCAGCAAAGCCGTCGAGTGGTGCTTCGAGCGCCGCATAGCTCAAGTTCTCGCCCGTCTGTGCGGCGAACAGCGTGTGGATCCGCGGCGACAGGCTGTGCTGGACCGGATGCCCGAGGACGGCGTAACGATCCATCGCTTCAGCGGGTGCGGGTCGGGTGAGCTGGCGGCGGCGCCGCGCGGTTGGAGCGGCCGACCATCAGCATGCCTCGCGCAGCCAGCGCGCGACGTCTTTCGCATAGTAGGTGAGGATCGCATCCGCGCCGGCGCGTTTCATCCCCAGCAAGGCCTCCAGCACGCAGGCGCGCTCGTCGATCCAGCCTTGTTGCGCGGCGGCCTTTAACATCGCGTACTCGCCGCTGACCTGATACACGAAGGTCGGCGCGCCGAACGCGTCCTTGACCCGGCGCACGATATCGAGGTAGGGCAGGCCGGGTTTCACCATGACCATGTCGGCGCCTTCGTCCAGGTCGAGTCCGACCTCGCGCAGCGCCTCGTTGGTATTGGCGGGGTCCATCTGGTAGCTGTACTTGTTGCCTCCGCCGAGGTTGCCGGCCGAGCCGACTGCGTCACGAAATGGTCCGTAAAAGCTGGAGGCGTACTTCGCGGCGTAGGCCAGGATGCGCACATTGACGTGACTTGAGCGCTCCAGCGCGTCGCGAATCGCGCCGATCCGGCCGTCCATCATGTCCGATGGCGCCACGATATCCACCCCGGCTTCCGCGTGCGACAGCGCTTGACGCACCAGCACTTCGACGGTGGTATCGTTGGTGATGTAACCCTGCGCGTCCATCAAACCGTCCTGCCCGTGCGAAGTATACGGGTCCAGCGCGACGTCGGTGATCACGCCGAGATCCGGATAAGCCGACTTGAGCGCCCGCACGCTGCGCTGCACGAGTCCGTGCGGATTGTAGGCCTCCTCCGCCAGCTCGCTCTTGCGCTCGGTGGCAACGACCGGAAACAGCGCCACGGCCGGGATGCCGAGTTCCACCAGTTCACGTGCCTCGTGCAGGAGCAGGTCGAGGCTCTTACGTTCCACCCCCGGCATCGAAGCCACCGTCTCGCGGCGCTGTTCGCCTTCAAGGACGAAAACCGGATAAATCAGATCGTCGGATGTCAGGCGATGTTCGCGCATCAGGCGGCGGCTGAAGTCATCGCGACGCATGCGCCGCGGCCGGGTGTGCGGAAAGCTGGATCGATTCATGGCGAAAGTTCCGTGGCGGATGGCATGGCGGGATTATGCCACGCCGCGCCGCGGGGGCATCGTGTCGTCGCACATTCGGGTCGGATGTGGGACCGATCGCGTTTTGAGGGCAATTCGCGCCGCCGCTGCCGTGGGCCTACAACGCGTTGTGATCGCACGTCTCTACATCCGGCGGGTGCGCTTTAATATTGCGAGTGTGGCTCAGGAGCATCAAGCCAACAACAATAAGAGCTTAAGTACATGGCGTGTGTCTTAATCGTCGAACAGTCCAATACCAAACGTCTGGCATTGTCTCAGGCGATCGCGGCAGAGGGGTTCGAAATCCAAGCGGTAGCGGACCTTTGGGACGCGGTTCAAAGCCTGCGTATGCCCGAAGGCGCCTTACACGAAGCGATCGTCCTTGGCTGGAACAGCCACGAGGCCGAGCTGGTGGCGTTGCTGCAATCCCAGTTACAAGCCCCGTCGCTGCGGTTCAAACCGGTGTTGGTGCTCAGCGACGAGACCGATCCGTTACTCCATGCGTGGGTGGAAAGTCGCCCCAATACCTACCAAATGGAGCTGCTGGACGTTCGTAGCGTTGCCAGATACCTTGCCGGCGTGATCGAGCAGCAAGCCGCGGGCGAGGCCTGCGGGGGCGATTGCGCCAACCCAGCGCTGGCGCTTACGCAGTCTCACCTGCGCTTGAAACTGACCGAGCTGCGCGTGCTGTTGCTCGAACCCAATCCCGATGATCGCAACCACTACGCGCGCCTGCTCGACGATGCGGGATATCGCGTGACCGCCGTCGCCACGCTCGCGCATTTGATGAATGACGTCGCGTGCGATCCGTTTGACATCGCGATTGTCGACCACGGCGTGATGCGGAGCGAATTCGACCAAGCGACGCGCAACGATGCGCGCTTTCTACCGACGCGCTACGTCGTTCTGATGGCCTACTACGCGGGTTCCGCGGTTCAGGAGAGTCTGGAAGACGGTGCGGTCGAGTGCATGTTCAAGCTCGAAAGTGAGGCCCTGTTTCTCGCCCGGATGCGTGCCCTGGGTTACCAGATCCAGCTGCAAAGGGCGGCGGAGGAGGATCGCTACCGTTTCGAGGCGATCCTCGGGTCGATTGGCGAAGGCGTCTACGGGGTCGATCCAGAGGGCCGGATTACCTTCTTCAATCCGTCGGGCCGGCGGATTCTCGGATTCCGTCAGCGCGAGGAATACCAAGGGAAGCAGGCCCAGCAACTATTCCACAATCCCCAGCATCAGCGGCGCGGCGACACCGAAAACGTCGATCCGCTGGCGGAGGCGTATCAGCGCGGTACCGAACTTACCCAGTTCGAAACCGTATTCAGTCAAATGAATGGGCAAAAGGTGCACGTGGTCTGCACCGTATTACCGTTGGATTTTAATGGCGTACGGCAGGGTTCGGTGGTTGCCTTCCGCGACATCACCGACCGCAAACGGCTTGAAATCCGATTGCTGCGGCAGGCCGCCCACGACCCCTTGACCGATCTTTACAATCGGCGCTACTTCGAAAAGGCTTTACGCCGCGAGGTCAACCTGGTGAGGCAGGGGCGGGTTTTGACCGGTGCGCTGCTGTACCTTGATTTCGACCAGTTCAAGTACCTCAACGATACCGCGGGCCACGATGCCGGGGACAAGTTGCTGGTCGAGGCCAGTCAGCGTCTCAAGGAGAGCGTGCGCACGAGCGATTTGGTCGCGCGCATGGGGGGCGACGAGTTCGCAGTGATTCTGCGCGATGTGCGTGACGACGAAGCCAAGCGGATCGCAGACCATCTGCGGGCGCGCCTGCAAGACGTGGTCTACATCAGCGACGAGATTTCGTTCAAATTGAACTGCAGTATCGGCATCGCGATGATGACGCCGCAATTGACGGAGCGCGACGTCCTTGCCAATGCCGATGTCGCCTGTGGTGTCGCGAAGCGCAAGGGGCGTAACCAGTCGCACCTGTTCAGTCTGTCCACCGATGCGGATCAGGTCGAGATGGGCGAGGAGATGACGTGGTCGACGCGGCTGAGCGACGCCATCCACAGCGAGGGCTTTACGCTGTTATATCAGCCGGTGGTGCCGATTCTTCAAATCGACTGTGACCACTTGCCGGCGGCGCAGGGGGCGCTGTGGCGCGCGAATTCGCACCTATCCGAGCATTACGAGGTCCTGCTCCGGCTCAATGACGGTGCCCGCGAGCCGATCGGGCCGAACGCGTTTCTCGGGGTTGCCGAACGTCTCAATTTGATTCAGCAGATCGACCTCTGGGTCGTCAAGACCGCGATCGCGCAGTTGCGGCGACTGCGCCGCGATGGGCGCGAGGTCAGCTTGGCGGTCAATCTTTCGGGGGCGACGCTCAACGCCGGCGAGGCCCTGCGCGAGATCGAAGCGATGCTGGCGCGCAGCGATCTGCCATCAAACGCCTTGGTGTTCGAAGTGACCGAGACCAGCGCGATCAACAAGATCGACGTCGCGCGAAATTTCATCGAACGGATGCGCAATCAGGGCTGGCGTTTCGCGCTGGACGACTTTGGCGCGGGCTTCAGTTCGTTCTCACAACTGCGCTATCTGCCGGTGGACATTGTCAAGATCGAAGGTATGTTCGTGCGCGGGATGGTCCAGGATCGGATCAATCATTCGGTGGTTGTCGCGATCAACGAGATTGCCCATTCCTTGGGGCTCGAAACGGTTGCGGAATACGTGGAAGACGCAGCGACCTTGCGCGAGCTCTTTCGCATCCATGTCGACTGCGCGCAAGGCTATTACATCGCGCGGCCGCTGGCGGATATCGAGACGCGGATTGAGGCGATTACCGAGGAGCTACGCTTCATTCAGCCAATCGCGCTGGCTTAAGTAGCGTTCGTAGAGCCGGGCCTCCGCCGTGTCCGGCTGCGGGTGCCAGTTGTATTCCCAACGTACCAGCGGCGGCAGCGACATCAGAATCGACTCGGTGCGCCCGCCGGACTGAAGTCCGAACAGCGTCCCGCGGTCGTAGACCAGATTGAACTCCACATAGCGGCCACGTCGATAGAGCTGAAACTCACGCTCGCGCTCGCCATAGGGGGTATCCTTGCGCCGCGCGACGATCGGGAGATAAGCATCGAGATAGGCGTCGCCGACTCGTTGCTGAAGCGCGAAACTCTCGCCGAAACCACCCTCGTTCCAGTCGTCGAAAAACAGACCGCCGATCCCGCGCGGTTCGTTGCGGTGACGCAAGAAAAAGTACTCGTCACACCATTGCTTGAGTCGCGCGTAAGTCCCTTCACGGCAGGGTTCGCAGGCGGCCGCGGCGACGCGGTGCCAGTGTTGGCAGTCTTCGTCATAGCCGTAATATGGCGTCAGGTCGAACCCGCCGCCGAACCACCAGACCGCTGGCGCCCCTTCAGCCTCGGCGATGAAAAAGCGCACATTCATGTGCGACGTCGGCACGTACGGATTGCGGGGGTGGATCACCAGTGAGACGCCCATCGCCTGAAATGAGCGACCTGCGAGTTCCGGTCGATTCGCGGTCGCTGAGGGCGGAAGCTGGTTGCCCGTCACATGGGAGAACGCGACCCCTGCCTGTTCGAAGACCGCCCCATCGCGCAGTACCCGGGTTCGGCCACCGCCACCACTGGGGCGATCCCAGGCGTCCTCGGCGAACTGGGCTTGCCCGTCGGCCGCTTCCAACGCGGTACAGATGCGATCTTGCAGCCCTTTGAGGTAGGCAAGGACGTTGGCGATACTTGGCGGCGTTGCGGTCATGCGGCAGTCCCGGTTGTGGAGGTTGGCAGTTTAGCGAGCCGGGGCGCGCAATTCGAGTGTTCGTTCTCGTGCGGGCATGTTTGCCGGTTGCGCCGCTACCGCGCGCGGCGCGGACCGGGGTCGGGGCTCGCGCAAGGACCGTCGCGTTAGCGAGGGGGTGTCTTCGCTGCCGCTCAGGCGCGCAGTACGGCGCCGCTGAGCAGGTCGATAATCTGGCTTGGAACGGCGTCGGCCGCGCATGCGCCTGCAACAATCAGATCGACGGCGCGCGCCAAGCGTGGCGGTAGCTCGTCCGGATGGCGCGCGGGTGCTTCGCCGCTCAGATTGGCGCTGGTCGAAACGAGCGCGCTCTGCGACAAGCGGCATAACTCGCCGGCGATGGGGTGGGAGGTGAGACGAATTGCGATGGTTGATCGCCCGCCGGTCAACATCGGATCGAGTCCGGGTGCCGTGGGAACGACCCAGGTCGTCGGGCGTGCGCGCGGCGACCGCAGGATCTCGATTTCGGTAGGGGACAAGGTTGCGGTATAGGGCAATAGCTGGGCGAGCTCGGCGCCGATCAGGATCAGGCCCTTGCCGAGGTCCCGCTGTTTGATCGCAATGATGCGGCGGACCGCGCCGCGGTCCCGCGCCAGACAACCCAGGCCATAAACGGTTTCGGTCGGGTAGGCGATGATGCCGCCGCTGCGGAGCACAGCGGCGCATGCGGCGATGCGCTCGGCGACGCGGGGCGTGCGGCTCACGTGACCGGGTGTGACGTCCGGCGCGCGTCCGTTACGTCGCATGCCGCCGGAGTCTCAGGGTGGCAGGGCCGCAAGAGGTGTGCGGCAATGCCGCCGAACCTTCCCCCGACGGGGCGATTTTCCGCTCGGCATGCGGCATTGGCCGTGAAAACCTCTCCTGGCGTAGCGAGAGCGGCACCGGGTGTGGTGGGTGACGCGCAAGGGTCACAATATCTGTGGATGGAGTGAGCCGACATGGCCAGATATTCTACTCTTCGCAAGGCGCCCCACAGCATCGGGCGCCGTCCGCTGCGGCGGGGGATTTTTACACAGCCTCTCAGGACGTGCCGCTCCGGCGCGACGGTACGGCAGTGCCGGTGGTTTTCGCGGTGGTTTTGGCGCCGGTGGTCGCGCGCGTTCGCGCTTTACCCGCGGTTGCCGCTTTGGCCTTGCCCTTGGCGCCGGTTTTGGGTTTGGGCTTGGCGGTCGCGGTGGTCTTTGTTTTTGCGCTAGATTTCTTTGCGACCGGCGTGGCTGTTTCGGCATCAGCCGGCGCGGCCGTTTTTGCCGTGCTGCGGGAACCGCCGCGACCGCGCTTTTCCGCGGATTCCGCGAGCAGAGTCTGGCAGGTGATCAGGTCCAGTTTCGCCGGCTCCGCGTCCTTGGGGATTTTGGCATTGCGTTTGCCGTCGGTCACGTAAGGTCCGAAGCGGCCGTTGAGCACCTGTATCCCGGCTGCGGGAAAGTCCTGTATCAGCCGGTTGGCATCGAGCTGGCGCTTTTCCTCAATCAATTCCAACGCGCGCGGCAAGTCGATGGTGTAGGGGTCGTCCTGTTTTAACGAGATGTATTTCTTGCCGCATTGCACGTAGGGGCCGAATCGCCCGACATTGGCGACGATCCGTTCGCCGTCCGCGCTGTGTCCGAGTTCGCGTGGCAGCTCGAACAATGCGAGCGCCTCGTCGAGGGTGATGGTGTCCATCCGTTGTCCGGGCCGCAACCCGGCGAAGCGCGGCTTTTCCTCGTCGTCCTTGGTGCCGATCTGAGCGAAGGGACCGAAGCGTCCCATGCGAACGCTGACGGCCTTGCCACTGGCCGTATCGACGCCGAGTTCGCGCGCCTGATTGACCTCGTCGCGCGAGACGCTGATCTCCTTGTCGCCGACCAGGCGCTTGAACGGCTGCCAGAAGTTCTCCATGACCGGCACCCATTCCTGCTCGCCGCGCGAGATGCTGTCGAGCTCGTCCTCCAGGCGTGCAGTGAACTCGTAGTCCACGTAGTCATGGAAGTGTTGGGTGAGGAAATTGTTGACGATGCGGCCGACGTCGGTGGGGCGGAAACGTCGGCTTTCGAGTTCGGCGTATTCGCGCTGCAACAGCGTCGATATGATCGAGGCGTAGGTCGACGGGCGGCCGATGCCGAACTCTTCCAGCGTTTTGACCAGGCTGGCTTCAGTGAACCGCGGTGGCGGCTCGGTGAAGTGCTGCTCGGGGCGGATCGCGCGGAGCTGGACCCGATCGCCTTCGTTGAGTTCGGGCAGGGTCATCGCCTCGCTGTCGCTGTCCGCTTTCTGTTCGTCGGTGCCTTCCTGATACACCGCGATAAACCCGGGGTGACGCAGGGTCGAGCCGGTCGAGCGAAAGGCATTGCCTGGCCCGCAGGCGAAATCGACTGCCACGGTGTCAAAGGTCGCATGGATCATCTGGCAGGCGACGGTGCGCTTCCAGACCAACTCGTACAGCCGGAATTGTTCGTTGGAAAGGTGTCCCTTGACTTCGTCCGGGGTGCGCAACACGGAGGTCGGACGGATGGCCTCGTGTGCTTCCTGCGCGTTTTTTGCCTTGGTTTTGTAGCGCCGTGGTGCTTCCGGCAGATTGTCGGCACCGAAGCGCTCGGCAATGTAGTCACGGATCTCGGTGAGGGCCTCTTCGGCGAGATTGACCGAGTCGGTACGCATGTAGGAGATCAGACCGATTGGGCCGGTGCCGAGGTCGATACCTTCATAGAGTTGCTGCGCGACGCGCATGGTGTTGCGGGTCGTAAAGCCGAGCTTGCGCGAGGCCTCCTGTTGCAGCGTGGAGGTAATGAAGGGTGGCGAGGGTTGGCGCTTGCGCTGCTTTTTTTCGATCGCGGTGACTTCAAGCCAGCCGTCCGCAGCCCGTAGCAATTCCGTCTGCGTCGCCATCGCGACCGCCTCGCCGGTGAAACTGAATTGCTCGACCTTGGCGTCGTGAAAGCGGTTCAACTTGGCGCCAAAATCCTGTGCGCGGTGCTTAAGGTCAGCCTCGATGGTCCAGTATTCCTGAGAAACGAAGCGCTCGATTTCCTCCTCGCGTTCGACGATCAGCCGCAACGCCGGACTCTGAACCCTGCCGGCCGATAGCCCGCGCCGGATCTTCTTCCACAGCAGCGGGGAGAGGTTGAAACCGACCAGATAGTCGAGCGCGCGGCGGGCCTGTTGCGCGTTGATCAAATCGATCGAGAGCGCCCGCGGGTGCGCGATGGCTTCTTCAACCGCGCGACGGGTGATTTCGTGAAACACCACGCGATGGACCTGCTTGTCGCGCAGCAATCCCTGCTCATTCAGGATTTCGTAAAGGTGCCACGAAATGGCCTCGCCCTCGCGATCCGGGTCGGTCGCGAGAAACAGGGCTTGGGCGTCTTTCATCGCCTTGGTGATTTTTTCGACGTGCTTGAGATTGCGATCGATCACCTCGTATTTCATCAGGAAACCCTGATCCGGGTCGACCGCACCGTTCTTGGGTATCAGGTCGCGGACATGGCCGTAGGACGCGAGCACTTCGAAGCCCTTGCCGAGGTACTTTTTGATCGTCTTGGCCTTAGCCGGCGATTCCACAATGACGAGGTTTTGGCTCATCGCTATCTGTTACTGTTTGATTCTTGGGTGTTGACGCCTGGCGGGGTGTTGGAGTCACCCAGGCGGTGGTCGCAGGTCACGACGGTGGCAGCCTTGGGCGCAGCGGCCCGCGGACACAAGCCATTGGGTAATGCGGTACGCCGCTGAACCCGGCGTAAGTCGCCGCGTCAGCGACCGCGTCGCTCAATGCGGCCATCGCGGGCGGCCATCATAGACGAGATCCTCAAGCCAAGCCAAATCGGTTGGATCTTCGCCCGCCTGATTGAGCATGACCATGAGCACCACCCATCTGAGTTGATCGCCGTCCACGGTGTCCAGCCCGAGCGCCATGACGCGCTCGAGAATTTGTTCGCGAACGCTCGCGTTCATCACACCCAGTTGTTGCAGCGAGTGGAGCAGACTGATGCCATCGGTGCCGAGACGCTCACGCTCGGCTGCGGTGTAGACGCGAATTGAACCCTCGGTTGCGGGGATCGGTGCGCAATCTTCGAGGTCCGCCAGTTCCTCCAGCCAGTCGAACGCTTGACTGACTTCGCGGTTGCCGAAACCGGCGGCGATGAGCCGCCCTTCGAGGTAATCGCGGTCAGGCTCATCGCTCGCGTCCTCGTCGATGTAATGCTCAAACAGATACATGAGCACGTCGATGACGTTTTCTTTCATTGCACCGTTCCCGCGACCAAGCGCACATAACAACCACCCGCTTCCGCGGCGATGAGACCGTCGATTTCCATCATTAAAAGGATGGAGGAAACGCTTTCCGTGGTCAATCCGCTGTGCTGAATGATGCTGTCGATTGGCGTGGGATCGAAATCGATGGCGTTTAAAACCAGCCGTTCATCGGCGGTCAGTGCGCGTGGCGAATCGGGGTCAGGCGGCGCGAGTGGCGTGGACTCGACAAGGCAGGCCGAGAGTTGTGGTGCCAGCTCCAGGAGCACGTCGTCGGCTGATTCAACCAACCGCGCGCCGTCGCGAATCAGCTGGTGACAGCCTTGCGCCATCGGATTCTGAATCGAGCCCGGTACGGCGAACACCTCGCGGCCTTGCTCCAGTGCGTAACGCGCAGTGATCAGCGATCCGCTCTTGCGCGCGGCCTCGACCACCAGGGTGCCGAACGCCAGTCCGCTGATCAGTCGGTTGCGGCGTGGGAAGTGTTCCGCGCGCGGGCGCGTGCCGATCGGGTACTCGGATATCAGTGCGCCTTGGGCGACGATGCGTTCGGCAAGCGCGCGGTGGCGCGCCGGATAGACCCGATCGAGCCCGGTGCCGGCCACCGCGAGGGTGAGCCCGCCCGCGTCCAGTGCCCCGGCATGGCTGGCGCCGTCGATGCCGAGCGCCAGGCCGCTGGTGACGGCGATGCCCGCGCGGGCCAGCTGCATCGCGAATGCGCGTGCGTTGGCGATGCCGACACGGGTCGGGTCGCGGCTGCCGACCATCGCGATTTGCGGCGCTTGCAATGCGGCTGGGTCGCCTTTGACGAAAAGGAGCGGCGGCGGCACGCTGATTTCCGCCAGGGGTAACGGATATGCCGGTTCGCCGAGGCGGATCAGGTGGTTGCCGTCCGCTTCGAGCCAGCGTAGATCGGGGCCGATATCGGCCCCGGGGTGGTCCGGCGTCAGCGGAACCTCGCCTTTGCCTCGCAGCAAACCGTGTTCGCGCCAGTCGCGAGCGCCTGCGGCGAGCGCCGCATCGGCCGAGCCGTAATGTTCCAACAGGCGCGCGAAGGTGCTGGGGCCGACGCCCGGGATCCGCCAGAGCGTCAGCCAGGACTCCGGGCGTTCCACCTCAGGGCGCTGCGACGATGTCGCCGACGCGCATCGAGCGGACCGACTCCATGATCAGCGCGTAGCTCACCTTTTCGAAGCTGCGAAACACCATCATCACGCCGGAGTGCTCGGACGGGAGCGCGATCTTCGGCGTCTCGGTCCGCTTGTGGTGAAGGTCGCTGACCACTCGGCCGGCCTGACTGACGGCGAGGACGTGCCCAGCTTCGACGCCGTTACGTTGTCCAAGGTTGATTACCGCGATCTGGTAAAGCGCCGACTGGCTTAACGCGTCGAACAGCCCGATGATCTCACCCGCGACGCCCGGCGCCGGTGCATGCGGCACGAAATACAAACCTTCCGAGCCCGGGTCGAGTGAGAGCAGCCGGTCGCCGCGCAACACCTCGCGCACCGCATCGACCAGCACCACCGTCGCCGGTTCCCCGCTGCGAATGACTTCGGCATCGGAGGCGTGAACCGCCTCGTAGCCGAGCAGTTCGCGGGTGAGCGGGTCGCGCAGTTCGCGTCCAGGGCGGAATACGCTGTACCGCGTGCCGATCGCGTCATCGCGCAGGCCGCGCGCATAGATGCGGTCATCGGTGCCGTAGATCAGTCGGCGCTCCTGCGAATCGAGCACGTGCGCGGCTTCCTTCAACTGCTCCTCGGCGATCACCTGGGGCCGGATCAGGAACGGCTGAATGGCCTGGATCGGGATGCCGTAATCCTCTTCGGCGAGCGACTCGTAGCGGATTTGTGGCGTCAGTTTTCTACCGCCGCGTTCCGACAGGCGCAATTGCGGCTTGCCGTCGACGTAGTAGAGGCTCAGCACGTCGCCGGGGTAGATCCGATGCGGATTCTTGATCGAGGGGTTGACGTTCCAGATTTCGGGCCAGTGCCACGGCCGACTGAGGAACCGTCCAGCGATGTCCCAGAGGGTATCGCCCTTTTTGACGACGTATTGGGTTGGCGCGTCGGCGCGTAACTCGACGGGTTCGGAGGTTTGCACCGGCAGTTGCTCGCGCGCAGGTGCGGCTGGGTAAACCTCGGCTGTGGGCGTGGCCGCGACCGGGGGGGCGCTCGGCGGTGCGGTGGCGCAGCCGGCGAGCGCGCTGGCGATGAGCCATGCGAGCGCGAACTTCGAGCCTTGATATTCCTTGGCGAATCTGATCAATTTGTTCCCCTTTGGTGTGACGTGTGATTCAAACCGGACAGCTTGATTTTGGTACAATTGTGCTCCAAAACGTAGGTTTGAAACGGGCACCACTTCACGACAACCCTGAAGACTCTCGCGCTGCGATGGCAATATTGAACATATTACACTTTCCCGACCCCCGCTTGCGGACCCGGGCGCAACCGGTCACGCGGGTCGACGACTCGATTCGGCAGATCGTCGACGACCTGTTCGAGACGATGTACGACGCACCCGGGATCGGTCTCGCCGCGACTCAGGTCGATATCCATCAGCGCATCATCGCGATCGATATTTCCGATGACAAGAATGAACCGTTGTGTCTGATCAATCCGGAGTTGGTTGCGACGGTCGGGGTCGAGGAGATGGAGGAGGGTTGCCTCTCGGTGCCGGGCCAGTTCGACCGCGTGCGTCGCGCCGAGCAGATTCGGGTGCGCTACCTCGATCGTGACGGGAAGGTTTGCGTGCTTGCGGCCGACAGTTTGCTGGCGGTTTGTATTCAGCATGAAATGGATCACCTCGACGGCAAACTCTTTGTCGACTACCTTTCACCACTCAAACGCAATCGTATCCGCAAAAAACTCGAGAAGATGGAACGCACCGGCGAGAAGCCCGATCTCACGCCACGTCGCCGTGCCATCGTCTGAGCTAACGGCGCGTCCGCTGCTATGAATATCGTCTATGCCGGTACGCCGGACTTCGCGGTGCCGGCGCTTCAAGCGCTGATTGCGAGCGCGCATCGTGTGGTTGCGGTACTCACGCAGCCCGATCGGCCTGCTGGACGCGGGCAGCAATTACACGCGAGTCCGGTCAAACGGGTTGCCCTCGCGCACGGGCTTCCGGTGCTGCAACCGGCGACCTTGCGCGATACGAGCGTTCAGGGTGAGCTGCGTGCGCTTGCCCCGGATCTGATGATCGTCGCGGCCTATGGCCTGATCTTGCCCGAAGCCGTCCTGAATATTCCGCGTTTTGGTTGCATCAATATCCACGCTTCGCTGTTGCCGCGGTGGCGCGGTGCGGCGCCGATTCAGCGCGCGATTCTCGCCGGCGACACGGAAACCGGCATCACGATCATGCAAATGGCGAAGGGGCTCGACACCGGCGCGATCCTGTTGCGCGAGGTGACGCCGATCGCGCCGGAGGAAACCGCCGAGCGCTTGCACGATCGCCTGGCCGTACTCGGGGCGGAGGCGCTGCGGGCGGCTTTGCGCTTGCTCGAACGCGGCGAATCGCAGGCCGAGCCACAGAACGATGCTCTGGCCAACTACGCGGACAAGCTCGACAAGGCCGAGGCCGAGATCCGCTGGGAGGCGTCGGCGCAGCAGATCGAACGCAGCATACGCGCGTTCAACCCCTGGCCGGTTGCTTTCACCCGCTGCGCCAAGGGCGTATTGCGGATCTGGCGGGCGCGGGTCGGGGCCGACGCCGAAGCCGGCTCCGCGCTTCCGGGTACCGTGCTGCGGGAATCACGCGAGCACGGCATTCTGGTGCAGACCGGCGCGGGCGGAACGCTGTGGCTCGAGACGCTGCAATTGCCAGGGGGCAAGCCGCTCCCGGCGTCGAGTTTTCTCAACGGGCACTCGCTCGCCGGCCAACGGCTGGGGGGCTGAACTGTGGTGCAGCGGTCGGATTGTTCCGCGTTCGAGCACCGAGTTCGACCGTTGCGGCGCCTGAATTTGATTCGAGCGTCGCTTCACGCCAGCCGAGGTCCAATTCGCGTGCGCGTGCGCCGACCGCACGCCAGACCGGGTACGCTCGGCATTCAAACGCGCAACGGTGCCCGATGCGCCCACGTCTGATCGCCGCCATTCTGATCGGGCGCGTGCGCCACGGTCACTCGCTGGCGCGCGAGTTGCCGCGCCAACTTGCCAGTCTCGCCGAGCGCGAGCGCGCCACGGTGCAGGCGTTGACCTTTGGTTGCCTGCGTCAGTTCGAGCGGATCGAGGCCGTGCTCGGCCAACTGCTGCAAAAACCCTTCAAGCCAAAGGACGAACTGGTTGGCGACCTGATGCGCGTCGCGTTGTTCGAATTACTCGATGCCGCATCGCCCGATTACGCGGTCGTCGATGCGGCGGTTACCGAGGCCAAGGCCTTGCGGGCGTGGTCGGCTGGGCTGGTCAATGCCTGCCTGCGCCGCTTTATTCGCGAACGGGTCGAGCTGCTGGCGCGGGTGCAGGCGACCCCGGCGGTGCGCTACGGCGTACCGGATTGGTTGCTGACGCAGCTGCGCCGCCATTACCCGGATGACTGGGAGCGGGTGACGCGCGCCTTCAGCGAACCGGCGGCGCTGACGCTACGGGTCAATCTGGCGCGCTGCGATCGCGCCGAATACCTGAGCCTGCTCGCCGCCGCCGGTATCGCAGCGGAAGGTGTTGCGGAGGTGCCAAGCGCGATCACCCTCGCGGGTAGCGTCGAGGTGACCCGACTTCCGCAGTACGCCGAGGGTTGGATCTACGTGCAGGACGCCGGATCGCAACTCGCGGCCGGATTGCTCGCGCCCAAGCCCGGCGAGCGCGTGCTCGACGCCTGCGCCGCCCCGGGCGGCAAGACCACCCACTTGCTCGAATGCGTTGATGGCGCCATCGACCTGTTGGCGTTGGAGTCCGATCCCGCGCGGCTCGGACGGCTGGAAGAGAATCTTGCCCGCGCGGCCTATACGGCGCGGGTGTTGCTGGCGGATGCCGGGGCACCGGCGACCTGGTGGGATGGCCAGCCGTTCGACCGGATCCTGCTCGATGCGCCGTGCAGCGCCACCGGTGTCATCCGCCGTCACCCCGACATCAAATTGTTGCGCCGCGAGCAGGATCTTGCGACCTTGGCCTACGAGCAGGCCCGGTTGCTCGATGCGTTGTGGGAGACCTTGCGCCCCGGGGGTTCCTTTATCTATACGACCTGTTCTATTCTGCCAGCGGAGAACGCGCGTCAAATCAATGCCTTTCTAGAGCGCCAAGGCGATGCTGAAGGACGTTTGATCGATGCGGAGTGGGGCCGGCCGGCCGGGTCTGGGCGGCAGATCTTGCCGGGGGAATCGGGCATGGACGGTTTTTTTTACGCAATCCTGGATAAGAAGCGCGAGTGATGCGACGTCGATGGCGAGCGATCTCGAGGCAGCTGGGCTGGGTGCTGATCGGCGTCCTGTGGCTCGCTGCCGCCTACGCGCAATCCGCCGATTTCAGGATCAAGCAACTCACCTCAGAGATCGAGGGTGGCGTTCATCAGGTCAGTCTCAAACTCGACATCAATTTCAGCGACGAGATGCTCGAGGCCTTGCGCAACGGCGTCGCACTGGTGGTTCAGGTTGAAATCGAAGTGCTGCGGCCGCGCAGCTACTGGTGGGACAGCACCCTCGTCGCGCTCAAGCAGCGTTACCAACTGCGCTACCACGCCCTCTCGCAGAGCTATATCGTGCGCAATCTCAACACCGACGCGCAGG
Organism: uncultured Thiotrichales bacterium; assembly: GCA_964620675.1. Lineage (GTDB taxonomy): Bacteria > Pseudomonadota > Gammaproteobacteria > UWMA-0217 > UWMA-0217 > CAYSFW01. The sequence goes on along the minus strand of CAZUJU010000030.1, from coordinate 9,265 downwards.
AGAGCCTGCGCACCCTGTCGGCGGCGCTCGATGCGCTGAGTACGACGAATGACATCCCCGTCGTCGACGCCAGTCTGGTGCCGGCCAATGCCGATTATATCGGCCGGTTGCGGGTGCTGCTCGACATCGACGCGCTGCCGTTGCCCCTCAAAATGCGCGCCTACACCAGTCCCGAATGGAGGGCAGCTTCCGACTGGCGTCAATGGTCGTTGCAATGAGGCGCCCCTGGGTTTCGTTTCTCGCGATCCTGGCCCTGTTTGTACTGATTACGCTGTCGCTCTACCTGATGGCGAACGCGGCGGAAAACTCCGACCGCTTCGGCGAATGGTACGTGTGGCTGCTGGCGTTGAATATCGGTCTGCTGCTGGTGCTCGCGCTGTTGATCCTGTCGCGCCTGGTGGTGGTGGTGCGGGATCTGTTCACCCGCGTCGAAGGCTCGCGGCTCACCCTTCGCCTCATCTTGATGTTCATCTTTGCCGCGTTGCTGCCGGTGTTGGTGGTGTACGGGTTTTCGGTGCGGTTCCTGTCGCAAGGGATCGACAGCTGGTTCGATGTGCGCATCGAGGACTCGCTCGAAGACGCCCTGGAGCTGAGTCAGTTGTCGCTCGACTACCGCATGCGGACCCTGGAAAAGGAGGTCGAAAGCGCGGTCAGGCAGCTCCACGATACCCCGGATATCCTGATCGGCCTGAGTCTCAACGATCATCGGCTGCGTATCGGCGCGCTCGAGCTGACCTTGCTTGGGTTCAACAACCGCATCATCGCCACGAGTAGCGACCAGACGACCTTGGCGGTGCCGCGATTTCCGGCCGAGGACATGCTGATCCAGCTCGGACAGGGCCAGAACTACGTGGGCCTGGAGCCCGGCTCGGACGATCGCCTGCGCATCCGGGTGGTGTCGCGGGTTCGTCGTGTCGGTCCCGACAGCGATCCGCGGGTGCTGGTGGCGCTGTTCGATGTTTCGCCGCGGGTGAGCGATCTTGCGGCCAATGTCCAGAGCGCGTTCGGCGAATACAAAACCCTGTCGTTTCTGCGGCGGCCGTTGAAGCAGGCGTTCAAGCTCACGCTTTCGCTGGTGCTGCTGGTCAGTACGCTGTTCGCGATCTGGGCCGCCTTTTTCCTGTCGCGCCGGATGCTGGCGCCGGTGGTAGAGCTGGCGAGCGCGACCCGCGCCGTCGCCGAAGGCGATTACCAGCAGCGCTTGCCGGTGCTCAATCACGATGAGCTGGGTTTTCTCGTGCAGTCGTTCAACGAGATGACCTCCGCCATCCGCCACGCGCGCGAAAGCGCGGATCTCAGTCAACGTCTGCTCGAAGGGCAGCGCAGTTACCTGCAAGCGGTGCTTGGACATCTGTCGTCCGGAGTCTTGACGCTGGACTGCAACCTCAACCTGCGCACCGCGAACAGCGCGGCTGACCAGATCCTGGAACTGGAAAAGCCGCTGCAGGACGCGATCGGCGAACCGCTTGCGCGGATCGCGGCGGCGCTGCCGTTGCTACAGTCGTTTTACGAACAGCTGGAGCCGGAGCTGCTCCAGGGCGCGCACGAGTGGCGCAAAGATGTGCGTCTATTCGGCGAGCGCGGGCGCAAGGTATTGATCTGTCGCGGTGTAGAGTTGCCGGTGCCGGGACGCAAATCCGGTGGCCAGGTCATCGTTTTCGATGATGTCACCGCATTGATTCAAGCCCAGCGCGATGCCGCCTGGGGTGAGGTCGCGCGGCGGCTCGCGCATGAAATCAAAAATCCGCTGACGCCGATTCAGCTTTCCGCCGAACGCCTGGAGCACAAATTGCAGCGGCATCTGGCACCGGATCAGGCTGAGCTACTGACCCGCGCGACCCAGACCATCGTCAAGCAAGTGGAAGCGATGCAGGCGATGGTCAATGCCTTTCGCGATTACGCCAGTACCCCGCCGGCGCGGCTTGCGCCGACGGACCTGAATGCGCTGATCCGGGACGTGGTCGAACTCTATCAACCCTATCAGGAGCAGGTCAGGATCGAGCTGACCCTCGATCCGCGGCTACCGTTGGTCATCGCCGATGCCGACCGGATTCGTCAGGTGTTACATAATCTGTTGAAGAATGCGACCGAGGCACTCGGCGGCGAGTTCGGCGCAATCAAGGTGGCGACCGCGTTGATTGAATCCGGCCTCAGCCGGCATGTCGAACTCAAGGTCGCCGATACCGGGCGCGGCATTCCACCGGAATTCATGGAGCACATGTTCGAACCGTATGTCACCAACAAGCACAAGGGTACTGGGCTGGGGCTGGCGATCGTGAAAAAGATCATCGAAGAGCATGGCGGGATAGTGACCGCCGCCAACCGCGCCGAAGGCGGCGCCCTGTTTACGGTGCGACTGCCCGACAAGTACCATCCTGACGAACACAAGACAGCCACAAAGGAGGGCGTTGTATGACGGCCCAGCATATTTTGATCGTGGACGACGAACCGGAAATTCTGAGTTCGGTGCGAGATATTCTCGAGGACGAGGGATTTGAAGTGAGCGTCGCCGAAAGCGCGGCCGGCGCCCGCGCGCGGCGCGAGGAACGCACCCCGGACCTGGTGTTCCTCGATATCTGGATGCCCGGTGAGGACGGCGTGAGCCTCCTGCGCGATTGGAAGGAGCGCGAGGGTTTGCCGTTTCCGGTCGTCATGATGTCGGGTCACGGCACGGTGGAAACCGCGGTCGAGGCGACCCGGCTTGGCGCCTTCGATTTCATCGAAAAGCCGCTTTCGCTGGCGAAGCTGTTGCGGGTCGCCAATCAGGCGCTGACCGCCGGCAAGGCCGCGGCGGTGGTGACGCAGCCGGCGAACGCCGCGGTGCCATTGCTCGAACCGGTCGGCACCAGCGCGGCGATGAACCAGCTGCGCGAACAGTGCCAGCGTGCCGCGCAACATCAGACCACCGTATTGCTCACCGGCGAGCCAGGTGTTGGTAAAAGTTTTGCCGCGCGCTACATCCAGGCCCTGAGTCGGCAGAACGTCAAGCCGTTCGTTGAAGTGGCCTGCGGCGCGATGGCCGAGCAACCGTTCGCCGAGGAGCTGTTTGGCGAAGACACCCAGCCGCACCAACCCGGCTTGCTTGAAAAGGCGCAGAACGGCGCGATCTATTTCAACGAGATCGCGGACCTCGACCTTCCGGCGCAAGGCGTGCTGCTGGGGGCGCTGGAGCAGAAATCCTACACCCGGATCGGGGGCGGGCGGCGCTTGCCGTTGCAGGCCCGGGTGCTGGCTTCAACCCAGTTCGATCTGCTGGAGCGGATCGAAGAGGGGCTGTTTCGCGAGGACCTCTACTATCACCTCAACGTGGTGCCGATCCGCGTGCCGGCACTGCGCGAGCACGCCGATGATGTGCTTGAACTGCTGAAGTTCTACGTCGATTATTTCAATACCCGCGAGGGTTTGCCGTACCGGCACTTCACGCTCTCGGCGCAAAACTACCTGCGTTACTACAGCTGGCCGGGCAATGTTCGGCAGCTGCGCAACCTGGTGCAACGCTTGTTGATCATGGGCGAAGGCGCCGAAATCAGCCAATCCGAGGTCGAAGAGGCGTTGGTGCGCGATCGCGTTGCGCAAGCCCAGTTGATCGCGGGGCTGCCGATGGAGGTGATGGAGTTGCCGTTGCGCGAGGCGCGGGAGATTTTCGAGCGCGAGTACCTCAGCCGCCAACTGGAACTCTGCAAGGGCAACGTCAGTCGCATGGCCGAACGGGTGGGCATGGAGCGCACGCACCTGTATCGCAAGATGCGCTCGCTCGGAATCACTCCGAAAAAGGCCGGGTGAACGGTTAGACGACACCGCCCGGCACCGCGGAGGCGCTTATGAAAATCATCATCCTGGGGGCGGGACAGGTTGGCTCGTCACTGGCCTACCACTTGTCCGGCGAGCGCAACGACATTTCGGTGGTCGACGCGCGCCCGGATATTCTGCGTGAGTTGCAGGATCGCGCCGACCTGCGCACCGTGCTGGGGCAGGGCTCCCACCCCGACGTGTTGACCCAGGCCGGCGCCGAGGACGCGGACATGTTGATCGCGGTGACCAACAGCGACGAGGTCAACATGCTGGCCTGCCGGGTCGCCTACACCTTGTTTCGTACCCCGACCAAGATCGCGCGGGTGCGGACCCCGTCGTATCTTGACCACCCAAATCTGTTCGGTCCCGACGTGTTGCCGGTGGATGTGCTGATCAGCCCCGAGCAGCTGGTGACCGAGCACATCCAGCGTCTGGTGACGCACCCCGGGGTGACGCAGGTGCTCGATTTCGCCAATGGCCGGGTGCAGATGGTCGGGGTCAAGGCCTACTACGGGGGTTCGCTGGTCGGGCATGAGATCCGTCATTTGCCGCAACACATGCCGGGTATCGAGGTGCGGGTCGCGGCGATTTTTCGCCGCGGGCGGTCCATTGCCCCCGACGGCCACACCGTGATCGAGCCGGACGACGACGTTTTTTTCGTTGCCGAACCGAAGTACATCCGTGCCATGACCGCCGAGCTGCGGCGTCTCGACAAGCCTTACAAGCGCATCATGATCGCCGGCGGCGGCAATATCGGCACCCGCCTCGCGCTGGCGCTGGAGGCACGCTTTACGGTCAAGCTCATCGAGCAGGACGCGGCGCGCTGCAAGCACCTGTCGCAGATTCTGGGCAAGACCGTGGTCCTGCGCGGCGATGCCTCGGATCAGGAGCTGTTGCTTGAGGAAGGCATCGACAGTGTCGACGTGTTCGTCGCGCTGACCAACGACGACGAGGCCAATATCCTGTCGGCGATGCTCGCGAAACGGCTTGGCGCGCGCAAGGTGATCTCGCTGATCAATCGGCCGAGCTACGCCGAACTGGTCGAGAGTGGCGTGGTCGATATCGCGATCTCGCCGCAGCAGATCACCCTGGGCGCGCTCTTGTCGCGGTTGCGCCGCGGCGATGTGGTGACCGCGCACAGTCTGCGGCGCGGCGCGGCCGAGGCGATCGAGGCGATCGTGCACGGCGATGCCAAGACCTCCAAGGTGGTCGGGCGGCGCATCGAGGACTTGCGTCTGCCTGAGGGGGTCAGGGTTTCGGCCCTGGTGCGCGGCAACGAAGTGATCATTGCCCACCACGATTCGCAGATTCAGGCCGAGGACCATCTGATTCTCTTCGTTGCGGACAAGCGCGATATCCCCGCGGTGGAGCGACTGTTCCAGGTCGGGCTGACGTTTCTGTAACCACCCATGCGATTGCGCGTCGTCCAAAGCATCCTCGGGCTCATGCTGGTTCTGTTCAGCGCGACGCTGCTGGTGCCCGCCGGTGTGGGGGCGCTGCTCGGCGATGAAGAGGTCGTGCCGTTTCTGCGCAGTTTCTGGATCCTCTTGATTCTGGGTGTTGCGCTCTGGCTGCCGGTGCGCGGGGCACGCGGCGACTTGCGCATACGCGATGGATTTCTGGTGGTGGTTTCGTGCTGGACCGTGCTTGGCCTGGCCGGTTCGCTGCCCTTGTATCTCTCGCCCGAGGCCGGGCTCACGCTGACCGATGCGGTGTTCGAATCCGTCTCCGGGTTAACCACCACCGGCGCGACCGTGATCATCGGACTTGACGAACTGCCGCGATCGATCCTGTTCTACCGCCAGCAGCTCCAGTGGTTGGGCGGCATGGGCATCATTCTGCTCGCGGTCGCGATCCTGCCGATGCTCGGCATCGGCGGGATGCAGCTCTACCGCGCCGAAACCCCGGGGCCGGTGAAGGACAATAAACTCACCCCGCGCATCACCGAGACGGCGAAGACGCTCTGGCTGATCTATCTGGTGCTGACGCTGGCGTGCGCGCTGGCCTATTACGCCGCGGGCATGAGCTTTTTCGATGCCGTCGGGCACAGCTTTTCAACCGTTTCGATCGGTGGATTTTCCACCCACGATGCGAGCATCGGCTATTTCGAGAGCGCGACGATCGAAATGGTTGCGGTGTTCTTCATGCTCGTTTCCGCCGCCAACTTCGGTCTGCATTTTGTCGCCTGGCACCGACGGTCGCTGTTGCCTTACTGGCGCGATACGGAATTCGTTGGCTATATTTCTCTCATCGCGCTCGTCGCAGCGATCACGATCGGATACCTCTACTACACCCGCACCTTCGTCGACTTGTTCAGCAATTTTCATCACGGGTTGTTTCAGGCGGTCTCAATCGCGACCACCACTGGCTTTACAACGGCCGAGTACTTCAATTGGCCGGGATTCCTGCCTACTTTGCTGCTGTTCGCAAGCTTCGTCGGTGGCTGCGCGGGTTCGACCGGGGGCGGGATCAAGGTGGTGCGGGTGTTGTTGTTGCTAAAGCAGGGTTCGCGCGAGATGCGGCGCCTGGTTCACCCGAGTGCGCACTTCGCCGTGAAGCTCGGGCGTAAGGCGCTCGATGAGCGGGTGATCGAGGCGGTATGGGGGTTTTTCTCGGCCTATGTCGCGGTATTCGTGCTGATCATGCTGTTTCTGATGGCGACCGGACTGGATCAGGTGACCGCGTTTTCGGCCACCGCCGCTGCGATGAACAATCTTGGTCCAGGGCTCGGCGAGGTTGGCGCGAATTTCGCCAACATCAACGCGCCGGCGCAATGGGCGCTCTGCTTCGCGATGATCATCGGGCGGCTGGAGGTATTCACAGTGCTGGTGCTGTTTACGCCGACCTTCTGGCGGCATTAGGAGCCGTATGAACGATATTGCAGCGAAATGGGACGCGCGGTATGCCGCCGCCCCGCTCGAATCGACCCGGCCGGCGTGGCTGCTGGAGCAGTTCGCGCACCTCTTGCCGCCATCGGGTGACGCACTGGATCTCGCCTGTGGCCTGGGCGGTAACGCGCTCTGGCTGGCGCGGCGCGGGTTCGCGGTCAGGGCCTGGGATCTGAGCGCGGTGGCGATCGAGCGCCTCGGGTCGGAGGCCGCGCGCACCGGGGTTGCGGTTGCCGCCGTGGTGCGCGACGCGGCGGCCCTGGCCAGTGTGGATGCGGGTTTCGACGTCATCGTGGTCGCCCATTTTCTCGACCGCAGCGTGATTCCCGCGTTGCGTGCCGCGGTGCGCCCAGGCGGGCTGGTGTTTTATCAGACCTACACCCGCGAGCGGCGCGCGCTGGCATCCGGGCCGTCCAATCCGGATTTCCTATTGCAACCGAATGAATTGCTGACGTTGTTCGCTGGGTGGCGAATCCTGCTCTACCGGGATGAGGGTCAGGTTGGTGACCTGAGTCTCGGACAACGCGACCTGGCGTATCTGGTTGCGCGCAAACCGGTCACGTAGCACATGGGCGAGCGGGCCGCACCGGTACCTGGTCCGCCCCGGAGGATGAAAGCCGGAGCGGCACCCCTGGGAATCGGGTGTTTCACGTTCGAGCCCGTAGGGTGTGCTGACGCAGGAAGCGCACCCCTCGCGAGCGGACGTTTTAAGATGCGCCTCGTAGACTTGGCACATTCTACGGCGCTGAGCAGCGGGTATTTCACGTTAACGGAAACCTTAAAACCAAAGACGAGCATGAGTCGAATCAAACAATTCGAAGCGCTGCTGGCGAAAGGGATGGATAACGCCTTGTTGCGCTATTCGCTTGGGCACGAATACCTCCAGGCGGCGCAACCCGAGACTGCGGTGGGGCATCTGCGCGCGGCACTCGCGCATGATCCCGACTACTCCGCCGCGTGGAAGGCGCTCGGCCAGGCGCTGGGAGAAGCAGGTCAAGTCGCGGCGGCGATCGCCGCCTATCGGCACGGGATCGAAGTCGCCGAGCGCAAGGGCGACCAGCAGGCGGCCAAGGAGATGGCGGTCTTCCGCAAACGGCTCGAAAAGTCGCTGCCGCATGACTGAAGGGCGGCAACGGCGGGGCCACCGCATGCCTGCGCGCCTGTTCGCGCCGCGTTGGTGGCCGACCTGGCTCGGTCTTGGCACCTTGTGGCTACTGACCCAGTTGCCGCAAGCGTGGCGGCATGGAATTGTCCGGCCCATTGCGGCGCTCGCCTGGCGAGTCAATCACAAACGCCGGCAGATCGTATTGGTTAATCTCGCGCGCTGTTTCCCCGAGTACTCCGAAATCGAGCGCGAGGCCTTGGGTCGCCGCCATTTTCAGGCGGTCGCCCGCTCGTTCATCGACATTGGGCTGATCTGGTTCGCGCGCGAGCGGCGCCTGGCGCGCCATGTGGACCTCGAAGGCTGGGAGCATTTTCAGCGCGCGCGGGCTGAAGGTCGCAACATCATCCTGCATGTGGCCCACAGCGTTGCGCTCGATTTCGGCGCGGTCGCCATCGGCCGCCAGGAAGCCGGCGTCGGCCCCTACAACGAGGCGCGCAACCCGGTGATCGACTGGTGGCTCGCGTATGGCCGGCGTCGCCCCGGCAACGAGGTTTTCGAGCGTGACGACGGCATGTTGGCTTACACCCGCGCGCTCAAGAGCGGCACCTATCTGTTTACCCTGACCGACGAGGATTTCGGCCGCGAGGCCTCGGTCTTCGCGCCGTTCTTCGGCCAACCCAAGGCCACTCTGCCGATCGTGTCGCGTCTGGCCCGCCTCGCCAATGCGGTGGTATTGCCGGTGATGACCTATTTCGATGCCGAGCGTGGCGTTTACCTCACCCGGATCTCCGCGCCACTGTCCAGCTTCCCTACGCGCAATCCCGTGCGCGACGCCACCCAGCTCAATCGTGCGCTCGAAGCGATGATCCTCCGTGCCCCGGAGGAATATATGTGGACGTTGCGTCTGTTCAAGACCCAACCGGACGGCCGCGCGGTCTATCAGCCACCGCGGGACGCCGCCGCGCGGCCGGACCCGCCCGATACCGAGCTTGAGCCCCACTCCGACTCCGCGGACCCGCGCCGCGATGAGATTTAGCCACGCCGAGGTTTGCGCCCGCGTCGCTTCGGCGACGGAACATCAGCGGCCTACGCGCGCGATCGCGTTGCGTAGCACCCCCTCCGGAGGTGCTTTATTGAAGTCCGTCACGTGATCGAATGGTCGGGGCGACGACCGCTTGACGTCATCGCACGCGTTCGGTTTGACAAAAAAGTGTTGTAGATCTGTTACAGGTTTACGGCTGAAATGACATAATTCGCTTGAACTGTCAGACATATGTGCGCAGGTGCGCAGAAGGTTGTTGCAAAAAGGTAGCAATTGATCTATAAAGTCTCGTGTTCGCAACAACTTTACCTAAACAGTTTCTTCCACTAATCACAGGAGATTCAAAAATGCGTAAGAATCTTATCGCGGCCGCGGTCGCAGCGCTGGTCGCAGCTCCGTTCGCAGCTCAAGCCGATACTTCGATTTACGGTCTGGGCC
>CAZUJU010000029.1:0-42358 GCA_964620675.1 uncultured Thiotrichales bacterium | reverse complement strand
CGGAACACATGACCATCGGTGCAGGCCTCTCCGGGTGCCAGGTTCAGCGGCGTATCAAATGAGATTCCGCCCAGCACGAGGCTCGATAGGGATTCGAGGCGGGCGCTGATCCCCTCCGAGGTCAAATCCAGATCGAAGCCGCTCGCGTTCCAGAACCGGCTGTTTTGCCGCACGAAATCCGCGTAGGGGTGCTTAACGAACACGCCAATCTCAATATGCGTGCCATCGGGCGCCAGTGCGACTTGGGTGACCTCGCCAACCTTGAGTTGTCGGTAATAGACCGGCGACCCGATATCGAGCGCGCCGAGCGCCTCGGCCTGGAGAATGAAGCTGCGTCCGGCAAGCGTCGAGGTCACTCGAGGTGGCTCCGACAGACCTTGAAACTGTCGCTGCTTCTCGTCACCGACGCTAGGATCGAGCGTGATGAAGATCCCGGAGATCAGCGTGCTCAAACCACTGACCCCCGATGTGCTGACCCGCGGGCGAACGATCCAAAAGCGGGAGTTTTCGTTCAAATGGGCACCCATCGAACGATTGACCTCTGCGGTTACAACGACCTTCTGCAAGTCGTCGGTCAATTGCAGGTCAGTTACCCGGCCCACGTCGACATCCTTGTAGCGCACGCGTGTCTTGCCAATCTCCAGGCCTTCGGCGACTTCGAACATGATCGTGATCGTCGGACCTCTCTCGCTCCAGGTATGCACGAACAACCAGCCACCTGCCAGCGCGGCGACCAGTGGCACCAGCCACACGAGCGAGAGCCGCCGTGCGCGCTCAACTTGTGCGAGCGGGAGGTCGTCGGTGCGTGGCTCCGTCATCGCCCCGGCGCCCGCGGCGGAGGATCCCAGATCAGTCGGGGATCGAAACTGTGGGCCGCGAACATGGTCAACACCACCACCGCGGCGAACGACAAGGAGCCTGGACCTGCCTCGATGCTGGCGAGGTTACCAAACTGCACCAGTGCGGCCAGAATCGCGATGACAAAGATATCCACCATGGACCAGCGGCCGACAAATTCGGTGACGCGGAACAGCCGGGCACGATCGACGCGGCGCCACTCCGATTGCCGCTGCACGCCCCAGAGCAACCAGCTCATCACCGCGAGCTTGAGCACGGGCACAAAGATGCTTGCCACGAACACGATGACCGCCAGCGGCCACAGCCCCGCGACGATCAATTGCTGGACGCCGCTCAAAATCGTGTCAGGTTCGCCGCGACCGAACATCACAACGCTCATGACCGGCAAGGTGTTCGCGGGGATATAGAGCAGCATCGCCGCGATCAGCAACGCCCAGGTGCGGCTGACACTGTTGGGAATGCGAGGATGAACCGACGCGCCGCAGCGCGGACACCGCAGGTGATCGCCGCGGCCGAGGGCGTGCGGTTGCCGCAATAGCTTGTGGCAGCTGCGACACGCGACCAAGCCAGCCTCGAGCGCTGTTGTCACGGGCGGGTTTTGGGTGGTTCCAGGCGTTGCCATATCTCATGGGGATCCAGGGTCAGGCTGAGCGTGGCGAGGACCACGATCAGTGCGACAAACGAATACGCCGCGGGGCCGGGAATCACCGTCGCCAGGTCGCCGAGCTTCACGCCCGCGACCAGTACCCCGAGCAGGAAGATTTCGAGCATGCCCCAGGGTTGTGCGCTGCGCAAAAAGCGGAAAACGCTTGCCGCCCCGCGCGGCAGATTCCGCATCTTGACGCCGATCAGCAGTAACAACATGCCCAGCAGGTCCACGAGCGGAAGGACAAACGTGGTCAGTAGCACCAGCCCACCCAGCAAAACGTGGTCCGCGTTCCATAACGCGACCGCGCCGGTGATGAGACTGGTCTCCTGTATCTGGCCGCGCGCGTTCAAGGCCAGAAATGGGAACAGGTTGGCGAGCGCGAACAGAATGAATCCGGCCACGACGAGCGCCAAACCGCGATCCACGCCGTGCGCGTGACCACGCAGCAATACCGCGCCGCAGCGCGGACAGACCGCGTTTTGGCCCGGCGCCAGTGACGGCACCCGCAGCAGCAGATCACAGTCGTGACAGGCAACTGGAGGCTCGGCGTACGGTGCCGGCAAGGGCGAATTCAGCGGCATCTATGGGGCATGGTTAATCGTCGCACCGTCACATTCTAAACGCTTAACGCGTCGGCGATGTAAGTATCCAGGCCTGGTGTGACGACAAAAGTGGCACGAATCTTGGTTATGCAAGGGTTAACCGAGAATTCAAAGTGTGATACAACTCACGAAATCGCGCGGGTAGTAACCGCGGGTTTCGCGACCGTGCCATGGGAGTAAAACGATGACGTCGAAAAAATCATTCGCACTGGCGATTGCGCTGTTGCTCGCTAGTACTCTACCAAACGGGTTGAGTGCAAAAGCCCGACCGAACGCCGATTCAAAACCCCACGAGCACGGCACGGCTTCGTACTACGGCGACCGGTTCCACGGCAAGCCCACTGCGAGCGGCGAGATTTTTGACAAGAATGCGTTGACGGCCGCGCACCTGCGATTGCCGTTCGGCACGCGGGTCAAGGTCACGAATCTGAAAAATAAGAAAACCGCGGTCGTCACAATCAATGATCGCGGCCCGTTCGCCGCGAGCCGGGTGATCGATGTATCCAAGCGTGTCGCGAAAGAGCTCGGTTTCGTGCGCCACGGCGTGACCAAGGTTAGGCTCGAAGTCCTTTCGGACAAACATCGCTAGGCCGCTGCAACTCACGCGCCAAGCGCCGATATTCGCGGTAGTCGGTGGCCCTAGGCAGCCGACTACCGCTTCGATCACTGCATGTACGTCAGCGCTTCGTCGCCGGGGTCGGGCAGGCCTGCCACGCGCCATGCCTGGCGGCAACCGCCAAATAGCTGACGCACCGCATCCTTGCCGAGATGATGAACCCGGCACACCCGACCGAACGCGGGCAACGAGCCGTAGGTCAAATAATGCTCGCGAATGTGGAACAAGACGGTCCAATGGTCAGGGCCTAGAAATCCAATCCCGTCGAGCTTGGCGATGCTTCTAGCGACGTGTTTGTTCCAGCTCAGCGGATCACGCAGGAAACCCTTTTCGTCGAAATCCAGCGCCGACGGGCGCGCTGGAGAGCTGGCAGAGTGCGATGGGGCAGGCGAGTTCATGGCGTTACCTCGGGTTTAATAGCTGTAGCCAAAGCTCCGGTCCGCGACGTAGGGTGGTGCTTCAAGTCCGGCGAGTTGGCAAATTTGCCGGATCGGGCCGTCGGGAAATATTTGGTACAAGAACCGTCGTCCACCCTCGGACGCGAAGCGTTGTTCGAGCGTGCCGGCGAGCAGCCGCACCGGCGGGACTTCTCCGTGATCGGCATAGACATTGGTGACGAAGCGTATCGCGGCCCAATGGGCATCGGTCAGTTCTAGTCCAGCCGCAGCCGCGTTGGCGTTCACGCGGGCGTCGAAACCCTCCGCTCCAGCATGCGTCCATTCGGGCGCGATGTGTACGCCGAGGAGTTCGGCCTTGGCTGCGTGGTGAGCGTTGCTCAGCATCTATTACCTCCATGGTGATAGGAACACAATTACATCTATCCAATTCGGGATAGAGAATTCAAGTATAGATCGTTAATCCGGGATATCAAGCAAGCCCGCGCTCAGGCAGCGTTAATCGAGCGGGCGTGGTGCCGCACATGGACCACTTCCCGTGACCTTTGCCCGGCATCAGGACCGCGATCTATTCCGCGAGCGATTCGCGGCGCAGAAGCCCGCTGGTGTGTGGCACCTCAAACCCGGTTGCGCAACATCAGTTCAGCCGGGTAAGGCGCGAGGTACCATTGCCCGGCGACGTAGGGATGTGGGTGACGGCGGAAATGGTGTTTGAGTAGTGTGATTGGCACGATCAACGGCAGCAATCCGCGACCATGGTCGGCGATGGATTCGAGCAACTCCGCCCGGTCGTCGCGGTCGAGATGGTCTCGCAGGTAACCCGTGAGATGCTGTAACACATTGACGTGTTGGCGCGGGGTCGCGATTCGTGCGAGCGCGGTCATCAGCGCCAATGCGTAGGTCTCGGCGAGCGCGGCGAGCGGTTGCGAGCCCGCCTGCGCGACCAGTCGGCCCAAGCGACGGTACGCGGCCTGATTGTGCGCCAGCAGCATCAGCTTGTGCCGGGTATGAAACTCCACCAGACGCGCGGGCGTGATACCTGTTGCCAACAGTTCGCGCCAGCGGTGGTAGACGAATACGCGCTCGATGAAATTCTCGCGCAACGCGGGATCACCGAGTCGTCCTTCCTCTTCAACCGGCAGCAACGGCTGGTGGGCGCGAAACGCCTGGGTGTAGAAGCCACTTCCGGTCGACTTGAGGGGGCGACCGTGTTCATCGTAGACCTTTAGCCGCTCCATGCCGCAACTCGGCGAACGGGCCTTGACGATGTAACCGCTCAGATCCGTGAGGCGCGCAGCCATTGATACCGCGTAGTCTCGCAGCGCATCGCCGACGTCGAGTTCCGGGGTGCGAACGCCGCGCACGCGCACTGCCTCGCCGATCCGCACCAAGCGGATCGGCTGGCGCGGTATCCCGAGTCCGATCGCGACTTCGGGGCAGATCGGGACAAAATCGAAGAATTGGCTCAGGGTGCTCGCGATATACGCGTCGCGCTTGTGTTGACCATCGAAGCGAACCTCGGCTCCGATCAGGCAACTGCTGATGCCCAGAAGTGGTTTGGGCGGCGCCGCGGGGGCGGTGAGAGAGGGGATCGGCCGCATGGCATGTCTCGTGAGGTTGATGTAGCCCGAGGTGAGTTTATACACTCTGGACCATCCTGAAACCTTGCAATCTCCGGGGTGAGATATCATGACACGACGCCTTCGATTATCGCTCGCTGCCCTGGTGTTGTTGACGTTGGGGCTTACGGTTTGCGCGGACGGACAACCGATCAAATCCGGCCAGGCGATCGTGTTCAAGACGGATAAGTCGTTTGCCAGCGCGAAGAGTGATCTTTTGCTCGCGATCGAGGGGCGTGGATTGGTGGTGAGTTATACCTCGCACGCACAGGAGATGCTGGACCGCACCGCGGCGGCGGCCGGTGTCACGCAATCGGTTTACGAAAAGGCCGAGATCGTGTTGTTCTGTAAGGCGGATCTCTCGCACCAACTGGTCGCGGTCGATCCCCACAACATCGTCGCCTGCCCCTACGCCATCGCGGTGTACAGTCTGCGCGGCGCGGCTGGCGAGACCTTTGTCAGTTACCGCGCGCCCGCAGGCAGCGGACCGGCTTTCGAGGCCATCGACGCCCTGCTCGAGGAAATCGCTCGCGAGGCGGTCGACGGTTGAATCGTCGCCCCGCGGCCGCCGCGTTGGCTAAGGCGCGGCGGCGATACGGGGTCAGCCCTTGATGTCTTTTTCGACCGTCGCCTTCAGTTGCCTCAAGGCATTGTTGCCGGGTTCGATCGCAAGGCCGGACTCGATCACGCGAAGACTCTCGCCAAGCTTGCCTTCCTCGCGCAGCTTGCGGGCTTGTGCCGTCAGTGCTTGCACGATGGTCGATACCGCTTTGTCGGCATCACGTTGTTCGGTGCGAGCCTGGCGCTGGATCACCTGATCGCGTAACGCAAGCAGTTCTAGATTTCGCGCCTCGATGCCCAATCCTTGCTCGATCAGATCGCGGCTCGCGGGATAATCGCCAGCCTCGAAGCGCTGCTTTGCCTGGCTGACCAAGCGCTGGATCTGCATCTGGTTCACCTGCCGCTGCAACTGCTCCTTCGGTTCGGATTTGACCGCGGGCTCGGTCGCCTTCGCGATCTGTTG
The DNA here is from genome assembly GCA_964620675.1 of uncultured Thiotrichales bacterium. Lineage (GTDB taxonomy): Bacteria > Pseudomonadota > Gammaproteobacteria > UWMA-0217 > UWMA-0217 > CAYSFW01. The sequence goes on along the minus strand of CAZUJU010000029.1, from coordinate 36,595 downwards.
CGGTTGCGTCGGCTGCGCGGCTTGTTGCTTGGGCGCCGCGACGGCGGGCGGCGCGGTTGGCGCCGGTTGCGCACGTGGAGCCGCTGGCGGCGCGACCGGGGTTGCGGTCATGGGCGCAGTGTTTGGCGTCGAAGGTTGCGGGCGCGGCGCGACCGTTACAGGTGCGCTTGCGGTATTCGGCTGCGACGGTAACGCCGGCTGCGGACGGGGCACGATAGTGACCGGAGCGCTCGTCGTGCTCGGTGTCGAGGGCGGCGCGGGTTGCGGGCGAGGCGCGACCGTGACGGGCGCGCTCGTCGTGTTCGGTGCCGAGACGGGCGCACGGGGAGTCGACGTGACGCGCTGCGACGGACTGGGCGCTTCGATCAATGGTTCGCGGGTTTCGCGAAACGCAGGTTGCTCGATCTCGATTTCCGATTCCGCGACAATGATCTCTTGATCGACCGGTTTCGGTGCCTTACGTGAGGCCTCCGCGGCGGCGAGCGCGCGAACTTCGTTGCGCAGGTTGCGCAGTTCCCGATGCCCGCGTTGGACCGCGAGACCTTTGTCGATCATCGCGAGACTGCGGGTGTAGTTGCGCCGGCTCTTCTGCTGTTGCGCCATGCCGAGGTAGGCCTCGGCGATTCGCCCGAGACCGAGTTCCGCCTCGCGGTTGCCGGGATCGAGTCTGAGCACGCGCTGGTAGGTCAGAAAAGCGTTGTCGCGAGCGGGCTCGGTAAGTTTGAGGGCGTCGGTCTGGCGCTGGGCTTGCGCCAATAACGTCATGACTTCGGCGCCCTGGTCGGTCGCGGTCGTATCCGTCGTGGCTGGATCTGAGGTCGGGACGATGGCGCCAAGTTCGCTGGGTCGGGACGGCAGCAATGCGATGCCCTTGGTGGCTTCGATCGCCGGGGCCTCGGCAACGGGTGGATCCGAGACGATCGCCGTGACCGTCGGAATTGGGTCGGCCGGCGGCGCATCGACGCTCAATTCGGCCGCGTCGCGGATGATCGGAATCGCGCCGGCCGTCGATACCGCTTCGCCATAAGGCGGTTGAATGGGCGGTGGGACAGGTACGGCAATCGGGCGCGCGGCCTGCTCGGGTGGCGCTACCGCAACGGCGGGGGGCGCCTCGCGGCGATCGTTCGGTGTTTCGAACGTGCCTTGGTGTTTGGCGACCAGGTAAAGCCCCGTCAGTACGATACCGGCTGAAATCCAGATCGCCGCAGTGCGCGTCGCGCTGGCCACCGGCGGCGACGGGGTGTCGTCCGCGAGTGGAATTGTTTGCAGCGGCTTGAGTGTGGTCTCGGCGTGCGCGCTTACATGCTCGGCATCCGGCGTGAGTTCAGGCGGCTGCGGCGCGCGCGAGACCGGTCGCGTCACGTCGGCATCGGAGTGGAAGACGCGGTCGATGCCGCCGTCCGCTTGCTGGAATCCGATCTCGCGCAGGTTGCCGAGCTCGGTGGCGTTTTGGTCGGCGCGTGCGGGCTGGAACCGGAAGAGCTTGTCGCCAATGCGCAGGAAATCACCGTTCTTGAGCCGACCCTTCGACACCGGCTCGCTATTGAGGAATGTACCGTTGGCGCTGTCGAGGTCTTCGATCGTGAGTTCGCCATCGGCGAAAACGATCAGCGCGTGCGCGCGGCTTACCGCCGTGGAGTCGATTTGAATATCGTTGTCTGCGTCGCGCCCGATCGTGAAAAACGGCTTGTCGATCGAGTGAATAATGTCGCTTTCGCGAAACGCGAAGATGCCGGTGGGGTCCTTCTGACTGTGGACGGCCGCCGGCGCCATGGCGACCGGTACCGCAGCGGCCGCGGGCGCTGGAAAATCCTCTGGGGTCTCCGCAAAGTCGTCCAGAATCGCCTCAGGCACCTCGGCGAAGGTGCCGAAGGGTTCAGAGGTTAGAAAATGCGAATCATCCGCGAGCGGGTCGAGTAGCTCCGGTGGCATCGCATCTCGCTCGGATCCGGTTTCTGCCGCCTGAGCGATCACCTCGTCCGCGTCAATCAACTCATCGGGAATTTCGATTTCGATGACGCCATCGCTGTCGAGATCGATCCGGGACTCGGTGAACCAGTCGGTGTCAGATTCGAGCTCCAGCAGGTCAGCGCCATCGGATACCTGTTCCGGAGCGTCGAGTACCGGTTCTACCAGATCATCCGACTCTTCCGGTTTAACACTGGATGCGTCCTCGTCAGCGGGTGGGGCCGGATCGGACACAAACAGCACGCCGTCGCCAAGCGCCAGGTCCGGAATCGGATCCACCGCCGACACGGAACCAATGTCACCCTCGACGGCCTCCGGCGCGGCCGCGAGCGTCGCGACCGGAACCGGTGCCGCGGCCGGCAGCTCGCGCAACGGAACCACGCGCGCCCGCGTTTCCGCGGTTTCTTGCGCGACGAACAGGCTTTCGACTTCACTTTCGAGGCGTCGATCTTCCGCCATGTCCTCGACCGTGTACTGCGTGTCGAAGCCGAACTGCTCGTCCGATACATAACGATAGTAGAACAGCGCGGTGACGTGCCCGAATCGCAGCACGTCGCCGTCCAGGATCGGTTGCTCATCGATCCGGGTGCCGTTGATATAGCTTCCGTTCTGACTCGCCAGGTCGCGCAGTGTGGCCGCTTCGTTCGACAGGGAGATGCGCGCATGCGTTCGGCTCACCGACGCGTCATCGGCGCTGATCTCGCAGCTGGGCGCGCGTCCAACCACGACGGAACGCTTGCGCAACGGATGCGAGGCGAGCCGAGCTCCGCCGCGGAACTCGACCAGCCGTGCCGCGACTCGGGTATCCGAAAGCGGAATGACGGCGTGACGACGGGGACCGCCCGACTGTTCGGCGAAGCTGACCCAGGCGCTGGATTCCAGCGCGTCCCAGACATGCTCGGGTGTGAGTTGCTGCGCGTCCGCGCCGTTCACGTGTGCCAGCGCGAGGTCGAACAAGCGTCTCAGGGCGTCTGGATTGCCGCCCGAGTAGCGATACAGCAATGACAGCGCCGGATCGGTGATGTCGAGATCATGGTGCTTCTCGTCCGCGCTCAGAATCGCCTCGATAAAACCAACGATGTCGGTTGGCTCCATCGCGTCCAGCGTGACCTCAAGTCCGATTTCGCCACGTATCGCGAGCAGTGTGTCTGATTCGATCAAGCGCGTGAGTTGCGGCCGACCGACCAGGACGATGTGCAGGAGGTGCTCGCCGTTGAGTTTGAGATTCGAAAGAATCCGCAGCGTGTGCGTGGCATCCCCGCTCAACAGGTGCGCGTCGTCGACGAACAACACCACCGCGCTGGACTGCAAGCGCTGATCCAGCAGGAAGCCAAAAAGCGCCTGGAGCGGGCGTTCCTCGTCCCGAGCCGCCGGGGGTAAACCGAACGCGGCCAGCAGTCGTTGCTGGAACGCGCCCGAATGGACCGGCGGGCAGCTAACGACAGCGGTCGCGATGTCCTCGTCGACTCGCGCCGCGTAGGCTTCGATCAGTCGGGTCTTGCCGACACCTCGCGCGCCAGTGAGCACCGCAAGGTGAATATTCTCGGCGGTGACGCGCTCCAGCGCGGTTAGCGCCTCGCGGCTCGCGCGCGATTGGATGAAGAAGGCTTCCCCCGTTGGCGCGCCATCATTGGCGGAAATTGTCGTCATGGCTTTCGAGATCATGTTTTTTACACTATGCGGTATCGCCTGGTCCCTATTAATACTGGTTCTTTAGTCCTGAATACCGTGAAAAGGATCCCCTTTTCGACAATTGAATTGTTAAGTGCGTCACAAATATTTATTTGCGGGCGATTGTGCTGAGCCCACCTTAAAAAATGCTCCCTGGAATCGATTTCGTGGTGTTAGCAAATGCTTACAGTCAGCTTGCATTATGAAATATGCCTTGAATTCGGCCAATTTGCTGAGTCTAAAGGATTTGGTCATGCGTGGGCTGTAAGTTAATGCTTACACATAATTGTCTTCGAGATCCCGAAACAATCGTCCCTTTGCATTCTCGTTTAATTTTTAATATCAGTTAAAACAGAATGTTGGGGTGATTATGCACTCGGCTGGCACAGGAGATGCTTTATTGGTCTGGGCGGCGACGCAAGGCCGCTCAAAACGAAATAACCGGGCTTTTAGCGGGTCGGCGACCAATGAAGGTTGAGACTCGTGACAAGGACTTTGAAACACGAACAAGCAAATGGGAGTAACTTTTATGAAAAAGTCTCTGCTTTCTCTCTCCGTCATGGCGGCGCTGGGCCTGCTCGCGACCACACCGGTCTGGGCTAATACAACGAATACCGATGTCATCACCAACACGCCGACCGATACGCAGACCGCGACCAACACCAATACCGAAACGGACGCCGACTCGGCTAGCGCAACCGGTAGCCAATTCGGCAGCGGGATCGCGAATGCGGTAAACGGTATCGCGGGCGGCCTGAATCAAGGTCAGGCGGGCGCGGCCGGCTACCAGGGTGATGGTACCGATGCTGTCGATCAATCCGCGAACGCGAACGAAAGCGTCGGCACCGTCGATGGCGCGAGCGCGAACAACAACTCGCAGTCGCAGAACGAGAGCCAGAATATTGGTGCGCTAGGCATTGGTAACGCGTCGGATGGTTCCACCGCTGACAACAATTATATCGATGATTCGGGAAGTGATTTGGTGATGGGCGCCGGAGCCATCGCGACCGCGACCGACCACGACGCAATCGACGAGAAGTTCAAGCAAAGTGGCGTATCGACCACGAACACTGATGCGCAGAATGTCGTCGGTAACGACAACGACTACATCGACACCGATCAACAAGCGATGGGCAATGGATCGGCCAATAACGACAGCACGGCCGCACACGAAATCACCACGATCACGACTTCCGAGTCGGCAGCGGTGGTCGGTAATGCATCCGGTATTGCGTCGAGTCTCGCGGTCGGCAACGAATCCGATAACGATGTGAACGACATCGACGGTTCCAATAACCAGGAAGGCAAAGGCAACGCGCGCGACGGCAGCATCGCGGACAACGACGGCAAGGACCTCGACAACGTCGACAACCAGACCGGCCACAACAACGCCAATCATGGTGCCGTGGCGGACAACGATGGTCTCGACCAAGACAATGTTGGCAACAACAACTACAACGGTAACGGCAACAACAACGGTATTGGCAACAACAACTTCAATAACAACCACAACACCGCTTTGAATGGCTACGGCAACGCCGATCGCGGTGGTTATGGCGACAACGACATGGTTGACATCGAGAAATTGACCATCGAGGCAGCGGTTGCGACCAGTAATCTTAATGGTGATATCACCACTATCGATAACTGGGTTGGCGGCCAAGCGACCGTTCCTGGGTTAGGCACGTCCGTTGCCGGTGAGCGCTTCGCCTACGTGGGCGGTAACGATATCAGCAGTGGTTTCTCCAACGTGCATGGTGTCACCAGCATCGGTCAGGACGTCAGCGTTGGCAGCGTAACGCAGCAGAACGTGACCGTGCAGTCGAACATGGGCTTCTAAGGAACGCACACATACCTTTTTTGAATTGGGAGTAAATTGATCATGAAACAGAAACTGCTAACCGCATCCATTGTCGCCGCGCTCGGCATGTTCGTCAGTGCGCCTGTATTCGCCAACACCGCGAATACGGACATTATCACCAACACGCCGACCGATACTCAGACCGCTACCAATACCAACATCGAGTCGGATACCGACCAAGCGACTGCCAACGGTACGCAAACCAACACGGGTACCGCGGGCGTCGAGCACGGCGTGGCCGGAGCGCTCAATCAGGGTCAGGGCGGTGCGACGGGTTATCAAGGCGATGGCACCAACGCGGTCGATAGTTCGGCCACGGGTAATGAGTCTACCGCTGCCGTTTCCGGTGCTGCGGCGAACAACAACTCACAGACCCAGAACGAGAGCCAAAACCAACTTGCTGGCGGGTTTGGTAACGCGACCGATGGTTCGACGACCAACAATGACTTCATCGACGGATCTGGTAACGATCTGGTAATGGGCGCTGGAGCCATCGCGACGGCGACCGACCACGACACGATCGACGAGAAGTTCAAGCAGTCGGGCGCCACCAGCACCAACACCGACGCGACCTACGACGCGCTGGCCAACGACAACGACTACAACGATACCGACCAGCAGGCGATGGGCAACAAGTCCGCGAACAACGGTTCGACCACGGCAAACGACATCGAGACGCTCTCGAACTCGTCGTCAGCCGCGGTTGCTGCCGATGCGTCCGGCGCCGGTTCGCGGGTCGCAACTGGTGACCAGTCGGACAATGACGTGAATGATATCGACCACTCGAACAACCAGCACGGCAGCAACAACGCCGATAATGGTTCGGTTGCCGATAACGACCACGAAGACCTCGATAACGTCGACAACCAGACCGGAACGGGCAACGCCAACCACGGTGGCGTCGCCGACAACGACTACATTGATCAAGACAACGTCGGCAACAACAACGGCAACGGTAACAATAACGGCAACGACCACCACAACGGCAACAACAACAACAACTTCAACACCGCGTTGAATGGTTATGGTAATGCCGACCGTGGCGGAATCGCCGACAACGATATGGTCGATATCGAATATCTGGCGATCAAGGCCGCAGTCGCGACCAGTAACCTGAACGCGAACCTGAGTGGCAACACCAATTGGGTTGGTGGTAACGCGAGTGTTCCGGGAACGGGCACGGCACTTGCGGGTAACGATTTCGCGTATATCTCGACCAACACGATCAGCTCGGGTTTCTCGAATGTGCACGGCATCACTCAGATCGGTCAGAACAGCAGCGTTGGCAGCATCATGCAGCAAAACGTCACTGTTCAATCGAACATGAGCTTCTAATTACCTTCGGGTCAACGGGTTCGGGAGGCCACGCGCCTCCCGCTTTCCACGAGGTGATAGGAAGATGGAAATTTGGACTACCGAGCCGAGGTAACAACGATGTTGAGAAAAGCTTATGCCGTCGGTGCAGTGCTGCTGTCTCAGCTGATCCTCTGCGGCGGTTCGCTCGCGAATGCGGGTGATGATCTGGTGCTCGACATTGATGCCAGCGCGGTCGGTGACGACATGCTGTCGGAATCACGCGGACGCGAGGGCGGCGTGGAGCTATCGCTGCAGTTGAGCGAGACCAACCAGGCGGCCAATCTTGAAAACAACCAATTGAGCTTCACCGGCGTCACGGGTGCGAACACCATTGCCGACGGGTCGTTCAACGGCTTTTCAGGGATTGGCCACATCATTCAAAATTCGGGCAACCACGTGATCATCCAGGACAATACGACGGTCAACGTGTCATTCACGCACTGAGTATTGGGAGACAATACCGTAAGGCAGGGGATCGATCATTCGATCCCCGAATCGCGGTCAGGAAGTTATTTAAAATAGAAGCTGGGCTGGGCCATGACGATGTTCACACGTAGCAAAAGTGTACTTGCCGCATTGTTGACTGGTGCGTTATTGATGCCGGCATTGGCCGCTGGATACGTTCCGCTGGTCGATGGTGCCACTGACATCGGTGTCAAAAGTCTGGGCGAATCGAAATTCGATGGTGTCACCAAACAACAGCTCGATTACAGCTGCGGTTCCGCAGCGTTATCGACATTACTGACTTTCCACTATGAAACACCCGTCGACGAGGGTCAGGTGTTCAAGAGCATGTACGGTCAGGGCGACCAGGAGAAGATCAAGGTCCTTGGGTTTTCGATGCAGGACATGAAAAGTTTCGTGGCGACGCTGGGGTTCGATGCCGAAGGTTTCAAGATGCCGATGGCGAGCATTGAGAAGGCTGGTGTGCCTGGCATCGTGCTGCTCGATACTAATGGCTACCGGCATTTCGTGGTTGTCAAAGGTATTGATGATCACTTTGTGTTGCTTGGTGATCCCGCGCTGGGCTTGCGCGCGATCACCAAGACAGAATTTGAAAGCCAATGGACTGGAATCTTTTTCTTGATCCGCAACCAAGCATCGGTTGCACGTTATCACTTTAATAAGTCGGACGAATGGGGCGTGCTGGCTTCGGCACCGTATCAATCTGGTGTTGAGCGCGCGGGCCTTTCCGATTTCACCTTATCGCTGCCTGCAAGGGGAGATTTCTAATGCTCACGATGACAAGACAATCAGGGAAGCGGGCGGAAATGCGAGTTTGGACCGGTTTGAAACTCACGCTTCCGGCAATTGCAATCGTTGCTTCCGGTTCGGTTCAGGAAGGCCACGCCACGCTAGGCGCCAAGGATCTGATTGATCCTTACCTCGGTGATGGGGTGGCGATCGTTGATTCCGCCACGCTCGATGATATGCGTGGAGGCTTCTTTGGTCCGAACTTCTTCATTTCGATTGGATTCAAGGATGTTGTGTCCATCGGTGACACGGTGCGTACCGAGATGGCGTTGTACATTCCTTCGATCAGCTACAACGCGCAAACGGGTGCACCGCAAGTCCAGGGTATGTATAGCTTGAATGTGCCCCTGACGCCGCAGACACCTCAAACGCCACAGACACCGCAAGCGCTGGCTAACGCCAGCACGCCCGGCGCGTCGGGATCGGGTTCGGCGCCGGTTCGCACCGATGAGCGAGAGGTTTCAACCCAGAATTTCAACTATAGCACCGACGACGTTTCGCTATTGCCGGTCGCGACCGAAGATGCTCCGGATACCTTGGGCAAAGGTATGGGCCTGGCGTTGGGCGTCGTTTCGGAGGTCCAAAACGGCGGATTGGTGGTCGGAAGCGGCGAGACTCCGCAGGCCCAGTCCGCCAGTGTCGCGAGTGACGCCGCATCGGGCGCATTGGCGACCGCGTCCGCCAACGCGGATTCCGTGGTACCCGTCGCTGGGGTCAGCTACGCGATGCTGCCGTCATCATTTACATCGATCATTCAGAATAGCTTGAATGGTCAAACCATTCGTCACGAAAAGGTTGTGGATATCGTTGTCAAGGGATTGCCGACTTCGTTTAGCCCGGGTGTTCGTTCGTTTCTTGATCCACAGCTTATTCCCTCGCTGCGGTAAGTCACCGCCAAGCGAAAGCGATCGAATGCCAAAATTGCGCATGGCTGCCCGTCCTCGAGACGGGCTTTTTTTGGGCTCGAAACGCGCGATCTGTCACATCGGAACCGATACTATCCCCCGATTATCGGGCGCATTCGTCCGAATGCGGATTGGAGATCTGCACTGAATGAGTGAATTATTGGCGTCGGACTGAAGAGGTGCCTGGGCGCATGAGTAGTTCAAGGATGCGTGTGTCCGGGACGGCTCGGACGACCAGCGATACCGGAAGCTTCTGGTCAGCCTGGCGCGCGAAGCTACACGCACTAACTAGATCTGACTGAACGGGCTTACACGGCAGGCGTGATCGTTGGTCAATCAAAGTAACGTATATTTTCTAATCATGAAGCTGAATCAATTTCCGATACCCGAATGTGCCTCGCTGAGTGATGCCATAGATCAGAAATTTATCACGGGTGTGACGCGGTTGCGTGCGGTGCGCAACTCAAGGGAGTGGCGGAAGCGCGCCTTGGCAATATAGAGTCTGCGCGCGCCCGGTTCATCGAGGCGACTAAGCTCAAATCGAACTTCGCATTGGCATACTACTCGTTGGGCTTGTTACAGCGAGGCGTCGCGGAATATGCGCATGCGGCGGAGTGCTTTCTCGATGCAGAGCTGTTTGGGCTCCCCGATGCGACGGCCGCGTTTCTCGAAACGCTTGGGCAAGTGCCGGAGGATCGGGTTGACGATCTGTTGAAACGTCGCGCCTGGATGTCCCTGGCACAGCGAAAATACGCAGTAGCGTTGGATAGCGCGTCGATGTTGATAAGGCGTGACCAATCCGATCTCGTGAACTGGAATTTTTTCAGCGAGATTCTAAAGCCAATGGGGTTCAAGCGACAAATTGATGAGTCACTGCGTGAGTTGCTGATTACCGGTCTTCGGTCGCCCCAGGTCAATCATTATGGACTGGCGTGTGCGACTACAACCGCGCTTTGCTTTGAGCCGGGTTTCGAGAGGCTTTGCGGATCTTCCCTGGCCGACGTCACGCTGAAGGATCAAATCGCTTCGCAGCTACGCGTGCACGCCCTCGGTGAAATAATTGAGAACCCACTATTCGCGGCGCTCTGCGCCAATGCGCTTGTCGCGGATGAGCGATTTGAGGTTTGGTTTACCGCGTTTCGAAGCGCGGTTCTCGAATTATGCGTCGATGAGTTCGAGGCGCTATCGGATCGCGCAATGCTCGAGTTCGTTTGTAACCTGGCGCATCAATGTTTCAGAACTGAGTACGTTTTTGCTGAGTCCGAGGCCGATCGGCATCACGTCGAGAGACTGCAATCGGCGATCCAACAGGGTCTCGAGCGCGACACCTCCATCCCCGAGATCTGGCTGCCCGCGCTGTCAACCGTCCGGCTGCTGAGTCAACAGCAATTCGTCGACACCGTAATCACGCGGGACTGGCCGCCCTCTGTGCGGCGGGTGATCGAGGTGCAGATTGAAGAACCACGCACCGAGCGTGCATTTCAGGCGTCGATCGAACGTCTCACGCCCATTAGCGATACGATTTCGAACGTCGTTCGCCAGCAGTACGAGGAAAACCCTTTCCCGCGCTGGATCTCGTCACCTGGGGTTGTGCGGCGGAAGCCGTTGCACGAGATGGTCTTGGACCGGTTTCCGCACGTAACGAGATCGGCACTGGCGAATAGCGCGCGTCCCGAAATCCTTGTCGCGGGATGTGGCACGGGCTGGATTCCGATCAAACTGGCAATGGTCGTCAATAATGCCAATATCACCGCGGTTGATTTGAGCTTGTCGAGCCTTTCGTACGGCATACGCAAGTCGCGGCAACTTGGCAATGAGAACATCCGGTTCGGTCAAGCCGACATCCTCCGGTTACGCACGCTGGAAATGACTTTCGATCACATCGATTGTCTCGGCGCTCTGCATCATATGCGTAGCGTGCGCGAAGGATTGCAGGTACTGAACGACATCTTGAAACCAGGCGGTACGATGCATCTCGGTTTGTACAGCAGAATCGCGCGCCGACTCGTCTGGCGTACCCGCGACTATATCGCGACGAAGGGATACGAGCCGACGCCAGAGGATATGCGCCAATGTCGGCAAGACATAATTCGAATGAGTACGGACGAGGAGATCCGCGTCGCTGTCAGGCAGTCGACATTTTATAGCATGAGTGATTTTCGGGATCTGGTGTTCCATGCCCAGGAAATATGCATGGATCTGCCCGAGCTCGGGCAGATGCTCGCCGATGTCGGCCTTGAGTTCCTCGGGTTCGAGCTGCAATCAGCCGGGACGCCGCAGCAGTATCGTGCGCGCTTTCCCGACGATCCGCGCATGGTCAATCTCAGCCACTGGCACGATTTTGAACTCGATCACCCGCAGACCTTTGCGAATTGTTACAACTTCTGGGTCTCGAAACCGAAACGCTGAATCGCGATTCTTCGCTCACGACACTTGTTGGAGCGGCGGGCGAAGGTTCGTGCACGGTTTTTGTGGTGGCGAGCAAACGCACCGGCCCGGGAAAACACGATCGTGGTGATTTGGCGATATCTCGGGCCGCGATGCCGTGTGCGCCAATTTACCGTGGCTGGGGTCGCGGTCATGAACATCTGAGTAGGCGTGTGCCCTTTGAAGTGCCGCGTCGCCCCCGGGGCGATCGCGGCTAGTTGATCTGAGTGCGGGCAGAGTGTCTTTGCGGACGAACCTGACCGCGCATGGATAGTGCTACAGCGAGAACGGTGACTTGATGGTCAGGCTGACGTCGGGCGCTTGTTCCGTCGCACCGACACCCAGGGAAATACCGACCGAGCGTCCGGGTTTCAATGTATGGGTCATGCCAAACAACATGCTGCCGATGTGGGTACGATCGAATACCGGCTCCAGCCCTTGATCGTTCTCGACCTTGGTCTTATCGATCACGGTATGATCGTAGCCTAAGTTGAAGGATGTCTTGGGATTGATTGAAAAGCCCATGCCGAAGTTAAAGCCGAATGCGTCCCCGGGTTGAACGCGAACTTTATTTTCACCCACATCGCGCGGAATGTTGTGTATATAACTGAGGTTTCCGAACAGCACCGCCGGTTCGGTCGGATAGATCACCGTCAGACTTGGAGAAACCGACACAAAGCCGGATCCGGTCGGCTGCTCGAGCAGCACTTCGCCGATCGCGACTCCGTCCTCGTTGAAGACCGTGCGGCGCTTGACTTCGAAGGGATCCGAACCGGTCGCGCTTTTAACGCGTAGGTTGCCGATGTAGTACGGGGAGCCGGGCTTCAACGACGTTAATTGATAGCGCATGCTTAACTCCGCGTCGCCGATTCCGGAGCCGTCGGAACTGACGAGGGAGTCGAGCGGGCTGTCGCTGCCAAGCTCCCGGCTTCGCTTGTCTTCCGACTTGGTTACGAACGGCACGCGGGCCTCAAGCTCCAGGCGACTGGTCAAACCATAACGTAGCCCGAGCGTCGCGGTCAGTGTGTCGCGCGCGACTTCGCTGATGTCGATCAGTCCGATGGTGAGCGACGGCAACACGGTAAAGCCGTCGATCGCGACTTGGGTCGCGGACGAGTGCGTGAATGATAGCGAGGGTTCCACTATCCAGGAGCCGCGTGGCGTCAGCGCGCCGCGTTCCTCGAAAATCGCGGCTACGTCGGCCGCGGGACTCTGCACGGCTTTTTCCGTGGGTGTCTTGGTTTCCTCGTTGAAGGCAATGTTTTGCGGTAAAAACGAAGGATCGATTGCGACGACGCTACGCTCGGCCGCACTGCAGTTGGGAAACTCACGTACCGTGTACAGCGCGTTGGAATCGAGATCGATGGTGCAGCCATCCTGGCGAACCTGAGCGGTCGCGCTCTTGAGTACCATGATGACGTCACCGTCGCGCAGGGCGACTGGCTGCTCAACAATGATGTTTTCGCCCGATCGGTTGAGAATGAGCCGCCCCTGAATTTTTGAAATTTGCGCGTCGTTGACGTTTGCACCAGCCATGGTGCTCGACGCTACCCCAACAATAAGTGTCGCGATCATCGCACCGACACGCTTTCGTTGAAATGGGAGGAATGAAGAAGCGCCGACGCGGCGAGACTGCTGAATCATGTTAGGTTCCCTGTATCAAATAAACGAGTGTCAATACAAACTCAGTTGCCCGTTGATGTGACGTGTTCCTTTGCGAGCCCGTATTTACCCATGAGCTGATAAAGCGTGACGCGCGAAACACCCAGTTGCCGTGACGCGGCGGCGATATTTCCGCGATTGCGACGAATCGCCGAGTTGATCGCTTGTTGTTCGGCCATCGCGCGAACTTCGGCAAGGGTAGGCATGTGATCGCGATTGCCGTCGCGACGTTCCATGCCGAGATCGTTGGGTGTAATCAGTCGCGTATCGCACATCACCACCGCACGGCGGACGCGGTTGATCAGTTCGCGAATATTGCCCGGCCACGGATAGGCATTCATCACCCGCTTGGCTTCCTCGGTGAAATCCTCGACCCGCGATCCTTCCTGCTCCTTGACGAATACATGCAGGTAGTGCGTGGCGATCGCGAGAATATCCTCTTCGCGTTCCCGCAATGGGGGTAGACGTAATTGCAATACGTTCAGCCGGTAGAACAGGTCCTCGCGAAACTTGCCCTCCTTGACCGCATTAATGAGGTTGACGTGGGTTGCGGCGATGACGCGCACATCGAGCTGGATACTTTCGACGCCGCCGACGCGCTCGATGGTCTTCTCCTGGAGAAAACGCAGTAAATTCACCTGGAGGTCGAGCCCAAGATCGCCGATCTCGTCAAGGAAGATCGTGCCGCGATTCGCGGATTCAAGGCGCCCGATCTTGGTCTTGTGCGCGCCGGTGAACGCGCCTTTGACGTGACCAAATAGTTCAGACTGAATCAGATTGGAGGCGATCGCACCGCAGTTCACGGCGACGAATGGTCCATCGGCGCGTTCCGATAGGCGGTGAATTTTGTGCGCGACGACCTCTTTTCCAGTGCCCGACTCACCGGTGATCAACACCGGCGCACCGTCTGGCGCGACCTTGCGTATGGCCTTGAACACGCGCTGCATCGCGGCGCTCTGTCCGACGATCTCGGAACCCATTGATGTACCAATGGCCGCATCCGGCGGATTGGTGTCGGTGGTGTCGTGCATGCTGGATACCATGTAACAGCCCAATAGTTTTTATGAATTCTTCGGAATCAATTAGAAACGCGCAGGTTCGGGTGAAAAATCAGACCCGCGCCGCGTATCGACGACAGGTGTCGAGTCCATGCGGTCGCATCGGCCCCGTCGACGCGTTCCGCTCATCCTTCTCAGCTACCTCCCACAAATGGCGTACGTTCCAAACCCATTAAGTTTAGGGGTACACGGACTTTGAAACTCAGACGCGTATCAAATTTTAAAGCGACGAACTTGCGATCGGCGCAGACAGGCGGATTTACAGTTGTTACGATCAGCCCCAGATTAGTTCCCGCGCGCCCCAGCTCCCGTGGGATAACGTTGACTTTTTGCCTTCGCCGTTATGCCCACTAAAACGAGCACCCGGAAAATCCGAAACCCCATTCTCGGATATCGCAGGAGTCACTGTTAAATCAGTGTCGTTCTCGGTTTAAAGATAATTGAAATTGTACTTCTCTTTCGCTTTAGGACACGACTGGCGGTGGTGTCTCCGGCCGAGCCCTTTAAGCAGGCCGGAGCTTGCGTCTGATGACCAACCTCGCGGCAAAACTTTACAGCGTATTTCCACAATTTAGATGGAAAAGACCCTGTAAAGTTTCATAAACGCCTGTTGGGTGCTACCAGGTTTGGCGGAACGGATTGACCGAATTGCCGAACGCGTCGAGGTGCGATTCGGCATTGGGTGCGAATAGGTAGCGCAGATAGAGTCCGCCGCTATATTCGCGGTAATCCTGCGTGCTGGCGGCGGTCAGCCAGCCGCCGGTGGCCCAGTTACGCCCGGTGAGATACTCCATGCGTGCGCGAAGGTTGTAGACAAATTCGGTTTTATCCTCCCCGGCGTAACGCGTGACCACGCCCGGGGTGGAGCCGGCGAGTGTCTCCAACTGCGCTTGCAGTCCCGGATCGCGTGGGAAAACCGAGGCGTTGTCCTCACTGTAATCCTGAACCCCGATATCCGCGTGGAGCGCGTAACGCAGCTTGCCCGAAGTGCCTTCGTACCCCATCGGAAAGGTCAACGAAATAAAACGTCGCGGACTGAAGTAACCACCGTGTCCGAGGGTGAAGAAGCGCAGGTTTTCCTCGAACGAGCGCAACTGGAGATTCATGCCGAGCTTGAGCGATTGGTCTGGCTGATCTACCAGCGACCAATATGTGCCCAATTGACCGAATGCCTCGCGGTTGTCGACAACGTTATCGCCTCTCAGGTAGTAGAACCCGAGATCGCCATAGATCCCGGTCGCGCCAAAGTTACGATCGAAGCTCATCGCCAACCCGGTGCGGGTGACACCACCCCAATCACGTCCGGTCCCCGGGTCGGTGGTTCCGGCGTAGGATAATAAAGTCTCCTGCACGGCGCGCCGCTCGAAGCCGACGGTTGCCTTGTGGTCGAAACTCTGGTCCTTCCATTTGGCCGAACCCACGATGTTTTCCTTGGTGAAGCCCAGCGGTGTCACCCCCAGGTCCCCGGAAAATCGGCGCGATTCATAGGATACGTTGGCCGCCACGCCTTCGGCCTCCTGATCGAATTGAGTCCCAGCATGCGCGCCGGGCGTCAGCGCGAGACTGCCGAACTGGTTGACCGCGTACGTATTGCCGTCCACGGCATCGGCGTCGAGCTGTGTCGGTATGACCTCGACACCCCACCGCGTATCGTGGTCGGGCGCGTGCACATACTGAATCGGAGCGGATTGCTGGGTGAGTTCGCCGAGCCCCGCGTCGCCGTCGCGAGCCCGCACGCCGACACCGATATCGAACTCATCACGCTTGCGCGTATCGAGTCGCGCGAGCCGCGCGCGCGCGTCGGACACCCAGCTCTCTTCCCGCTTTACCTGCGCCTTGTCGACCTCGAGGTAGGGCAGGGCGGAGATCTTTTCCCGCTCTTTATATAGCGCGAGCGCCTTTTCCAGATCGGCCGCGGCGGCCGCCTGCTCGCCGCGCAAGCTGCTGAGCTGGGCACGCAAGGACAAGAGTTCTGGCTCGTCGGGTAGCTGGGCCAGCCCGGCTTCCGTGGTGGCGCGGGCGTTCTCATAGTCGCGCATGGCCATCGCGGTGCCGGCCGCGCCCGTCCACGCAAAGCGGTTCTTCGGCTGGATGCGGGTGACTTGGCGGTAGGTATCCAGTGCCCGTGGGTAATCGCCTGCATCCTTGTGGATGGTGGCTTGAGTCAGCAACACCTGGGGGTTATTGCCATGTTTGTTCAACGCGGGGCGATTCGAGGCCAGCGCGGCGTCGTACTCACCCTGTTGTCGGAGGTCATCTGCCGTTTGCAGGGCCATGTCTAGTTCGAGCTTTTCCAGTACGGCGCGCTGCGGTTGGGTCAGATTACCGTTTTGTTGCCGCAACCGATCGATTTCGCGTCGCAGGTCGCCGCGTTGACCGGTCTTAAGGAGCACTGTCGCATACCGCAACGCAAGGTCGGTGTCGCCATCGGCCAGGGTGACACGGGCTTGGTGGGCCGTTCGCAGCGCGGCGCGACGGTCGCCCAGGTCGGAAAACAGTTCGGCGCGAATCAGCATCAACTCCGGGTTGTTGCGTTCGTTGAACTCAATTTCGGCGGCGATGCTGCGTGCCTTGGCGTAGTCCTCGCGTGCGAGCGCGGCCCGCGCCTCGGTGTTCTTGAGGTTGCCCCAGAGGTGCTGGTGCAGCAGCGATTGTTCCTCCGAGCGCTGGTTCTCAGGGATGCGTTCGATGGCGCGTAATGCTTCGGCCCACTCCAGAGCCTCGGCGTGGAACAGCGCCTTCACGTGGTGGGTCGTGATATCGTCCGGTCGCCGTTGCACCATTTCGTCGATCAGCGCGATCGCCTCGGCCTTGAGATTCTGACGCCGATATAGCCGCGCGAGATCAAGACGAACCCACGCATTGTCGGGATCAAGCGCAAGCGCTTGCTCCAGGAGCTCGCTGGCGCGACGTGGATCCTGAGTGGCCTCGGCCTCGGCACGGAGTCGGAACGCCTCGACGTCGGTAAGGGGTTCGCCTTCCGGCGAGCGCATGAGTGGATTGAGAATGCTGCCGTCGTCGGCCATCTGAATGATGGGCTCGACGTTAAGCGCGGCCGCTTCTGCTTGAGCGGCTTCCTCCAGGGCTACCTGTTCACGGGCGAGACCGGCCAGTTCATTGCTGAGTTTGCGGTTCTTTGGCTGTAACTTGAGCGCGCGTTGGAAGTACTGCTCGGCCTCGGCGTGATTGCCGAGTGCGCGTTCGATCCTTGCGCGCAAGGCCAGCACTTCGGGTTGGCGTGGCCGCATTTTCTCGGCCCGTTGCGCGGCGCGCCGGGCCGAGCGCAAATCGCCCTTGCGTCGCGCGGAATCAGCCGCGGCATAGACCGACCAGAAATTCGCGTCGTTCAGCGAATCGCCGAACTCCGCCTTGCGCGACGGATCGAGCTCAACGGCCCGGCGCAGGTAGCGTTGCGCTTCGGTAAAGCGTTGTTGCCGCAAGCGGATGATCCCGAGTCCCGCCAGGGCGTCGACGTCGTTGGGATCCAGGGTCAGCGCTTGTTCGAACGCGCGCGCGGCGGCACTGGGGTTCTTGGCCTCCAAGGCCTCGTAACCTTCCGCGACCGGCGCCAAGGTTCGGGTGTTGATCCGTTGCAGACGGGCCTCGACTTGAGTGTCGTCGGGCACCCGTCCCAGATACTCGCGGAACAGCACCTCGTCGTCACTTTGGGTTTCCAGCCATAGCAGCGCCTGCCGCCAGGCGGCGATCGCGTCGTCGCGCAGGTCCGCGCGCGTGGCCAGATCCTGCAAGCGACGAATGCCGTCGCGACGGGTGTTCTCGCGGTAGGTCTTGAGCTTGGCGAGCGCCAGTGCGTAGGCCGTATTCGACGGGTAGGTGCGCGCCAACGCGGTCATTTGGGAATGAGCGTTGGTCCAGCCGTCCTCCGTCCCGCCCATCGTGAGATAGTATTCCGAGGAGTAGTAACTGGTGGGCGGCGGCCCATTGAACGCGGCTTGATACAGCGCCAGGGCTTCCTTATAGCGCCCGGCTAGGGCCAAGGCACGCGCCTCGTTCAGCTTGGCTTGGTCAAGTTGGTCAAGATTCGCGCGCTCGAGTTCCTTCAGTCCAGCCAGGGCCTCGGCGTTGTTCGGCTCGACCAGCAACACCTTGCGCCAAGCCTTCTCCGACAGATCGAGGCGCCCTCGTTCGTACCAAAAATGCCCCTGCACGAGCAGTTGCGCAATATCGTCGTCCTGTTCGGCGAGTGCGACGCCGGGGCCGATCGGGCCCAGCAAGGCTAGCCCGAGTGCGATGAGGCGGAGTTTGAATCTCGGCATGTTGTCTCCCACTGAGTGTGAAGGTGCCCTTTTGCATCAAAATGATAACGATGTTCGAACCAGCCGAGTCCGAACAGGGCGAGGTTCTGATCGTAGTAAACGGGCTCCTCCGTGAGCAAATCGTCGTTCCAGTTGGCCTCGATATCGGCCAGTAGCCGCTTGAGGCAACGCTGATTGTCGAGTGCCGACAGATATGGGAGCAGCGCGGCCTTGAAGCCGACGGGGCCCTCGCCTTCGGGCGTGCGGGTTGGCAGGTGAACACGCTCTGGCGGTGTGTCGCCGATGCAAAAGCCGGGTTGCAGGGCGCTCAGCAACGGCGCGCGCTGAGGTTCGTCCTTGTTCAGCATGCCGATCCACAGGTAGACCCGGATCGCGTCATAGCTCGAATACCCTTGTTCCGGGTTGGACTCCATGAAGCCTTCGCCCGGCTTGTACTCAATCCAGTCCGGGACCACTCCAGCGCGCGCGGTGTCCCGCAACATCCGGGCCGCGTTGTCGAGGACGCGCTCCCACGGCCCGTCCGCGTGCTCGACCTGGAAACGGCGCAATACCTGCAACGGTAGATAACTTGGGTTGAGCTTCCAGATATTGCGTTGTGGATCGTGGCTCCAGGGGCCGGGCAGTAGCATGGGGCCCAGGCCAGGGAGGTCGGCGACGAGTGCCGCCTCAATATTGCGCAATACGTGTCGACCCAGGCTCGTATAGCGCGGTTCGGACCACAGGCGACCCGCTTCCAGCAGACTGTAAGCAAGCCAGGCATCGGCGTCACTGGCCGGATTGGCGTCGATCACGCCCCACTGCCGGTCATTTTCGCGGTAACCCCATTTCCAAGCCATGAGTTCGCGCGTGAGCGCGCCTTGGGCGAGATTGTTTTCGGCCCACTCGAGCACCTTTGCAAAGCGCGCGCGGTCGTTCGCCACCAGGGCGTGGAACAACGCATAGGCCTGGGCTTCAGAGGTCGAACGACTTTTTTGCGAGAACTCCACCACCCGCCCGTCGTGCTGCAGGAAGTACTTGACGTAGGCTTCCCAATGGGCCGATGGCGGTGGACACGCCTGCGCCTGGAGCGCCAGCATCGGTGCGACGATGGCGCCGATCCACACCCTTCGGCGCGCGTTGAGCAAGCTCCTAGGCACGCTCACTCTCCAGCGCTAGCCGAGTCGCGGCAACCTGCCGCATCTTGGCGGCGAGCAAGGCGGCCGTCGCCAGTGCCAAGAGAATGCTGATGACGATGAGCGTAAGCAGGTGGGCGGAGAGGTACCAGCTCAAGTTGGTGAAAAACGGGAGTTCACCCACATGGTAGATCGGCAGAATGCGCGCGGAACGTACCTCGCCGGTGGAGAACGCGGTGAAATCGCCTTGAACCTTGGCAAGCAATGCAGGGTCATTCAATGCCTCGTTGATCGCCGTGAGCCCTTCCTGCGATCGCGTCAGCACCGCGACCACGGAACGTGTGTCTGAAAAAGGCGACCGGAATCCGGTGAGTGCGAGCAGTTCGTCGCCTTGAGCGTCCAGTAACTCGCGCACGCCTTTTGGGTCGGAGGACTCGCCGGCCTGCCACCAGAGATCGAAGCGTTCGCGCAAGGATAACTCGCGCAAGTCCCACCCGGATTCGGTCGGACTCACGGGCAGGTGTGCCTGCCACTGGGACAGGAGTTCGGCGTCGTCACTGGCGCCGATAACCAGGATGTCCTTATCGTGCGCGGCCTCGATCTGATCCGGATGCAGCACGGTGACATGGAAGCTCGGGTAACCGGTGGCATTGCCCATCCGCCCCATGAACTCCAGTGCAGCCTGTATTTCGACCGGCGCTGGCTGGCTTGGCAGTACGACGGCCGTTTCGGCGAGGTCGGCATGGCGGGTAAACGGAAATCCCATGTTGGCGAATTTGGCCAGATCAGGCAGTCGGGTGAAATGCGAGAACCCGCGTAGGTCGATATGTGAATCCGGATCCACGCTGCCGGTCAAATGCTGGGTATAGAGATTGATACAATCCGTGCCGTACTGCTCCGGAATCTGAAAATCGAAGAATTGAGTCAGTTGGCTATGGCCTACCAGCGCGTAGATCGGTAACGCGACCTTTTCGGTTTGACTTGTGTATTCCGGGAGATAGGTGCGCGCGTCCGGTAGCCGCGAGGGAAACGGTTTCGCGCTACTGAACAAACCCTTGCTGGCGCCGAGCGCATAACTGCGCAGGCCCTCCTGATTGAGGTCGACACTGAACTTGCTGTCGCTCCGCAGCGGCAGGTCGGTATGCGTGAAGCCCAAATGGAGCGGAACACTGTCGTGCTTCCAGCGATACAGATCGGGGGGCACGCGAAATTTGAGATCGATAGGGTTCGGATTCAGCCCGCGCACAGTGAGGCGATCAGGCGTCAATAGATCGCCCAACTTGGCTTTCTGTCCAATGGGTAGCCAGTTCGGGACGTCGTATCGCGCGCGCGGCGCCGGGAGTTCGGCTTGGACGAACTCAACCCGATCGGCGACCAGCGGTTCGGTGCGCGCGACGAGCATCGCGGCTGCGCTGACCAGATCCTGGGCATTGCGCCCGGTGAGCGCGAGTAATTTCACCTGCGGCAGGGTTGGGTGACTGACCAATGCGGCGCCCGGGCCGTTGATCGGTATGCCCTCGAGCAGTGGATTCGGGTGCTCATTGGTCGCCAGAATGATGCCATGACGCTCCGGTAACGTGTCCACCAGCACGGGAAAGTTCGCGCCGCGGTAATCCGCGAGACCGCCGAACCAGGACGATAGGATGCCAGCGGCGCGTACGGCGTCGGGTGACGAGGTCAGCGCCTGGGGCAGCACGAATGGAATCACCAAGCGCTCGTCATCGTACTGGTCGAAGAACGGGACCGGAAACAGCGCCAGATCGTTGACCAGATTGAGCGAACCTTCGGTCAACCGGATTTCGCTTTCCTCGCTAATCAAGGCCTCCTTGAGCTTTGGATCCAGCTTCTCGCAGAAATCCTGTTCCCGCGGAATCAGCTTGAGCGAAATCTGGTTGAGGTCGCTGACGTAAAGCGGATCGACCGCGAAGTCCTGTTCGATCAGCTCGCCGGTCGCCAGCGTCTCGATCGGGATCAGGCCGAGCTCGATCCCGTTCAGGCTGATTTGAAACTGGGCGTAGTCTGTGCGCAATTCCGGTGCCAGCGAGTATTTCAGGTGAATCGCGGCGTCCCTGACGATACGGTCGGACCGCAACGCGAACCAAACATCGTGCTGCGTGTTGCCACCGCGTAGCCGTAACGGCTTGTCGACGCCGAGGTCGGAAAACCTGAGCGCGACCTGATTCCAGTCGCCGGTTTCCACGCCTGGACTGCGCGCGGGTATCCCTGGCAGCGCGGCGGCGGTCGCGGGCTCCGCTTGGATCGTGTTGGCGTTGGCGCTTTTCGGCGCGAACGCACCTGCCAGCAGCACCAGCAACAACACCAGCAACCACCCGGTTGCGGCGAAACCTGGGCGTACCTGACTTTCGGGATCATCGCTGTGCCCGAACAGCGCGCGAAACGCTCCGCCGATGCCAAAACGCATGATCTCGAAGAAGGAATACAACGGCTTGGTCGGTTCGCAGGCGTTGTACCAGTCGTCCCAGGCGGCATCGTGGCCGTGCGAGAAGTACACCAGTTGCGCGAGCTTTTCGACCGACATATGTTCCAGCCGGATGCCGACGTGGTGGTTGGAAACGGTAGCCAGGCGTCCCTTGAAGCGATAAGGCTTGGCGCCCTCGAGCAGTTCCACGATCACGTAATCATCGGGATTGAGACCGGTTGCGGGCTCGTCGAGTCGCAAACTCAGGTCGCCGGTCGAGATATCCGCGGTCGTGGCAAGAAAGAAGCCGCCATCCAGGGTACGTAGCAACGCCGGATAGCTGCGATGGATACGGGCATTGCTGCGACGCTGGCGCTTTTCCCAGGCGACGGCAAGCGCCGCGCCGATGATGGTCGCATTGAACAGGGTCCACGCGAGGTTGATGATGACGGTCCCGGTCTCGTCCGGATTCCACCAGATCAGGCGCAGGATGCCGACAAACAATCCCGCCAGGTTAAGGATCAGCAACACGAAGATGAACCGGGACGAGGTCCAGTCAAAGTGATCCTTGTCGATCACACCGCCCTTGGCAGTGACGTTGAAGCTGCCGAGTTTCGGGAAAAAGAACGTCATGATGGTCGGAAACAGGATGTGCGGCGCGAGCAGTGTTTCATAGACCTCGGCCCAGAAGCTGTGCCGGTAGCGCCCCTGCATGGCCGAGTTGGCGACATGGGCTTGAAAAATATGCGGAAGTGCAAATACCGCGATCATCGCGGCGCCCGCTTGAATGACGTAGGTCTCGAAGAACAAGTATGCGAGCGGTGCGGTCAAAAAGATGATGCGCGGCAGGCCGAAGAAAAAGTGCATCATCGCGTTGAAGTAGTTCAAACGCTGCGCGAACGACAGCCCCTTGGCCAGCAGCGGATTGTCGCGGCGAAAGATCTGGGTCATGCCACGTGCCCAACGCACGCGCTGACGGATATGGCCGGAGAGGCGTTCCGTCGCCATGCCGGCGGCGAGTGGCGTGTTGATATACGCGGAATTCCAGCCCCGCTTCTGCATCAGTAACGAGGTGTGCGCATCCTCGGTGACGGTGTCCTCGGCGATGCCGCCGATATCGGTCAGGGCTTCACGCCGCAATACGGCGCACGAACCACAGAAGAATGTCGCGTTCCAGGTATCGTTGCCGTCCTGCACCAGGCCGTAGAACAATTGTCCCTCGTTCGGCACGCGATGGTAAATTTGGAGGTTGCGTTCAACCGGGTCGGGGGTGAAGAACAAGTGTGGCGTTTGGACCAGGCCAAGCTTGTCGTCGCGCAGGAACCAGCCCATGGTCTTGGTCAGAAAGCCGCGCACCGGGACGTGGTCGCTATCGAACACGACGACATATTCGCCGCTCGAGCGCTTGAGCGCGTTGTTGATATTGCCGGCCTTGGCGCCCGCGTTGGTGTCGCGATGGATGTAGTGCACTCCGGATTGCAGTGCGAATTGCTCGAATTCCGACCGGCCACCGTCGTCGAGCAGGTAAATGTTGATCTTGTCGCTCGGCCAGTCGATGTTCTTGGCTGCCAGCACCGACGGCGCCACGACCTTCAGCGGTTCGTTGTACGTCGGGATCAGCACGTCGACGGTCGGCCATTGCGAGCGGTTGGTCGGCAGTTCGAGCGAGGGGCGGTGGAGCGGCCAGATGGTTTGGAAGTAACCGAGGAACAGCACCGTCCAGGCATAGATCTCGGCCAGCAACAAGCCCAGCGAGAGCACATGATCCCAAACGCTGAGCGTGACCTGAGGGTCGAACCACGCCATCGACTCGGTGATGCGCCAGTAAATGTACCGGCCGCTCGCGAGAATCGAGATCATGATCAGAACGATCGTCCGGTAGCGCGAGATGTTCCGTCCGAGTCGCACCAACCAGGAGAAGCCCAGCGCCACGATGGCGAATACGAGCTGTTGCTCCAGTGTGAGCGGCACCGAGCTCACCAGCAGCACCACCAGGAATGCCGCGACCAGGCCCGCCCAGTACAACGCGTTGAGGAACGGATTGGTTCGGTTTTGCATACTTTAAGCCCTATTACCTGAGTCGGGGAGCATGGTGTCCGGCAGTGATGGGCCGGCTTCTGTTCTTAATAAATCCATGCGCGAATCGTGCGTACTTATCGAACCCGGCCTCGATGTCGTGAACGAGTCCGTGCGCCGGCAGGTGTCGCGCGTACACAGCGGCCGCTGGCCAGTGGTCTGTCGGGGCGAGTGGGCGCCGAGTCGTGTCCAGTACGTTTGGGGTGCGTCGCGTTCGGGGGTGATCATAATCCAGTCATCAGCGGTTTGGCCCGCCTGGCGGGCGCGTGGCTGTTGAACTCGCGGTTGGTTCTCACATTGTTGTAAGCAAGAGTAAACACACGGATCGACGTTTTCCGTTCAGTGGGTCACATAAAGCGGCCGGGGATTGTTAAAAATCTTCGTACATAGAGGGTGTTAGCCCAGGTTTTGCGAACAATGACACATTTTTGCGGGGGTGGAAATCGGGCGTTCATTCGCCGCTGAACGTTGTCGTGGCGGCGGCGCGCGCGGAACGCGTCCGCCGGTGTTGAATTCAGTGAAACATCTGACAATTTAAACGTTTGCTCTCTGTTACGCTTGCTCGACTCGAACTGTCGGAGTCGCTGGATGGACCACCCGAACGTGCCGGATACGGTGCCACTTTCCGCCTTGCCGGAAGCGATGAAAATGTGCTTGCGTACCGCGCTCAACCTGCAGGCAGCGGGGCGGATCGCCGAGGCGGAGTCGCAATGCCGCGCGTTGCTCGCGACCTTTCCGTCGCAGCCGGATGCCTTGCACTTATTGGGCCTGCTCCAACACCAGGCGAACGCGTTCGATGTCGCCAGCGTGACCTTGGAGCGCGTGGTGACCTTGCGGCCGCAATGGGCCGAGGCACAAAACAACCTGGGCAACGCGTTGTATGCGCGCGGGCGCCTCGCGGAGGCGGCGGAAGCCTATCAACGTGCTCATGCGCTTCGCCCGACCCTCGCGGAGGCCCTGAATAACCTGGGCAACGTGCGTCGATTGCAGGGGGACTTCGGCGCGGCGGAGGCTGCTTATCGTAAGTGCCTGAGTGTCGATCCGCGTCTCGCGAGCGCGCACAATGACTTGGGCACGCTGTTGCGCGAAACCGGACGATTTCAGGCCGCGCGGGTCGCGCTCGAGGCGGCAGTGGCGTTATCGCCCGACTCACCCGTCGCGCTGAACAATTTGGGACAGACGCTGGTCAACCTGGGGGATTCCGCGCGGGCACTTGAGACCTTCGCACGGGCGATGAAACTCGCGCCAACGGTGCCGGAACTCCACTATGGGCAAGGCAACGCGCATTGGCTGCGAGGTGAGGTGGCCGAGGCCGCGGCGGCTTATGCCCGGGCGGTGGCGCTTCGGCCTGAGTTCGTCGAGGCGCTGAACAATCTCGGCAATGCGTGTAGCGAGCTGGGGCAGCTTGAGCAGGCGGTGCAGCACTACCGCGCGGCGCTGCGGAGACACGAGCACTATGCTGAGGGTTGGAACAACCTTGGCAATGCACTGGCTGCGTTGAATCAGACCGCCGCGGCGAGGCGCGCCTATGAACGTGCGATCGAGATCAAGCCGGATTACGCCAAGGCAATGAGTAACCTCGGCAAACTGCTTATGTTCGATGGCCAGCTCGCGCAGGCGGAGGCGTGGGTGACGCAATCGCTTGCGCTTCACCCCGATAACCCCGCGACGCTGTCGAATCTCGGCTATATCCAGCTCGAGCAGGGATTGCGCGCCAAGGGCTACGAGACGCTGCGCCAGACGCTCAGGTTCAAGCCTGATTGGGCGGCGGTGCATTCGTCGCTGTTGTTCCGGCTGAGTTACGACCCCGATATCAGCGCCGAAGATCTATTTAAAGAGCACCGCGCCTGGGGCGCACGGCATGCCGGGACTATAACGCCTATCTCCCACAGGGTTGATTTGACGGCTCAGCGGGATCGTCCCTTGCGGGTTGGCTATGTCTCGGCCGACCTCGCCAGGCACCCAATCGGATACTTCATGCTGGGCGTCATCGGCGCGCATGACCACCGAAGAATAACCCCGTATGTCTATTCCGGTCGGGTCAATGAAGACGAGGTCACGGTCGCGATTCGCGAACACTGTGCCGTTTGGCGGCGCACGGTGAACCTTCGAGATCCGGCGTTGGCCGAGCTGATTGTCGCTGACGAGATAGATATCCTGGTCGACCTTTCGGGTCACACCGGAGGCAATCGTCTCGGCGTTTTCGCGATGCGACCGGCGCCGGTTCAGGTGACTTGGCTAGGCTACTGCGACACGACCGGACTGGAGGCCATCGACTATATCATCATGGATGAGATGACCGTTCCGGCGGAATACCGATCCTATTACACCGAGACAGTGGCGAATCTGCCGCTGACCCGTTTGACCTATACGCCGCCCGCCACCACGCCCGAGGTCGGTTCGTTGCCGGCGCCCGACCGCGGTTATGTCACGTTTGGGAGCTTTAATAACCTGCTCAAAGTGAACGAGCGCGTGATCGCGCTCTGGGCGCAGGTTCTGCATGCGGTGCCCGACTCGCGACTTTTGATCAATTGGAAAACCTTGCGCGATGCGCAACGGCGCGCCGGTGTCCTGGAGGCGTTCGCGTCCTGGGGGATTGCGTCCGAGCGCATCGAGCTGCGGGGCGGGCACAACAATCCGGCGGCGGTGTTCGCGGATTATCACGACGTCGATATCGGCCTCGACACACTGCCCTATTCGGGCGGCGTGACCACTTGCGAGGCGCTCTGGATGGGGGTGCCGGTCGTTTCGTTGCTCGGCGATCGCGCGGTGTTCCGGCAGTCGGCGGCGTTGCTCAATGCCGTTGGGCTGGTGGACTGGGTAGCGCGCGACGCGGATGAGTACGTCGCGCTCGCCGTACGTTGGGCGAGGGATCTTGGCGCGCTCGCGACGCTGCGCGGTGGATTGCGTGAGCGCATCAAGTCGTCGCCGTTACAGGATTCCGCGACTTTGACGGCCAACCTGGAGCGCCTGTACCTGGATATGTGGCGGCGAGCGACTCGAAACGGAAACTGACGACTGTCCGACCGGCGCCAGCGCCCAGGCGATCAATTGAGCCGTCGGCGGCGCGCCCACGCCAGCAGTCCGCCAGCGAACAACCCAAGTACCCCGACCGCGCCGCCACCGCCGCCACTGATCACGCTGCGGCTGAATGGAACGAAGGTATCGTCGGCAACGGTCGCGTCGGCGGGCCTGGGCGCTGGACTGGTGTCTGTTGCCGCGCCGGGATCGTTTGAGGGGGCGGTTTCATCTGGCGTGTCAACCGGCGTTTCAACTGGGTTGCCCGATTGCCGCGGGATGCAGGCTTCGAGGCTCAAGCCGGTGAGGCCAACCACGCTATGGACATCGGCGCCTGCGTGCATATTCGCGACCGCGAGTTCGACACGCGCCTCGGTGGGGACGAAGCGGCTCTCGAGTCGCGTCCAGACATCGCGGCCAGTTTCCGCGGCCAGCGCGAGCGTGTTGCCGATCGTTTGTCCATCGACCTGGAGCGCGATAATCGGATCGTGCTCGGCGGTGTTGCGCGTATCGTCGGGTTGCCCGGCCGCGCTGAGGTGGACCCGAAAGCGATAGGTCGTTCCGGGCACGACCGCGACGGACTGCCGCCAGAAACGCTGCGGCGCGGGTTGGCCGGTGTTGCCGGCGTATGCGAGCCAGGTCACGCCGCCGTCAGGCCAGGGTGATTGCTGGATCAGGTCGCTGTTTAGCATCGCGTGACGGACCAGCGCAATCGAACCGCCGCGTTCGGGCGTATCTGCTGTCGGCGTTGGGGGGTAGGCCGGAAACACGATCGGGCCGGGCGGGCTCGAGGCGGCCAACGATTTGTCGCGACCGTGATGCACCAGCGGTAAATCGCTGAAAAAGCTGGCGGCTATTAACTCGTTCGCGGTTGAGTTGAACGGCAGCGCCGCATCGCTGACGGCCGCGAACTCGCCATTGAGGATCAGGTTGTCGCCACTCGGCAAGGTATCGACTGGGCAGTCCTGGCCCACTGCTAGCGTCGCGATCGCCGGCGGCAGGTAAAGTGCCGTCGCACGGCCGGGCTTGATATAGGCGTTCAGGGTTACATCAGGATCGGTGTCGCCGCTCAGTGAGTAATAGATGTCCGCATCGCTGGTCAACGTCGCCGAAGTCTTCACGACTCCGGCTCCGCCCACGGTATCGATTTCGAGTAAATAGGTCGCGACGAGCGCTTCGCCGGGCGCAACCGTTCCCGAGGCAAGCAAGCGTTTTGTGTCACTGCCGTCGAACTCCGGATTGGCGACGGGGACGGCCGCGGATGGGGTGCCGCTATCGAGGTCGGCGGAACCACCGCCCGCGGTGGTGACCGGCGGAGTCGCGTTTGAGGTGCTGTCTGCCTTTGCGAGGAAACGCGGGGCTTCCGCGATTCGATAACGCATGCCCGCGTCGTCGAAAGCCTTGGCAAGATCGACCTCGATTTTGAACGGAGCGGCAATCGCCTCGGCCACGATGGGGTTGTGGTTGGTCACGCGCACGTAAAAGCGTGCCTGGTAGGATGTTTTCGACGCGGTCGTGCACTGGAGCAGCGTGTCGTCACAGCGTGCGACGTCGTCGACCCACTGGACAATGCCCAGGCCGGTCGCAGCCCGTGCATTGGAAAGCGTGGCCGCGGCTATCAGGGTTACCAGCAAGACCGTCCGAGGTCGGGGCGTGTTCCACATACAACGAATTCTCCTAATGAACGGTGCGGGGCTTTGCGTGTCCCGGGCGTTTGAGCGGTCGTGTCACGACTCAGCCACGCGAACTGGGGGCGCATACCCATTCGCCGGATCGAATCGCACGGCCCATGCCGGTCCGCTCGCCCGAACGCCGGGGCAGCCGGACGCCAGGCGCACATGAACCGGTTGCTTTCTGGTCTCGCAGCCGTGATGGGTTCCACGGTGCCTATGCGGCACGCCGAGGTCGACCGCGCCATGAACCCGATCAGCGGCATCGGTCGAGGCGCCGACCGAGGTTGCCTTGTCGTTGCGGCCACGAGGGCGTTGCCGCGGCATTGGTCAGTCCTTGCGTGCTCGGCGCATGAACGCGAGCGCCATGAGCCCGATCAATACAGGCCAGTGCAGGGTGCCGCCGCCCTTGAGCGGAATCTTGTTGTCCTCAGTCGCGGCGTCGGTATTCGAAGCCGCCGTTGTGCTGGTGCCGCTGGCACCGTCATTCGGCAGGCTGGGGATGACGTTGTTGATCGGAAGGTCGGGGAGCGTCGGTTGATTGTTGGTGTCCTTGGTCGGGTCGTAGCACTCGAACAGTTGCAGACCGGCCAGCGCGAGGGTGCCGTAATCGTTGTTGTCGATAACCGGGTTGTTGACCGTCACGTTGCTGACCGCGAGTTCGAGCGATGGGCCGCTGGCCTCGAACGATCCGCGCAGTTGGGTCCAGACGTCCCCGGTCGCGGCTTGTTCGGGCGCGACGACATGTGGTGCGCTTAACAAGTGCTCGCCCTGCGCAAGCAGGTGAATCTTGGACTCACCACCCGGTTTGGTGTTGATTTTGCCCGGGAGGTTGATCGGGCTGACGTGAGCGACGAACAGATAGCGGTTCAACGGCTTGAGTCCGGTAACCATCTGGCGCCAAATGCGCTGCTCGGCGCCGCTGGCGTTGCCCGCGTAGATCAGAAAATTCGGGCTTCCATTGGGCAGCGGATGTTGTTGATTACCTTGGTTGCCCTGAACCAGCGAATGGGTCGCGAGTGCGATCGAACCCGTTTCGACGCCGAGGTTTGAGATTCGAAGTGGAAACACCACTGGGTTGACGCCACCGCCAACGTAGGACGCGTCGCTATAGAACGAGTTCGCGATCAGCCGGGTCGGCGCGCTAACGGGGAGTGAGTTGGTCTGGACCACGGCGAAGTCGCCGTTGTTGGTCAGATTCACCGCCTGCTGCGTGGTGCCGGTCGGGCAGCCGTCGCCGACCGGGGTGGTGGCGTATCGTGGCGGCAGGTAGGCGATGACGGGCACGCCTTGATTTACGGGAACGTCCTTGGCTGCGGTTGTGATCTGTTCGGCGGCGATCGACGCGATCTCGTTTTCGACGGGTTTCACGATCGTGCCGCTGATTAACCGGGCGATGCTGGCGGGCGGGGCCGTCGCGGCGGTCGTATCGATTTCGACGGTGTAGCGAATTGCGGCAATTTTACGTCCGGGCAAGGTTTGGCCGAGGGTCGGAAACAGCGTGTTCGGGGCCAGTAGCTGGGTCGGATTCAGACCACTCGTGTCGGAGGGGTTGCCGGTGAAATTCGGGTTAGTAGTGATGTCAGTGGTGACGTTGTCACTCGCCTCGTTGTTCGGAACGTTGTTGCTGTCGGAGTCGAACAGATCGTTCCGGATCGGTGCGGTGATCAGGGTAGGTTTGGTGACCACGCTATAGGTCATCCCAGCGGCATCAAACGTTGCCTTGAGATTTTCCTGGATCTTGACGCTTGCCGATTGCGCGTTGTAGTTGGCGATCTGAATCTGGTAGGTGACGCGATACCGCGCCGTGTTGCGTACGGTGCAGCCGACCGTCGCGTCGTCACAGCGCTTGATGGATTCAATGAATTTGACGATGGCGAGCTCGGTCGCGGCCAGCGCCGAACCGCTAGCCAAGATCGCAGCGATGCCCACGCCAGCGGCAATCGGCCGCAAGGAAAAACGGACGGTCATACATGCCTCCCAATGGCAGCCAGAACGAAAAAGCCCAAGTAATGTCACCCGACTCGGTACCGTTAGTCGCCGATCGGGGCTGTTTTGTCGTTTTTCTACTCTAGTGCGTTAGGTGCGCGAGTGCCAACCCGTGGCTGCGAGCGGGGTCACAAATCCGGCGTTTCAAATGTTACAACGAGGCCAGTCGTCGACTATTTGGGCGGAGTTGGCTCGGCTGAGCGGGCGGCGAGGCGAGGTCTAGGTATGCGTAATATCGATCGAGGTCGCGGCGTGACTGCCGCGACCGTCGGGGCGAGGCGTTAGTCGAGTACGTGCGACACCAGCCCGTCGGCGAGTTTTGGTTCGAACCAGGTGGACTTGGGCGGCATCACCTCATTAGCGTCGGCGACCGCCATCAGGTCCTCCATGCGGGTCGCATGGAGCGAGAACGCGACCGCCATCTCGCCACTATCGACCCGGCGGGTGAGTTCGCCAAGACCTCGAATGCCACCCACGAAGTCGACGCGGTCGTCGCGGCGCGGATCGGTGATCCCGAGCAAGGGCGCGATCAGTTGATC
Source organism: uncultured Thiotrichales bacterium (assembly GCA_964620675.1). Lineage (GTDB taxonomy): Bacteria > Pseudomonadota > Gammaproteobacteria > UWMA-0217 > UWMA-0217 > CAYSFW01. The sequence goes on along the minus strand of CAZUJU010000029.1, from coordinate 5,333 downwards.
TTGTAGCAGGCTGACATCGAGCCGCGCGACCGGGTCGTCACTGGGCACGCGCGCCGGATCGAGGGTCAGGCGGTACCACTGGCCGTTCAGGTACATGCCGAACTCGGTTGGGTGACTCGGCGCGACCGGGTCCGCGCTCGGCGCCACGCCAAACCGTTGCTCGATCCGCGCGAGCAGTTGTTCCGGCGTCAGGCCGTTGAGATCGCGGATGACGCGGTTGTAATCGAGGATTTTCATTTGGTGGTGCGGAAAAATCACTGACAGGAAATAGCGATAACTCGCGTCCGCGTCGTTGGCGACCGCGCGTTGGCGGCACACGCGCGAGGCCGCGGCGGAGCGGTGATGTCCGTCGGCGATGTACAGCGCGGGCAGGGCGTCAAACGCGACACCCAGGCGCGTGATCAGATCTGCGTCGGAAATCACCCAGAGTTGATGGCGGATGCCGTCGTCGGCGGTCGCGTCGATGTCGGGGGCGGCGGCGGTGGCTTGAGCGAGCATCGCGTCGATCGCGGGCGCGCTCGGGTAGGCGAGCAGCACGGGTCCGGTCTGGGCATTGACGGCGTCGATCTGGCGCACGCGGTCGTCTTCCTTCACCGGTCGCGTGAACTCGTGCTTGCGGATGCGATTGGTGTCGTAATCAGCGACCGATGCGGCGGCGACGACGCCGGTCTGCATGTGCGTGCCCCAGATCAGTCGATAGGCGTAGTAGCAGGGCGTCGTGTCGCGTTGCAGCACCCCCGAGTTGACCATGTGCTTGAGGTTTTCAGCCGCTTTTGCATAGACCGCCGGCGCATGGCTGTCGGTATTCTCCGGAAGGTCGATCTCGGGTTTGGAAATGTGCAGGAAGCTCCATGGCTTGCCGGCGGCGCGCTGGCGGGCCTCGGCGCTATTTAAGACGTCATAGGGCGGGGCGATGACTTCGTCGGCGCGGCCCGGGGCGGGGCGCAGGCCGCGGAACGGACGGATCAGGCTCAAGATTGGGCTCCTGGGTTGGGTTTCGCGAAAGCGGGGATTGTAGCGCGCGGTGGGTGCGCTGTCCCCGCTGGTGTTCGCGGCGTCTAGATGTACCAGTTCGGCGAAATATCTTCCGGCGCGCACGGACGGACCTCGAGGGGTTCCTCCGGCAGGCCGGGGCGCACCACGGCGAGCGTGACGCGCTCGGCCGCGCGGCCCTGGCTGAAGCGCGCGGCGATACGGGCGGCGAGGATCAGGTCCTCGTCGTCGGTGGCGTTGCCGTCGATCAAGGTCAGAGGGCCGGGATGGCTGAGCACGCGTAAATGCACGAACGCGCGGCGATAGCCTTCGAGATACTGCGTTTCAGCCGCGTCGCGCGAGACGATCAGTTTGAAATGCGGCCGCGGCCGCAAATGGCGCCCGACATTCAACAACATGATGTCGTCGAATTCGTAATCGCGTTTGCCGCGATGTGCCCACAGATCGCGAAGCTTGTCGGCATAGGCGGCTTCGGTCAGCACGCAGCAGCCGCCCGCGGGTTGCGTGTATTGGTTCAGGCCGAGCCGTCGCGCCAGTTCGATTTGAGGTTTGCGCGAGCGCCCCGAGAATGCGTGCAGCGCGGCGCGATCGACCCATCCGGCGCGCTCCGGCAAGGTCTCGAGTAGGAGTTTGGCCGAGAGCGGTCTTAGTAAAAGATCGTCGGCGCCGGATTCCGTGGCAACCACCGGTAATACGCGTTTGGTCTGGGATTTGGGGCGCTGCCCCACCACTTCGCCGGTGACGATGAAGTCGAAGCCGTTGGCGGCGATCCACTCGCGCGCCCTGCGCACCATGAATACCTTGCAATCGAGGCAGGGGTTGAGGTGCGAGCCGTAACCGTGGCGTGGATTGAGTACCACCTGTTTGTACTCGTCCACGACGTCGATGATGTGATGACGGATGCCAAGTTGTTCTGCGACCCAAATGGCGTCGTGGCGGTTGTGCTTCGGGGTGTCGCGCAAACCGGAGAGGTGGCGCAAGGCGTCGGTGCAGAATCCCGTGAAGAAGGTGATTGCTTCTAGCTCAATCCCTTGATCCATCACGACCCGTGCAGCGAGCATGGAGTCCAGTCCGCCAGACAGCAGTGCCACGGCCTTGCGCGGCTTGGAGTGGACGAGGTGCGGCGTTGAGGGGTCTTGGTTCATGCGCTGGTTGCGAGTGGTGGCGCCGGGATCGCGTCGCGAAGCGGGCTATACTGAGTAAACGTATCGTAGCAAAGTTGCGCGAGCGGCGGGTGATCGCTCGATGTCGTGATCGATCATACTCGACTGAATAAGTATGAACGCGTTCAAAGTGTTGGCAGTATCATCGTGTTATAAATCCTAAGAGGATAAAACTACCGAACATGGGGTTATGACGAAGCTGCCAGCCAACAATCCGTTGATCAAAGTGCTGGAGGGGCGGGTCAGTCCCACGCATTTGCGCCAGCGTCTGGGTATTGAGCACGATCGGGAAGCGCGCGTATTTGGTCAGGGTTTCAATTTTTTTCATATCGAGAACTGGTACTCGATTCATGGCGTGATGCGAGGATTGTTGCGCCTCGCATTTCTACATGAACGTGGTCGGCGCAACGCGCTCAATGTCCAGGTGACTTCCAACGACCTGTGGATCAACAATCTGCCGTCCGCGTTCGAGGGCTTCACATTGCTGCATGTGAGCGATCTGCACCTGGATATAAACGAGTACATGGCCGACGTGCTTGCAGCGCGAATCGCCGAACTCGAATATAACCTCTGTGTCATCACCGGCGATTTCCGCGCGAAGACCTTTGGGCCGTTCGACCAGGCGCTGGATGGTATGAGTCGGGTGCGCGGAAGCATCCGGCAACCTACCTATGCGGTGCTTGGCAATCACGACTCGATTCAGATGGTGCCAGGGTTGGAAGGGATGAATGTTCAGGTACTGTTGAATGAATCGGTGACAATCGAACGGGGCGGCGAACGGCTCTATATCGCGGGCATCGATGACCCTCATTACTACAAGTCGGACAATATCGAAAAAGCCGCGCACGGCATACCCGAGCACGCCGCGTCGATACTGTTGTCACATACGCCGGAACCCTATCGTGCCGCCGCGTTCTCGGGCTTCGATGTCATGCTTGCCGGCCACACCCACGGCGGACAGATCTGCCTACCGGGCGGTGTGCCGGTGATGAGCAACGCAAGATGCCCGCGCGCAATGGTCAATGGTCCTTGGCGCTACCGCGGCATGCGTGGTTATACGTCGCGCGGCTCAGGCGTTTCGGTGGTGGACGTGCGGTTTAATTGTCCACCTGAGATCACCTTGCATCGTCTGCGGCGAGTGGAACCCTATCCGGCTTAGATCGGCGGGCGAATCGAGATAGCGACGATCGAATAGCTTCGCAGGCGAAGCGCCGCGTTACGCGATGTACGGTTGCGGCTTGTCCACCGAACCGGCGTCGTCGCAGTTTTCCGTGCCAATTGCGCTTTATCCAACGAGTCATTTGATCCGCAATGTGTCAACGTGCCGCGCCGCGGCGGCGTCTACGATAGTCAGTAAGCACTCGATCACGAACAACGCCGCGACGATCGTTGTGGTCTGCGACCAGAATGGGTCCGCGAGTATCGCACGGGTAGCGACTGGCTTAGGCGACGGCGCTCGCGTCCTTGGTTTGACGGTGGCAAATCTCGCGGTTCAAGGTCAAGATACACTCATGCGTATGATTCACCACGTTTTGTGAGCGCCTCGGTTCGATGTCGCAGCTCGGCGTGACTCGCGAACCTTGGTCCTGGACGCCATGCGACAAGAGATCGTCGTCGGTTGGGAGTCGCATTGCCGTGGCTTCGGGGTGTTGAATGACTGACGTTGCTCCAGTCGGCGAAGCGTCCGAGGAGGTCCGTCGCTCGGGACCGAGGTGGTTGACGCGCGCCGCGATTAGCGTGGTGCTGGTCGTAATGACGGCTTGGGTGCTGAGTGGCGCGGCCGATCGCATGGGTCACGGATACGTGGATCAGGGGCTCAAGCGCGCATTGATCACGTTTGCCGTCGCGCGAACGCTCAACGGAGTCATCGCGGTCGTGAAGTCCACCGAGTTGGCCATTCAGCCTGCCGGCGTTGGCGTCCGGTTCGCGCCAGCGGCGGTGCTGGAGCCGATCAATGATTTGATCGAGCGCTTTTCCTGGGTCATGTTGGCCAGCAGCACCTCGTTGGGGATGCAAAAGATCATGCTCACGGTGTTGGGTTGGTCGGGGTGGTCGATGTTGATCCTGGGGCTCGCGACCGCGACGCTGGTGTTGCTGTGGCTTCCTCGCCGCGCGTCGCCAATCTGGCTCGAACGGATCGGCAAAGCGCTGGTGGTGGCGCTGGTGATTCGGCTCGCGATTCCAGTGTTCGCAATGGTGTCGGAGACGATTTATGACGCCTTTTTACAGCCTGAGTATGAATCCGCGCTAACCAGCCTGCGCCACGTCTCGCTTCAGCTCGAGGAAATCGCGCCGTTGTCGCTCCCGATGACCGCCGCGCCCGATTCGGACGAATCGTTGCTCGACCGCGCCCGCAACTGGCTCGGCACCGCGACGGATTCGTTGCGTCTAGGTGATCGCGTCGAGGCGTACAAGACGGCACTTTCGGATGCGAGCGAGCACACGGTGAGTTTGATTGTGGTGTTTGTCTTACAGACGGCGCTGTTGCCGCTCGTGTTTCTGTGGCTGTTGATGCGGGGTACGCGGTGGTTGATTCGGCTGTGAGGTGTGGTTTTCTGTGGTTGCGTAGGCCGTCATGAAGCATCTGATCGCGGGCGATATTGGCGGCACCAAGTGCAACCTTGGCTGGTATGTCTGGGACGGAACTCTGCGGCAGGTGCGGCAGGCAACTTATCCGAGCCGTGCTTACGCGAACTTCGACGATCTGCTTGACGAGTTTGTGCGTGACGGCGACGGCGGGGCCGCTTCGGCGCTTGCGCTCGGTGTCGCTGGTCCGGTCCGAGAGGGGGTTTGCCGTACCACCAACTTGCCTTGGCAGTTATCGGCGTACGCCTTGGCGGAGCGCCACGGCATTCCGCGCGTGCGGCTTCTCAACGACCTCGAGGCCACCGCGCTCGGGATGCTCCAGTTGCCGCCCGGCGATTGGGTGACGCTGAATCCGGATGCCATCGAGCGACCGGGAACGATCGCGGTGATCGCTGCGGGCACAGGTCTTGGCGAGGCGATACTCGCGTGGGACGGTCGGCGCCACCTGGCGTTGGCGACCGAAGGCGGGCATTGCGACTTCGCCCCGCGCAGCGATCGGGACGACGCGCTGCTGCGTTGGTTGAGGCTGCGGTTTCCCCACCACGTGAGCGTCGAGCGGATTCTCGCAGGACCCGGCATCGCGCTGATTTA
>CAZUJU010000028.1:2621-42426 GCA_964620675.1 uncultured Thiotrichales bacterium | reverse complement strand
TTCCCCCGTAGGGCGTATGCGGTATTAGCCCGGGTTTCCCCGGGTTGTCCCCCACTACCAGGCAGATTCCCACGCGTTACTCACCCGTCCGCCACTCGTCAGCGCCCGAAGGCCTGTTACCGTTCGACTTGCATGTGTTAAGCATGCCGCCAGCGTTCAATCTGAGCCAGGATCAAACTCTTCAGTTAAACTTCGCGTGGATTTCTCCACTAAGTCCTAGACGAAGAACTTGACTAGACGTATTAGCATCTAGACACTTTCGTCGATTCCGCACCAATCACGGTTCGACGCGAGCATCCGCACAAATCTCTTGTTCACTTAATTTTTAATGAGCTTCACCGAGCCGTATCGGTGAGAAGCGATATTTTATCACATTTTCCGTCGTTGTCAAGCGCTTAATTTCGCTTAATTTCGACCGGACTTTGTGGGGCGCCGATTATAACCATCCGATATAAGTCGTCAAGTTTCTCGGTACCTCCCGCCTTCGTCGTAATGCCGCGAGCGGGGTGCGAATGATATCGATCTAATCCGTAAAGTCAATCTCAATTTTCATTCACTTTGCTGAAAACGTCTTTTGTTTCAGCGGGGCGGCAAGTCTACAGGGCTTTTGATACGTGTCAAGCGCTTCTGCTTTCCGTCCCTGCCGCGACTGCGTCGTCATCAGCAAGAGGCGCGCATTATAGGGGCGGCTACAGTCCTGTCAACACCCTTCTTGGATTGCCCGTTGACGCAATCACGCGGCACTCTCGCTTTGCGTGAGCGTGACACGCGAGAATCGATGTTTTCCGACCTGCAGGAGCACGGTGACTCCGACATTCACGCTGATGTCGCGACTTTCGATACGCGCGCCATCGAGGCGAACAGCGCCTTGATGAATCATTCGTAACGCATCAGAGGTACTCGCAACGAGTCCCGCTCGCTTGAGCACCGATGCGATCGGTAGATTCGGCGCCGATATAGCGAGCGAGACCACTGGGATCTCTTCCGGCAGGCCACCGTGCTGAAAGCGCTCAACAAAGTTTTGCCGCGCCCGCTCTCCCGCGCCTTCGCCATGGAAACGATTGACCAGCTCTGCTGCAAGTTCAAATTTGACATCGCGCGGATTCATACCGTCGGCGATCATTTGGCGCCAGCTCTCGACTTCGGCAGCGGGCCGAAAGCTCAAGAGCTCAAAGTAGCGCCACATCAACGCGTCGGAAATCGACATGATCTTGCCGAACATTTGATCCGGCGGATCGTTCACGCCGACGTAGTTTCCCAACGATTTAGACATCTTCTGGACGCCATCAAGCCCCTCAAGAATCGGCATCATCAAAAGGGTTTGCGGCGCCAGGCCATACTGCCGCTGGAGCTCACGCCCCATAAGCAGATTGAATTTTTGATCGGTTCCGCCGAGCTCTACATCCGCCTTGAGCACTACGGAATCGTAGCCTTGGATCAGCGGATACAAGAATTCATGGATCGCGATCGGCTGCCCCGTCGCGTAACGATTTTGGAAATCATCCCGCTCGAGCATCCGCGCCACGGTATGGCGCGCAGCGAGGTGGATCAGGTCCACTGCGGACATCGCACCCATCCATGTGGAATTGAACATCACGGTCGTTCGCGCAGGATCGAGAATCTTGAATATTTGGTGTTCGTAGCTTGCAGCGTTCGCCAAAACGTCTTCACGCGTTAGCGGTGGGCGGGTCACGCTCTTGCCAGTGGGATCGCCGATCATTCCGGTGAAATCGCCAATCAAAAAGATCACCTCATGACCGAGATCCTGAAACTGGCGCAGTTTATTGATCAACACCGTGTGCCCCAGATGAAGATCGGGCGCAGTGGGGTCAAACCCAGCCTTTACCCGCAGCGGGCGACCCGTTTTTAGTTTTTCCCGCAATTCGTCTAGTAGAAGGATTTCTGACGCCCCTCGCGCCAGAATGGCAATGCCATCGTCTATGCTCAACATCGTAATTCGCTAACTGATTGATTGCTTGTGATGAGTTTATCGCGTCAACGCATCGCGCCCGAAAGCATCCATTCTTGAACGCAATCCACAAAACGTGCGTTTAACGAATTTTACCTTATAATGATCGCTTAATCGCAAACGCCCGACACTTCGAGGACGGACGATGGTTTATGGCAGAGATTTCAAGCGAAATGTAAACTCCAGGCGCCGCGCGGTCGCGCAACAACACGCCCCGAATCGACATCCCTTCGTCGGCCTCCTCGTATTGATCGTTGGATTGTCGCTGCTCGGCGTCGTTCTCGCCAAGACCCACGAATCGCTCACCAAGGACAGCTCCAGCGAAAGCTCGGAAGACGCTCCTGTTCACGCGAATTACGTTTCGGATGCGTTACGCTTAATCCCTAGCGCGCCAATTGCAAGTGACGATCGCAACACTTCCATCGATGAGGTCAACCCCGATGGCTGGGTCGAGGTCATTGTCAGCAAAGGCGATACGCTTTCACGCATTTTTAGTAATCTCGGAATTCTCGATAGCCTCAATTCGGTGCTGAGCCTTGAGGAAGCCCGCAAGCCCCTGAGCGTCCTCATACCAGGCGAAACCCTGCGAATGCGCACCGAAGGAAGTGAGCTGATGGAGTTGACGTATGCGACGTCCGAAAATTCCGCGCTTCACGTGCTCCGCGAAGGAGATTCACTGAGCGCCAGTTTACGCGAGGTACCCATCGAAACACGCGTGAATCACATCAGTGCGCGCATTGAGGGATCGCTGTTCGGATCCGGAAAGCGCGAAGGTCTTTCCGACAGCATGATTATGAACATGGTTGAGCTATTCGAATTCGACATTGATTTCGCGCTCGACATACGCGAGGGCGATCAATTCAGCGTGATATTTGAGGAACGTTACGCCGACGGTCAGCGCCTCAAAGACGGCCCCATTTTAGCCGCCGAGTTCGTCAATCAGGGCACCACCCATCGCGCCTTTTACTTCGAGCAGCAGGGTAAGCGCGGCGACTATTTCACCGAAGGCGGCAATAATCTACGTAAGTCCTTCATGCGTACACCGCTGAAATTCACCCGCATCAGCTCCCTGTTCAATCCGCGCCGGATGCATCCTGTAATGCATCAGATCCGCGCTCACAAAGGCGTGGATTACGCCGCACCCGTGGGAACGCCAGTACGCGCCACCGCGGACGGCACCATTGAGACCATTGAAAATCAGCGCGGTTACGGCAAGGTCATCGTACTGGAGCACTGGGATACCTACACGACCCTGTACGCACATCTCTCCCGGTTCGCCTCAAACCTCAAAAAGGGTTCTAAAGTCAAACAGGGTGACCTCATAGGATATGTAGGCCAAACGGGTATGGCAACCGGCCCCCACTTGCATTATGAGTTTAGAATCAATGGCATACACAAGGATCCGCTGACGGTTAAGTTGCCTCGCGAACCGCTTCAATCGGCCGATCTTCAGCGTTATCGCACTCGCATACACCCGCTCTTGGCACAACTTGACCAGTTGCGGCTCGCGAGCGCGCGGTAGAAGCATTTTGGGATCGAGGCGTATCGCAACGCTATGCGAGAGTATCCTGTTCCCGGGCACCGACCTTTAAGCCCGCGAATATGCAGAGCGCGACGCTAAAAACCGTTAATGAACCTGGGGTGTACAGTCAGCGCTCGACGGACTCGAGGACGTTGCGCCTGATCTCGCGACGAACGCGACTGCGTATAAACGCGAGGCGTATGATTGTGATCTGAGCAAAGACTCACTTATCAGCGAGCCTTTGCTCACAGCCAATATCTTCGCAATCTTGCCCGGCGATTCAGGCTGAGAATGACGACCCACACCCACACGTCGTAGTAGCGTTTGGATTACGAATGACGAACTGAGCCCCTTCGAGCCCCTCAGTATAATCGATTTCGGCGCCGACCAAGTACTGGAAGCTCATTGGGTCGATCAGCAGGGTTACGCCGCCGTTCACAACTTCAGTATCGCCATCGTTGATGACTTCATCGAACGTGAATCCGTACTGAAATCCCGAGCAACCGCCGCCACTCACGAACACGCGAAGCTTGAGGTTTTCATTATTTTCCTCGTCAATCAGTTGCTTCACCTTCATCGCGGCGGCATTGGTAAAAACAAGAGGCAGCGACTCTTCTGCAACGGCCGGATTCATGGATTGCGCTCTCCTTTCTAGTGTTAACAGATAGCAGACGCTAGCATTAGTTGACCATTACAATCAAGATTTACCGCCCGCTCCGACATCTGCCTTGCCGATCTTGGGGAGATACTGAACCGAACTTTGCTCCTCCTTGCGATGCACCAAATTGCCGTTGACCTCGGAACCAATCGCCATTTCCACCAGATTGTAGTAGAAGTTACCCTTGATCCGCGCTTTCGGAAGCAACTCGGCGTGATTCGTTGAGAAGATATCGCCCTCAACGGTTCCATTAATGATGACGTTCGGCACTGACACATCCCCTTGAATCATGCCGTCTTCATCAAGCACCAAGGTCGACTCACTATCGCCATCGGCCTTGAGGTTCCCGACCACGGTCCCCTCGATATGGAGATTGCCACTGAACGTCAGATCACCCTTGATCGTAGTCGTCTTACCGATCACCGTGTCGACGTGCGCACTTCGCGCCTTGCTCGATTTATTCTTGCCCCACATGACTCGTTAACCTCTTTTCGACTGCGTTCCAACTGAATGACTGCTGCGCCGCTGCTCCGCCCGCGCCCGGTTTCGCTTTCACGACAACATTCTCGGGCTCGAAGCCGTCCGGTAACTGCAAAGCGCCTTCCAGACGAACAAAGTATTGAAAATTAAACTCGAATTGTTTCTTGTCCGTAACTGCGACCTGATTCCACTCGAGCGTTTTTGCTTCTCCGCGAAGCTTTCCCTGAATCTGAACCAGAACCGCACCCTTGACGGAGCGCTTACCGACCTGATTATTGGTCAAACTCATCTTAAGCAAGTACTGCCGATCTTCCTGCAACGGGATAATCGCCAGATTGTGGATCGCGAGTCCGCCCTTGCTGTCATCGACCGCGATCAAGGCCTCGCACACTGAAAGTCGTTCCTGGAGATCCTGCGCCTCGCTCTCACGCTCGGCCAAGGTTTGAACCAGCCTACCGTTCGCCTTATCGTCAATATCGTTGTTGCGCTTGACCATCGCCAGCTCACGCGCCAACTCGTCATTCTTCTGCTCCAGGAAAGCGACTTTCTGTTGTTGCGTTGCGTCGATCGGCTTTTCGTCGCCGATCAGCGCACCTAAGGGTGACGGCGCGCGAAACCAGGCAAGGTAGGTCAGAACGCCGGCCGCAATGAACACGAGCAACGACAACAACAACACCCACCAATGAGCGGAACTGCGCACACCCCGATAGATGGTGACGACCGGCTTCGGTCGCGCGATACGTTGATACATCGCTCGCTCTCAGTACGCCATCAAGGCAACAAACCCGGCCGAGCCAGACCGGTGACTTCCGGAAAGCCCAACATCAGGTTCATGTTCTGTACCGCCTGCCCCGCCGCGCCTTTAACCAAATTATCAATCACCGAGAGCACCACGACCTCACGCCCATCCTGCGGACAATGTACCGCGATCCGGCAGACGTTGGCGCCCCTGCAGCTACGCGTGTCTGGATGCGCGCCCGCGGGCATCACATCCACGAACGGGGAATCACCATAAAACGATTCGTACAGTGCCTGAAGATCGTCACGTTTTGAAGTAAGCGATGCGTAGAATGTGACGTGTATTCCACGAATCATCGGCAGCAGATGAGGCACAAAGGTCAGCCCGACCGACCGACCGGCGTACTGCGCAAGCGTCTGCGCAATCTCAGGTAAATGGCGATGCCCCGGCACCGCGTACGCTTTGAAGTTATCGCCTGCTTCGCTCAGCAACGTGTGAATTTCTGCCTTGCGTCCCGCGCCGCTGGTACCCGACTTCGCGTCTACAATGAGGCGATCGGTGTCGATTGATTTCGCCCGCAGTAGTGGCAAGGCAGCCAACGTCGTCGCGGTAGGATAACACCCAGGGTTGGCGATTAGACGCGCGGCGCGGATGGCCTCACGGTTTAACTCTGGAAGACCGTACACGGCCTCGTCGAGCAATTCCGGGCAGACGTGCGGCATGCCATACCATTTTTCCCAAACCTGTGGATCCTTTAGCCGAAAGTCCGCGGCAAGGTCGATGACGCGCACACCGGCATGGAGCAAATCGGGCGCCTGCTGCATGGCGGTACCGTTCGGTGTTGCGAAAAACACGACATCGCACCCCGCCAAACGCGCCTGGTCCGGCGCCTCGAAGGTCAGATCGACCCATCCGCGCAAGTTCGGAAACAACTGCGCGACGGACTTTCCCGCCTCGGCCCGTGAGGTCACGGCAGCAATCTTGACTTCCGGATGCATTGCCAACAAGCGCAGCAACTCTACCCCAGTGTAGCCGGTCGCGCCCACGATCCCGCACTTAACCATTCAACCATCCTCTCGCATGGATACCGCAGCAACGCGGGAACGATTCGCATCGCCCCCTTCCAGGCCATACACCAGTTCACGCACCAAGTCGGGTCCCGAGTATACCAGCCCGGTATATACTTGGATCAAATCGGCACCCGCCGCCAACTTCGCGCGAGCCTCGACGAGCCCCATGACGCCGCCCGCCGCAATCAGCGCAACCCCCGGCTCAAGCGCATTCCGGAATGCCCGCAAGACTTCGGTCGAGCGTTCGAACAAGGGTCGCCCACTTAAGCCGCCGGTTTCCTGGCCATGTCTCAACTCGGCCACCATGTCGCGCGAGTTTGTGGTGTTGGTCGCTACGACCCCATCGATTTGCAGTTCATTGATGGTATCCGCCATCGGAATGAGCTCGTCCGCTACCAGATCCGGCGCCACCTTGACCAATAGTGGCACATAGCGTTCGGTATGCCGCGCCAAGCGCAGTTGTTCGCGCTTTAGTTTCGACAGCAACTCCTTCATCGCGAGCCCGCTTTGGAGACGCCGCAACCCCGGAGTGTTAGGTGAAGAAACATTAAGAACGACATAATCCGCCGCGGCGTAAACGCGCTTGAGACATAGCAGGTAGTCGTCGACCGCCCGATCCAAAGGCGTATCGAAGTTTTTGCCGATATTGATACCCAACACGCCCGCGTATCGGCGCCGATGAACCTTCTCGATCAAATACTCCACGCCTTTGTTATTGAATCCCATGCGATTGATGAGCGCTTCGGCTTGCGGCAAGCGAAACAGGCGCGGGCGGCGGTTCCCGGGCTGCGGTCGCGGCGTGACGGTCCCGACCTCGACAAAACCGAATCCTAGCCCACCGAGGGCGTCGACGAAATCGCCGTTCTTGTCCATCCCTGCCGCCAACCCGATCGGATTGGCGAAATTAAGGCCCATCACGTGGCGCGCGCCCCCCGCGATCGGTGCAATTTCGTGATTCGCCCAGTCTCGCAAACGCCGTTTGGCGTGCAGACTGCGCAATGCGACCGCATGAGCGACTTCCGGCGGGAGAAGGAACAAGAGGGATCTCAGGAGATCATACATGGCAAATTCCGGTTCGCGAATGAACCTTTATAGCGCGCGACTCGCGCTCCAAGCAACCGACACAACAGGCTAAGCGCACCCCACCTGGAAACCGCGACGCAGCGCCTGCTCATTAAAATGATTCTCCGCAAGGCGCAACGCCAAGGAGTTGCGGGGCGGTCCGCTGCCGGGCACCACGCAGCGATGGCTGCGTATTGAATTACTTGACGACCTTAAGTGAAGGTCGCGGCTTGGACTTAGGCGCCTTGACGGGCGTGCGCTGACCGCTGTCATCAGGCCCCCCTGACGGCGGTGGTGGCACCTGCTCTTCCGGCGTGAAGACCATCCCCTTACCGTTTTCTCGCGTGTATATCGCGATCGCTGCCGGAACTGGCACCCTGATGATCATTGACTGGCCGCCGAACCGAGCCGAAAAGGAGATCTCTTCGTTCCCGATCAAGAGGTCGCGTACCGCCATTGGCGCAATGTTCAGAACGATTTTGCCATCCTTCACGTACTGTCGCGGCACCACCGCACCGGGGTGATCGGCGACAACGACCAGATGAGGCGTCATGTTGTTATCCAGCATCCACTCGTACATCGCCCTGATCAGATAGGGTCGACTTGAGGTCATCGAATCACTCACGCACTCAATGCCTCATTTGTTCCTCAGTTTCGGTGAGGCTTGCGACAAACGAGTCGCGCTTGAAGATACGATCCATGTAGTCGTAGATCGGTTTGGTCGAACGCGGCAGATCAATCCCGAGGTTCATCAAGCGCCAGAGAACCGGTGAAATCGTGCAATCCACCAGACTGAACTCATCGCTCAGAAAATATGGTTTTACAGCGAACACGTCAGCCGCCGCGACCAACATTTCCTTGAAAACCTTGCGCGCCTTGGCGGATTTCTTTTCGCCACCGAAGCGGATGTCCTCGACCAGCGAATACCAGTCAGTCTCCACCCGGTATAGCGCGAGACGGGCTCGCGCACGCGCCACGGGGTCGACCGGCATCAACGGCGGATGCGGAAATCGCTCATCGAGATACTCCATGATGATTCGTGGCTCGTACAACACCAGATCGCGATCGACCAAGGTCGGTACGTTGTTGTACGGGTTCAGCTCCATGAGATCTTCCGGCTTGTTTTCCGGATCGATGTCGATGATGTCGACCGTGATGTCCTTTTCGGTCAAAACAATTCGGGTGCGGTGACATTGCGGGCAGTCCGGCGCCGAGAACAATGTCATTACGGAGCGACGATTGACGCCCAATGCCATGCTATACAATCCCTCTACTATGAATTCTGGTTAGGCCGCCATCCGGCTCCGGACGGCGACCTGGCGAAGATCGGAAACCGAGTCGCGCACGCAATTTCAGTGCACGTCTTTCCAATACTCCTTCTTGAGAAAGTACGCAAGCACCGCAAAACCCGCCAGGAACAGCATGACGATGATGCCCCATTGCTGGCGCTGCATCTTATAAGGTTCGGCAACGTAGACCAGGAAATTGACCAAATCCCGCATGGCGCCATCGAACTCCGCCGGCGTCATCGTACCGGGCGTCAGTTGACTCAGGGATACGGCTTCATGACCGCGGTCGTCTACCTGCGTCCGAGCCACTTGCCAACCCTGCCACTCCCACATCACGTGCGGCATACCAACGCCCGGGAACACCAAATTGTTGACCCCAAATGGACGCGCCTCGTCCAGATAGAACGTTCTCAAATACGTATACAACCAATCGGCGCTGCGCGAACGGGCAATCAACGAAAGATCCGGAGGCACGATACCAAAGGCCTCCTTCGCATACCGTTTGGTCATCACGACCGACATCAGATCGCCAACTTTCTTACGCTCTCCCACCTCGTCAGTTGTAAAGATGAGATGTTTCGCCATCTGATCTTCATCGATACCGAGATCGCGGCCGACGCGATTGTATCGACTGTAAGCAGCCCCGTGACAGCCCATGCAGTAATTGACGAAGGTCTTAAGCCCACGCTGCAGGGATGCCTGGTTGCCGAGATCGATATCGGCGCGATCGAGCGGGACGTGAGAACCGCCCGCAGCGAATCCCGTGACTGGAAGTGCCAACAGCAATAATGCACCCAAGATCTTCTTCATGCAGTCACCCTGGTCGGAACCTGTTTTTCCTTGTTGAGAGCTGGGAAGAACAACGGGACCAGCAGGCATACAACCAGAAAGGCCCCGGGAATCAGCAAGCCAGTCCAGACAATCGCCGGGTCCAATGTCGACACGCGAACCAAGTCGTAAATGACGACGAGCCCGAACGAAACCGCAAAAGACGCGAGCGTAAATGTCGTGCCACGCGCCTTACTGTTAAACCACAGCACTGCGAAGAACAGGAAATAGACCTCGGTCCCACGCACCGCCAACTCGGCAAACACCGGCGTAACCGGCTTGATGCCGAGGTAGCCCAGCAATACAAAAATAATGACGAAAAACAAGATGCTAAAGCGATGCACAGCAGTGCGATACCGCCAAGACTTGATCGGATTGGTGTCAATCCACGGCAGGAAAAACAGAATAACCACCGCCGCCCCCATCGCCAGAACGCCCAGGAACGGATCGGGAACAGCGCGCAACACGGTGTAGAAAGGCGTGAAATACCACACCGGCGCGATATGTTCCGGAGTCATCAATGCATCTGCTGGGACGAAGTTGGCATGTTCAAGGAAATACCCTCCCATCTCTGGCGCGAAAAACACCACCGCGAAAAACAGGATCAGGAACACGATCACCCCAACGATATCCTTGACGGTGTAGTAAGGATGAAATGGGATGCCGTCTAACGGCACGCCATTCTCATCCTTGAGTTTCTTGATCTCGACCCCATCGGGGTTATTTGAACCCACCTCATGCAATGCAATGATGTGCATCAGAATCAACCCTACGAGCACCAGCGGAACCGCGATCACATGCAACGCGAAAAAGCGGTTAAGCGTCGCATCCGAAACCACATAATCACCTCTGATCCAAACCGCGAGCTCAGGGCCGATACCCGGAATCGCACCAAAGAGATTGACGATGACCTGCGCGCCCCAGAATGACATCTGACCCCACGGCAACAGATAGCCCATGAAGGCCTCGGCCATTAAGGCCAGGTAAATGAACATACCGAAGATCCAGATCAACTCACGCGGTTTTTTGAAGGATCCGTAAATCAAACCGCGAAACATGTGCAGATAGACGACTACAAAAAACGCCGATGCGCCGGTCGAGTGCATGTAGCGAATGAGCCATCCACCCGGTACATCACGCATGATGTACTCAACGGAAGCGAATGCGTGCTGCGCGTCTGGCTTGTAATTCATCGTGAGGAAGATCCCGGTCACGATCTGAATCACCAACACCAGCAAGGCAAGGGAGCCGAAAAAATACCAGAAATTGAAGTTCTTCGGCGCGTAGTACTTGGCGAGGTGCTCCTCCCAGAGCGCGATCAGCGGGAAGCGATCATCGATCCAGGCAATCAACTTATTCATCAGGCAGCCCCCCGGTCGATACCAACGATGACCCGGGATTCACTGATGTACTGATGCGGTGGTACCTCAAGATTCTTCGCTGCGGGCAGGTTTTGGTAAACACGGCCGGCCATATCGAAGCGCGATCCGTGACAGGGACAGTAAAACCCCCCCAGCCAAGTTGGTCCGAGGTCTTCGGGCGCCACATCAGGACGGTAGGTTGGCGAACAACCGAGATGGGTGCAGATCCCGACCAGAATAAGATACTCCGGCTTGATCGAACGCACCGGATTGCGGGCATACTCCGGTTGTTGCGTCAAATCCTCGGACCGTGGATCACGCACGGCGCCATCCAACTTCTTGAGGTTATCAAGCATTTCCGATGTTCGATTGACGATCCAAACTGGTTTGCCGCGCCACTCTACCCGAATCAACTGACCCGGCTCGACCTTGCTGATATCGACCTCGACGGGTGCCCCGGCCGCTTTTGCGCGCTCACTCGGAGCCATGGACCCGAGGAAAGGCACCGCAAGTGCAGCGACGCCAACGGCGCCGACGACCGAGGTCGCAGCAACCAGAAAGCGTCGTTTGCCCGGATCGCTAACCTCGTGACCCATGGCAGGAGTCGCTTCGTTGATGGACATAAGCGCTGAAGTCTCCTTTGTGTAGTACACCGCAGACGCGGGTGGTGAGTAGGTTTTTTTGGTATCCGCCTCATCGCTCGGAGGCGATCGCGACTCGATCCACGAGCGGCATGGGCTCGCATTTTGGCGCGTAATGATCCCCTAACGGTCCAGAAAAATCAATTTCGTCACAGCGCGCCGGAATACGCGCAACCGACCGGTGTAACGCCTAAGCCAGAGACCGGCGTTAAGCCGGATTCTCAATATCAATGAACCGGTGCTCGATACCGAACCGTGCGGCCAACAAGGCCCCCACGGCTTGCACACCATAGCGTTCGGTCGCGTGATGACCGGCGGCGAAGTAGTGAACTCCGGCCTCGCGCGCGACGTGCACCGTCTGCTCCGAAATCTCGCCACTGATGAACGCATCGACACCCAGTGCCGCCGCCTGCTCAATATACCCTTGCGCCGCGCCGGTGCACCAAGCGACGGTTTCGATGCCGTGATCGCCCCCCGGAATAATCAACGGAACCCGCCCGAGGTTCGTTGCGAGTATCGCACCAAGACGCGACAAATCCACCGGATTACGCAGTCGACCGAAATTTCCGACGCCATCCGCGTTGAGCGGACCGACGATTTCGAGGTCAAGCCTCCTCGCGAACTGCGCGTTATTACCCAGTTCAGGGTGGACATCGAGCGGCAAATGATACGCGAGCAAACTGACGTCGTTCTGAAGCAGTGTCTTGAGCCGCCGCATACGCATACCCGTGACCACGACCGGCTCATTGCGCCAGAAGTAGCCATGATGTACCAGCACCGCATCGGCCCGCGCCGCCACCGCGGCATCGAGGAGTGCCCGACAAGCCGTAACCCCAGTCACGAGACACTCGACCCGCGCGCGACCCTCGACCTGCAAACCGTTCGGACACGCATCCTTGAACCGCGATACCTGGAGCGTTTCCGCCAGAAAATCGACCAGCACCGGTAATGTGACCATATCCCGCCTCCCGTTGTCACTGGCATCGCGCGGCGCGTTACGCTGCTCGAAAAAACGCGCCGCCTGCTACAATTAGGTCACATTAACCGCCAGCACTGGCGCCCGCAACCCGCGTGAAAAAAGACGATACCTTCATATTTCAGATGATCGCGCTGGGCCTCGCACTCGCCCTGCTCGGAGCGTTTTTGTTTCCCGAATGGCTCGGACCGAGTCGCAAGGTCGTCGCCCTGGGTCAGGACACCAGTGCGCGCGTCACCCAGCCGCCGCGTACGAGCTATGCCGAAGCGGTGGCGTACGCGACGCCAGCGGTCGTTAACATCTTCACTTCGAAGCGCGTGGTCACAGAACACCATCCACTGGCCGCTGACCCGCTGTTTCAATCCTTTTTCAACCAACCCACCTTTCCACCGCGCGCCGAGACCCAGACCAGTCTCGGCTCCGGCGTGATCGTCAGTCCACAAGGATACATCCTGACTAACAACCACGTGATCGCCGGCGCGGAGCAAATCGCCGTGATCCTGTCGAACGGTGTCCAACTCGACGCTCGCGCGATCGGCGTCGATATTGAAACCGATATCGCGGTGTTGAAAGTTCAATCCAACACCTTGCCGGCACTCACGCTCGGCTCATCGGAGGCGCTCAAGGTCGGTGACGTCGTCCTTGCGATCGGCAATCCTTTCGGCTTCGGGCAAACAGTCACACTCGGCATCGTCAGCGCAACCGGTCGCAGCCAGCTTGGCCTGAATACCTTTGAAGACTTTATTCAGACCGATGCCGCCATCAATCCGGGCAGCTCGGGCGGCGCCTTGATCAACGCCGCGGGCGAGCTGGTCGGTATCAACACCGCCATCTTCAGCCGCACCACTGGCTCCCAAGGCATCGGTTTTGCGATCCCGCTCAACCTCGCCCTTGGCGTTATGAAAGAGATCATCGAAAGCGGCGGGGTCGCCCGCGGCTGGCTCGGGGTCGAAGGGAGCAACGTTAATGCCGCCATCGCCAGCAGCCTCGGCCTGCCGCCGAGCACCGGCGTCATGGTGTCGGGTGTATTCCCGAACGGACCGGCCGCGCAGGCGGGAATTCAGCCCGGCGATGTCTTGCTTAAGCTGGACGAACGCGAAATCGAAGGTGCGCGCATGGTGCTCAACCTCATTGCCCAAAGCAAACCCGGAACCGAACTGAGTATCTCCGGCTTGCGCAACGGCAAGCCGTTCGCCGCAAAGGCAAAGGTCAGCGTGCGCCCAATTACGCCGAACGGACAGCGAGCGCAGATTGAATCGCGGTGAGGAACTTCTGGTTTTCATCCGGAGTGCCAACGGTAACCCGCAGACAATCCGTCAATGAACCACCCATCGGCGATAGGTTCTTGATCAACACCCGCGCAGCCTTCAATGCCTCGAAAACCGACCCCGCGGCATGCGGCGCGGTGCGGAACAACAGGAAATTCGCATCGCTCGGGTAGACGCTTATGCCATCAATGGCGCCCAATGCGGCACCAACGCGGTCACGCTCGGCACGAATCAACCGCGCCTGCGCACCAAAAACCTTCGCGTGGCGTAACGCGAAAGACGCGCTGGCCTGCGTTAACACGTTGATATTGTATGGCAGACGGAGTTTTTCGAGCTGTTCGAGCCAGGCGTTGGGCCCGCACAAATATCCCAGACGTAACCCGGCCAACCCCCATTTCGACAAAGTGCGCATCACCAACAGATTGGGGTAACTACCGAGATCCTTCATAAAACTGTCGCGCGCGAACGGACTGTAGGCCTCGTCGAGCACCACCAACCCCGGCGCCGCGCGCAGAATCGTTTCGATTTCGGCGCGCGACCAATGATTGCCGGTCGGGTTGTTCGGATAGGCGAGAAAGACCACCGCCGGTTGGTGCACATCGATCGCTTCCAGCGTTGCCGCGAGATCAAGACTAAAATCCGGGTCGCGCAGCGGTACACCGACGAATCGCATCCCCGTGAACTGCGCGATCATCCGATACATCACAAAGGTCGGCTCCAGCGCCAGCACCACCCGACCCGGACCGCCCACCAACAGGATCAGCATCTGGATCAACTCGTCGGAACCGTTGCCGAGCACGATCGACTGATCGGAGGGCACCTCCATCACCAACCGTAGCGACGCGATAAGTTCCGCCGCCGTTGGGTCCGGGTACCGGTTTAAGGCCACCGTCGCCAGTGAAGCCAACCATTCCGTCGCGAGCTCCGGTGGCCACGGATACGGGTTTTCCATCGCATCGAGCTTGACGAAGCCAGTCGAGGGCGGGACGTGATACGCGGTGAGTGCGCGAATTTCCGGCCTGACCCAGTGCTCAATCCACGCGTTCATGCGGACGCAGCCCCACGGCGGCGAAGCACGGGTACCCTTGCCAACGAAAATTGAAGAGAACCGTTGTTATCCGCGCTCATAAACCCGGTTTGATGCGGTACTCCGCCGATCGTGCGTGCGCGATCAGGCCTTCGCCGCGTGCGAGGACCGAGGCAATCGCTCCGAGCGTCGCAGCCCCGTCCGCGGAACACCCGATCAAGCTTGAGCGCTTTTGAAAGTCGTACACCCCAAGCGGCGATGAAAACCGCGCCGTGCGCGAAGTCGGTAAAACATGGTTGGGACCGGCGCAGTAATCACCCACGGCCTCGGCGGTATAGCGCCCTAAAAAAATCGCGCCGGCGTGACGGATTTCGGGCAACAGCGCCTGCGGATCTTCGACCGACAACTCGAGGTGCTCGGGCGCGACAAAGTTCGCCACCGCCACCGCGTCGTCCATGTCGCGCACCTGAATCAACGCGCCGCGCGCTTCCAGTGACGCACGAATGATCGCCGCGCGCGGCATCTCGTCTAGCAGCCGATCCATCGCCGCCACCACCGCGTCGAGAAACGCCGCATCCGGTGACACCAGAATCGGCTGCGCGTCTTCGTCATGCTCGCCTTGCGAGAACAAATCCATCGCAATCCAGTCCGGGTCGGTTTTGCCGTCACACACCACGAGGATCTCGGACGGACCAGCGATCATGTCAATCCCGACCGTGCCGAAGACCATGCGCTTGGCCGTTGCGACGTAAATGTTGCCCGGCCCGACGATCTTGTCGACCCGTGGCACCGTCTCGGTTCCATAGGCGAGCGCCGCGACCGCCTGCGCCCCGCCAACCGTGAACACCCGATCAACCCCGGCGACGGCCGCCGCCGCCAGAACGAGCTCGTTGATCTCACCGCGCGGTGTTGGCACGACCATCACAAGCATCGGCACCCCGGCAACCTTGGCTGGAATCGCATTCATCAGCACCGAGGACGGATAGGCTGCCTTACCGCCCGGCACGTACAAACCGACGCTGTCGAGCGGCGCGATTTGCTGCCCGAGCAGCGTTCCGTCCTCCTCTCGGTAAGCCCAGGACTCCAGCCGCTGCCGTTCGGCGTAACGCCGAATACGCTCCGCCGCCTGCTCCAGCGCGGCGCGCTCGGCGCGCGGAATCGACGCCAGCGCGGCTTCGAGGCGTGCGTGCGGCAGTTCGAGCGCAGCGCCAGACGCACGATCGAGCTGATCGAAACGTCGGGTGAATTCGAGCAACGCGACGTCCCCTTCGCGCCGTACTCGTTTCAGGATGTCGTTGACGGTCGCGAATACCTGATCGTCGGACACCGATTCCCACGCCAGCATTGCCTCCAGCCGCGTCCAGAAATCACCATCGAGTGAGGATAAACGCGCGATCTTGGGCATCGGTTACCCCGCCCGCGCGAGTTGCTCGCGCCGTTGTCGCACCGCTGCCGCCAGCGCCTTTAAGGCCGGCTGGGTGTCATCCCAGCTGATGCAGGCATCAGTAATGCTTTGGCCGTAGGTCAAAGATTCCCCGGCGACCTGATCCTGGCGTCCCGCGCGCAAATGACTCTCAATCATTACGCCGATTATGCGTCGTTCACCAGCCGCAAGTTGTCCAGCGACATCGTTCGCGACCGACACCTGGCGCTCGGGTTTCTTACTGCTGTTCGCGTGACTGCAATCGACCATCATCGCGGCGCGTAATCCGCCCTTCTCCAACTGCGCCCCAGCCCGCTGGATATGCTCGGCGTCGTAATTCGGTTTGCCATTGCCACCGCGCAGGATCAGGTGGCAGTCGGGGTTGCCGGTGGTGGAAAAGATGGCGGAATGACCGGACTTGGTCACCGACAAAAAATGATGCGGCCGCGAGGCCGAAACGATCGCGTCAACCGCAATCTGAATATTGCCATCGGTGCCGTTCTTGAACCCCACTGGACACGACAGGCCCGACGCCAATTCGCGATGAGTTTGGCTCTCGGTGGTCCGCGCACCGATCGCACCCCAACTCACCAGGTCGGCCACGTACTGCGGGCTGATCAAATCGAGATACTCGGTCGCCGCGGGTACACCCGCGTTGGCGAGATCAAGCAACAACTTGCGCGCGATCCTGAGGCCTCGGTTGATTTGAAAGCTGCCGTCGAGATCGGGATCGTTGATCAGGCCTTTCCAGCCGACCGTGGTGCGCGGCTTTTCAAAATACACCCGCATCACGACCAACAGATCGTCTTTCAAGCGTTCGCGCAGATCCAGCAATCGCTCGGCGTAATCGCAAGCGGCCTTGGGATCATGCACCGAGCACGGCCCTACCACCACCAATAGACGATCATCCTGGCCCAGCAGGATGCGATGAATCGCCTTACGGGTTTCGAACACGGTGCGCGAGGCCGCTTCCGTAATCGGATATTCGGCGCGAATCTCGTCCGGCGAACTGACCTCCTGTATCCCCTTGATCCGCAGATCGTCCGTCTGGTATTCCACGTGCCTGTCTTGCGTCATAACGTTGCCAAGTGTCTTGCTTCGACGGCCTGCCGCATCACCCTGAGCAGAGGGTCAACTTCGGCATGCTTCATCTTCATCGCCGCCTTATTTACGATCAATCGAGAGCTGATGGCGGCGATGTGTTCCAGCGGGGTCAGCCCGTTGGCACGCAGGGTGTTGCCGGTATCGACCAGATCGACAATGCAATCGGCAAGACCGACCAACGGCGCCAACTCCATGGATCCATACAGCTTGATGATCTCGACCTGCTTACCCTGGGCCGCGAAATAGCGCCGGGTGGTATTGACGAATTTCGTCGCCACCCGCAACCGCCGCACCCCGGAGAGATCGGCATCGGGCCGTCCGGCGACCATCAGTCGGCATTGCGCGATACCCAGATCGAGTGGCTCGTAGAGCCCGGCGCCGCCGTGTTCGAGCAGCACATCCTTGCCCGAAACCCCGAGATCCGCCGCGCCGTACTGCACATAGGTTGGCACGTCCGAGGCCCGAATCACGAGCAGCCGCACGTTTCCCCGGTTTGTAGCGAGGATCAACTTGCGACTTCTTTCCGGATCGTCAACGGGCTCAATCCCCGCCGCGGCCAGAAACGGCAGCGTTTCGTTGAAAATCCGGCCTTTCGACAGAGCGATCGTAATCATCCGCACAAACAGTTAATTAGGCATTCGGCGGATGCTCGCGCCGAGCTGCAACAACTTCTCTTCGATTCTTTCATAGCCCCGATCGATATGGTAGATGCGATCCACCAGCGTTTCCCCCTGTGCCGCGAGCGCGGCCAGGACCAGGCTCGCCGAGGCCCGCAGATCGGTCGCCATGATCGGTGCGGCGGTCAAGCGCTCAACACCGGTGATCACCGCGGTATTGCCTTCCAGTTGAATCTCCGCGCCCATACGCTGCATTTCCTGTGCGTGCATGAAGCGATTCTCGAAAATGGTTTCCACGATCGTGCCAGTGCCTTCGGCGACGGTATTCAAGGCCATGAACTGCGCCTGCATGTCGGTCGGGAAGGCCGGATACGGCGCGGTGCGGATGTTGACGGCGCGTGGCCGGCGCCGATGCATATCAAGCGTAACGGTATCAACTCCGACTTCGAGTTCGGCGCCCGCCTCCTCGAGTTTGGCCAGCACGGCATCGAGCAAACTCGGATCGGTATCCTTGAGTCGGACCCGACCACCCGTGATGGCCGCGGCGATCAGGAATGTTCCGGTTTCGATACGATCCGGCAACACCCGATACTCGCAGCCGGTGAGACGCTCCACCCCGCGTACCGTGATGGTGTCGGTTCCCGCCCCCTCAACCCGCGCCCCCATCTTGTTGAGATAGTTGGCCAGATCGACGATCTCCGGCTCGCGCGCCGCGTTTTCGATCACCGTAGTGCCGTCCGCGAGCGTCGCCGCCATCAACAGGTTTTCGGTGCCGGTCACGCTCACCATGTCCATCACGATCCGCGCCCCCTTCAGGCGCGCGGCGCGGGCTCGCACGTAGCCGCCCTCGACCTCGACCTCCGCCCCCATGGCCGTAAGTCCATCGATATGCAGGTTGACCGGCCGCGCCCCGATCGCGCAGCCGCCGGGGAGCGACACCTCAGCGTAACCATAGCGCGCCACCAGCGGCCCGAGTACGAGAATGGATGCCCGCATCGTCTTGACCAGATCGTAAGGCGCCACCTGACTGCTTAAGGTCGTCGGATCGACCTCGATGGACAAGGCCTCGTCAATCGTCAGCGAGACCCCCATTTGCCCCAACAACCGCATCATGGTGGTCACGTCACGCAAATGCGGCACGTTGGAAATATAGGATGGCGAATCCGCCAACAGCGTCGCAGCAAGAATCGGCAGCACCGCATTCTTGGCACCCGAGATACGGACTTCACCGCGTAACGGCACGCCGCCGCGAATCAGAAGCTTATCCATGATAAACGCCGTCTCCAGTCATCCGGAAAAGCGCGGAAGTATAGCCGCCACGGTCACCCGTGGACAGTTTGGCGCCGATCTTACGCCACCCTCCTGCGATCACACCAAGTCCGTTCATTGCGCTGGCCAGTGCTCGGTGGCAATGCCGGTCCCAAGATCAGCGTCGATCAAGCGAGCGCGCACCGCGCGCAAGCGCTCGATCAGCGCCGGCTCGGCCTGCGCATAAGCGTCCGCATCCGGCACCCGCTTGACGACGACGCCCAAGAGTTCGGTGATCGCATTGCCGATCGAGTTCTGACTGATCGTGACCACGAGTTTGCCGTCGTCGTTGCGATAGATGAGCTGCTTGAACGCCGGCTGCCAGCGGATCGAGTTCGCGTACCGCGCATCGACGATGCAGCGGTCGCGGACCTTTTTCGCAGTCCCGAGAAAATCGTTGTTGAACAACAAGACCGCCTCGACCTGGTCGGGAAAATAGGTATCGCGCGGCTGCGGCGCGTTACGGGTGGAGACCTGGGAAAAAAAGGTCCGATAAAAATCGAGAAAGCCCATCAGGATTGCGTCGTATTCCTGCCAGAATCGAATATCGCGCAGCGCCGCCGCGCCGCCTTGAATCTCCCAGCACGGCAACCCCTGCGGATACCCGGTCAACGCCAGACGCGACTCGGTCGACGGCAACGGCCGCAGTATTTTCAGTTCAAGCGCCTTATCGAAAAACTCACGATAGACCTCGCGCATATAGGCCTGAAACAAACTGTGTTGCCCGCCATCGGTCAGATTGGGATTCGCGGCATCCGCCATTGCCGCGCCTCGCAACCGGTCCATTGGAAACACCATGAAATGATTGTGCAGCATGCGAATGCTGGGCACGCCCGGCGACGTCATCGGCCAGGTCGCGTCGAGACTGGCCTCGCCGGCGAGCACCAGCGCACGCTCCGGATCTGGATACTGCTCCAGCATGTACTCGATCATGATCTGGTTCATACGATTCCAAACCCGCCGCACGGGCTCCGGCACCTGCGTTCGCCGCACCGGCCGCCCGAGCGGATCGAGAATCACCTGCGAGGTGTTATAAATAATCGAGGCGTCAAACTCGTTGCTATGCCCCAGCGCCTTGCGGTAGAGCAGCAGATTTTCCGCGTTGACCAGCAAGCCATTGTTATGGACCAGATCATTGAGGTTTTCGGTACTGTTGAAGAACTCGTTAGGCTTCATGCCCTCGGGCACGTCCAGCGGGATGGGACGAAACGGGGTGACAATTTCGCGCGGTCCGACTTCCATTGCGATACAGCTCCTCGACGATAGGTAATGGCGGCGTAGTGTAATCCAGAGCGCGACGGAATCTCATGCCTCAATTCAAGCCGGATTTGCCATGAAGCGGGTCTACACCTCGCCGACACCCCTGATGACAGGCTTCATTCAAGGCCTTCTGGAGCATGCCGGAATCGACTGCACGCTAAAAAACCGTTTTCTCAGCGGCGCCGCGGGTGACCTTCCGGTCAACGAGACCTGGCCGGAGTTGTGGGTCAGCGATCGCGACGCGGCGCGCGCCCGCAGCGTCATCGAGGCCATCCTCGCGCCGCCCGCGACCGGCCCTGACTGGCGCTGTCCTGCCTGCGGCGAACTGCTGGAGGTACAATTCGACGCCTGCTGGTACTGTGGCCATATTCGCACCGAACCGGAATCCAGCCGATGAACCCGACGCTCGAAGTTCTGAAAAATCACCGTTCGATACGCCGCTTCAAACCCGACCCCGTACCGCCCGCGGTCCTCGCGGCGGCCCTGAGCGCCGGACAATGCGCGGCGACTTCGAGCTTCCTGCAGGGCGTGACCGTCATCCGCGTGACCGACCGCGATGCACGCCAGCGGTTGGCGGAGCTCGCTGGCAATCAGGCCTACGTCGCCGCCGCACCGGAGTTTCTGGTGTTTTGCGCCGACCTCCATCGCGCCGGCCGTTGCTGCGAAATGCACGGCCGCACTCCGACGGAAGGATTTACCGAACAATTCATTATCGCGACGGTCGACGTCGCCGTGATGGCGCAAAGCGTGGTGGTCGCCGCCGAATCGCTCGGTCTTGGCGCCTGTTACATCGGCGCGCTACGCAACGCGCCTGCCGAAGTTGCCACCTTGCTCAAATTGCCGCGGCAGGTCTATCCGGTTTTTGGACTTTGCCTCGGCTACCCGGACGAGACACCCCAAACCAAACCACGCCTGCCGCTTGAGGTGATCCTCAAACAGAACCACTACGACGACACGAACGATCGTGCAGCCATTGCGGCCTACGACCAAACCCTACGTAACTATTACCGCTACCGCGACAAAAATCCCAAGCAACAAGGCTGGAGCGAACAAATGGCGAACTTGCTCGGTAAGGAGTCACGCCCGCATATGCGCGCGTTTTTGTTCGACCGGGGATTCGAGATGAAGTAACCGGGCGTGGTTACCTGACGACAAACTCCTGCTCGTTCCTACCAGCGGCGAGCGCGAGCTTGAGCCATTTGGGGCGTGGCCCGCGCCCGCCCCAAGTTTCGCCAGGATTCTCAGGATTTTGATAGCGGGCGCCGCTCGGTTTGCGCGCGCGGCGTGGTTTGGCCGCGTCGGCTTCGGCTTCTTCGTCACGTAGCTCAAGCGCGATGCCGTAGGTATTTGCGAGGTAACGGATTTGCTCCAATGCGGATTTACGCTCGCTCGCAAGCCGCTCATCCAGCAATGTCTGCCCGAGTTCGAGCAGTTGCCTCAATTGCGCGGTGGAAAACTGCTCCAGACTCGCCATCGGAGCTTCGGGATCAATCACAATTTCCACTGCCGTGGTGGTACCTGCCATGGAATTCAACCTGTTGCTTGTGTCATCCGGGATCCGTGAAGTATAGGAGCAGGTCTCCCACGGTGTCAGCAGATATTCTCTAAATGTGAACTCGCCGCGCGGCGCTCCCGACCGAATCGAGGCTTTTCGTCAAAGGTCCGAATTTCTATCTAATATCTTAGTTATCCGGGTGTCGGAAGCCGCCTCGGATACACAATAAATCGAGCCACCGCCCACTGAGGAGTCTCTTAAAATGAGCCAAGTCCTGACCGAAGTACTCAACGCCAACGCAGAATACGCCGCCAATTTCGGTGACAAAGGTACGCTACCGATGCCGCCTGGTCGGCATTTCGCAATTCTGACCTGCATGGATGCGCGCCTTGACCCGGCGAAATACGCCGGGTTGGCGGAGGGCGACGCCCACGTCATCCGCAATGCTGGCGGACGGGCCAGCGATGACGCCATTCGTTCGCTCGTTATTTCCTACAAATTGCTCGGCACCCGCGAATGGTTCGTCATCCACCATACCGACTGCGGCATGGAGACCTTCACCGACAGCATCATGCGCGACCTATTGGCGCGCAGCTTGCAAACGGCAACCGTCGACGCAAGCGGTTGGCACGACGCCGGCACCGGCCCTGGCTCGACCGAAGGGCACTATATCGACTGGCTCACCATCGCGAACAACGCCAAGAGCGTGGTCGACGATGTCGCGCGCATCCGCAGGCACCCATTGGTCCCCGGCGACATCCCGATCTACGGCTACATCTACGATGTGAGAACGGGCAAACTGGTCGAAATTCCCGAGGCCACCGCCGTCGGCCAGGCCGCTTAGGACCCGGTCGAATCTAAAGGAACTATCGCGCCGCGGCGGCGATCGACAGCCTGTCTACATTCGTTTGAAACTCGACGGAGCGTGCAACCAGGGGTATCGGAGCGAACCACTCCGTTTGCGCTTCGAAGGCGAATCATCGCAAATCCAGCCGGCAAATGACCTGCTGTCAGGGCTTCAGCGACACCTCGATTGCCCCGAAGTCGATGTCGTGTCGCTTTAGCCATGGAAGCCGGCGAGCACTTCGGCGCTCGCTGAGCCTCACTTTTGAACCTTTTTCAGCTTTTCCGGTCCTCCTATAAGGGTAAGCCGAACGCAATACGGCTCGCATAACAACATCGCTCGCGAACATCGTCTGACGTCAGCGCGAGCATCTTGGGCGGGAAACCTAAGCGCCGGCCAATGGTCGATACGACGACCACCCTTGCACACGGTAAGTCGCGAAAAGAACTCATCTGCGACCCGGGCGCGCATCCAAAGAATCCTTCCTGGAGTCATACTGATGAAAGCCAAGTTCAAACTCGGGGTCACGACGATCGCGCTTGCCGCCGTTCTGCTGCAGGGCTGTGACAGCGGATCGTCAGCCAAGGTCGTCGCCGACAGCACCGCGACGCCCCTACCGGTGACGACGCCCGCGGCAACCAACCCCAGCGCAACGACTGGCCCGCTCGTCGTCGACGTATCAGGCGCGACATCGATTCAATTACCGCCGGTTTCGAGCGCGCTGGAGCTCATGCCGATGGGTGAGATCTCCCTGGCGGAGCGCGCCGGGGTCATCTTCCTGCGCGAAGAAGAAAAGCTGGCCAGCGACCTTCTCGCCCTTGCCGCGAGCCGCTGGGGCGAGCCCGCCTTTGCGAATGCGATGGCAGCAGAAAAAACGCACAGCGAGGCGGTACGGCTCTTGATGGCCCGACACGCGATTTACGACCCGGCCGCCGGCAAGGGCGCGGGGATATACGAGGATCGTGGATTGCAGACTCTGTTCGAGGCGCTGCGTGCCCGGATCGAGCTCAGCTTGATCGACGCCCTGCTGGTCGCGGCGGAGGTCACCGAGATCAGCCTGATGGACATTGCCTCACACGCGGCCAACGTGTCCGACAACCCCGATATACTTCATGTCTACGCCCTGATGACGACCGCCTCGCGCAACCACTTGCGCATTTTCGTCCGCCAGATCACGTCGCTTGGCATCCGCTACCAGGCGCAGTATCTCGCGCAGCAGAACCTGGAGGCCATCGTCGCATCCGCTTTCGAAACCAGCGGCGCGTAACTGACGCAAACGCACGGCCGCAGCGCACACGAACATGCGCTGCGGCCTCCCAACACCCGCCTTCGGATCGTTCTTCCCGCTACACCTGCACCCACCTGCGCATTCAGTCGAGCGCGCCTTATACCTATTGTAATAGGACACATGACGGATACCGGCGGAGGCAGAACTTCATTACTCTTTACCTCAGCCACACCCAAACGGATCAAGAAAGATCTGATGAGTGGCGTTTGGAGACGCTAGAAAGCTCGATACTGTAGGTCCGCGCGAAACCTGTCCGATCCCAACGCGCCGAGACGCGGGTCGCTTCGGCCAGTTCGGGTCAAGACGGGGGCGTGGCGGCACCATTGATTCGAGAGACTGGTTATTTTTTTATTTTTTTATCAGGAGGTTACAATGGGTGGTGAACTTGGTGGCGCAATCAGTGCAGCTGAAGGCAACTTCAGCCAGATGCTGTCGGCGCAAACGCAGATGCAAAATGCTGCAATGAACTTTCAAATGCAGTCAACCGTCGAGAAAATGAAATTCGACACGACGAAAAGCGGTATCGAGCGCATCGCGAGTGTCGCGGAATCGATGTCGACGATGACAGACCAGCAATCGCAGCAGATCGCCCGATAGTCATTCCGGCGCCTATGCGAACACGTTCGCACGCCCGCGGAGCAGAATTGCTCCGCGGGTTTCGTCAGTTTTAAGAAGATCCTTTTCGTTTGTGCCCTGGGTATCACGCCACCTAGCATGCCAGCGATGCTCAACTGCGGGTTGGCATTGGGCACCTATGTTGCGACAAGGATCGTCAGTGAGACGGTCGCCGGAATCGTGGATTCATGACTGAAGAGGTCAGGCAGATGAAATGAGAACAGACGCTCGAACCGCGTCTTGCGACGCTACCAACCTACTCAACCAGCTGTACGCGTTGACTGCGACGCTCCAGTGCTCGGCAGCACGTTACGAAATGCGGTCGGCCTCGGAACAGCTGCGCTTTGACACTTCTCGCACGGGCCTCGTGCGCATCGGGAGCGTAGGTTATTCGGTCGCGCTAATGAGCGACCAGCAATCGCAAGGTATCGCAGGCAATCGCGAAAAGGGCCGCAATCGGCGCTAGGCGGGTGCGACCCGATGGGAGGTCGAGCTTGGCTGCGCGGCGTTGGCGCCATGCGCGCCGTTTTCCTCCGAGCCCCATGATCCTCGACCACGTGGCCGTGGCGCTGGGGAGTCCTCGGACTGCGCTCCTCAGCGAGGCTGCGGTAGCAGAAGGCGAACGATTCCATTCTCGCCGCGCCGACTTCACAGCATGCCCAGGGAAATCCCCCCCCACGTCCGACCGACTTCGGGGTGCGCGAATCCGGAATTACGCGAACGGATGCGTCAGTACGATCGTCTCCGCCCGATCGGGACCGGTGGAAATGATCTCAATCGGAACCTCGACGATCTCTTCGATACGCTTGAGGTAACGCTTGGCGTTTGCGGGCAGATCGTCGTACCGCTTGATACCGACCGTGGATTGCTGCCATCCCGGCAGATCTTCGTAAATCGGCTCCAACGCGTCGTAATCTTCGATACGTGAGGGCGGCGCGTCGCAGGCCGCGCCGTAACAGCGATAACCGACGCACAAACGCAAGGTTTCCACGCCGTCAAGCACATCGAGCTTGGTAATGCACAGCGCGCTAAGGCTGTTGATGATGGCGGCGCGACGCAAAATGACCGCGTCAAACCACCCGCAACGGCGCGCACGCCCGGTCGTGGTACCGACTTCGCGGCCGACGCGCGCGAGGTGCTCGCCAGTGGCGTCGAACAATTCGGTCGGAAATGGACCTGCGCCTACTCGCGTGGTGTAGGCCTTGGTGATTCCGATCACATGATCGAGCATGCGCGGACCGATCCCGGAGCCGGTAGAAGCGCCACCGGCGGTCGTATTCGACGAGGTCACAAACGGGTAGGTGCCGTGATCGATGTCGAGCAGCGTGCCCTGGGCGCCTTCAAACAACACGTTGGCACCGTGCTTTCTGAGCTCAGCAAGTCTGCCTGTGACATCGGTGGTCAATGGTTCGAGCACCTCGACATAGGACAGCGCCTGATCGAGCACTTCCTGGAAATCTACCGGGTCTTCCTTGAAGTAGTGTTTCAACGCGAAATTATGATAATCCAGCACTTCGCCTAATTTGGCGGCGAAACGCTCGCGATGGAACAAATCGTTGAGCCGTAATCCGCGTCGCGAGATTTTGTCCTCGTAAGCAGGCCCGATACCGCGCCCGGTGGTGCCGATTGCAGATTTGCCGCGGGCGCGCTCGCGCGCATGATCGAGCCGGACATGGTAGGGCAGGATCAAGTGGCACGACCCAGAGATACGCAGGCGCTCGCGTACCGGAACCCCGGAGTCTTCGAGTTTTTTCATTTCGGTGAGCAACGCGTCGGGCGCGAGCACCACGCCGTTGCCGATCAGGCATTCGACGCCATCGCGCAGGATGCCGGAAGGGATCAAATGGAGCGCGGTTTTTTTGCCCTCGATCACGAGCGTGTGCCCGGCATTGTGCCCGCCCTGGAACCGGACCACCGCTTGCGCGCGGTCGGTCAGTAGATCGACCACCTTGCCCTTGCCCTCGTCACCCCACTGGCTGCCGAGAATCACCACGAACTTGCCCATCGTCAAAAAGCCTCCACGTTCCATTCAGCGTTTTGTTGTACGAGTTGAAAGCCGCAGCCGAGGGCGCGACCGTCCGCTTGCTGCCCCGCGAGGGCACCAACGACGCAGTCGCCTGACGCACGCAGCGCCCTAACGACCGCAGGATCCACGTCGGCAGGCGCGAAGATTCGGCGCGGCGCGGAGGCGAACGCTTGCGGCGCTAACCGGAGCAAGGTTCCCAGATCGGCGCTGAAGCCCACCGCGGCGCGGTCGCGCCCGAAATCCTTGCCGAGGCCATCATAACGGCCACCGCGCGCGATCTCCTGCCCTTGCCCCGGCACATACAACGCGAAGACGATGCCGTTCTCGTAGTTGTATCCGCGCAATTCGGCCAAATCGATATTGATCTCGACCTCCGGAAAGGCCTCGTGCACCGTCTCGACCAGTGCCGCCAGCGCATCAAGTGCCGCATTCACGGCGCTGCCCGCATCCCGCAACAGACTTCGCGCCTCCGCGAGTGCGGC
The DNA here is from genome assembly GCA_964620675.1 of uncultured Thiotrichales bacterium. Taxonomy (GTDB): domain Bacteria; phylum Pseudomonadota; class Gammaproteobacteria; order UWMA-0217; family UWMA-0217; genus CAYSFW01. The sequence continues at coordinate 15,074 of CAZUJU010000028.1, read as the reverse complement.
GGCACCGCCATGCAGATGCGCCAAAGCGCCTAAAACGTTGCGCTGCGCGGCGGGCAATGCAAGCCTATCGAGCAGCTCTTCGATTTCCGGCTCGGCCTTCCGCTGCAACATATCGAACAGCTGCTGCTCCGAATCCTCATCGAGCCCTGCCTCCGCGGTCAATGCACGCAAGATTCCGATATGTCCGAGATCGAGATGCAGCGGCGCGAGACTAAACCGCGCGCAAGTCTCCAACATCAAATGCAGGATCTCGCGTTCACTATCGAGTCCGCCATGACCATAGAGTTCAGCGCCGACCTGCAGCGGGCAGCGCGAGCCACCGAAACCATCGCTACGCGATTTAAGAACCGTATCGATGTAACAGAGGCGAGTTGGTCCCTCGCGGCGAATCCGGTGCGCGTCGATCCGCGCCACTTGGGGCGTCATATCCGCGCGCACGCCCATCAGTCGACCCGAGATTTGATCGGTGAGTTTGAAGGTTTGCAGTTCGAGATCGGGACCGGTGCCGGTGAGGAGCGATTCAAGGTACTCGATCAGGGGCGGCACGACCAATTCGTAGCCCCAACTCCGATAGAGGTCGAGGAGAACGCGCCGCGCACCTTCGAGGCGCGCGGCCTCCTCGGGAAGGATTTCTTCGATGCCCTCAGGCAACAGCCAACGGTCGTTTAGACTCATGCGATATGTAGCGGTGGAATGCGGCGAAATCAGATGTTGGACGGGCCGGAATGTCGACACCGTCGCGAAGTTTACAGGGGCTAGACGGAAAATCCGAGTCGTTTTTGCCTTCCCGCCACCGCATCGCGCCCAGGCCCCGCCGAAGAGCGCTCACCACCACCGAATCATACCGATCCCACCGTCAACCGCGAACCCAGTACAGCAGGAAGAGGCCAATCAGCATGCTGACTAGACCGATCACCCGCAGGGTGTGATCGGGCGCGTCCAGCGCTTGCTGCAGGGCTTGCTTGTAGCGATGCGGCGCGAGAAACGGCATTAGTCCCTCAAACACCAGTAAGAGCGCAAGCGCAGCCCCGAAATCCGTCCAACTCACCGGCGCTGCCCCGCATTAACCAATTACCTGACGCCCGGCTGATTGAAGTAGTTGAAGAACTCCGAATCCGGCTGCAATACCATCACGTCCGACTTATCCCGAAACGCGGTGCGGTAAGCTTCCAGCGAGCGGTAGAAATCGTAAAACTCGGGGCTCGCACCGTAAGCCAGGGCATAGATCTCGGAAGCCCTCGCTTCGCCCGCGCCCCGTAACTCCTGGGCCTGCCGATAGGCATCGGCAACTATGACGGAACGCTGCTTATCGGCCGCGGCACGGAGACGCTCGGCCGCTTCCTGCCCCTGCGCACGCAGTTCCTTCGCGATACGCGCACGTTCCGCGCGCATGCGCTCATAGACTGAACCACTCACTTCGTCCGGAAGGTCGATCCGGCTGATCCGCACATCCACCACTTCGATCCCCAGATCGCGCGCGATCGCAGTCGAATTCGCCATGATCGAGCGCATGATCTCGCTGCGCTCACCGGAAACCGCCTGTTGAATCGTGCGCACTGCGAATTCGTTGCGCAAACCGTCCTTGATGATCTGTGCCAGGCGGTTCTGCGCGTTGCGCTCGTTACCCCGGGTCGAGCGATAGTACTGTCCAACTTCGTCGATGCGCCATTTTACGTAGAAGCTGACCGAGACGTTTTTCTTCTCACTGGTCAGAAACCGCTCCGGCTGCGAATCGAGGGTGAGTATCCGCCCGTCGAACTTACTGACAGTGTTCAGGAACGGCACCTTGAAGTGCAAGCCGGGTTCGAGTTTGTCGTTTTTGATCTCCCCGAGGAAGAACAGCAACACCTTTTCGCGCTGATCGACCGTATACGCGGCCATCGAAAGCAAAATCCCAAACGCGACGACGATTCCAACGATGATTTTCGACATTATCGTACCTCCCGCAAACCGCGCTCGGAGCTGCGACCCGCCGCTGAATTTTGCGCGCCGGGACTCGACGGCGAGGTCGACATTCCGCTCGCCTGCGACGACCGCGACGACATCGCTTCAGGGCTCGGCGCGTGCCCCTGCATCATCTTGTCCAAAGGTAAGTACATCAGACTGTTACCCTGCTTGGTATCAACCACAACCTTGCTCGTTGAACCGAGCACCGACTCGACGGTTTCGAGATAGAGACGTCTACGCGTCACCTCGGGGGCCTTGGCATATTCAGCATTGATCTGACTGAAACGCGAAGCATCACCGGTCGCCCTCGAAACCACCTGCTCTTTGAACGCGGTCGCCTCTTCGACCATCCGCGCAGCCTCACCACGCGCAAGCGGGACGATGCCGTTGGCGTAGGCTTCCGCCTCATTGACGAAGCGCACATTATCCTCCCGCGCTTTGATCGCGTCGTTGAAGGCTTCCTGCACGGCTTCCGGCGGTTGCGATTGTTGCAGGTTCACGGTAGTGACTTCGAGACCCGTCCCATAGCCGTCGAGCATCGCTTGCGTAAGCTCACGACTCTTCGCGGCGATTTGCGCCCGCCCCTCGTTCAGCACATAGTCCATGTCGCTCTTACCGACGGCCTCGCGCAGCGCGCTTTGGACCACATCCTGCATAGTGGCATCGGGGAAGCGCACCTGAAACACATACTCCATCGGATCCTTGACCCGATACTGAACCGCCAGCTCGATATCGACGATGTTCTCGTCCTGAGTGAGCATGCTGGCGCGGTGCTGATAACTGCGGACTTGGTCGATATCGACCTTCTCCACGGTCTCGATTGGGAACGGAAGATGCCAATGCGGACCCGGCCTGGTCACGGTCTTGGCCGCGCCAAAACGCAATTCGATTCCGCGCTCACCCTCGCCGACGATATAGAACCCCGAAGCCAGCCAGATCAACGCGCCGATAACGAGCAAGCCAATAATGCTCGAACGACTCGCGCCGCCCCCCCCCTTCATGCCCTTGAGGCCGCCGAATTTGATCCCGAGCTTCTTCAGCAATTCGTCCAGATCGGGCGGCCCGTCCTTGCGTCCACCGCCACCACCACCGCCCCATGGGTCCTTTTGATCATCGCCTGGCTGATTCCAAGGCATCTGCTTCTCCGGTTGTTGACGTCATGCCCTTGGTCGGGCATCTCGATCGCGCATTGTAGGTAGTCGATCAAGCCGTAGCAAACAAACCTGAGTCGACGTTATGGAATTGCGTGCGTCGCAGTGGCTTGGCATCGCAATCACGCAGGCGCCGCGCGAGCGGGGCGAAATGCCGGTTCCAGCTCTGGAAAGCGGCTCGACAATTGGTGAAACGACCGCCGCCCCAACACGATCTCGATCTCCCACCGGCCCGCCTCGGTCACCTGCTCCGAGCGGATGAATCCGCGCGCGAACAATTCCGCTCGCAACCGACCCGCCGACATCGGTAATACCAGACACCCGCGCACAAGCTCTTCCTCAAAGAAATCGGCGATGGTGCGCGCGAGGAGATCCAGTCCCGCCCCCGTGTGGGCCGAAACCCAAACCTGAGGCGGTCGTGCGTCGTGCCCCGGTTGTGCCTGCGCGGGAAGATCCATGAGATCTATCTTGTTGTGTACCAGGATCTGAGGGCGGTCGCCCGCGCCGATCTCCTTGAGGACGCGATCGACTTGCTCGATATAGGCATCTTTATTTAGATCATTGGCGTCGATGACGTGCAGCAACAGATCCGCCTCCTCCGTCTCCTGCAAGGTGGCGCGAAAAGCAGCAACGAGGTCATGCGGCAGACTGCGAATAAATCCGACCGTATCGGCCAACACCACCGCTTGCCGCGGCGAGACCACGACCCGTCGCAGCGTTGGATCCAGGGTCGCGAACAACTGATCTGCAACATATACAGCCGCGCCACTAAGCGCGTTGAACAAAGTAGATTTGCCCGCGTTGGTATAGCCAACCAGCGCAACCGTTGGGATTTCTGCCTTCTTACGTGACTGGCGCCCCTGATTGCGCTGCTGGCTGACACGCGCCAAACGTCGCTCAATCATCCGGATCCGCTCGGCCAACAGGCGCCGGTCGGTTTCTAGCTGCTTTTCGCCGGGACCGCGCAGGCCAATTCCGCCTTTTTGCCGCTCCAGGTGAGTCCAGCCTCGCACGAGTCGGGTCGCAAGATGACGCAACTGAGCGAGTTCGACCTGAAGCTTGCCTTCATGCGAACGTGCGCGCTGGGCGAAAATGTCGAGAATCAGGCCGGTCCGGTCGACCACCCGACACTGCAGCAGGCGCTCGAGGTTCCGCTCCTGGCTGGGGCTAAGGGTATGATCGAAAACGACCAGATCGGCTTCGTGTGCGGTGACGAGCGCCGCCACTTCGCCCGCTTTACCGGAACCGATAAATAGGCGCGGGTCGGGTGCGGTGCGCACCCCGGTGACGAAAGCAATGATTTCAGCGCCGGCTGACGTGACTAATTCACGAAACTCGCTCTGGTCGCGATCGCGGTCGGAATTGCCGAGCGCGGACTTGAACTCAACGTGGACAAGCACCGCACGCTCGCCCCCGGCACGCCGATCAAACACTCGCGGGATTCAACTCCAGCGAGCCCAACCGACTATTCCTGCTCGCCATCCTCAGGCATCGGGAGCTTGACGGCTCGCGACGGAACGATCGTCGAGATCGCGTGCTTATAGACCATTTGATTGACGGTGTTGCGCAGGAGGACCACGAACTGATCGAACGAATCGATCTGGCCGGTCAGCTTGATACCGTTGACCAGATAGATCGCCACCGGCACCTTTTCCTTACGCAACGCATTCAGAAAGGGTTCTTGTAATGTTTGCCCTTTAGCCATCGATGCCACCTTTATATTCCACGAGTCATTATAGTTTTGAACGTTGGAGGATTATACACAAAGTTTCTCAATCTAAAACTCTAAATCGTTGTTTCAGGGACCTGACTTTATCATGGAAGCTGAGCCGGTCAGGGTCAAGGAAAACGGCGGTTTCGTCCCGCCTCAGCCAGGTTATCTGACGTTTGGCGAGCTGGCGCGTCGCCACGATGCCCTGCTCGATCATCTCGGCATAAGTAATTGTACCTAGCAGGTGGCGCCAGACCTGCCGATAGCCGACGGACTTTATCGCCGGCAGTTGCTCATGCAGATCGCCGCGCGCCTGCAACCGCTCCACCTCGGCGACGAGACCCAGCGCCAACATCGCGTGAAAGCGTTCGGCGATCCGCGCGTGCAAGACCACCCGGTCCGCCGGAAACAGCGCGACGCTCCGCACCGCGTAACGCGCCGCGAGCGTTTCGCCGCGCGCGCGGTGTAGCTCCGACAGCGCCTGCCCGGTCAACGCATGCACCTCTAGCGCGCGCAACACGCGCTGCGGGTCGTTGGGGTGGATGCGTGCCGCGGCGAGCGGATCAACCACCTGCAAGCGCCCATGCAGCGCTTCGAGCCCGGTCCGTTCGAGCTCGCGCCGAAGTTGCTCGCGCAGTGCGGCGTCGGCGCCCGGTAACGCCGAAAGCCCATGCAGCAAGGCGCGAAAATACAGCATCGTGCCCCCGACCAGCAGCGGGATCCGTCCCGCGGCGTGTATCTCCGCAATGTGACGGAGCGCGTCCGCACGAAAACGCGCCGCCGAATAGGCCTCGGCCGGATCACAGATGTCGATCAGACGATGCGGGGCGCGGCTCAGCGTAGTGTGGTCGGGCTTGGCAGACCCGATATCCAGGCCGCGGTAGACCATCGCCGAATCGACACTGATCAGATCGCAGGGCAAAGCTTGCGCGAGCTCGACGGCAAGGTCCGTTTTGCCGGTGGCGGTCGGCCCCATCAGGAGCCAGACCGGCAAACGCGAAGCCTCGCTCATTGTCCGCGCTGAAACATACGATCGAGTTCGGTGAGCGAGAACTGGGTCCAGGTCGGCCGCCCATGATTGCACTGCCCGCTCCGCTCGGTCTGCTCCATGTCGCGCAGCAGCGCATTCATTTCCGGCACGGTCAACTGCCGGTTGGCGCGCACCGACCCGTGACAGGCCATTTTCGACAGCACCGCAAACAGCGACGTCTCGACCCGCGAACTGCTGCCGTGCACCAACAGATCTGCGAGCACATCGCGCACCAGTTGCGCGGCATCCGCCCCCTGCAACAAGGCCGGAATCGCGCGCACCACGATCCGTTCATCGCCGCTGCGGTCCAGCTGCAACCCCAACCGCTGCAGCAGCGCGTGTTCACGCTCGACCAGATCGGCCTCGCGCGCGCTCACGCGCAGGCTCTCCGGCACCAGCAAGGGCTGCAAGCGTTGACTCGCATCGTCGTAGCGCTGTTTGAGGCGTTCGTAGGTAATCCGCTCGTGGGCCGCATGCATGTCCACGAGCACCAAACCCTGCGCGTTTTGGGCCAGGATAAAAACGCCGTGCAACTGTGCCAGCGCATACCCGAGGGGAGGTGTACCCGCAGCCACGGCGCCCAGAATTGCGCCACTCGACGCCGCCGGCGTCGCCAGCTCGGCGTAGGCCTGCATCTGCTCGCGCACGGCGCCCGCCGCGATGCGCTCGCCCGGCCGCGACGCGGCCCAGTCGACCTCCGGGAGCGCCGCGGTCAATTGTCGCGGTGGGTCGGCCGCCACGCTGACCACGGTCGCGGCCGACGCCTCCGTCGCGCCGGGCCGGATCGCACCGATCGCGCGGCGCAAGCTGCGAAAGACGAAATCATGCACCAGCTGCGATTCACGGAATCGCACCTCGTGCTTGGCCGGGTGCGCGTTGACGTCGACCAGCGTCGGATCCAGCTCGAGATACAGCACAAACGCTGGATGACGGCCGTGATACAACACATCCTGATACCCAAGGCGTGCCGCGTGATTCAACAGTTTGTCACGCACCGACCGCCCATTGACGTACCAGTGTTGCAGGTCCGGCTGACTGCGCGAAAAGGTCGGCAAGCCGATCCAGCCCCACAGCCGCAACCCGGCGCCCGCTTCGGCCACCGTCACCGACTCGGCAACAAAGGCCTCACCACAGAGCGCGGCGACTCGCGCTGCCTGCGCCGCGGGCTCCCGCGCCGCGAGCAGTCGCAGCTGTTGGCGCTGGTTATGCTGCAGTTCGAAGGCGACATCGAACCGCGACAGTGCCAAGCGCTGCACCACTTGCTCCAGATGCGCGAATTCGGTTTTTTCGGTGCGGAGAAACTTGCGTCGGGCCGGCACGTTGTAAAACAGATCGCAGACCTCGATCGTCGTACCGGTCGGATGGGGATGCGGACGCCCGGACAGCGCCGCCCCGCCGCCACCTTCGACCCGCCAGCCGGCGCTTGCGCCCGCAACGGCAGAGGTCAGATTAAACCGCGAGACCGAAGCGATACTCGGCAAGGCCTCGCCGCGAAAACCCATCGTGGCGACCTGTTCGAGGTCCTCCAGCGAGCCGATCTTGCTGGTCGCGTGGCGCGCTAGCGCCAGCGGAATCTCGTCGGCCGGAATGCCGGACCCATCGTCGCGGATTCGAATCCGCCGAACCCCGCCCTGCTCGATCTCGACCCACACCGCGGTGGCGCCGGCATCGAGGCTGTTCTCGATCAGCTCCTTGACCACGGAAGCGGGACGCTCGACGACCTCGCCGGCGGCGATTTGATTAATCAGTTGCGGTGGAAGTTCGCGGATCGGCATGGCTGCTGCCCAAGCGTAGCACAGCCGCAGCGGGACCGCTCAGCACGCAAGCAGGCGCGGCGAAGCGATTGCGTCAGCAAAAAAGGATCTGGCCCAAGCCAGATCCAGGGGGGGAGGGTAAGCTGATCAGGCGTCGACCGAACCGCGCGTGCTCGCGACCAGCGTGCCTTCCGGCGCGTGGTCGCGAAAATAATTCTTGATACCGGACAGCAGCGACTCGGCAACTCGGTTCTGGTAAGCATCGGTACGCAGACGCTTTTCTTCATTCGGGTTCGAGATGAAAGCGGTCTCGACCAGCACCGAAGGGATATCGGGTGATTTCAACACGACGAAACCGGCGCGCTCCACGTTGCGGCTGTGTACATCGCTCAAACGCGCGAGTTCACCTAGCATGCGCGATGCCACGATGCGACTGGATTCGATCGTATGCCGCTGCGACAGATCCAACAGCACCGAGGCGAGCATTTCGTCCTTGCCGTTCAGGCTGACACCGCCGATCAAATCCGCCGCGTTCTCCTTCTCGGCCAGGAGTTTCGCCGCCTCGCTGGAAGCGCCATTGTTTGACAGCACGTATACCGACGCCCCAGTTGCGGAACGATTGGGCGACGCATCCGCATGAATCGAAATAAACAGATCGGCCTGACCGGCACGCGCGCGCCGAATCCGTTCGCGCAGCGGCAAAAAGACATCGCTGTTGCGGGTCAGTACGGCTTTGTAACCCCGTTCACGGGCCAGTAAACGCTCAAGCTTGCGCGCAACTTCGAGCACCACGTCTTTTTCATAGGTGCCGCCCTTGCCGATCGCGCCGGGATCCTTGCCGCCATGGCCGGGATCGAGCGCAATCACGATGTCGCGCAGGCCGCGTGAATCCTGGCGACCCGTCTTGGTGGCCTGGCCCTGACTCGAGGCGGAGGCTTTGGATTCAGCGCGTGTAACCGGCTCTTCACGCGCGGGCGGTGCCGCCTCAGCCGCCGGCGCGGCAGGGCGCGGTGGCGAGGCGGTCTGCGCGGTCGCGAACGAGCCAATCACGTCCGCGGGCAACTTCAGCTCGACCACGAGCTGCCGCATCGCGCCGTCGCCGAAATCGAGATAGTAGCTGCGCGCATCGGTCGCGCTCTTGACCAGATCGAAAACCACCCGGTAATCGACGTCGTTGCGCGGTGCCGAGCGCAACCGCTGGATATTGGGCGCTTCGCTCAGCGCCAGGGAGATTCCCTCCGCGACCGCCGCCTGACGAAAGTCGACCACCAGACGATCCGGGTTGGACAGCTGAATGACCGAATGCGCAACCTCGTCGCTGAGATCGAATACCAGCCGCAACATGTTGCCACCCAGCTCGTGGCGCAGATTGAGAATTTGCGCGGACGCCGGCACCGCCAGCAAAGCCGGCGCATGCACCGCGACCGCACCCGCCCCTAACAGGCGCACGACCTGCCGTAGGAAACCGCGTCGATCAAGTTTCATGTGTACCCTCGTCAAACCACAACCCCAAGTTGACTCCATCGCAGGCGTCCGCCCCTATCAGCTTGCTGACTGCGAGCGCGCTTCGCTCGGCCGAAAATAAGCGCTGCTTACATCCCGTAAGCCCGCATTTGGCGCCGCTGATCTGAGCCGGTCGAACGGCTCGCCCTAGGTCAACAAACCGTCTCGTAAGCTTCCGTGCTTAACCGTCATGCCTGCGCGCTGATGCGCGGAAACCCATCGCCGAACGACTTTCGTCCGGCCACCCGGCGGAGCGGCGACCCGCGACCCGAACGGGCGGTAACAAGCACGTGGGCACGGAACCCGCCTCCCAAGTACAAGTCTTGATCATGCTCCTGAAAATTTCAAGTTTTTTGTTATTTTTTATGCAGCTATGCTGCTAACCTAAAGTGCTAGCGAATATCAAGACGATAGACAGGTAAGGAATCGTAGCGCACACGCCACGGTAATCGCGCGTGAATCCGCGTGAATTCAGACGGTTCCGCTGCCCCCTGGGCGCCGACTTAATCCGGACCCAGCTGCGCCAACACCGCGCGACCGGCGACGCTCGCGGCGCTGGCCTCCAGCCATCGCCCGCCCTCGTCCGCATACCGCAGCGTCAGTTGAAGATCGGCCGGTTCGAGCCAGCCAGCGGCGCGTTCCGGCCACTCGATCAGGCATAGCGCGCCCGGCGCCCGGTAGTCGGCAAAACCGAGATACTCGAGTTCGTCAGGGCTCGCGAGCCGATATAGGTCAAAGTGATAGATCGCGCGCCCGGCGATCTCGTAGGGTTCCAGCAGGGTAAAGGTCGGACTCTTGACCCGCCCGGCGTGCCCCAACGCCTGGAGCAACGCGCGGACCAAGGTGGTCTTTCCGGCGCCGAGATCGCCGGCGAGCGTGATCAGATCGACCGCGCCAATCAACGGTGCGAGTCGGCGCGCGAACGCGACCGTCGCCGCCTCATCCGGTAATGCGATCAACATGGATTCACCACCTGCCGGAGATAGGGCATCAAATCCGACGCCAGCAGTCCACGCGGGGCGGCGCCGGCAGCCAGATCGGCCGCGTGGGCATGGGCCAGTACACCGGCACGCGCCGCATCGCCGGCAACCAACCCTTGCGCGCGCAACCCGGCGATGACGCCGGTCAGCACATCCCCCATCCCGCCACTTGCCATACCGGGATTGCCAGCACCTGCACAGGTCACGCCGGAGGAGTCGGCGACCAGGGTATGCGCGCCCTTCAACACCACGACACCGCCAAAACGCCGTTGCAACGCGACCGCAGCAGCCATTCGATCGGCCTGCACCGCGGCCGTCGAAACCCCGAGCAGACGTCCAGCCTCGCCTGGATGCGGTGTCAGCACGCAGTCTTCGCGCCGGATCGGACAGTCCGCCAACAGGTTGAGCGCATCCGCATCCACCACCACCGGTTTGCCGGAATCAAGCGCGCGCTGCCACAACGTACGCGACCAGCGGGTCTGACCGAGCCCTGGCCCGAGCGCAATCACGCTCGCGCGACGCAAGAGCGGATCGAGGTCATCGGCGTCATCGACGCCGTGTAGCATCAGCACCGGGCAGGTTAGCCCGGCGAACAGCGCGTGTGCCGAATGGGTCGCGACACTCACCAGACCGGCGCCGACCCGCGCCGCGGCCTCGCCGGCGAGCAACGCGGCCCCACTGGTGCCCGGAAATCCACCCACCACCAGCACATGCCCGAACTGACCCTTGTGACAAACCTGCGGCCGCGGCGGTAACCAGGTCCGCAAATCCGCCGGCAGATCGAGCGTCGCGGCCGACGCAACCTCGACATACGACACCGCGGGCGCACCAAGATCGTCGAGGAGGATCCGTCCGCACCAGTCCGCGCCTTCACCGATAAAGTGCCCCAGCTTGTAACCGATGAAGGTCACCGTCAGTTGCGCCCGCACCGCCGCGCCGAGGGGCATCCCGGTCTCGCTCGACAGCCCGGTCGGAATATCCACCGCGACCACCGGCCGGCCGCTTGCGTTGATCGCCTGCACCAAGCGCAACAGTTCACCATCGAGTGGCCGCTGCAGACCGGTACCGAGCAAGGCATCGACGGTCCAGTCGTACTCCGCGACGGCCGCGACTTTACGCTCGATGCGACCCTCGATCGCGAGCCAGGCGTCGCGCGCAAGCGCCGCATCGCCGCGCAGCAAGGCGGGATCCGCGAGACTGACGACCGCGACCCGGTGCCCGGCCTGTCGCAGCAAACGCGCCACCACGTAGCCGTCGCCGCCGTTATTACCCGCGCCGCACAGCACCCGCACCAACGCATCTCCCTCCAGCAACGGCATCAGCGCCGCGGTGACGGCCTGCCCGGCGCGTTGCATCAAGGCGTATCCTGGGATGCCACGCTGTTGGATCGCGTCGCCTTCGATCGCGCGAATCTGCGCGGCGGTGTAAAGCCTGCGGGACAGAGGTTGCATGGGATGATTATGCCCGCGGTCGCGCGAATTCGCGCGCGGAAAATCGCGTTCGGTGGCGGGCAACCGCGCTCAAGAACATGCGTACATCAACATCGTTGCGCCGTCTTCACGCGGCGGCCCCACGAGCGCAGTCAGCGCGATGCAGCGCTCGCGCTGACACAGCTCATAATCGGTGGTGAAGCCCGAACGGGTCAGCGTCACCGCGCGCATGGGCGCCAGCTCGGGTCGGTAGTGCCACACGCCATGGCGCAGGTCGGCGCCCTCCCGCACCTCCATTCCGGCACCGAAGCCGCGGATGCGCGCTTCGCTCAGACACAGTTGCTCGCCCTCGACGCGGCAATCCTCTTCTCAGCGCGCCTGCTCCACCGAATGCCGCCAGGCCAGGGTGATCGCGTCGACTGGCAGGATCGCGAGCGCAACGACCAGCGACGGGCCGAGACAAATCGCCATCATGCTCCACGGCGGCGTTGCCGCCAGAAACTCCAACCGATAAACGCAACGGCGAGCCCGAGCCCAATTTCATCAGTAATCGGCAGCGCCACCACCAGTAGAAACGCGGCGACCATCGCCCACAACCGCTCCAGCACACCGAGCCGATAGCCGAGATACCCGATCGTGGCCGCCCCCCACAGCCCGATTGAAACCAGCGCCTTGAACACGACGTACAGCGTCGCGCCCCAGCTGTCGCCCTGCAACATCAGCGCCGGGGTGTAAACCGCCATGTAGGGCACGACGAAACCCGCCAGCGCGATGCGCACGCAATTCACGCCGATGCGCATCGCCGAGGCCTTGGCGATCGGCGAGGCGGCGAACGCGGCCAGCGCGACCGGCGGCGTGAGGTCGGCCATGATGCCGAAATAAAACACGAACATATGGGTCACGATCAGCGGTACGCCCAGCTCCAGCAGCGCCGGACCGGCGATCGA
>CAZUJU010000028.1:0-2521 GCA_964620675.1 uncultured Thiotrichales bacterium | reverse complement strand
GATGCCGTAGCGGAAGAACACCCCGCCCGCCGCACCGAGCGCCACCCAGAACAGGATCCGCCAACCGAGCGCTCCGAGCCGCGGCGCGATGGCCGAACCCAGGATCAACAGCGCCGTGAAGATCAACGCGGCGATGCCCGCATAGAGCGGGGTGTAACCGCTCAGAATCAGGTACACCAGTGCGACCAGCGGCAACAAAAGATACCCGCGTGCGCGCACCGCCTGCCAGGCATTCGGGCACAGCGCCGCGGACAGTCCGCGCAGCCCCAGGCGCCCGGCCTCCCGATGCACGATCCACATCACCGTCGCGAAATACAGCAAAGCCGGAATCGACGCCGCCTTCACCACCTCCAGATACGGAATATCGAGCGTCTCGGCCATGATGAAGGCAACCGCGCCCATCACCGGCGGCAGGATCTGCCCGCCCATGCTGGCGGTGGCCTCGACCGCACCGGCAAACGCGGGTTTATAGCCCGAGCGCTTCATCAGCGGGATCGTGAATTGCCCGGTCGTCACCACATTGGCGACGCCGGAACCGTTGATCGTGCCCATCAGCGCCGAGGACACGACTGAGACCTTCGCCACCCCGCCGCGCGTGCGCCCGACCAGTCCCATCGCAACGTCGGTGAACAACTTCGACATCCCGGCCTGTTCAAGAAACGCGCCGAACAGGATGAACAAAAAAATATACGTCGCCGAGATCAGCACCGGGATGCCGTACACCCCTTCGGTACCAAGATAGAGCGCGCCGATGATCTGGTCATAACCATAGCCGCGATGCGCGAGGCCGCCCGGCAACCACTGCCCAAACAGCCCGTAGCCGAGGAACAACGCGCAGATCACCGGCAACGCCGGCCCCATCACCCGCCGTGCCGCCTCGAACACCAGCGCCACGACCACGGTACCGACCACGAGATCCGCCGTCGTCGGATCACCCGCGCGCACGATCAGATCACTCTCGAAGACCCAGTGATAAAACGCCAGCACAAACCCCACGCCTCCCAGCGCCCAGTCGTACCAAGGAATGTGCACGCCCGCACCGGCGCGGCGCGGGGGAAACAACGCGAACGCCAGCAACAGCAAAAAGCCGACATGCAGCGAGCGCAGCACCTGACTCGCCAACGGACTGTAGGCCGCGGTGTACATCTGAAACACCGCGAACGCGATCGCGATCGCCATCACCGTCCGCAGCGCCACCCCTTGCGGGTGGCGCCAGTGGTGCGCGGAGTCCTCCAGCGCCAGCGCGTCTACCGTTGCCGGCGGCGCGCCGGCCGCGTGACTACTTGGCACCCGCGACAGGGTTCAGGCTCACGCCCGCTTCTTTGAAATAGCGCTCGGCGCCGGGGTGCAGCGGAGCTGGGGTCGGATTGGCGGCGTGTTCGAGCTTGATGCCCTTGGCCGCGGCGTGGGCGGCGACCATCTGATCGAGGTTTTCGAACATCACCTTGGTCATCCGGTAAACCTGCTCCTCGGCCACACCATCGTGGGTGACGAGGTAATTCACGATCGACGCGGTCGGCACCTCACCGTCCTGGCCCTTGTAAGTCTCGGCGGGAATCGCCGCGGACTGATAGGCGCTGTCGCCAATCTTCGCGACCACCTCGGCCGGCACAAGCACGAAGACCACCTCGACGCTGGTCGCGAGGTCGCGCAACGCCGGATTACCGAGCCCCGCCGATTGCAGGGTCGCGTCGATCTGGCGGTTCTTCAGCAACTCGACCGACTCGCCGTAGGGCAGGTACTCCACCTTGCTGAAGTCCGAATACTGAATCCCGGCCGCCCCGAACACCGCCCGCGCGTTCAACTCAGTGCCCGACTTCACCGCCCCCACCGATACCCGTTTACCCTTAAGGTCCGCCAACGTCTTGATGCCGGAATCCTTCGACGCGACGATCTGGACATAGTTGGAATACATCGGGCTGATCGTCCGCAGCTTGGTCAACGGCGCCTTGAACCCCGCCTCCTCGTTGCCGGTCCAGGCCGCGCTCAGCGAATCCCCCAGCGTCAGCGCGACCTCCCCGCTGCCCTTCTGCAACAGGTTCAGATTTTCGACCGAGGCCTTGGTCGCCTGCACCGTGATCTTGGCGTCGGGCAGCACCTTGCCGTAGAGCGACGCCAGCGACAACCCGGCACTCGCCCCCGGCGTCGCCAGCAACGCGCCGACCAAGAGCGGCACCATCACCCAAAACGCATAGAGCTCCCAGATGTGGCCAAAATACCCCAGCGCAGCCGCGCAATAACCGGGCTGGTGAAACGCACGCAACACCGCGCGCCCAACTCAGCCGCGTCGGCGCCGGCAAGGTGCGGGCCTTCGCCCAGCCAAGCGATCAAAACCGCGCCGAGAACGGCCAGCAGTGCGAAAGCCATGGATCGTATTTACGACGCGCAACGACGCGGAAGGGTTGTCACATTCCAAGGCGTTGCAACGCAACCATGCGCCGCGAAGGCTGTGCACTCATTCGCAGAAGCGAATTGAACGGCGGCAAGCCGGCCCGCAGGGCGGAGGGCAGGATGCCCGGAG
>CAZUJU010000027.1:0-42722 GCA_964620675.1 uncultured Thiotrichales bacterium | reverse complement strand
GAAATATTCCAGGGTGTCGTGCATCCAGCACATGTTCCATTTCATCGAGAACCCAAGGCCACCGAGGTAGGTTGGCCGCGAAACCATCGGCCACGCCGTCGATTCCTCGGCGATCATCAATACCCCGGTATGGTTCTGGCCGATGACGCTGTTGAGGTGCTGCAGAAACTCGATCGCTTCGAGGTTTTCGCGCCCGCCATACTGGTTGGGCAACCATTCGCCGGCCTCGCGCGAGTAGTCGAGGTAGAGCATCGAGGCCACCGCATCGACGCGGATGCCGTCGAGGTGGAACTCCTCGATCCAGAAAATTGCGCTTGAGATCAGGAAGTTCTTCACCTCGTTGCGGCCGAAGTTGAAGATCTTGGTGCCCCAGTCGCGGTGCTCGCCCTTGCGCGGATCGGCGTGTTCATAGAGTGGCGTGCCGTCGAACCCGGCCAGCGCCCATTCGTCCTTCGGAAAATGCGCCGGTACCCAGTCGAGGATGATGCCGATGCCGAGCTGATGTAGGTGATCGACAAAATAGCGGAAGTCGTCCGGCGTGCCGAAGCGCGAAGTTGGGGCGTAGTAACCGGTGACCTGGTAACCCCACGAGGCATCCAGCGGGTGTTCGGTGATCGGCAACAGCTCGATATGGGTGAATCCGAGTTGCTTGACGTGTGCACCGAGGCGTTCGGCGAGTTCGCGGTAGTTTAGAAATTCGCCTTCCTCGTCGCGGCGCCAGGACCCGAGATGGACCTCATAGATCGAGATCGGCGCGTGCTGCCAATCGAGGGTGCGGCGGTGTTCGAGCCACGCACCGTCTTGCCAGATGTGGGCGCTCGGCGTTGCAATGACGGAGGCGGTGCGCGGGCGATACTCGAAGGCTTGACCGTAGGGGTCGGTCTTGACTACGACCGCGCCGGAGTCGCGGTTCACGATCTCGAACTTGTACGGCACGCCCGCTTCGAGTTCGGGAATAAACAGCTCCCACACGCCACTGCTGCCCAACGAGCGCATCGGGTGCCGACGGCCATCCCACTGATTAAAGTCACCCACCACGCTGACGCGCGCGGCGTTCGGTGCCCAAGTGGCAAAGCGCACGCCCGGAATGTGGTCGACTGTGACCGCGTGCGCGCCCATGACGCGGTAGGCGTGCCAGTGGTTGCCCTGATTGAAGAGGTGGAGGTCGAACTCCGAGAGCTGCGGCGCAAACGAGTAGGGATCGTGAAATGCGTAGCGATGCCCGGTCTTGGTTAGCGCATGCAGCCGGTAGTGTGGCGGGATCGCGTCGCCCGCGCCTTCCCACTCGAAGAAGTCCGAGCCGGGTAGGCGTTGCATCAGCTCCGCCGGATCTTCCAGCGCGAGCGTCTCCAGGTGCGGGGCGAACACTGTCACGCGGATCGTATCGGCGTTGATCGGGTGGCGCCCGAGCAGGCTGAACGGATCGTGATGCTGCCCGTTAATCAGTTTGTCATGGTCGTGAGAGAGATTTGGACTTGCTAGCTTCATAGGCTTGCTGGATTATCCCCGTTTCAGCGAGGTCCATTTTTTCATCGAATTGGGTCAAAATGCACGTCGTTTGATCCGATGAAGATGGCGCCTGCGCTGTAATATTGAATCCTTACTCCAGGAACTTAACGTATGTTGCATTACCCGACGCCCCGTTTCGTCAGTCGTCTCACCAAGGAAACGCTCGCGCTGGTCCTCGCAGGGGGGCGTGGTTCGCGCCTTAAGGATCTGACGATGTGGCGCGCCAAGCCCGCGGTGCATTTTGGCGGCAAGTTCCGGATCATCGACTTCCCGTTGTCGAACTGCATCAACTCTGGCGTTCGGCGTATCGGAGTGCTGACCCAGTATAAGGCGCATTCGCTGATCAAGCATATCCAGAATGGCTGGAGTTTTTTACGCGGTGAGTTTGGCGAGTACATCGAACTGATGCCGGCGCAGCAGCGAATCCAGAATGCATGGTACTCCGGCACCGCCGATGCGATCTTTCAGAACCTCGACATCATTCGCCAATATCAGCCTCAGTACGTGCTGGTGCTCGCCGGTGATCACATCTACAAAATGGACTACGGTCCGATGCTGGCGGCTCACGTCGAGAAGCAGGCCGATCTCACCGTGGGTTGTTTCGAGGTTCCGCTCGAAGCCGCCAAATCGTTCGGCGTGATGAGCGTCGATCCGGAGTTCCGCATTCTCGATTTCAAGGAAAAGCCCGATAATGCCGAGCCGATTCCAGGTCGCGCCGATACCGCGCTGGTTTCGATGGGTTTTTATGTGTTCTCAGCCGACTTTCTCTACGAGCAGGTCATCAAGGACCACCAGGATCCGTTCTCCGAGCATGATTTCGGCAAGAACATCATCCCCAATGCGGTGCGCAATTACCGCACCTACGCCTATTCGTCGATCGATCCGCGCACCGGCAAGCAGAGCTATTGGCGCGACGTTGGTACCGTGGATTCGTTCTGGGAGGCGAACCTGGAGCTGATCGGGGTCGAGCCAGAACTTAACCTCTATGACAGCGACTGGCCGATCTGGACCTACCAGACTCAGGCGCCGCCGGCCAAGTTCGTGTTCGATGACGAGGACCGCCGCGGTCACGCGATCGACTCGATGGTCTCTGGTGGTTGTATCGTTTCCGGCGCGATTGTGCGTCATTCGCTGCTGTTCTCGAACGTCCGGGTGCAGGAGCGCAGTCGCGTTGAGAGCTCGGTGTTGCTGCCTGATGTGCTGGTCGAGCCGAACTGCACGATTCTCAAGGCGGTGATCGATCGCGGTTGCCGTATCCCCGCCGGTACCCAGATCGGTGTCGACCTGGCCGATGACCGTAAACGTTTCCACGTCACCGGCAAGGGCGTGGTCCTGGTGACGCCGGAAATGCTTGGGCAGGAGCTGCATCGTGTCCTCTGAGGTAACAATAGCGGAACCAATCGCGGCGCAGCCGCGGATCAACGTCGTGCTGATGTGGCACATGCATCAGCCCGAGTATCGCGACCTTACACAACGCGAGTACCAGTTGCCGTGGACTTATCTCCACGCCACCAAGGACTATGTCGACATGGCGGCGCACCTGGAGAATCATCCCGGCGCGCGCGCGGTGGTCAACTTCGCCCCGATCCTGCTCGAACAGCTTGAGGATTACGCCCGCCAGATCGATGGTAACCTCGCCCACGGCGCACCTCTACGCGACTTTCTGCTCAATGCCGTGGTCTCGGATGCGGCATTTGCTATCGATACCGCCGCGCGGTTGCGACTGCTGGAGGCATGCACCAAGGCCAATGAGCAACGCCTGATCGCGCGTTTCCCAGCATTCGAAGCGCTGGTCGCATTGGCGCGCCAGTTTTCCAGGTCCGGCCAGGTCGAGTACCTTCACACCCAGTTTTTCATTGATCTGGTGGTCTGGTATCACCTCGCCTGGATGGGCGAAACGGTGCGCCTGAGCGATCCCGTCATCGCGCGCCTGACGCGGCAGGGCGGCCATTTCACCGCCGCCGACCGGCGCGAATTACTGCTGGTGATCGGACGCCAACTGGCCTCGGTGGTGCCGCGTTATCGAGCGCTGGCGGAGGCCGGCCAGGTGGAGCTGGCAATGTCGCCTTATGCGCATCCGATGCTGCCGCTGCTGCTCGATTTTCAGAGCCTGCGCGAGGCCTTACCGGATGCGGCGCTGCCGGAAAACGCCGCTTATCCCGATGGTGAAGCGCGGGCGCGCTGGCATCTCGATGAAGGCCGCAAGGTCTTTGCGCGTTGTTTTGGGCGCGCGCCCACCGGAATCTGGCCCTCGGAGGGCGGTGTGTCCGAGCCGGTGGTACGGTTGCTCGACGAGTATGGATTCAAATGGCTCGCGACCGGCGACAGCGTGTTGCGCCATTCGCTGGCGCGCTATTCGCACCAGACGCCGCATGGCACGCTCGACCCCTGCCATCATGTGGCGTATCAGCTTGACGCCAGCGACGCGCTGTTGTTTTTTCGCGACGACGGATTGTCGGATCTGATCGGATTCACCTACTCGAACTGGCACGCCGAGGATGCGGTCGGTGACTTGATCAACCACATTCACAACATCCGCGCGGTATGCACCGAGCCGGATCGACGCACGGTGTCGATCATCCTCGATGGCGAAAACGCGTGGGAATACTATCCGGCGAATGGGTACTATTTTCTCGACGCTTTGTACCGCCGCCTGAGCGCAGACTCCCTGATCAACCTAACCACGTTTGATGCGCTGCGGGCGCGCAAACCGGTGGTGCGCGTGCTGCCGGGACTGGTGGCCGGGAGCTGGGTCTACGGCAACTTCGCGACCTGGATGGGTGATCCATTCAAGAACCGCGCCTGGGATTTACTCTGCGACGCCAAGCGTGCGCTCGATGCCCACTGGGCGCTGAATCCCGCCGCGCGCGAAGACCGCGAACTCCTCGAACAACTCGCGGTTTGCGAAGGATCGGACTGGTTCTGGTGGTTTGGTGATTACAATCCGGCGCAGTCGGTCAGAGATTTCGATCAGCTTTACCGGAAAAATCTGCGCAACCTGTATCGGCTGATCGGGCAGCCCGCGCCGGAGGCACTCGACCTGCCGCTCAGCGTCGGCAGCCACGCCGCGACGACCGAGGCCGGTGGCGTGATGCGCCGCGGCAGCGAGTAGTCAAACCAAGGTGCCGGCAAGATCGCATGTCGGTACCCAATTAAGCGCATGTCTTGGCCATCAGCCCACGGGTTACAGTCGAGTCAATTCAAGCCCGAAGAACTTTCAGGGAACATCGGAGTGTATAGTTTTTTCGAACAACGCCGCGCCGGCGTCTTGCTCCACGTCACTTCGTTGCCCGGGGAGGGCGACTGGGGTCGATTCGATCATCACGCCCGCCGCTTCGTTGACTGGATGCAGGAAGCCGGATTCTCCATCTGGCAGGTCTTGCCGCTCGGTCCCACCCACGGTGATCGGTCGCCGTATCTGAGCCTGTCGGTGTTTGCCGGCAATCCCGACCTGATCACGCTTACGGCTTTGAACGAAGATTCGGGACTCAAGGACAGCTGGCTGGTCGAGCTGTTCCGGGGGCAATCCGAATACCGACGCGATGCGCTCGTCGCAGCCCTGGAGGCGACCGGCAAGCGCCACTCGTTTCAGGCCTTGCCCGATGCCGGCGAGTTTCTTCAGCGCAACCAGGACTGGCTGCAGGACTACGCGCAGTTCATGACCCTGCGGTTCGACCAGCAACAACGGCCGTGGTGGGAATGGCCACTCGAACTCAGGCAGCGGGACCGCAAGCCGGTGCGCGAGGTCTTGAATCGCTACACCGACTACTATCGCGCGATCGTCATCGAACAATACTTGTTCGAACGCCAATGGCAGGCGCTCAAGCGTTACGCCAATGCGCGCAAGATCAGCCTGTTTGGTGATATGCCGCTCTACGTTTCGCATGACAGTGCCGATGTATGGGCCAATCGCGAGCTGTTTACCGTCGACGCGGAGGGCCATCCGACCGCGATCGCGGGCGTTCCACCTGATCTCTTTTCCGCGACCGGTCAACTGTGGGGCAACCCCGTCTATCAATGGGACGCGATGGAGGCGAGCGAATTTTCCTGGTGGGTCGGTCGCGTCAAGCGCCAGATGGCGTTGTTCGATCTGCTGCGTATCGACCATTTTCGCGCGTTGCAGGCCTACTGGCGGATTCCCGCCGGGGCTGAGACCGCCGCGGCCGGGGTTTGGGTCGAGGCCCCGGGCGACGCGCTGCTCGAACGGTTGCGGGCGAAACTCGGCGGTCTGCCGCTGGTCGCCGAAGATCTCGGCTATATCACCGCCGAGGTGCATCAACTGCGCGAGAAATATCACATCCCGGGAATGAAAGTTTTGCAATTCGCCTTCGACGGCAGCAGCGACAATCCGCATCTGCCCGAGTTCTATCCGATTGAATCCGTTGCGTATGCCGGAACCCACGACAACGATACCGTTCTCGCCTGGTTCGACGCGCTACCGGCGGATGCCCAGGGCTACATTCGTTCCGTGCTGGGGATCGGGCCGGAAGACTCGGCGCTCGATGCGATGATCGAAACCTTGCTTGGCTCCGATGCCGGACTCACGGTTCTAACCATGCAGGACATCCTCGCGCTTGGCGCCGGCAACCGCATGAACACCCCGGCGACTGCAACTGACAACTGGCATTGGCGGTTTCGCTGGGAACAATTGGATCCCGCGACCACCCTGCGTTACCACTTGTTGCTGGAAGCCAGCGACCGGATCTGACACGCGCCGCGCCGGGTCGCAGGCGCAGCACCGTCGCCCGGCGCTATAACCCGGACAATACCCGCAAATGCGCAGCCACGCTGCGCGCCTGGGCCTGTGGGTTGTAACCCCCCTCCAGTACCGACACGATCCGGCCGTGGGCGTGGCGCTCGGCGATGTCGAGCAACGCTTGCGTCAGCCAGGCGTAGTCGGACTCGTCGAGGCCGAAATGCGCCATGTCGTCCTCGCGGTGGCCGTCGAATCCGGCCGAGATCAAGATCAATTCCGGGGCGAACGCGTCGAGACGATCGAACCAGGCCGCGCTGACCGCGGGTCGCCAGGTGGCGCCGGTGGTGCCGCCGGGGAGTGGCACATTGACGATGTGATCGCTCACCGTGTCCGCGCCGCGGTTGGGATAGTACGGATACTGAAAGCTGGAACAGAACAGGATCCGCGGATCGTCGTGGACGATGTCCTCGGTGCCGTCGCCGTGGTGTACATCGAAGTCGATCACGGCGACTCGCCGCAGACCGTGACGCTCCAGCGCGGCCTTGGCCGCGATTGCGACGTTATTGAAAATACAGAAGCCACAGCCGCTATCCGGCCCGGCGTGGTGCCCGGGTGGACGAATGGCGCAGAAGGCGTTGCGCGATTTTCCGGTTATCACCAGTTCCACCGCTTGCAATGCGGCGCCAGCCGACCGCAGGCTGGCCGTGAGCGAATGGGGATTCATCGCGGTGTCGCCGGCGATCCAGGTCAGGCCTTCCTCGGGCGCCATCGCATGGATCATGTCGATGTATTCCGGGCTGTGCGCGAGCAGCAGATCGTCGCGAGTCGCCAAAGGCGCGTCGAGGTGTTGGAACCAGGGATCGAGTTGTTGCGCGACCAGGTGATCGAACAATACGGTCAAGCGCTCGCGACATTCGGGATGATGGGGGCCATTGTTATGTAGCAGGCAGTCGGGATGAGTCAGAATAGTCGTGGTCATGCGCATGCAGCCGTTCTAAGGTTAATATTGCATCGCACCATATCCGGCATCGTTAAGCCTTTCGGCGGGAGATTCGGCATGGGTTCTCACAGTTTACACACCCTTTTCAACCCGCGCAGCGTAGCCGTGTTTGGCGCCAGCGAGCGCGCCGGGTCGGTGGGTACGACGGTGTTTGCCAACCTGCTCGGCGCCAAGTACAGCGGCGAGTTGTTTCCGATCAACCCCAAGCACCGGCGAGTCCGTGGGCAGCGCTGTTATCCCAATCTCGAAGCGTTGCATGGTCGGGTCGAGTTGGCCCTGGTGACGACGCCCGCGGCAAGTGTGCCGGACATCATCCGGCAATGCGGCAACCATGGGGTCAAGGTCGTGGTGGTGCTGTCGGCCGGTTTCGGTGAGGCCGGCGCCAAGGGGAAACGGCTGCAAACGACGGTGGTCGAAGAGGCGCGCCGTTTCGGGATGCGTCTGGTCGGACCCAACTGTCTCGGCGTGATGCGGCCGAAGCTGGGTCTTAATGCCACTTTCAGCCGTAATCAGGTCGCGCCGGGCAGCCTTGCGCTGGTATCGCAATCGGGGGCGATCTGCACCGCGGTGCTGGATTGGGCGGAGGCGGGCGGGATCGGCTTTTCGTCGGTGGTGTCGCTCGGCGACGTTGCCGATGTCGATTTCGGCGACGTGCTGGACTACCTCGCGCTCGACAGTCAGACCCGCGGCATCCTGATCTATATCGAAGGGGTGCGCGATCCGCGCCACTTTCTGAGCGGTTTGCGCGCGGCGGCGCGGCTGAAGCCGGTGACGGTGCTCAAAGCCGCGCGCCACGAACGCGGGTTGCTTGCCGCGCATTCCCACACCGGGGTGCTGATCGCCAACGACGATGTCTTCACCGCCGCGCTGGAGCGTGCCGGGGTGGTTCGGGTGACCACCGTATCGCAGTTGTTTGCCTCGGCGCAGACCCTGGCGCGGGCGCCGCGGCCGCATGGCGAACGCTTGCTGATCGTCACCAATGGCGGCGGTCCGGGCGTGATGGCGGTCGATCGCGCGGAGGAAAAGGGGGTGCCGCTCGCCGGCTTGAGCGAGGCCAGCCTGAAGGCGCTTGATGCGCTGCTGCCGGCGCACTGGTCGCATGGCAATCCGGTCGATCTGCTGGGCGACGCGACCCCCGAGCGTTACCGCGAGACCTTGCGCATCGCCTTGACCGACCCCGGCGTTGACACCGTATTGGTGATGCTGACGCCGCAGGCGATGACGGACCCCGACAAATGCGCGCAAGCGGTGATCGACGCCGCGTTGGAGAGCGACAAATATCTGCTCGCGTGCTGGATGGGCGATCGCCTCGTCGAAGGGGCGCGGGCGCGGTTCGATGCCGCCGGGATGCCGCACTTCAAAGCGCCCGAGGCGGCGGTCGAAGCGCTGGGATACGTCGTTCAGCATCGGCGCAACCAGGCCATGCTGATGCAGACGCCGGGATCGTTGAACCTCGATGAGCCGGCCGACGTGACCGGTGCGCGCCTGATCATCGACGCGGCGCGGGTGACCGGCCGCAATCAACTGACCACCCGCGAGTCGAAGGCCATTCTGGCGGCGTTTCGAATTCCGACCAATCCGACCATCCTCGCACGCAGCCCGAACGAGGCGATGCTGGCCGCCGAGACGCTTGGTTTTCCGGTCGCGCTCAAGATCTGCGCGCCGCGTCTGGCACACAAGACCGACGTTGGCGGGGTGCGGCTCAACGTCAGCAGCGCCCAGACCGTGATGCAGCAGACTCAGGAGTTGCTGGATCGGGTCCACGCCGCGCGCCCGGATCTGCAGATCGAAGGGGTGACGGTCGAGCACATGCACACCGGGCTCAATCTGCGCGAACTGTTCGTTGGTGTGACCCGCGACCCGGTGTTCGGCCCGGTGATCGCCTTTGGTGCCGGTGGCCTGACCGTCGAGGTCTTGCAGGATCGCGCGCTCGCGTTGCCGCCGTTGAACAGCGTGCTGGCGGAGCGCCTGATCCGGCGTACCCGGGTGTCGCGCTTGCTCGGTGGTTTCCGCAATCTGCCGCCGGTGCCGTTGCAGCAGCTGGAACAGGTGTTGCTGCGGGTTTCGGAAATGGCCTGCGAGCTGCCGGAAATCGAGGCGCTCGATATTAATCCGCTCCTCGCCGACGAGCGCGGGATGCTCGCGGTCGACGCCCATATCGAAGTGCGGTCGCCGCCGCATGGGCTCGAACCCTATGCCCATATGGCAATTCACCCCTATCCGTCGCATCTGACGCAGACCTTGATGCTCGGCGACGGTGTCGAGGTGCTGATCCGGCCGATCCGCCCCGAGGACGCACCGATGGAGCAGGGCTTCGTGCGTGAGCTGTCGGACGAATCGCGCTTCATGCGCTTCATGCAGGCCTTGACCGAGTTGACGCCGGACATGCTGGTGCGGTTCACCCAGATCGACTACGATCGCGAGATGGCGTTCGTCGCGTTGACCGAGGTGGAACATCGGTCGCAGATGCTCGGTGTCGCGCGCTATTTCATCCAGCCCGACGGCGAGAGCGCCGAGTTTGCCATCGTGGTGGCCGATGTGTGGCAGGGGCGCGGGATCGGCGCCCGGTTGATGGAGGTGTTGATGAAAACCGCGCGGGGACGGGGCCTGCGAGTGCTCGATGGCGAGGTGCTGGCGCGCAATCGCGGCATGCTGCGGTTATCGGAGCGCCTCGGGTTTGCACATTCGCCGCACCCGGACGACCGCGACGTGGTGCGGGTTTCGCGCCGGCTTGGCTAACTTTGGGGAGAATACCGCTCTGGAGGATGCAAGCCGTTCTGGGTCGGGTAGGTGGGAGACCCGGTAAACCCAGCCTGCCTGCGGCCGACGCGCCCGCCTGGCCAATCTGGAGCGGCAGCCCTCGGAATCGGGTTCTTTCACGGTAAAACGCAGTCGATCATGCCGGCGCCCGCGGCACCACGACCACCCGGGCGCCGCCACTCGGATTGGCTGTCAGCCGCAGTTCCGCGCCGTAGGCTCGCACGATATCGTAGGCCACGGCGAGGCCGATTCCCTGGCCGGGCTGACGCAGATCGGCGCGGGCGCCGCGATCCAAGAGGCGCTGGGCGTCGGGCGGAAATCCGGGGCCATCGTCGTCGATGCAAAGTGCTTCGGGGTGGTTGGGATCCGCCCCGATTGCGACCCGGGTGCGCCCGTATTTGGCGGCGTTGTCGAGCAGATTGCCGAGCAGTTCCATCAAATCGCCCTCTTCAAACGCGAGCGTGAAGCTGGGGTCGAGGTCGATCTCGAAGGTGATCGCCTTGTCGCGGTAGACCTTGGACAAGGCTGCGATCAAGCGTTCTACCACCGGGCGCACCGCACGTGGCGTCTGCAAGGCCTTGCCCCCCATGGTCGCGGCGCGCTGCAACTGGTAGCCGATGATCTGTTGCATGCGCTCGATCTGCTCGGCGATCTGCGGATTGGGGCGCCCGCGCAGCGCCCCTTGCAGCACCGTCAGCGGCGTTTTCAGGCTGTGGGCGAGGTCGGCAAGCGCATCGCGAAAGCGCGATTGTTGCTGTTGCTGGTGCGCAAGCAAGGTGTTCAAACTCTGCGTCAACGGCAGAATTTCGGCCGGTACCCGGGTCGAGATCTGTTGTTTGGCGCCGGCGCGGATCTCGTCGAGTTCCGACGTCAGTGCGCTCAAGGGGCGTATCGCCCAGCGCATCAGCGCGAGCAGGGTTAGTAACAGTAACAGCGTGCTGAGGCCGAGCCAGGTCCAGAGCTGGCGGGTAAATTGCACGCGCTGGGTCTGCAATGGGCTGGCGGATTCCTCAACGCTTACTGTGAAGCGGTATTGGCGCTTGCGGCTTGCCAGCCACTCGATGCCGTAGCTCAATCGGAACGATGTGCCGATGTTAAAGCGCCATTCGTTGACCTCGGGGGTCTCGGTGGTCAGCGCGTGATCAAGCCGCGAAAACGAACGCCAGACCGGCTCCCCTTTTGCGTTGTAGATTGCGGCACTGAGGCCGGAATCGAGCTGTCCGAAGCGGGGTTCCTGAATGGCTTCGGCACGGATGCGGGGGGTGCCATCGTTGGCGACGTCCATCGCCCCAAGGAGGGTATACACCAGGCCTTGCAGACGCTCGTGTTCGGCTTGCTGGGTGTAGCGGGTTAAGGCCCATTCCAGCGCCAGCCCAGTCAGTCCGGTAAACAGCAGCAGCAACGTGCCGCCCACCCCGAGCAGGCGGCGGCGCAGCGAACTCATTGCCCGGCGTGACGCGGGAGCCGCCAGCGATAGCCGCGACCGCGCAGGGTCTCGATCGGTTGTAGGGTTTCGGCAGGATCGAGTTTCTGGCGCAGGCGTCGGATAAAGACCTCGATGACGTTGCTGTCGCGCTCGTCGGCCTCGGCGTAAAGGTGATCGACCAGGGTTGATTTGGACAGCACTTCGCCGGCATGCAGGATCAGGTACTCCAGCAGGCGGTACTCGTAGGCGGTGAGTTCGACTGCTTGGCCATCGGCGGAGAGATGTTGCGATTGCGGGTCAAGTACGAACGGGCCGCTGGCCAGCACCGATTGGCTCCAGCGCCCACTGCGACGGATCAGGGCACGCAGGCGCGCGAGCAACTCCTCCAATTGAAACGGCTTGGTGAGGTAATCGTCAGCGCCGGTCTCGAGGCCGGTGACCTTGTCCTGCCAGCGGTCGCGCGCGGTCAGAATCAGGACCGGGAAGTCGCGTCCGGCGGCGCGCAGCTCGCGAATGATCTGCAAACCATCGCCGTCGGGCAGGCCGAGATCGATGATCGCCGCGTCGAGTGGCAATTCGCGTGCCGCCCAGCTTCCGTCGCGACCGTTGCCCGCGGTGTCGGCCACATAGCCCTGCGCTTCCAGGGCCGCGGCGAGCTGGGTGCGCAGCGAAGGCTCGTCTTCGATGATCAACACCCGCATCAGTCACGCACCTCACCCGACGCGCCGTCCACGTCCAGGATCTGGACCCGGCCATCGTTGCGCAGGATCTTGACGCGGTAGTCGGAGTGACCGTCGTCGCGCTGTTCCGGGCGCACCTCAAGCACCCGACCGTTGCCCGCACGTTCGCGCGCGATGCGGGCGGCGTGATCGCGACTGCGATTGTCGCCGTCGCGCGCGCCGCGATCGCCGCCAGCTTGCGCGGCGAGCAGGGTCGGCAACAGCAGGCCGACGGCGGCGATCAAAAACCAGACTCGAATGTTCATGCGTCTATTCTAGCGATAAATGGGGGGGTGCTCGCTACCGAAAACCTTTGCGATGATCACGGCGTTCACGTCTGGCGTATGCTGCCTCGTACCGCTGTGTCACCAAGGGCTAAAGGGCGCATCGCGACGTAAAAAACCTCGTTCAAAATGCTCATTTACTGCCTTTAACTTGCGCTTTCTCGCCCGGCATTGGCTTGCACTGCATCCCTCGTTCACTTTGTGACAGCGCAGTCCTCAATGACCGCCGCCACCGGCGCTATGTGGCGATTTGGCACGATCGCACTCGCGCGATGGAAACAGTCTAGGCGCGCCGACCTGAATGCCCGCTGAAACCATGACGGTACCGCAACCGCGTGCCGATACGGATCGAGTCCGGCGTTTTGCATCCTGCGGGCGGTGAATGGTCCGTGAGTTGGTGCGGTTTCGCTTTGGCGCGGGATCGTGACGCGAAATCGCCGTCATTGCGGCGCCGATCACGCTGGATTGTCACCGGGCGAAGGCGCGGGCGGCGACGGGTTGGCCGTTGGCGGCGTGGCCACGGGGGGCGCGCGGTCGCGCCAGGGTCGCCAGAGCTGGTGCGTGCTGTAGCATTCCCAACCCCAACGCAACCAGCGCAGGAGCGCGAAGGCCAGCCATAGTGCCCAGGCGAGCATCAGCAGTCGGTACCACCAGACCGAGACCGACCAGACGACCGGCGTCGCCAAGGTGCCATGGCTGCGATCTTGGTACCAATTGAGCTGGGTGGGCGACGAAAAATTGCCGGCGACATGCATCTCCGGATCGCCGAGCAGCCCTTGATGAACTGCGAGAAACAGTGTCCCGATCGCGGCGACCGTGAGCGCCGCAAGCCCGATCTGCATCAGGTTGAAACTCCAGCCGCTGCGTTCGGGCGAACTGCGCGCGCGCCCGCCGAGCGCCAGCAACCAGGCAACCACGATCAGTCCGGTGTAACTCGGTAGCTGGCTCAAGCCGAGTAGCAGCAGGAACCAGGCGGTGGTGCGCAGTGGTGTCAACGGGATCCGAGCAAGCGCGATCGCCACCCCCAGCAGAACCAGGAGCAGGGCCCAAAACATCACCGCGGGGCCTTGGCGCGGTCCCCAGGTCCATAAAATCCAGCGCGTCGGTGGCAATTGATAGCGGACATGGCTGTTGACCGCCGCAGCGTCGAGTTCGACCGCCCGCGCCCCGAACTCGCTCGCGAGGCCGTGCGGTTCGCGCCAAACCAGGCTAAAGCTTTGCTCGCCGACCTGTAACGGCAACGTCACCATCCCGGCATCGGCATCGAGCGCCAATGGGCGATCGTTGTGGGTCACGCGCTCAAGCTCGGCGTTTGCGGGCAACGCAATGCGGTGCCGTCCACCCTGCGCGCTGCGGAGGGTCAGATCGAGACTGGCCTGGGTCGAGTGGTTGCCCGGGGTCAGTGTCAGACGACTTTGCTCGACCGCGAGGGTGGCGCCGGGCACGGGTTCGGGGCGGGTGAGGCGCAGATTGAGCGTTTCGCCGGGCCAGGGACGCCAGATCAGCAGCGGCGCGCGGGCTTCGACCGGCGCGAGGTCGCTGAATTCGAGATGCCACCAGATGCCCGGTTCGACCTGCCAGGTTTCGCTCCAGTCGCTGGTCGGCGCTGCCGTGAGGGAAAGTTGTTCGGCGCGGGTGAGGCTCGAGCGCCAGGTGACCTGATCCTCAACTGTGATCTCGACCGCTCCGTCTGCCGCGATGAGATCTGCGCTCAACACAGTCTCGCCCGGCAGCAGCGGAACCTTAAGACGGACCGCCGGCCCCGCCGCCGTGGCGCGGCGAACCTCAGTGGTGACCGACCAATCACGATCAAGGCTCAAATGACGGTGGATTTCGAAAAACGCCGGCAAGGCGTTGTCGTTGGCGCGGGGCGTGTCCGCGGTTTCCGCCGCACGACTCAGGAGCAACGCCGCCTCGGTCGCGCGCCCTTCGTGCACGCCATGCAACTGCCAGCCGCTGAGTTTGCTGGCGATGGACTGCGCCGGCATCCCGAGTGGAAGCTCCAGGCGCGTCAACGTTGCGGCCGGCGCTTGCAGCGTGACCACGTGGCGGCCGGCAGGGACGGTGGTCCACAACGGGCCGGTGGCGCTGGTCGCCAACGCTGTGGCGGGTTTGCCATCGAGCTGCAGCGTGAGTCCAGGCCAGCCCGGCGCGCGCACCGGTAACGGGGCCGCGGTTGCCGCAGCGGCGTGAAATTCCAGGTGCAGCGCGATTGTCGACGCGTTGGCCTCAATCAGCAACTGGGCGAGGGTCAGGCACTCCGGCGCACACTCGGGCGGGGTCAGCAGGCGGTCACGCAAGGTTTGCAGCAACTCGGGCGGGGGATAACTCGTTGCGCCCACCGGCGGTGGGAGCGCCAGGAACACCAGGAGTAACGCAGTCGCGCCCGCCGGCAGGCGTTGCAAGGCCAGAGGCTTGACCAACCGGACCCGCAGCAGACGCAAAGCTAACCAGGCCAGGAGCGCGATGCTCAAGCCCCGCAGCAGGCTGTTGCCGAGCGGTGGCAGGAGCCAGAGCTGGAAGGTCTGCTCGGCGGCGATCGGTCCCTGCCAGCGCAGTTGAATCGGCTCGGTGCGCCAGCGCGGCATGCCGGGGCCGGTCGGGATCACGCGGTCGGGATCGTAGCTGAGTGGCGCACTCGGGAGTTCGCTGCGCGAGGGCAAGGCCTTGGTGCGTGGCGCCACGGCGACGGCCGCGGCATCGAATGCCGGCGCCATCGCGAGTGACTCGGCGCGATGCGCCAGGTGGTCGAGCGGGTCGAGGCGCTCGGCCGCGATGGGCGCCTCAAGTTGAGGATGCAACGCGAGCCGCGCCTGCTGGACGAAAAACGGCACCGCGATCACCAGCAACGCGGCCCAACTCAAAGTGCGGTACCACCCCGACCACCGCCGCAACTGGCCACCGGGGAGCAGCGTGAGCAGCGCGGTCGCGGCGATCAGGTTGATCCAGGTCCACCGCGGCGCGCCCGGTTCGTGCCATACCAGTGCCAGCCCGACCAAGGCCGCCAGCGCCCACGGCCAGCTCCAGAAGCGTCCAATCGCGAGCGCGGTCAGCAGGACCAGAAAGAGGTCGAGCAAGGACCAGCGCGTGAGCCAGGTGTTGGGTAGGTTGTCGGTCCCGGTGACGTGGAGCAGGGTCCAGCCGGGGGGCAGATGGAGTTCGGTAGTGACCGCCTGCAACCGCGCTTGCCAGCCGGAAACCGGCAGGCGGGCGCCATCGCCGCGCAGGCGCCCGTCGGCGATGAGGTCGAGCGGGTCCCCACGCAGTTCGAAACCGACGCCAGGCTCCGCCGCGGCTTGGGTTGGCGCCAGCGCGACGCCGTGCAACGCGGCGCGGCCGAGTTCGAGTGGCGGCAGTGCGCTCAGGCGCCAGTCGTCCGCGCCCAGGGTTCCGCTGAGATGGTCGCGCAGGCTATAGCCAGCGCCGTTAAAGTCCAGCCAGAGTTCGCGGCGCAACTCGATCTGGGCTGCGAAGCGCGCTCCGAGTCCGCGTTGTCGAGTTTTGAGCGTGAGCACCGTATCCGGATCGAGCCGGTACGCGGGCAATGCGCGCCAGTCGTCTGGCACGCCAGCGCCGGCCGGGTCCACCGCTGCCGCGCCGTCAAGCTCCGCCAGGCGCAGCTGTGGAACGGCCTCGTAGCTCCAGATTTCGAACCCTGGCCACGGGGTGTCGGCGCGGCTCGCGGTGAGTTGCGTCGGCGGCGTGGGAAAGCGGGTCACCAGGGTAATGGTCCATTCGCCGGGGCGCAGTTGCAGACTGAGGCTGCCGTCGGCGTTGAGGCGCGCGGGCAGCGGGCTTTCGAGCGCCAACGCGACGGCGTCTGCCGGGAGCGGGTTCGGCAACCTGAGCTCGCGTGCGGTGCCCGCGGCGCGGAGGGCGATCCGGGTTTCGAGCCGCAGCGGGATGTCGTCGATCAGCTTGCGGTGCACCTTGAGTTCGAGCGGGCTCTCCGCACCGCTGGTCGCATCCGCGTCGACCGCGCGCAGCCAGAGCCGCCCGGCACCGTCGAGGTAGGGCCGCGCGACCGCGGTGCCATTGACCTCCAGTGCGATCAGCCCGACCTCCGCGGGAATCTCCAGCGCCTCGGGCGGTGTCGACCAAAGCCACTCGCCGGTGATTTGCGATTGGCCCGCGGGCATGCGCAACATTGGCCGACCCGCGCGCGACACCACGGTGGCCGGTTGCTTGTCGAGCGTGACGGTTTGCGGCCAACGCTCGGCGCTGCCGGGGAGCGGAATCCAGGTCTCGGCCTCGGTCTGCCAAGTCTGCGTAAAGCGCCCGCCGCTGGTACCAACGCTGACCTGCAAGGGTCCCGGCCAGGCGCAGCGGGCCGGTTGCTGCGCTTGCCAGAATGGGGTGCAGCGCGCGGTCGGCGTATCGTGCAGCACCCAGTTCACCCACGGTTTGAGTGTCTCGGGTAGAGTTTGTGGATCAAGCGCCGCGTGTAACGGCGTGCCCAGCACGATCAGGAATGCGGTCAGCCGGGCGAGCCATATTCGAGGCATAGCGGTTCTTCTGTTCAGCCATCGGACGGGATCAATGCACTTCGGCGAGCAGCCGGTCGATCGTGCGCTCGGCCTGATTGGCGTAACCCCCGCCAAACAGATTGAAGTGATTGAGGATATGGTAAAGATTATAGAAACCTTTGCGTACGGTATACCCGGGATCGATCGGTCGCCGCTCGCCGTAAGCGGCGAAAAAATCTGCGCCCGGGTGGCCGAATAGCTCCATCATTGCGAGGTCGGCCTCGTGGTCGCCGTAGTAAACGGCCGGGTCGAAGACGGCGGGTGAACCGTCGCGGGTAAAGCCCCAGTTACCGCTCCAGAGGTCGCCGTGCAGCAGCGCGGGGGTGACCGTGTGACCGGCGAACAGGGTCGCACAGTCCGCGCGCAAGCGTTCGCCACGTTCCAGCAGCCGCCGCGGCGCGGCATTGCGACGGGCCAGTTCAAGCTGGGCGCCGAGGCGCCGGTCGCGCCAGAACAGCGGCCAATCCGTGTTCCAGCGATTCGCTTGCGGGGTAGTACCGAGGGTGTTGTCGCGATACCAGCCAAACGCAGGCGCGGTTTGGTGATGCAGCATCGCAAGCGCGTGCCCGAGGAGCACCGGATCGGCGCGACCGCTCAGGTCGAGATGCTCCAGTACGAGATAGCTATGGTTGGCGAAGGCGCCGTGGCAAACCGGCGCCGGTACGGTCAAAGCCGCTGAGTTGCGCAGTTCCCGCAAGCCGTCGGCTTCGGCCGCGAACATCTCGGCTTGCGCGGCCGCGTTCAGCTTGACGAAATAGCGTTGCCGGGCTCCTTCGAGATGCCAGCCTTCGTTGATGCAGCCGCCGCCCGCACCGCGCCGGGCGAGCAGATTGAAGGGTTCACCGGTCGCGGTCTGAATCGCCTGACCGAGATGGGTCCAGAGGTCCATTGCGCGCCGCGCCCGTTCTGATGGAGGCGCGCATGGTAACACGCACGCGAGGGTTTACCCGGAGGCGGCACGGGTGGGGAACGCTGCCGCCGGGTTACTGTCCTGACTCAGAAACGCCCCGGCCTCAGTCGATGGCAGGGGGCGACTGAGTAGATAGCCTTGGGCCTCGTGGCAATGACGCGATTCGAGGAAGCTCAGTTGACCCTCGGTTTCGACCCCTTCCGCGGTGACGCTCAGGTTCATGCTCTCGGCCATCGCGATCACCGCCGCCGCGATCGCACGGTCGCGCGCATCGACGTTGATCGCCGAGACGAAAGTTCGGTCGATCTTGAGCCGGTCGATCGGGAATTGTTTGAGATAGGCGAGACTCGAATAGCCGGTGCCGAAGTCGTCGATGGCGAGTTGTACGCCGACGGCCTTGAGTTCGCGCAGGGTATTCAGCGCCGCATCGCCATCTTTCATGATCACGCTCTCGGTGATTTCCAGTTCCAAGGTCGCCGGTATCAGCCCGGTTTCATCCAGGATCTCCTTGACCAGCTTCGCAAACCCGGCCTGGGCGAATTGGCGCACCGAGACATTCACGGCGACGCGGGGCAGCGCGACGCCCGCGTCATGCCAGGCCTTGGCCTGGGCGCAGGCGGTGCGCAGCACCCATTCCCCGATCGGCAGGATCAGGCCGGTTTCCTCCGCGAGCGGGATGAACTCCGCGGGCGAGATCGACCCCAGCTCGCTGTTGTTCCAGCGCAACAGCGCCTCGGCGCCGGAGATTCGGCCCGACTTGACCTCCATTTGCGGTTGGTAGTGCAGCGAGAATTCGCCGCGTTCGAGGGCGCGGCGCAGGTGCTTTTCGAGCGTCATGCGCTTGAGCGCCGCGGTATTCATGCTCTCGTTGTAGAACTGAAAGGCGTTGCGCCCCTCGCGCTTGGCGAAGTACATCGCCATGTCGGCATTCTTGATCAAGGTTTCGACGTCCTGACCGTCATCGGGGTAGACCGCGATTCCGATGCTGGTCGTGACGGTGATCTCGTGACCGGCGAGTTCGATCGGCTTGCCGAGGGCTTCGACGATCCGCTGCGCGACGACCGCGGCGTCGGTTGCCTGGGCGATCTCGGCCAGGAGTACCGTGAATTCGTCGCCACCGAGCCGGGCCAGATCCTCGTGGTCCGGTTCCGGCCGGCCTTGCGCGATCGCATCGCTGGTGCGCAGATTCAGCAACAGACGTTTGGCGACCTCACTCAGCAGCAGGTCACCGGTCGAATGGCCGAGGGTGTCGTTAATGCGTTTGAAGTTGTCGAGATCGAGGAACAACACCGCGAGATGACGCTGATTGCGCCGCGCGAGCAACAAGGCCTGACCGAGCCGTTCCTTAAACAGCGCGCGATTGGGTAGGCCGGTGATTTCGTCGAAATAGGCGAGCTGGCGAATCCGGTCCTCGGCGACCCGACGCCGGCCCAGCGCCCCCGCGAGTTGGCGCACTTCGTGAGGATGAAACGGCTTTTGCAAGTAGAACAAACTTCCGCTCGGCGGAACCTTGTGTGCGATCTCATCGGGATCGAGGTCGGAATAGGCGGTGGCGACGACGATGTCGAGCCGGGGTTCGAGTTCGCGGATCCGGATCGCGGCCCAGACACCGTCCGGTCCCGGTGGCATGCGCATGTCGAGAAACGCGAGGGCGAACGGACGGCCCGCGGCGCGGGCGTCGCGTACGGCCTGCACGGCTTCCTCCGCGCCGCTGCAGTAGACCAGATCGAAGCGCTCGCGGGCGAGGGCCGGGCGAGCGTTGCCGAACAGCCGTGCGCGCATGTCTTGCAACCCGGTGCTGGCTTGCGTCGTTTCGGGTGGCTGCAGGATTTCGCGATAGCTGTCGCGAATGGCGACCTCGTCGTCCGCTACCAGAACGCGAATCGGTGCGGCTTCGTTGCCGTGAGTTGGGTGGTTCATGCAGCGATCCCCGGTTGTTCCATTGATGCGTTCGCGCTGGCGAGCAGCAGGTGCATGCGGGCGCCGCGGCCGATCCCGGCACTGCGGACGTAAAGCTGCCCGCCCATCGCCGATACCGTATTCGCGCTCCAGTGCAGACCCATGCCGGAGCCGCGCGCCTTGGTCGAGTAGCCACGCTCGAACAGCCGCGCGAGATTTTCTTCTGCGATCCCGATCCCGTTGTCCTCGACGCAGAGGTGAACGGTGGCGTCGTCGGTATCTCCCACCGCGCGGATGACGATGCGGCCGGTATCGGCGCCTTGCCCGCTTTCGCGAATCGATTCCGCGGCATTGATCAAAAGGTTATTGATGACTTGCTGCAACGCGACGCGTGCGGCGAACACCGGGGCCTGGTGCATGAGCGCGGGGTCGATCTCCACCGTCGTGAAGCCGCGCAGGGATTCCGGCAACAGCTCGACCGTTTCCGCTACGACTGGACCGAGCGCGAGCGGTTCGAGCACGCGTTCGGCGCGGCTGAAACGTTGCTGGTCCGCCAGGATCGATTCGACGTGGCTGACCTGGGTTTGCACCGTATCGAGCGCGCGCGTCATGCGCTGCACCAGGTTGCCGACCTCACCCGCTGCCAGTTCCAGAAACTGGGTGAGGTCGCGGCTGCGCTCCGGGGGCGTGGCCGGATCCGCGAGTTCGGCGCGGGCCATTTCGATTTCCGCCAGTGGCGCTTGCTGCAGTTCCTGCTTGAGCGTCGTCAGCTTGACGCTGACTGGCGTGATGGCATTGCCGATGTTGTGCAGCACGCCGCTGGCCATCTCGGCGACGCCGGAGCGGTAGGATTGGTCGAGCAAGCGTTGCCGGGTCTCAGCGAGGCGGGCGACCATGCGGTCGAACTCCTTCGCGAGCGTGCCAATTTCATCGCGCCGATTGAGGTTCAATTGCGTTTCGAGCGCGTCGTGGGCGCCAAGCGCGGTGGCGTGAGCGGTCAGTTGCGAAACCGGGTCGAATACCGTCCGCCGCAACAGCACGAGGATCAGAACCAAGGCCAAGGCGCCGGCCAGCGCGGTCGACAGATTTGCGAAACGCAGCGCGTTTTCGCCGCGGGCGGTGATTTCACGCGGGGTATTGACGACCAGGTCGATCGCCGCCTGGCCGTTAAGATCGTGCAGGGTCGTGGTGCCAACCAGCCCAGCGGCTGCTTCTGTCAGCGCGATGGGCGTGTGCGCCAGCGTTCCATGCAGGCCTCGCGCCGCGCTGGCGCGCGCGTTCGCGGGTGGTGCTTGAATCCGCAAATCGATGCGGGTTTGGCTCGCAATGCGTGCGACCGCCGCGTCGTCGAGCAGCCGACCCATCACGACACTGCCGCGTGACGGGCCTTGCCGCTCGGTGGTCAGGATGGGAAAGGACACGAACAACATCGGCCCTGAGGCCTGATTCATGAGCCCTGACACGCGGGCGGTTTCGGCGGCGTCAGTGCGTAGCGGATGCCCGCTCGGCAACACCTGGGGCAGAAATACATTGGGGTCGAGTTCGGTGCGCTGATCCAAATCGACGGACATGCCCCAGATTCGCTGTCCGTCGCGGTTGTAAAACGCAAGCACCTGAACCTGGAGGCTTTCGAGCGCCTCGAGATTCAGGTTCGAACGCACGTATTCCTCGTTGAGGTCGCTAATGAAGTGGTAGGTGTCGTCCCAGAAGGCCCAGGTTGCGACCGAGGGCTGCAGCAGTTCGAGCTCGCGCTGCAAGGCTTCTACCGCCCGCTCGACGTTCTTCTGGGCCTCTTCACGTTCCAGTTCAACAAAATTCGGGTAAACGACCTGGCGTTGAACCAGATAATTGACGCCCGCGTAGATGCCGAATAATGCCAGCAACAATGATATGACTTTGGTGCGTAGTGACACGGGTAACTCCATGGGTGTGCGTTCTGCGTTCGTGCGGGGTTCGTCACGGCGGTTGCCCGAGCGGCGTGCGCGGAGGTTGCCGCGACTCGGCACGGTGACTTCCGACTCGCGCCGAGCGCCGTCGGCGGGTACCCGGCCGCGCGAAGACTCCTTGCGGGCCTTATCGACTGCGGCGCGAATCTCTTGAGGCGGGGGAACGCGCGCGCCGACGATGGGTTCGCCTCGCGCGACAGAATGCCGTGTTGCGGTGAAGCAAAGTCGGGCTAACTTTATCCCCGGAGCAACGGCAGCGCGGTGGCGCGGAGTGCCCGCTCGAGCGGGTCTGGTTCTCGCGAGGCTAGGCCCGCGAAGGCTGAAGAGGCATTCTGATCGCACCGCGGCGCCGACTGACCGGCGCTGCGACGCAGAGCCAGGCCATCACGTGCTGAGCGTCTTGATGAAAATCTTTGACCGGCGTTGAAAATTGTAAAGCGCGGCGCGTTGCAGCGGCAACGCGTTGAGGTCACCGGGGAGGTAACCGCGTTCCTGGAACCAGTGCATGGTCTGGGTGGAAAGCACGAACAAGCGCTCAAGCCCCTGGGCGCGCGCGTCGGCTTCGATCCGTTCGAGCAGCGAGTCACCGCGGCCCTCGCGGCGGTAGTCGGGATGCACCGCAAGGCAGGCGAGTTCGCCGATCCGCTCGTCGGTAAACGGAAATAGCGCGGCGCAGCCTAGGATCACCCCGTTGCGTTCGATCACGGTGAAATGCGCGATCTCGCGCTCAAGCTGCTCGCGTGGCCGCCGCACCAGCGCGCCTTTTTCCTCCAGCGGCTGGATCAGGTCGAGAATGCCTGCCACGTCGTGGCTTTGCGCACCGCGCAGGCCTTCGAAGCCGCCGGATATCAGCAGACCGGATCCTTCACGGGTAAACAGCTCCATCAGCATCGCGCCGTCGCTCTGGGCGTCGACGATATGACAGCGCGGGACTCCGCTCTCGATCGCACGTGCCGAGTTGTTCAAATGGAGCTTGAATTCGCTGGGCATCGCGGGATCGTTCAGCAGTGCGGGCAGGTCGTTCAAGCCGAGTTCGCTCGCCAACCCGGTGGCGAGATGGGCGTCGTTCAGCAGAATCAGCTTGTCGGCGCCCAAGGCGATCGCGGTGCTGGTGGCGACTTCCTCGCCGCTCAGATTGAAGACCTCACCGGTGCGCGCGTAGCCGAGTGGAGAGAGCAGCACGCAGTTCTGTGCATCGAGCTGGCGCCGGATAGCCTCGATTTCGATTCGGCGCACCTCGCCGGTGTGTTGAAAATCAACCCCATTTCTCACGCCTAGCGGGCGGGCGACGATGAAATTGCCGGAGGCGACCCGGATCCGGCTGCCGGACATCGGCGTGTTGGCGAGGCTCAGCGTGAGCTTGGCTTCGATCAAGACCCGTACCCGGCCGACGGCCTCGATGACGGCATCGAGCGATTCGCTATCGGTGATGCGCAGGCCCTCGGCGTAGTGCGGGGTAATCCGCTGCAAGGCCAGCCGTGCCTCGATCTGAGGTCGCGCGCCGTGCACCAATACGAGCCTAATCCCGAGCGCCTGGAGCAACGCGAGGTCGTGTATCAGCGTATCGAAACCGCCATTGGCAACGGCGTCGCCAGAGAAGTAGACGACGAAGGTCGTGCCGCGATGCTGGTGGATGTACGGCGCCGCATCGCGAAACCAGCGCACGATGTGGGGCGGGGTGAGGTGTTCCATACCCGCAAATTAGCATCCGCCCGCGGCGAGATAAAGCCGCGTGAAATCCACCCTGAGCACCGGTGTCGGGGCGTCGGCAAGCACCGCGGTTGCGGTCGCGAACAAGTTTTGCTGGCAGGATGCGCGCCCTTTATCTACAGTACGCGCAGATCATTCGGTCTGATAGCGATTGATTCATAAGAGATTACTGATACATGGGGTCTTCGACGCGGATTCTGGTCGTGGTTCGGACGATGCCCAATACTTAGGTTGTGGAGGAAATATCGTGTTCAAGCGGAGTTTGCTCGTGAGCGTTCTGATCGCCTCCGGTGCGGTGTCGACGGCGCAGGCCTTCGATTTCAGTCCCGGGCGCTGGATGAATCCAACGCGTTGGTTCGATAACGGCTATGACAATCGTTACGGCTATGGGGGCTACTACCCACCTCCGGTTTACGGCGCCCCGGGCTACGGTTATCCGCCGGGGGCTCCGCTGCCCTACGGCTACCCGCATCCGGCCGCCGCACAACCTGCGGCCCCGGGTTATGTTCTGCCTGGCTATCCGCAAGCGGCGCCGGCTTACGCACCCGCCCCCGTTGCACCTGCCGTGCCTGCCGCCGCGCCAGCGGTGCCGGTGGCGCCTGCGGTCAACTATGCGCCATTGCCCGTCGGCCAGGGCGCCGTTGCGCCGGCGCAAGCGCCATCCGCCGGTTGGATTCAACCCGCCGTGGGTGACGAACGACTGGTGTTTCCGCCGCCAGACCCCGCCGAGGGCGAATTGAGTCCGCCTTCGGCGCTGGTCGCGACACCCCCGCCAGAGGCGCCGCCCGCGACTGTCGAGTCCACGCCTAGCGCCGCCATTCCGCCCAGCATGCCGCCCAGCACCGGCGCCGCGCCTCAGCTCAGCTTCCCGCCGATCGAAGCGCCGCCCGCAGGGAATTGACCCAAGCAGTCCGTTCGGGGCGCGCGTGAGTGACCTGGTTGAGCGCATCGCTCAACCAGGTTCGATGCAAAACCGTTGTATGAGTTGGCGCAAGGTGCGGGTCATTGGTGAGATGGCAGCCAAGGCGAGATACTCGTCGGGTTGATGGGCCTGATCGATATTGCCCGGCCCAAGGATCAGGGTGTCGATCCCGTATTGATTCAGAAACGGTCCCTCGGTGCCGAATCCGACCGCGCTGCTGGGTTGCCCGGTGAGCGCCTCCGCGGTCTGGATGATTGCCGAACCCGCCGCGGTTTGAAACGCCTCGATGCCGGGGAACAGGGCCTCGAATGCGACCGCCAGTTTGCGTCGCGCGGCGACGTCGCGGGCGCGCTCGCGAATCCCGGCGCGGACTTCATCGATGGTCATGCCGGGGAGGTGGCGCAGATCGAGATGCAACTCGCACGCGCCGCAGATGCGGTTAGGATTATCGCCACCGTGGATATGGCCGAGATTCATGGTCGGTACCGGCACCGCGAACGCGCTGTTGTGGTAACGCGCCTGCAGCTCGGTGCGGTAATCCAGCAGTAACGTCATGAGTTCGTGCATGCCTTCGAGCGCGCTGTTGCCGAGGCTGGGATCGCTCGAATGCCCAGACTGGCCAATTAGGCGGATGGCTTCCATAAGGATGCCTTTATGTTGGCGCACCGGCTTCATACCGGTCGGCTCCCCGATCAATGCGTAGCGGGCTTGCGCGACGTCGTTGCGGGTCAAGGCGCGGGCGCCGCTCATCGACGTTTCTTCGTCGGCGGTTGCAAGCAGGATCAACGGGCGGGCCAGGTCGCGTGCGTTGAACTGGCGCGCCGCGTCGATCGCGAGCGCGAAAAAACCCTTCATGTCCGAGGTGCCGAGACCGTACAGGCGATCGTCCTCCTGGGTGAGGCGGAACGGATCATGCCGCCAGCGGTCGGCGTCGTAGGGCACGGTGTCGGTGTGGCCGGCCAGGATCAGGCCACCGTCGCCCGCGCCGAGGGTGGCAATCAGGTTGTATTTACCCGGAAATCCCGCGATCTCAAGCGTTCTGACCTGAAATCCGAGCGGCTCCAGCCAACCCGCGAGCAGGTCGATGACCGCTCGGTTGCTCATGTCCAGTCCGGGATCGGCGCTGCTGATCGAGGGTGCGGCGATCAATTCGCGCATCATGTCGATGAGGGCGGGGGCGGTGGTCATCTTGGGCGGTGGGTGGTTGCGGCTCGGATCCTAAGAATAGGCCTCCCGAACATGTTTGCGAAGGATTGCCGGTTGGGTAAGAGGATGCCTTGCGCGGATAGCCAAGGCATTTTGCCGTAAGGCGAATCGGTATCCGGGTTGAAATGCAACGAGATCAAAGAAGCGTGAGCCTATCAAATGTCGTTCGCCTTGCATCCCGCAAGCGCTGATTGGATCGGGAAGCGGCTTCGGCCGAATCATCGGCCGCGGGGCGGGTCATTTGTCGCGCTGGGCTTTACTCGGCCATCGAGTCGTTGAAAAGATGCGAACTTCCATGAGCGCACACGCCGATCATTGCCCGATTGATCCGATCAGCTCGACCTCCAATCGCAGTTTTTTCAACTAATTTTGATTCAGTATAAATTCGCGCGAGCGTGGGTTCGGCTATGCTACGAAGGGTTATCACCGCTTTACCAAAAAAAAAGGATGACGCATGACTTTCAATACGCTTGTCTATGCACTCGTATTCGTCAGTGGCGCCAGTTTCGCGGCGGATGCGCCGATCGCGACTGGCAAGATGTTGGGTAACGTTTGCGCCGCTTGCCACGGTACCCATGGCAAGAGCTACGACGAATACATGCCCTCGCTGGCTGGCATCGATCGCCAGCACCTGGTGCAGTCGATGCGCGATTATCGCGATGACCGCCGCCAGAGTGTCGTGATGAACCGGGTCGCCAAGGGCTATTCGGATGCCGAGATCGACGCGCTCGCCGATTTCTTTTCCACCATGCGCTAGGAGCCGCCCGTCA
This sequence comes from uncultured Thiotrichales bacterium, assembly GCA_964620675.1. Taxonomy (GTDB): domain Bacteria; phylum Pseudomonadota; class Gammaproteobacteria; order UWMA-0217; family UWMA-0217; genus CAYSFW01. The sequence goes on along the minus strand of CAZUJU010000027.1, from coordinate 16,439 downwards.
TGAGTTTCAATCGACGCGAATTTCTCAAGTTGCTCGGTGCGGCCGGCGTGACCGGCCTGGTCGGGTCGAGCCTGACCGGGTGTTCTACGGCGCAGGCCACCCCGCATGTTGTCATCGTCGGAGGGGGAATCGGTGGCTCGACGGCCGCGAAGTACCTACGCTTTGCCGACCCCGGCGTAAAAATCACTCTGATCGATCCCGCCAAGGAATATCTGACCTGCCTGCGCAGTTCCGATGTCATCGTCGGTCACGTCAAGATCGAGGAGATCACGTTTACGCACGCGACCCTGCGTGACGAATACGGTGTGAATATCGTGCAGGAAAAGGTGATCGGTCTCGACGCGACCAAGCGTGAGGTCAGCACCGAAAGCGGCACCAAGATCGGTTACGACCGTCTGATCGTTGCGCCAGGCATCGATTTCCGCTGGGACGCCATCGAGGGCTACAGTCAGGAAGCGTCCACGACGACGATGCCGCATGGCTGGAAGGCCGGACCGCAGACGTTGCTGCTCAAGCAACAGCTGGAGGCGATGCCGCAGGGCGGCTTGTATGTCATGGTGGCGCCGCCGAACCCTTATCGCTGTCCACCCGGTCCGTATGAGCGCGCCTCGCTGATCGCCGAGTACTTCAAGAAGAACAACCCAACCGCCAAGATTCTGGTGCTCGATCCGAAGGACGCCTTCACCAAACAGGCGGCGTTCATCAAGGGCTGGGAACGACTCTACGGTTACGGTACCGATCAGTCGATTCTGGAGTGGGTGAGTGGGGCTCAGGGCGGTACGGTACTTTCGGTCGATCCGAAGTCCAAGTCGCTCAAGACCGATTTCGAAGACTATCAAGCCGATGCGGTCAATTTCATTCCAGCGCAAAAGGCCCCGCAGTTGGTTTACGACATGGGGCTGACCGATGAGTCCGGTTGGTGCCCGGTCGACCGTCGCAGTTTCGAATCCTCGCTCGTGCCGAACGTGCACGTCATCGGAGATTCCTGCATCGCCGATGCGATGCCGAAATCGGGTTATTCGGCGAACTCGCAGGCCAAGGTCACCGCGCAAGCGATCGCGGATCTGATGGCCGGACGCGAGCCGGGCGAGCCGTCGTTGCTCAATGTTTGCGTCAGTCTGGTCGGGGTCGATTACGGGATTTCGGTCGCCGCGATCTACAAGCTGATCGATGGCAAGATCGGGAGCGTCGCGGACTCCGGCGGCGTGTCACCGATTACCGATTCTCCGGCGCAACCGCTGCTTGAGTCGATCTACCAGCCCAACTGGCATCGCACGTTCGCGAAAGACGTTTTTGCTTAAAAGGAAAATACCATGCAAACACTCAAAATCCTGGTTACGACGCTTGTGCTGGCGGCGACTGGAACGCTGACGGCCGCCGCGCAGCCGGCCACGGCGCCAACGCAGGAATGGGACCCGGCGCGCCTTGAGGCTTCGCTGGCGATTGCCGCGAGCGGGAACGCTGAGGCCGGTGAGCGACTCAACCATTTCTATTATTGCTCCTCCTGCCATGGCGAAACCGGCGCGTCGGTCTCGCGCAACTGGCCGAGCCTGACCGGGCAGCGTGCCGACTATCTCGTCAAAACTCTAATTGACTACCGCGAGAACATGCGGCGCGATAGCTATCGCAAATCTGAGGTGATGCATCGTGTTGCGCAGTTGCTAAGCGATCAGGATATGGCCGATCTCGCCGCTTACTACGCAACTCATAGCGCGCCGCCGGTCCCACCGCAAACCGATCGCGAACTCGCCAAGAGCGGACAGAAACTCGCCGATGAAGGGGATGGTGCGCGAGGTGTCGCGGCTTGCGCAGGCTGTCATGGCGCTCAGGGGGAATCGGGCGTAACGCCGGATACCCCCGCGCTTGCCGGACAAACGCCCGAGTATTTCATTCAGGCCATGCAGATGTATCGTTCTGGCATGCGTACCTCGGATGTTGGCGGCATGATGCGAATGTTCGCGAACCCGCTGAGCGACGCCGAGATCGAAGCGTTGGCGCATTACTACGCGTCACTCGGGCAACCGGTTGGCGTTAGCGCCGCAGCCGGAAAATAGCTCGCGAACGCGATCGGTTCGGCGGAATGGGGGCGCATGGCGCCCCCATTGGTTTGCAGGGCTTTGAACCTAGATTCCTCAGTTGACCGCTTATTGGCGAACGTAACGTGCTGTATTCGCGAAAAAGCTGTGGTGAATTCGGCTACACCTTCCGGGTGCACGCGCTACGTGCCCGAGTGCACGGCCTTCGGGGCGCATGGCTGCGTTGCAACTCCTTGGAATGGAACAACCATTCCGCGTCGTTGCGCCTTGCCCTGCACCCCGAATACCGCCCACTCGGGCGCGTCCAACCGAGGATTCTAGGTTGAATATGGCGCGTTGCTTCCACGTGGTCTACGGGCGAGTTCAGCCCGGCGCCCTTACCTCCGCCTCGGACTCAGTTCTGATTCTCATCGCGGCGGTCGAACCTTGGCGTCGGCTTTGACTCCAAATACCCGTTCCGCGCCGGAAACCGGCCGGATGACACCTTGGCTTGGCGCGTGCTCGATGCCGACCGGCAGACGAGCCACGGATTGCGCGGGCGATGACTCACCAGGACGCATCCGGAACGATACCACTTGGCGAAGCTACGCCCGTTTGGATACTGGTTTCTAGGACTCGGATTGCTGGTTGTCAACCAGGGCGCGCTGGGGCAAGGTCCGACCCTGTCTCGCGATTCCGTTACGACCTCGGCGGGGGCGCTCGATTCGCGCGCGTTCGCAACGGTGGTGCGGCAGCAAACCGACTTCAGTTGCGGTGCCGCGGCCTTGGCGACGGTTTTGCGCCATACCTTCGGACTCGATGTCGACGAGCCGACCATCGCAAACCAGATGTTGAGCAGAAGCGATCCCGAGCGGGTTCGCGCACAAGGCTTTTCGATGCTCGATTTGAAGCGCCAGGTCGATTCGATCGGGCTGCGCGCGCAAGGCTATCGCGCGTCGATCGCGCCGCTGGAGACCTTGCCATTGCCGTCGATCGTTTTGTTGGCGCTGGGAGCGGCGCGACACTTCGTGGTTTTGCGGCGGGTGGAAGCGAACCGGGTGTTGCTTGCGGATCCGGAGCGTGGGGAGCGTTGGCTGCCGCGCGCAGAGTTCGAGGCGGCGTGGGTCGAGCGAGCGGGTCTGGCGATCCTTGCGCCTCACCCTGAGCGAATTCAGACCGTTGCCGCTCGCTTCCAGTACGACCGAGGTGAGCACGCCGAGGTCGCGTCTTCCACGGTGCCGCGTTCGGAAGTCGAGCTGTTCTAGGCGCGACCGGCTAGGCGGCCTTGTCCTTCTCGATGTAAGCGTAGGCCGAGTGGTTGTGAATCGACTCGAAGTTCTCGGATTCGACCGTGTAAGCGACGATTCGATCATCCGCGTTGAGGCGTGCGGCGACATCGCGCACCATGTCCTCGACGAACTTGGGATTATCGTAGGCCCGTTCGGTCACAAATTTCTCGTCCGGGCGTTTCAGCAGCCCGTAAAGCTGGCACGAGGCCTCATCTTCGACCAGATCGATCAGATCCTCAATGTAGATCAGGTCGGCGACCCGGGCGCTCACGGTCACGTGCGAGCGCTGATTGTGCGCGCCACGCTCAGAGATCTTTTTCGAGCACGGGCACAGGCTGGTGACGGGAACCACCACCTTGATGTTCATATGCGCCTCGCCGCCGTGAATCTCGCCGACGAAGGTGACGTCGTAGTCCATCATGCTCTGAACTCCGGACACCGGTGCCGCTTTCATGATGAAGTAGGGAAAGCGCATCTCGATGTGACCGGATTCCGCTTCGAGACGTTCCGTCATTTCACCGAGCATCTGCTTGAAGCTCTCGACGGTGAGTTCGCGCTCGTGTTCGTTGAGGATCTCGACGAACCGCGACATGTGCGTGCCTTTAAAGTTGTGCGGCAGATTCACGTACATGTTGAATTCGGCAATCGTGTGATGCTCCGCGCCGCCGCGCTCGCCAATCCGGATCGGATGGCGGATCGATTTGATGCCGACCTTGTCGATCGGAATCTGGCGTGAATCGGTCAACCCCTGCACGTCGGGGATCGTATTGGGTTTCGACAGCACGGCTGACATGTCTGGCACTCCTAGTTTCGGGTGAAACGCACGCTCGCACGCGGCGTTTCCCACAGGGTCACGGCGCTGACGCGAAGATGTTCGCGGTTGAGTGCCTTGGAGAGTTCATCGAAGAAATAGGCGGCGATATTTTCGGCGGTGGGATTGAGCCGGGTGAAGGGTTCGACGTCGTTGAGATACTGGTGATCGAGGCGTGCCGCCACCTCGCGCGTGACGCGCTTGATCTCGCGAAAGTCGATGCCCATGCCGGAGTCGTCGAGCCGGGTGGCTTCAACCTCGGCCTCAACCTTCCAGTTGTGCCCATGCATCCGCGCACAATCGCCCGGGTAGTTGCGTAGCGTGTGGGCGGAGGCGAAATCCGCTTCGATCTTGAGCGTGTAAGTTTCCGACATGTAGCGAAGGACCAGATGATTCAGCTAGATGCTAGCCGAGCGCTGGGTGTGGCGCAATTTTCCAACGGGAAGCGCGCGAGTATAGCGGAAACGATGCCGGGTGCGTCGAGTCCCGCTTCGGCGAGCAGATCCTCGCGGCTGCCGTGCTCCTGAAACCGGTCGGGCAGACCAAGATTGAGCACCGGGAGGGTCAATCCGGCCGCGGCGAGCCATTCATTGACGCCACTGCCAGCACCGCCGCGCACGGTTCCGTCCTCGATGGTCACCCAGCCGTGATGTCGCTGCGCCAGATCGCGCAGCAATTCACCGTCCAGCGGTTTGACGAAGCGCATGTTCGCGACGGTCGCGTCCAACTTCTCGGCGGCAACTAACGCGGCTTGCAACGGCGCGCCGAACACCAGCAGCGCGATGCCGTGACCGGCGCGTGCCACGACGCCCTTGCCGAGCGGCAGAGGGGTGAAATCAGTCCCCGGATTCACGCCGCGGCCGGCACCGCGCGGATAGCGTACCGCGGTGGGTTGGTCGAGCTGATACCCGGTGCAAAGCATCTGGCGGCATTCGCGTTCGTCGCTGGGCGCCATGATCACCAGGTTCGGGATGCAGCGCAGATAGGCAAGATCGAAGCTACCGGCGTGGGTCGGGCCATCCGGGCCAACCAGGCCGGCGCGATCGATCGCAAACAGCACCGGCAATTTCTGCAATGCAACGTCGTGGATCAGTTGATCGTAGGCCCGCTGCAGAAACGTCGAGTAGATCGCCACCACCGGCTTCATACCGTCGCAGGCGAGCCCGGCGGCGAGCGTCACGGCGTGCTGTTCGGCAATCGCGACGTCGATGTAACGATCCGGAAACCGCTCGGAGAACGCGACGAGCCCAGAGCCCTCGCGCATCGCCGGGGTAATCCCGATCAGCCGCGGATCGGCCGCCGCCTGATCGCAGATCCAGCGTCCAAAAACCTCGGTGTAGGTCGGTGCGCTGCTTTTGTCGCCGCCGAGACCGTTTTGCGGATCGAACTTGCCGACCCCGTGGTAGCGCACCGGCTCCTGTTCCGCCAGTGGATATCCCTTGCCTTTGCGGGTGACGACATGGAGCAGCCGCGGCCCGGGCAGGTGGTGGATGTTGCGCAGCGTGCGCACCAGTTCATGCACGTCGTGGCCGTCGATCGGTCCGATGTAGTTGAAGCCGAGTTCCTCGAACAAGGTGCCCGGAACGAGCATGCCCTTGACGTGTTCCTCGGCGCGGCGCGCCAGCGCCTGCATCCCCGGCACGCCCTGGAGGAAGCGCTTGCTCTCCTCGCGCACGGTGGTATAGAGGCGGCTCGAAAGCAGGCGTGCCATGTGGTTGGAGAGGCCACCGACGTTGGGCGAGATCGACATGTCGTTGTCGTTGAGGACGACGAGCAGGTCCTCCTTGGCCGCGCCGGCGTGATTCAAGGCCTCGAACGCCATGCCCGCGGTCATTGCGCCATCGCCGATGATGGCCACAGCCTTATTCGGATGGCCGAGACGGCGCGCGGCGATGGCCATGCCCAGTGCAGCGCTGATCGAGGTGCTGGAGTGCCCGACGCCGAAGGTGTCATAACCGCTTTCGCCGCGCTTGGGAAAGCCCGCGATCCCGCCGGTCTGGCGGATGGTGTCCATCGCCGCGCGCCGCCCGGTGAGGATCTTGTGCGGGTAGCACTGGTGGCCAACATCCCAGACCAGGCGGTCATTCGGGGTGTCGAAGACGTAATGCAACGCCAGCGTCAGTTCGACGACACCGAGGCCGGAGGCGAGGTGGCCACCGGTGCGCGCGACCGAATCGAGCAGGAACACCCGCAGCTCACGCGCCAGCTGCGGCAGCGCATGTTCCGGCAATCGCCGCAGATCCGGCGGCGATTCGATCTTATTCAGCAGCGTGTCTGGCATGTCGCGTCCATCAGTACCGACCTTGTCGTGTCAGGCAATTGCGACCGGTGGTCGCCGGTTCGTCCATTCAATAGATTCGGTCGACGATGTAGCGCGCTATGTCGCGCAACGCATCGGACTCCGGACCGAATCCCGCGAGTTGGCTCAGTGCCTCTTCGCTCAGGTCGCGCGCCCGCTCCTTCGATGCCGCCAAGCCGATCGTATCGGGGAATGTCGGCTTGTCGAGTGCGTTGTCCGCGCCAGCGAGTTTACCCAGGGTTGCCGTATCGCCTTCCACGTCGAGGATGTCGTCGCGAATCTGGAATGCGAGGCCGACGCATTTCGCGTAGTGATCGAGCGCTCGCAACTTTGCCGCATCGAGATCCGGTTGATTAGAGGCAGCCATCACCACGCTGGCACGGATCAGGGCGCCGGTCTTGAAGATGTGCATCGCCTCCAGCTCGGCGATCGAAAGCCGCTTTCCAACCGAGGCGAGATCAATCGCCTGACCGCCCGCCATACCGTGCGAACCCCCAGCGCTCGCTAGCGCTGCGATAATCTTGAGCCTGATCGCGGCGTCTGGCGTCATGTCCGGATCATGACTGAGGACATAGAACGCGAGCGCCTGCAGGGCATCGCCGGCAAGTACCGCCGTCGCTTCGTCGAAGGCCTTGTGGCAGGTGGGTTTGCCGCGCCGCAGATCGTCATCGTCCATACACGGCAGATCGTCGTGGATCAGCGAGTAGACGTGGATCATTTCGACCGCGCAGGCAATCCCGTCAAGCTGTCGTAGATCCTGACCCGTCGCCAAGCCGGTCGCGTAAATCAACAGCGGGCGCACCCGCTTGCCGGCGCCGAGGCAGGCGTAACGCATGGCCGTATGCAGTTGAAACGGGTGCCGCTCCGCGGCCGGGAGCCAGTGCTCCAATTGTGCCTCGATGCGCGCCTGCCACAGCGGCATCAGGTCAGCGAGACTAGGTGTCGCCGCGCTTGCCCGGTTTATCATCGAACTCCGTCAGTTGCTTGTTTTCGATCAAGATGCGTACCCGTTGTTCGGCGCCATCAAGGAGCGCTTGGCACCGTTGTGAGAGTTGCACGCCGCGTTCATACTCGGCGAGGCTCGCTTCCAGCGTGAGTTTTCCCGTTTCCATGTGCTCCACCAGCTGTTGCAATGCGTTCAACGCCTGCTCGAAGTCGAGACCATCAATCGGCTCTGTATTCATGTTGTCGGACTGATAAGGGCCAAGTAAGTCGCGTTAAGCTAATGGTAACAAGTGGCAGGGTCAAACGGGGTAACGTCCGCGTCGAATTATCGCGCCTCCGCCGCTGGTTGACTTGACAGTAGGGATATTTTGACTAAGATCTGTCGGGTGTTTTAGACCTAGTCTAAAGTGTGCGTAACAGCATGATTCTCAACCAGCAAGGAGATCGAATATGGCAGACCTTAAAGGCAGCAAAACCGAAACGAGCTTGAAAGATGCCTTCGCGGGCGAGTCGCAGGCCAATCGTCGCTATTTGTATTTCGCAGCCAAGGCGGACGTTGAAGGCTACAACGATGTCGCAGCCGTATTCCGCTCCACCGCGGAAGGCGAAACCGGCCACGCGCACGGCCACCTCGAATATCTGGAGGAAGTTGGCGACCCCGCGACCGGTCTGCCGATTGGTGCGACCTCCGATAACCTGAAGGCCTCCATCGCGGGCGAAACCCACGAGTACACCGATATGTACCCGGGCATGGCGAAGACGGCGCGTGACGAAGGCTTCGACGAGATCGCAGACTGGTTCGAAACCCTTGCCAAAGCTGAGCGTTCCCACGCCAACCGCTTCCAGAAAGCGCTGGACGCAATGGAGTAATATCGACCTCACGCAAGGCGGCCTGACCGGGTCGCCTTGCGTTCGTTGGGACGCGAATGCCACGCCGAGTCCACGCGCAATACGCGGCTCCAAAGTTCTAACGAACAAATTAAAGACTGATTCCTGTCGTCCGGCGGGGTCATATTTCGCAACCGGATCCGTTTTCTAGCCGGTCGGATCATCATCGACGCAACGGAGAATCACGATGGCGCAACCCACTGAAGGCGTCCGCGAGGGGAGTTTGGAGGCGCCGACCCGGCACCCGCTCGATTGGAAAAATCCAGACTTCTACAGCGAAGAATCGCTCTACAAGGAGCTGGAGCGCGTGTTCGACATCTGTCACGGATGCCGCCGTTGCGTGAGCCTGTGCCAGAGCTTCCCAACGCTGTTCGATCTGGTCGACGAATCGACCACGATGGAGGTCGATGGGGTCGATAAAAAAGATTATTGGAAGGTCGCGGATCAGTGTTATCTCTGCGACCTGTGTTACATGACCAAGTGCCCCTATGTGCCGCCGCATGAGTGGAACGTCGATTACCCACATTTGATGTTGCGAGCCAAGGCGGTCAAGTTCAAGCAGGGTGACGTACGCACGCGGGACAAGATTTTGACCTCCACCGATACCGTCGGTAATCTGGCGGGCATTCCGGTGGTAGCGGGTATCGTCAATGCGGCGAACAAGAACCCGAGCTTCCGCAAGGGGCTCGAAAAAGTGCTCGGCGTGCACCACGCGGCGGCCATCCCGACCTACCACAGCGTGTCCGCGCGCAAGCGTCTCGCCGGCCACACCTCGGAGCATGGCGAAGCGGTCCCCGCCGGACGCACGCGCGGCAAGGTCGCGGTCTTCACGACCTGCTACGGCAACCGGAATTCGCCTCAGGTGGTCGAAGATCTGGTGGCGGTCTTCGAGCACAACGGCATCGCGAGCACGCTGGTCGAAACGGAACAGTGCTGCGGCATGCCGAAGCTCGAACTGGGTGACCTTGCGGCGGTCGACAGCGCCAAGAACGCCAACATTCCTTCGTTGCTGAAGATGATCGAGGCCGGTTGGGATATTGTTGCGCCGGTGCCGTCGTGTGTTCTGATGTTCAAACAGGAATTGCCGTTGATGTATCCCGGCGACGCGGGCGTGGCCAAAGTCCGGCAGCACATCTTCGATCCGTTCGAGTACTTGATGCTGCGGCACAAAGAGGGCTTGCTGAAGACCGATTTCAAGCAATCGCTCGGCAAGGTCGGCTATCACGCCTCCTGTCACCTGCGGGTCCAAAACATTGGCTTGAAAACGCGCGAGATGCTGCAGTTGGTGCCGGATACCAAGATCGAGCTGTACGAGCGCTGTTCCGGCCACGATGGCACCTACGCGGTCAAGTCCGAATTTCACGAGCTGTCGATGAAGATTTGTCGACCGATTGTCAACAAGGTCAAATCCGGCCAGCCCGATCACTACGGCAGCGATTGTCCGATGGCTGGCACCCAGATTGCGCACGGTGTCAGCGATGGGAGCGAGGCCGAACATCCGTTGACCTTGATCCGTCGTGCCTACGGCATTTGACGGCCCGCGCTACAACTCCCGGTTTGATGTCGCATTTGAGTAAAGGTAGTCAACGATGCATAAACTGACCCGCGAAGACCTGATGAGCCTGGAACAATACGCGGTGACCCGTCCAGAATTCCGGCGCACCGTGATGGCGCATAAAAAGCCCCGCAACATCGCGGTTGGGCCGAGCGTGACTTTGCACTTTGAAGACCGCTTGATCGTTCAATATCAGATTCAGGAGATGCTGCGGGTCGAGCGTATCTTCGAGGCGGCCGGCATTGAGGAAGAACTTGATGCCTACAATCCGCTGATCCCGGACGGCAGCAACTGGAAGACCACGATGATGGTGGAGTTTCCGGACCCGGATGAGCGCAAGATCGAGTTGTCCCGCTTGATCGGGGTCGAGGACAAAACCTACGTACAGGTCGGCGAGCATCCGCGAAGCTACGCGATTGCGGATGAAGACCTCGAACGCGAAAACGATACCAAGACCTCCAGCGTGCATTTTCTCCGTTTCGAATTGAGTCCGGAAATGATTGCGAGCGCGCGAACGGGCGCACTCATCCGCGTTGGCATTGATCACCCGAACTATTGCCACGAGATCGCGTTGGCGGAGGACAGCCGCGCCAGTTTGATGAAGGATCTGGCGAACTGAGCGCCTGGCGGTGGTTCGGGCTGAGTCCTGATTCGTAAACACGGACCGGTGGACGGCAAAGCGTCGAAGATCGTTCGGCTTTGCCGGCCCGGGTTTCGTCCGCGGCGCGTCTGACCGCATAATGACTGTCCTTTACTCAGGGACGGCGTCATGTTTCAGGGATTTTTAGATCGTATCGCGGAGTCCAATCGCTTTTCGCCGACGGCGTACCTACCGTTTACGGTGGCGCAGCGCACGCTCGGCTGGGTGCTGCCCGAATTTGCGCGGGCGCTCGCAGAATTCCCCGATGTGTTCGAGGTGACTTCTACCGGGGTCAGTTTGCGCGACTCGCTGTGCGACGTACGCGCGCGCAGCGAGGCGTTGGCCGAAGTCGTCGAACAATTGCGCGCGCGCGGCGTCATTCACGGTCGATACGATGAGCGCTACGCGATCAGCGCGCGCTGGCACGCCCCGGCGGTGTTTGAACTTGAACGCGCCGCGGTTTCCTATTTCGGGCTACCGGCTTTCGGGGTCCATATCAACGGCCTGGTTCAGACCGCGCACGGGTTAGAGATGTGGGTGGCCCGCCGCGCACTCGATCGACCCAACTTTCCCGGCATGCTCGATCACCTCGCCGCCGGTGGCCAACCGGCGAACTTGTCGTTGCGCGAGAATGTGGCCAAGGAATGCCACGAGGAGGCGGGCATTCCCGCGAGCCTTGCGGCCGAGGCGGTCGCGGTCGGCAGCCTGCGTTATTGCACCGCCGGCGAAAAGGGGTTGAAGCAGGACACGATCTTTATGTTCGATCTGCTGCTTTCCGAGGACTTTACGCCCGTCAATCAGGACGGCGAGGTCGCCGCCTTCGAGCGCTGGCCGCTGACGGAGGTCGCACGGGTGGTGGCGACCACCCGCGACTTCAAGCCTAACTGCAATTTGGTGATCATCGATTGCCTGCTGCGTCTTGGCGGACTGGATCTGGCGCCGGCACAGCGTGACGCCCTGGCCCATGCGCTGCGCACTCCGCCCGAACCGATCCCCCTGCCACTTTCGTGAGCGATCCGGACGCCCGCGATTTCGCGCCGAATCTGGCCACGCGGCTGGCGCAGGCGCTGGGTCTGTTGCGTTCACTCGCGATCTATTTCGGCATCCCGGGTCGCGCCCGCCGCTTGCGACGCTTCTACGCCCCCTGGATCGGACCCGGCGCGCTGTGTTTCGATCTCGGCGCCCATGTCGGCAACCACACGCGCTGCTGGCGCCGCCTCGGTGCGCGGGTGATCGCTGTTGAACCGCAGCCGCTGTTTGCGCGCTGGCTGCGGGCGCTATTTGGTCGAGACGCCGGCGTCACTTTGCTCGAACAGGCGGTCGGCGCCGAACCGGGTTGGGCCAGGTTGCAACTCAGCGCGCGCACGCCGACGGTCAGCACGCTCGCGAGCGCGTGGGTGGCGCGGGTCCGGCACACCGAGCACTGGCGAGCGGTGCGTTGGCAGCCTGGGCCGCTGGTCGAAGTCACTACGCTTGACGCCCTGATCGCGCGTTACGGCGAACCGGCTTACATCAAGATTGACGTTGAGGGTTTCGAGCGCGAGGTTCTCGCCGGGCTCCGGAGCGCACCGCGCGCGTTGGCGTTCGAATACCTTCCGGCCACGCTTGACCTTGCGCTCCAATGTCTCGAACGCCTCACGCAACTGGGCGACTACCGCTTCAACTGGTCCGTCGGTGAAAGCTATCGCCTGCGCGAAACGCATTGGCTGAACGCTGCGGCGATGTCCGCACGTCTGCGCACCCTCGATCGCGGCGCGCGCTCCGGTGACGTGCTCGCGGTGCGGGTCGATGCGCTTGATCGTGGTGACGCGGGCGGGACAGGCTAACGATCCACGCCGTCGTGGTGGCGTGGGGCGGAATCCGGCGCTGGCGTTGCGGGTGTTGCGAGCGCCTTCAGCACGAGCAGGCTCGCTTCCGGTAACGGCGCCAGGGTCTGGTCCGGCAGCCCGAGGCCAGGGGTAAAGCCCGCCGTCCGCAGCGCCGCGAGCAGTTCGGGTCGCCTGCTGATGACGTGGATCGGCACTGTCCAGTCGGCGCCGTCGCCGCTGACGAGCGCGGGCGGCTGATGGTCGCCGAGCAGAATCACCACGCGTTCACGCGCGGCTTCGCGCTGCAACAGCTCGGCGAGCATCCGCAGGCTGTAGTCGATGGCGTCGGTGTAGGCCGCACCGAAGTCGGTCCAGGCGGCCGACTCCGCCAGCGCCGCGCTGACCTGGTCGGCGGGGAATGGTTCGGTTCCAAGTAACCGCGCGCGGTCCGGCTGGAGCGGCGGCGTGGGCTTGAATGGCATGTGGCTGGTGATCGTCGGGAAAAATACGAACCGGGGTTGCGTCCGCGGGCCGTCGAGTTCCACCGCCTCGAACCTCGCCCAGCTGTATTGGTCGGGAATGCGCCACCAGCCGAATGCCGGGCCGCGGTAGTCGAGTGCCGCTGCATCGTAGATTCGGTCGAAGCCATAGAAGCGACCCTCGGGCCACGGTCCGCGCGTGCCCGGCATTAACGCCAGGGTGCGATAGCCCTGCGCCGCGAACAGGGTGACCCAGGTCGGCCGCTCGGTTTTGAGCAGGATGCCGTAGGTCGCTGCGCCCGTGATGGGCGTGCCGGCGAGCCAGCTCGAATGTGCGAGCCACGAACCGCCGCCAAAGGTCGTCGAGCCGATTCTGGCGCTGACCACGTCGCCGCCGGAGGCCGCGATTGCGTCGTTCAGCGCGGCGCGCGCGGAGGCCAACGCGGCGGCGTGTCTTGGGTTGTCGTAGCCGGTTGCGCCGTAGGATTCGAGAAACACCAGCAGCACATCGGCCTCGCGCACCCGGCCGAGGTTCGACGCCAGGGCTGGCGGCTCCGGCAACCGCCGTGCTTCGGCAAGGCCGGTCCAGGTGCCGAACAGCACCGCGGCCTGATGGAAATAAAGGGGGCTGACGCGATGCGCGAACCAGCGTTCGGTCGCGAGCGGCGCATAAAACTGACCCGCTACAAACCAGCCCACTAGTGTCACGCCGGCAAGGACCAACGCCGGGCGGGTGACTGGCTTGGCTAGCGCTGCGCCGACTGCGCGCCAGGCTATTTTGGTGGCGAGATACAGCAGGCCCAGCAGCGCCACCGGGGCGACCAGCGCGAGTAGTGCAAGCCACGGCGGCATCGTGGTCAACAGCATCGCGACGACGTTAGGCAGATGCTGTGCTTCCCAGTACAGGTCGATTGGCCGCCCATACAGCGCTGGCGCAGTCACCATCGCATAGCGCCCCATGATCAACGCGGTGTACCCGATTGCCACCCAGTGCAGCGCGCGGCGCGAGAGCCGGCGAGGGCCGCGCGTCAACCAAGCGGCGCCAAGCAATAGCACCCAAAGCTCAACCGTGACGGCGGTGCCGGGGGTGATCCACGGGGTTGGCCAGACGTTACGAAATACCAGCGCCTGATTGAGCACCACCAGCGCGAACGCCGCGGCGAACAGACGCCCCAGCGGCGCGAGCACCGACCCCACGCGGGTGAACGATTCGCCGCGTTACTTGCGCACGGCTTCCAACTCGATGATCAGCTCAACCTCGTCGCCGACCCAACCGTTCGCCACGGCGTAGTTCATGTCGTAGGCGCTGCGCTTGAAGCTGCCGCGCGCGGAGACCCCCATCGCGTAATTTTTCGGCCCGAATGGATATTCGGCGCTCTTGTTCCAGGTGGCCTGCAAGGTCACCGGCTGCGCGCGGCCCAGCAGCTTCAGTTCGCCATTGATCACGTAGCCGCGCTCGCCGTCGCGACGCCCGCTGGCGGCGGTGAATACCATTTCGGGAAACTCCGCGCTGTTGAGAAAATCCGCGCCGCGCAGGTGTTCATCGCGCTTTTTGTGATTGGAGAAAACACTCGCGCTGTCGACCACGATCCGCAGGTTGGTCAGCTCGCCGGTGGTTTCGTCAAAGGTGTAGAAACCGCTCGCGTTGCGAAACATCCCCAACACTTTGGCGTACCCGACATGATCGACCAGAAAGCCGACGCTGAGATGTTCAGGGTCGATTTCGTAGTTGGCCGGCGCGGCCGGCGCCGCTTGAGCGAGCGCCAAGCCGGCACAGGCGAGCAGGGCGGTGAGGGTTCGGCGGGAAATCTGGGCGAATCGGTGCATGGTTCAATCCTCGGCGGCTCGGGCGTGGCGTCGCAACCAGCGAACGTCGATCCAAAAAGAGTAGCACAGGAAGATCAGACCGCCGCCGCCAACCCAGGCGCTCCAGGGGGTTTGCAGCACCGGCGCGACGCAGGCGATCAGGGTCGCGATCTGGACTACGCAGGCGGCCTTGCGCCGCTGGCTGCAGGGCAATTCCCGGCGCATCCACGCGAGGTGGTAACCGGCGGCGACAAATGCATAGCGCAACCCGCCGGCGAGCAGGATCCACACGCCGGCCTTGCCCAGGGCCCAAGCCAGGGCCGCCAATACCAGAATCAGCAGCGCATCGGTTTCCATATCGAAGCGCGCACCGAAGGCACTCTCGGTTTGGAACCGTCGCGCCAGCCAGCCGTCGACCCCATCGAGCGTCACCACCGTGAGCGCGAGCGCGACCACCCACCACCCGCTGTCCGCCACCGACTCGCCGAGCAAACCGGCGAGCAGGGCGGTGAGGACCAAACGCAGCAAGGTGACCCGATTGGCCCAACCGACGGCGGTCTGCGGCTGATGTTGCCGCAGCAACGGGGCTAGCAGTGCGAGGGCAATCAGCAAAACGGCAAAGCTTTTGAGCGGATAGGCGTCACTGAGATCCAGCACCCAGGCGAAGGCGCTTGCGCCGAGCACGAGCACGCCCACGGCCATCGCGGCGTGGCCAGCGGCGGAGCGATGCAGTGCGCTTGGCTTCAGCGTAGGAATTGCATTCATCGCGGGTCGGATTGCGTAGACTGAACGAACGATAACAAAGCTTATGCTCGCGGGACGGATTCGTCCCGCCGGCGCGGGGCTGAAACCGCCTCGGCGCCCGCGGCGCAACAACCTGAGGTCCCGCATGACAGAAACGAGCGACATTCCCCTGAAGCACGACCCATCGGCGCGGGCCTATTGGGTCACCGCGCCGGGCAGCGCCGAACTGCGCGACGAGGCACTGCCACCGCCGCGTGAATCCGAGGTGCTGGTGCGCACGCGCTACTCGGGGATCAGCCGCGGCACCGAAACGCGGGTCTACCGCGGCGAAGTTCCGCCAAGCGAGTACGCGCGGATGCGTTGCCCGCACCAGTCCGGCGAATTCCCTGGACCCGTGAAATATGGCTACATCAGCGTCGGCGAGGTGGAGCAGGGGCCCGCCGCGTTGTTACGGCGCGCCGTGTTCTGCCTGCACCCGCATCAAACCCGCTACGTCGTACCAGCTGCCGACGTATTCCTGTTGCCACCCGACGTACCGGCCGACCGCGCGGTGCTCGCGGCCAACCTCGAAACGGCATTGAACGGCATCTGGGACGCCGCGCCGCTGCCCGGTGACACCATCGCCGTGATCGGCGCCGGCGCGGTCGGCTGCCTCACCGCCTGGCTGGCCGCGCGAATCCCCGGCTGCGAGGTCGAACTGGTCGACGTCGACCCGCGTCGCGCCGCGATCGCCGCCGCCTTGAATCTCGGCTTTGCTGACCCCGAACACGCGCGCGGCGACGTCGACAAAGTCATCCACGCCAGCGGCAACCCGGGCGGACTCGTGACCGCGCTCCGCCTCGCTGGATTCGAGGCCAGCGTGATCGAACTGAGCTGGTACGGCACCCAATCCGTCGCGCTGCCACTCGGCGAGGCCTTTCACGCCCGCCGCCTCACGCTGCGCTCATCCCAGGTCGGCCAGGTCGCCACCGTGCAGCGCCCGCGCTGGAGTTACCGGCGCCGCCTCGAACTCGCCCTGCGCCTACTCAACGACCCACGCCTCGACTGCCTGATCACCAGCGAAAGTCCGTTCGCCGAATTGCCCGAGGTGATGGCACGCCTCAGTGCGGCGCCCGGCGGCACGATCTGCCACCGAATCCGCTATCCGTGACGCCGCGCGA
>CAZUJU010000026.1:34252-42733 GCA_964620675.1 uncultured Thiotrichales bacterium | reverse complement strand
AATGCCGGAACCCAGTGCACAAGGAAGTGCGATGAATAATGCCGGAGCCCAGCACCCTATTTCACCTCGATTTTCGAGCTAATCCACCTAAGCTTGTTAAAACCGCAACTGACCGCAATTGCAAGATGGCGTGAAACTAGGCACTAGAGATCGCCTGACAGTTGCCGCCGCGCCCCGCTCCTCCCAGGGTTCTTCGCCAGCCAACTCTCAAACTCAAGCGGTCGGAGGCCAAAGCGGACTGCATTTCCGGCATGCATGGTCTTGAACTCCTCCAGCACGAGCCCTGCGCAGGCTTCCCGGTCGTCGGGGACAACCGATGTAGGCATTGACTGACGGACTGGCTCGATCGTCGCGGGCAGACCTCCCTGGACAATGGCACATACCGCCTCGGCCAGTGCGGCCCGGTAGCGTAGCCTGAAGGTATCGGGCGGCACGAGCTGGCTCCTGACCGCCACATACTGCTGGCAGGAGCGCTCAAAGGCCCAGACGAAGACGTCGCGCAGCAATTCGATGCGGTTCAGTTCGTAAACGCCCAGCAGGGCATCGACGTAGGCCCGCTCCGGCACATCGATAAACGACAGCGGACTCAGGTTTCTCTTGATCAGCGGGATGTTGGCCGCCAGGCGTGACACACGCTTGTTCACGTCCTCGAAGGGCTGCAGGTAGGGCAGATGCAGCATCAGGAAAAATGCCTGCTCGAACGGGTCTTCGATTTCGGCGGCCATGCCGAGCACGATCCCGAACAACTCCTCGATGCGCTGTGGCAGCGCCATGGGCAGATAGACGCTGGCGCCGATTTCAACCGCCCGGTTGCGCAGCCTGCCGCAGGCCATCGGATCGGCAAGCAGGCCGTCCGACAGAAAGGCGTGAAGGGCGATCACGGTGTCGGCATTCACCGCCACCCGCTCGGCGTCATGAACCAGATACTCGATGGCCGCCTTGTGGTTCAGGATCATCTGGGTTTCGATCGCGTCCTTGCCTTCGGCGGCCTCGCCGAAACGAATCAGGCGCTCCGTGTCGAGCCGGTTGTAGGTGTTGCCTTCCAGGCGCGGCGCCCCTGGATCGGCTGACGCACGTAGTTCTTGATTGCCTCACCCTCGGGCGAGGTCGGGACATAGACCTCCACGCGCGCATCGAGCATGGCGCCGGCAAGCGTCAGGTCCAGCGCACCCGTGATAGGCGCGAGCCGATACTTGAACGACTTCCGCTCCCGCCCGCCGGTGATACGCCCTTGGATTGCCAAATCGGTCAGGCGACGCTGGAGCGTCCGACGCGAGAACCCCTGACCCAGAGCCGCCAATATCTCATCAAGCACCGCGCCATCAGGAAATCGACCGACGACCTCGGCTACCCGGTCAGATTCCTCTGACGGAATAATTTTTGGCATGGCAGCTCCCGTTATTTGTCACGCAGCAGAGTATTGCGCCATTTTATTTGGCGCACAGCGTCGACATCCCGCCACATAAACAACTTTATGTGGCTCGACACGTGCTGCACAGCGCGGAAGTGGCCTTAGCGAAGCGCGCAGCCTGAAAGGCCTCAACCCCCAACAACGCGCCGCTGTCGCTTACCTCGGTTCGCCCCTGCGAGTGCTGGCGGGCGCGGGCGGCGCGCGAGATGCGCGAGCAACTCTCGCACGAGGTGTTTCATGCCGTTTCGCCGCCGCGCTGCCCGAGGCGCCGCGGGGGTTGGTCGATGCGGTGGCGTTGTCGTTCGACCAGGTCGCCGAAATTGACGCTACACTTACGACTTATTGCGGTGCAGCGAATTCGACGCGTTGATGCCGCACTGGGCGCGCAACGGCATCGTCGCGATGTCGCCGCGCGGTCGTCAGCCCTTGCTCAGGATTTGCCGCCATGACCACGATACGCCAGGAAGACTTCATTCAATCCATCGCGGACGCCTTTCAGTTCATCAGTTACTACCACCCGCTCGACTATATCCAGGCGCTGGGCGCGGCCTATGAGCGTGAGCAGTCGCCAGCGGCGCGCGACGCGATCGCGCAGATTTTGAGCAACTCGCGGCTGTGTGCGGAGGGGCATCGCCCGATCTGTCAGGACACCGGCATCGCGGTGGTGTTTCTCAAGCTGGGGATGCACCTGCGCTGGGACGCCGAACTCAGCGTGCAGGCGATGGTCGATGAGGGTGTGCGCCGCGCCTACAACCACCCGGACAACAAGTTACGCGCCTCGGTGCTGCTCGACCCGGCCGGCAAGCGGCAAAACTCGCGCGACAACACGCCGGCGGTGGTGCATTTCGAGATCGTGCCGGGGGCGGGGCTCGAGGTGATCTGCGCCGCGAAGGGCGGCGGCTCCGAAAATAAGGCCAAGATGGCGATGCTCAATCCGTCCGATTCGATCGTGGACTGGGTGCTGAAAACCGTGCCGACGATGGGCGCCGGCTGGTGTCCGCCCGGCATTCTCGGGATCGGGATCGGTGGCACCCCGGAGAAGGCGATGCTGCTGGCCAAAGAGGCGCTGATGGCGCCGGTCGACATTCAGGCGTTGCAGGCGCGCGGCGCGCGCACGCGGGCCGAGGAGTTGCGGCTGGAGTTGTACGACAAGGTCAACGCGCTCGGCATCGGCGCGCAGGGGCTGGGCGGGCTGACCACGGTGCTCGACGTCAAGGTGCTCGATTATCCGACCCACGCCGCCTCGCTGCCGGTGGCGATGATTCCGAATTGCGCGGCGACGCGGCACGTGCATTTCGAGCTCGACGGCTCCGGCCCCGCGCGGCTCGAACCGCCGCGGCTCGAAGATTGGCCGGCGGTCACTTGGCAGGCCGATGCCAAGGTCGCGACGCGGGTCGATCTCGACACGCTCACGCCGGAGGAAGTCGCGGCGTGGCGTCCGGGTCAGGTGTTGCTGCTGAACGGGCGCATGCTCACCGGGCGCGACGCCGCGCATAAGCGCATCGCCGATTTGTTGGCCAAGGGCGAGCCGCTGCCGGTCGATTTCCGTAATCGGGTCATTTACTACGTTGGCCCGGTCGATCCGGTGCGCGACGAGGCGGTCGGTCCGGCGGGGCCCACCACGGCCACGCGCATGGACAAATTCACCCGGATGATGCTGGAGCAGACCGGCCTGATCGCGATGGTCGGCAAGGGCGAGCGCGGTCCCAGCGGAATCGAGGCGATCCGGGACAACCGCGCCGCCTATCTGATGGCGGTGGGTGGTGCGGCCTATTTGGTCTCCAAGGCGATCAAATCGGCCCGAGTGGTCGGCTTCGCGGAGCTGGGGATGGAGGCGATCTACGAATTCGAGGTGCGCGACATGCCGGTCACGGTTGCCGTGGATAGCCATGGCACTTCGGTGCATGAAACCGGCCCGGCGGAGTGGCGGGTGAAGATCGGCAAGATCTCCGTGGCCACTTGACGCCGGGCGGTTTCGCTCAGAATTGCCGGGTGTAGCTCAGGTTGATCTGGGTCTGGCTCGCGTCGTCCTGGCCGGTGGTGCTGACGATGTTCAATCCCGCCGCGCTGGTGGCGGAGAGTTTGGCCCGCACGCCGGCGTCGATCTGGGTGTATTGATCGTCCGGGGCGATGCCGGGGATCGCGAAGCTGCCGTTCAGTCCGACCGGATTGGCTCGAATCGCGCCGTCCTGATCCTGATTTTCCTTGTACACGCTGGCCTTGAGGTAGGGCTCGATCTGCCCCCAGCGGGTCGCGACCGGCACCGCCACCCGCCAGCCGAGGCCGGTGAGCAAGCTCTTGCGCGAGTGGTCGGCGAACTCCATCGCGGTGCTGCTGTTGTGCTCGTTGGCCTCGGTGTAGCCGTTGACCTCTTGCTTATGGTACCGCGCATTCAGCACCGGACCGGTCGTGACGCTGCCGAACTTGAGGTCGTAACCGGTTTCGAAGCCGAGCAGGACCACGTTGCCGGAGGTCGTGCCGCGTTCGGCGCGGGTCGAGCCGCCGAGCGCAACCGGCCGGGTCACGTCGCTGTAGTCGCTGAAGCCGAGACCGAGCACGGAGTGGTACCAAAGCGGGCCGTCCATGCCGAAGTACACACCGAGTAGGTTGCTGCCGTAGTCGAAGCCGCCGCCGCCGGCGAAGTCCGCGCTGCCCTGGCTGAGGCTCCAGGCGATGCCGGCGCTGCTGCGGGCGTTGAGTCGGATTTCGGCGCCGAGGGTCAAACTCAGCGGCGAGACCTCGACCCCGGGATTGCGCGCATTGGCATCGAGTTCGGTGGTGTGGTGGCCGCCGCTGACGAATACGTTCACGCCGCTGCCCGAGGCGGAACGTTGCAGCCGAAACTGCTCCTGAATCGTGTTGATCTGCGCCTCGGTGCTCTTCTGTCCGACATACGACAGCAGTGAGATTTGTTGTGGTGCGTTGAGTTGCGCCAGCATCGCGCGAGCCAGAATCGCGTGCGCTTCGGGGCTCGGGTGGACCCCGTCAGCAAACAGATAGGCCTGACTGGTGTCGGCCTGGGCCGCGCCGCAGGTGAGCGCACTCGCGGTGTTGCAGGCCGGGGCCGTGACGTTGGTGAGACCGAACGCGGCCGGGTTGGCGATCAATTCGTTGAACAGCCCGGTCACGTTAATTTGAATGACCTGCAACCCCGCCTGTGCGATCGCGCCATTGAGCGCCAGATTGTAGAGGTGCGAGAGGCCGAAAAAGCCGGCGCGAACCTGATCGGCCGCGCCTTGAATCACGCCGGCCGGCACCCCGAGCACGGTCGCGGCGGCGCTCACCGCGGCCTGCTGCGCCGCGGTCTGTTGCGCGGGCGTGGTGGTTTCCTGACGCAGCGCGAGGGTTGCCGCGCCTTGCGCCTGTTGGATCGTGGTCGCCGGCGCGCTGATGGCGGCACCGACCGAGGCGATGCCTTGCAGGATGACCGCCGGGGTCTTGCCGATATCGGGCAGGTTCGGCATCAACACGTAGCGGGCGCCGTTGGCTTGGAGGCGGCCGACTTCTTGCACCAATGCGGCGGCGGCGGTGCGGATATTGGTCTGCGCTTCGGCCGATGTGATCGTGCCCGATCCGGCGAGGGAGGCCTGAAAGAAGACATCGTTGGCACCGCCCCACACCGCGTAAAGCGCGTTGGGATCGGCCGTTGTTGCCGTCGTCAAATAGGTATCGATCTGATTCTTCAGCGGGATCGCGCCCGGCAGTGAATCCGGTGGCACGCCTGGAAACGCCGTCACCCGCGCCCCGCCCTGGGCGAAATTGGTGCCACCCTGCGCCTGGACCAGAGTGCCCGGCACCGAGGTCGGATTGAACAGGCCGAATGCGGCGCCGTTGGTTCCGAGCAGGGTCGCGAGTTGCTGCGCCCACACCAGCCCGGGATTTACCGTGAACCGCGAACCGAAACTGCCGGCATCGGTCAGGCTGTCGCCAAAGAAATAGCTCTGGGTGAAATCGGCGCTATATGCGGGTGTGGCGCAGGCAGCGGCGATCAATGCTGACAGGATCTTGAGTCGGCTCATGGTGATTCGGGCTCCTCGGTCTTTGTATTTTGCGGGATGGTATGACTATAGGCGCTCGGCGCCGCGACCGCTAATGTAGCAAAACAGACTCGAATTTGGGGGGAGGTCGATCGGCCGATTCGAAACCGAAACTACGCTGGGGCGTGCGGGCCGCGCCGGAGGGGAGCGCGTGCCTGTCAGTCGCGAACTCAAAAGTATCGATGCAACATGACCTTCCAGGCGTCCTCACCCTTAGATGCCACGTCCCGCCGCTGGCGTGCTTCCAGTTCAATTGAGAAATTAGCGACGGGAGAGAGGTTCAAACTGACCGTTTGCTCGTCGACGGACAACGCATTTCTGATATCTCTGCCGACCGAGCTTTGCGCGATCAGCTTGAGACCCGCTACCGGTTCCCATAGCAGACCGAAGCGAAGCGAGGTGACTACGGTGTGCGTGTCGATCAGGCGCGAATCGTGCGTGTAGGCAGCCTCCGCAAAGCTCCAGGCGAGCGGACCTGTTTCCGTTATTCGATAGGCCAATCCCGCGCCGCCTAGAAATTCGAAGCGCGTCGGGACGGTGGCGCCGAGCTTTTCCCATTGGAGGCTCGTACGCCAGGAAATCGGTTTGAACAGATGCGTGCGGGGTTCCAGCGATTGGATATCGAGCAGCGTGAAATTGCGTAGAAATACCTTGTCCGTGTTGCGATCGAGACCGACGGTGGCGGAAAAGAAATCAATCGCGGCGTTGTCGCCATAGCCCGATGTGGGGTCTTCCAAGGCGTGATAGGCGGGGCGAAAGCTGAACAACAGATTCTGGCTTACGTCATCGCTAAAACCGACGGAAGCGCGTGCGGTACCGTGCCCTTGATCGGGCGACATCGGGGCGGCGAGCGATGGAATGGGTTCCGAGGGAATGCCAAGGCGGCTGCGTTGCAACAGCAAATTGCGTTCGTCCGCGCTCATTTGGGTGACGCTGTCGCCTGACGCTCGATTAAGGCGTCGGTAACGCCGATAGTCACTGAGGATCTCTAATATTGACGCTTGGCGCTCGGGTTCGAGCGTGCTTAACGGTTCCGCGAAGTGCTCGAGATCGGTGCGCGCGAACTGATTAATCAGCGCGATGTCTTGATGATCAAGATGACTCAGGCGCCACTGGATTTGTCTTGATGTTGAGGGAAAAAACTCAGGCTCGGCGACAAGTCCGCGCCGTTGCAGAATGCGAACACTGTCGATCGGAATTGTCCACAGCGAGAACTCAGCAGTCAGTCGGTTTTCGGGGTACAACACGTCGAGTAACGAGAGCAGGTGATAGGCGCAGTTTTCCTTGAAAAAGAAATAATCGTAATACGCGATCAACATCTCGTAGGAATGCCGCACCACGGCGTCGATTTGTTCCTGACTGAGGATTAAGGGGTATTCCCAAATATCTCGGTTGTCGATCTGACCGTATTCGCGCAGTTTCAGATGGTAAGGGAGAGGCGAGAATTTTCCTTGGAAACCTCCGCTCAATCCGTGCACCGCATACGCCATCGGGTTACTGTCGGGCGGTATCTCTGCCGCGAAATTCAAACTCATGTTGAGCATTCGCGTCTCGCGGGTCTGTGTCGCCCGGTCGAGGCGGATCAAGGTGTGGCCAAACGCTGAGGATGGACTGTTGGGATGCGCCGACGGGAAGACCAGTGTCAATTTATCTGCCGCGAGGAATTGCTGGTAACGATCGAATTCCGGGCAGTCTTGGGCGGGAACCAAGTCCGAAAGGAGCGGTATCCGGGATTGTAGAAAATGCCGTCGTGCGACAAATCGGCAATAGGGCGTGAGCCGCATTGGGCTGCGGGGTTGATCGGCAAAGAGCGCAACGAGATTCGCCTCCAGTTCGGATTGGGGGTCATGCTTGCCGCGTGGCGACATGAAAAACCAAGGCGCATCGACCTGGCTTTGGTATTTACCCGGAGCACCGACGTAATGCAGTAGCGTTAGCCAAAGCGGATCCGAAGCCAACTGATTTTTCCGTGCCGCCTGGATAAGTTGATGAACCGGGTGCTTGGGATCCTGGTTGATTTCCGTAACGATGCGGGCGTCAAAATGACCCGCTTCGATCCGAGGCGTTGTATCGTTCTCGTGACAGTAGGTTCCGGTGGACACCAGCGATAGCAGCAGCGCCGAGAAAATCCTGGCCAAGCCGGCTGAAAGTAAGCGTGACATATAAATGCTGCGGCCCTGCAGTGCAGGGCCGTTTTGCGTTCGGTAAGACGGGCGACGTTCAGCGCGTAAGGTATTGCGACAGTTCCGCGCTTTCGCTCATTGCCAGATGCAGCGAGCTCAGCACTTGCTGGGCATCGGCTTGCTGGGTGAACAGGAGTTCGAATTTACTCTGGGTGAGTTTTTCGAAAGCCGGTAGATCCTGCGCCTCAACTCCCATCAGAACGCCCAGCGCGGTCAAATGGTCGCCGCGGCCATTTGCGGCGTCGGTCGTCAGTTGGTCCATATTGGAGGCGACAAACGTCTTCTTGAGTTCGTCGACTTCAACCGCTTTGGTTGGGTCACATCCCATCAAGCCACCGCCGGTGGTCATGAAGAACGTGTTGGGAACCAGCACGGTGTTAAGGATGGAGGCGACGATTTGTGCGCCGCGACCGGATTTGCCCTTCATGATCTCGGCTCCGATACCACAACCGGCGGCGGTTTCGGCTGCTTGTGCGCTCATGGTGAACGCGAGGCTCGCGATGGCCAGGGTCGAAATGAGTTTTTTCATGGTCAAGTTCCTTCTGCCTCGCGATTATTGGGTTACGTATCTGGAAAGCTGCGGCTCAACCGACATGGCACTGTCGATCCGACTCAGCAGCATGTCGGCACCGCCGGCGCTAGCACCGAACAGGGAGTCGAAGTTGCGCTGGGTCACGCGGTAAAACGTTGCACGATCGGCCTCGTCAATTCGCTTGAGTTCGGCGAGCGATTGAAGATGATCGCCGCCGCCGTTGGCCGCATCGCGGGCGATGTTGTCGTAGTGGGTGGCGACGTAGAGGTTTTGTTGGTACTGCGCTGTGACGGTCGATTCGCCCTGGCAGCCGAGGCT
>CAZUJU010000026.1:0-34152 GCA_964620675.1 uncultured Thiotrichales bacterium | reverse complement strand
CGCCAACCCCGATGGGAACCTTCCGAACGCTTGGGATCGTCTACCGTTCTACTTTTAAGGCTATGAAAAGTCGCGTCGTGTTCGTGATTCCCGGGATCGTCTGGTTGGCTTTGACGGTGTTGGGTGGGTGTTCCCGTGTGTTCTTTGTGCCCGATACCCGCTTGATTCGGACTCCGGGCGATATCGGAATGCGGTATGAGTCGGTTTCGATTCCGGTTGATGATGGGGTGTCATTGTCGGCGTGGTATTTGCCTGGCAAGGCGCCCGTCCTGGGTACGGTGGTGTTCCTGCACGGCAATGCTCAGAACATTAGCTATCACTTACCCAGCGTACATTGGCTGCCGAAGGCGCGGTTCAATGTATTGACCTATGACTATCGCGGATTTGGGGTGTCCGGTGGACGCTCCAATCTTGAGAACGCGATTGCGGATTTCTGCCGCGTGATGCAATGGCTCGAGTTGTATGAGTCAAATCCAGACACCCGACGCTTTATTTTTGGTCAAAGTCTGGGGGGCACGATCGCAATCGCTGGTACCGCGCAGTGCAAGAGTGAATTCGTGTTCAGCGGGTTGATTGCGGATTCCGCATTCAGTGGGTTTCGTGAGATTGCGCGGGAGAAGGCATCCGAGGTCTTTTGGTTGAGGCCTTTTGCGCCGGCGCTGGGCTGGGCGATTCCGGACCAACCTGATGTGCGCCGCGCCATCCATGCGCTAGCGCCGATTCCCGTGATGCTGATTCACGGCGGGCAGGACACCATCGTGCCCGTGGCGCATGCGCGTACGTTGTATGACAGCGCGCGGGACCCGAAAGATCTGTGGATTGAACCGGCTGCCAAGCATATCGGGGCGCTGGCCAACCCCGATTTGCGCGCCCGTATGTTGCAGTTTATGCAGTGATTGCGCCCGAGGTGGCGGGGACGCCGGCGGATCGCTGAGCGCGGGTAACGCACGGAGAATGGCTCCAGCTCGCCAGTGGTTGGATCCGTGCGGTATCCGAATTGAAAATTGTTCGGCGACACGCGGTCTCCGCTCACGCTCGCGGCAGTCGCGCGCTCGGATCCTGGCGATAGAACCGCGCGAGCAGGGCGTAAACGTCCGGATAGAGCGTTCGGAGCGCGTGAGGCGTCTCGAAAAAAGCCTCGGTCACGACGGCGAAAAACTCCTCGGGCGCCTCGGCGGCGTAGTCGTCGAGCGTGGTCGGGCGGCCGCGCTCGACGTTGCGGACGTGATCCTCGTAGGCGGCGAGAAAGGCGGTGCTCCAATCGCGCGCGGACAGGTCGCGTGGCAATGGCGGTTTGCCGTTGACCGCACCGTCGCGGGCGTCGAGTTTATGCGCAATTTCATGCAGTACCACGTTGTAACCGTCGAGGTCCGCGCTTTCGAGCACGTCGGCCCAGGACAGCACCAGCGGCCCGATATCCCAGGACTCGCCGCTGCGCGCTTCGCGGATCCGGTGAACGACGCCGGTGTCGTCGTCGTGCTCGTCGAATTCGGCGATGAATTCGTCGGGGTAGACGATGATCGAGACAAAGTCGTCTAGCCAATCGAGGCCGAGATTGAGGATCGGCAGGCAGGCGAGCAGGGCGATCATGCGCGTGGCTTCGGGCGGGGGCCGGAAGCCTGCGGCCGGCTCAAACGATTTTTCGTTCAGCAGCAGCGCCGCGAGTTGGCGCAGACGCGCGCCTTCGTTCGCGGACAACCCGCGCAGGACTGGGAGGTGATTCCAGGCGCAGGCCCAGGTCGCCGCGGTCGTATCGAGGTTTGGCAACAGGCGGTTTCGCCGCCAACGGCGCAGGGTACCGAACATAGGGTTGATCAGCTGGGCGGTAATACGCACTGTGCGGCGCGGCGGCGCGAAAAGCCAGAAGCGGATTAATCGCGGGGGAATGTGGTCAGGCGACTGCCGCGTGCGCGGCGCTTGCCGCATAATCGGCGTATCCCAGTTACGCGATAGGAGCGGTTATGCCTTCATTCGATATTGTGTCCGAAGCCGATAAGCAGGAGGTTCGCAACGCCGTGGAGCAGGCCAATCGCGAGATCGGCACCCGCTTTGATTTCAAGGGCACCGACGCGCGCATCGAACAGGCGGACTATCTGCTGACGCTGTTCGCGGACAGCGAGTTTCAGCTTGAACAGGTGCAGGACGTACTGAATGCCAAATTGGTCAAGCGCGGTATCGATCTGCGCGGCCTCGATACCGGCAAGTTCGAGAAGATCAGCGGCAACAAAGTCAAGCGGGATACGACCGTGAAAACCGGTCTCGACAGCGATCTGGCCAAACGCGTCGTCAAGCTGATCAAGGACAGCAAGGCCAAGGTGACCGCGAGTATTCAGGGCGATACGGTGCGCGTGTCCGGTGCCAAGCGCGATGTGTTGCAGGAGGTGATCGCGCTGGTGCGGAAATCAGTCGACGATTTTCCGCTGCAGTTCAAGAATTTCAGGGATTAGTCGTGACCGGGGACGGGTTTGCGCTGGATCCGCGCTTGGCTGCGGACACGCGGGTGCTCGGCGATTTTCCGCTGTGCCGGCTGCTGTTGATGAACGACGCGAATTACCCGTGGTTCATCCTCGTGCCGCGCGTGGCGGGGGCGACCGAATTGCACCGCTTGTCGCCATCGGCGCAACAACAGTTGATGAGCGAGTCTTGCGCCTTGGCCGCGTACCTGGCCGAGGCCTTCGCCGCTGATCGAATCAACGTAGCGACACTCGGCAACGTGGTGCCGCAGCTGCACACCCATCATGTGGTCCGCTACCGGGGAGACCCGGCCTGGCCGGCGCCCGTCTGGGGGCGACATCCGGCGCAGCCGTATACGGCCGAGGCATTGGCCGCGCTATGGGTTCGCCTGGCGGCCCTGCGCCGGGCCGTGCCGAGCTATACGCCGGCGTGACGCGCCTCCGCGGTGGCGGCCGGGTTTACTCCGCCTCGCCGAAGCGACCCTGAAACAGCTCGACCAGCGCGCGGATCGCGTCGTGTTCGTCGTCGCCGTCGACGTGCAGACTGACGCTGGAACCCTTGGCTGCTGCCAGCATCATCACGCCCATGATGCTCTTGCCGTTGACCCGGCGCTGCGCCCGCTCGATTTCGATATGGCTGGTGAAACGCGACGCGAGCGCGACCAGCTTGGCGGCGGCGCGGGCATGCAGCCCGAGTTTGTTCACGACTTCGACCTCGCGCGAGATCATGGCGCGGCCTCGCCATGGTTGGCGCAGAGCATAATGCCGTCGTGCCCGCCGGAAGTGGCTTTGTTGACCAGTTCGGCAATGCCGAGCTTGGGGTAATTCAATATCCGCATCAGCATCGGCAGGTTGACGCCGGTGACAACGGCGACCTTGGGATGTTGTCGGAGCCGGTTGGCGATATTGCTTGGCGTTGAGCCGTACATGTCGGTGAGGACGAGTACCCCCGCGCCGGAGTCGAGTTTGTTGCGCAAGGCTTCAGCGCGCGCGTCGATGCGATCGACGTCGCCGCCCTGCGGCACCGCAAGGGCCTCGATTAACAATGGGCGGTCGCCAATCGTATTCAGTGCGGTTTTCATGAGTTCGGTGCCGATGCCGCCGTGCGTAATGATCAAAATGCCGACACCGAGCGCCATGAGTCTTATTCGTCTCCGAATTCACACAGGCCGATAGACCGTGGGCACCGCGCGTGGTTGCGCATCGCCGAGCGGTGACGGGCAAACTGGTAACGGGTCACGGCGTGAAGTAGGGTCGATGGCAGGATATCGAATGGCATCGGCAGAAACTCGCCTTATAACTCGCGGTGCTTGGTCTTGATCCAGCTGCCGTACTTGTCTCGCAGCGTCTGCCCGAGGCGATCGACCATATAGACCGAGCGATGGCGTCCACCGGTACAGCCGATCGACACCGTCATATAACTGCGGTTGCATTCGGCGAACTGGGGGATCCAGTCTTCGAGGAAGCGATGCAGGCTGTCGAACATGTCGCCGACGCTCGTGTGCTGTTCCAGGAACTGTTGCACCGGTTGTTCGAGCCCGGTATGCGGGCGCAGTTTCGGCTCCCAGTGCGGATTCGGCAGGCAGCGCAGATCGAAGACGAAATCCGAGTCGAGCGGCACGCCGTGCTTGAACCCGAACGATTGCAGCAACAACGAGAGCTGCACCGTGCCGTTGTCGCCGAACAAGCGATCGCGCAACAGCAAGGTGAGTTCGTGAATGTTGAGGTGGGTGGTGTCGATCGTCAGGTCAGCATCCGAGGCGACTTCGCGGAGTAGCTCGCGTTCGAGCCGGATCGCGTCAACCAGCGGGTTGCCGGAAAGGCTCAAGGGATGCTTGCGGCGGGTTTCGCCATAACGCCTGATCAACTCGTCTTCATCGGCCTGCAGGTAGACGACCTTGACGTCGTGCCCGATCGCTTCGAGTTGGCCGATGACCTGGGCGAAATCCTTGAGTTCGGTGTAGCCGGAGCGGGCATCGATGCCGAGCGCGACCGGCTTGCCGGTCAGCATCGCCTGCGCCGCGAGGCGTTCAACGACCAAGGTGAGCAGCCCGACCGGGAGATTATCGATGCAGTAATAGCCGTGATCCTCCATCGCGTTCAAGGTGATGGTCTTGCCCGAACCCGACAAGCCGCTGACGATGTAGATCTTCATGAGGACGTGTTTTCGAGGTTCCGGTTGAGGCGGGTTTGAAACTCCATGCTGGCATTATAGCCATTCGCCTGCAGCATGAAATTACGCGCCGCGGCCTCTACCAGCACTGCGAGGTTGCGGCCGGGTGCGATCGGGAGCGTGATCTCGGGAATCGCGACGCCGAGGATCTCGCGCTGGGTGGTCAGGCCGTTCAGGCGTGCGTCGGTATCGAGTTCAACCTCGCCAAACGGGCGCAAGCGAATGATCAGGCGCAGCTGCTTCCGGGGCTTGACCGCGCTGTCGCCGAACATCGCCCGGACATTAAGGATGCCGAGCCCGCGGACTTCGAGAAAGTCGCAGAGCATCTCCGGGCAGCTGCCGCTCAGCAGATCCGGCCCCAGCTTGGAAAACAACGGTGCGTCGTCAGCGATCAGGCGATGGCCGCGGCTGATCAACTCCAGCGCGAGTTCGCTCTTGCCGATGCTGGTCTCGCCGACGATCAATACCCCGACGCCGACCACTTCGACATAGACGCCGTGCAGCGTCACTTGCTCGGCCAATCGTTCCGCTAGGATGAAGCGCAGCTCGGCGAGGGTGTCGAAGCCACGCATCGCGGTGACGACCAACGCCACGCCGCCAGCGTCTGCGAGCGTGCGAAACGCGGCGGGGGCCTCGATGCCGTCGGTCAACAAGATAAGGTCGGATTCGCCGTTGAACAGCTTGGCGTAACTTTCGGCTTGGGCGGTCGCGTCCAGTCGGGTCAGATAAGCCAGCTCAGCGCGCCCGACCAGTTCGATCTGATTCGGGTGGATCAGGCTGAAGTGTCCGACCAGCGGGGCACTTCCAGCCTTGGCTTCGCGTACGTCGATCAGCCGGTCGCCGGCGGCCGCGCCTGCGATCCAGTCGCAAGCGACGCGCTTGCGCAGCGCATGGATGAGTTCGCGGACGTAGATCTGGCCGTGCACGGGATCTGCTTATTGGTGGATACTGCCCTAAGAATCGCTCGCCGGATTGCTCCGGTTTCGACCGATTCTAAGCCGATGCGCGCGAAAAGGCCAAAACGCGAGCGGTGCGGGGCAGGATCGCGTAGCGCCGGGAACGGACGGTCCGCTTACGCGGCAAGTTGACGGGTTCGGCTTTGTAGCAGCTGGTAAAGATCTGGCGCGGAGTCGGCGCGGCGTAGCTCGGCGACGAACCGGTCGTCGCTCAGCAACTCGGCGAGTATCGCCAGCAGATTGAGGTGTTCCTCGGTGGCCGCGGCGGGGACCAGCAAGCCAAACATGAGATCAACCGGGCGGCCGTCAACGGCGTCGAAGTCGATCCCATTTTCGAGTTTGACGACCGCGATGCGGGCCGCCTCGATCCCGTCGAGGCGGCCATGCGGAATGGCCACGCCCCGGCCCAACCCGGTCGAACCCAGACGTTCCCGCGCCAGCAGGCAGTCGAACACGCTCTCGGCGCGCAATTCCGGCACGCCGGGCGCAAGGAGTTGACCGAGGTGTTCGAGCGCGCGCTTTTTGCTGTTGACAGCGAGATTGCAGGCGACGCGTTCGGGTGGGAGCAGGGCGGGCAGGTTCATGGTGGCGCTACACGGCGAGGTTGCGGTGCGACCCCTCGTTATGATTGCGGTGATGGTTTTTGAGCTTTTCCTTGTGACGTACGATTTGACGGTCGAGTTTGTCTACCAGGCCGTCCACGGCTGCGTACATGTCTGATTCTATCGCATCGGCGAACAGATTGGTGCCACTCAGGAGCAACGAAGCCTCGGCCTTGTGTCGCAGCTTCTCTACCGAGAGTACCACATGCACATTCAGAACATGATCGAAGTGACGCTCCAGTCGATCGAACTTGTCCGTCACGTAGGTGCGAAGGGCGTCGGTCAGATCGATGTGATGTCCAGTCACGGATAGCTGCATAACAGTCTCCTTTTTTTCGGGATGGTTGCAATGATGGCGCCGGCAATCCCGAGGGTTTGACGACGACCGGAAGCGTAAGCCCGGAGACACCTCGATCCACCGCTGTGGCTGGGCGGACAAGGTGCTGACATTTGGAAGGAATTCAAGCAATTCGTTTGCGATCGCTGGAAGATGGTATTTGCATCGCCTCACGGTACTTGGCGACCGTGCGGCGGGCGACTTTGATCCCTTTGCCTTTGGCTAATATAGAAGCGATCTGACTGTCGCTCAAGGGCTTTCGCGGATCTTCGTCACTGATTAGGCTGCGAATCAGTGCGCGGATCGCGGTCGCCGAGGCGTTATTGCCATCCTCGGTGCCAAGTTGGCTGGAGAAGAAGAACTTGAATTCGAAAACGCCAAGCGGTGTCTGCATGAATTTCTGGGTCGTGACCCGCGAAATCGTCGACTCGTGCATCCCGAGTTCCTCGGCCACATCGCGGAGCACCAGCGGGCGCATCGCTTCTTCGCCTTTGTTGAAAAACGCCTGCTGCTTGTCGACGATGACCTCGGCGACGCGCAGGATGGTCTCGTTGCGGCTTTGTATGCTCTTGATGAACCACCGTGCCTCTTGCATCTGCTCGCGCAGGTATCGATTTTCGGCCGAACCGTCGCCGCGCTTGATCAGGCTCGAATAATACGGATGGACCCGCAGCCGCGGCCCCAGCTCGGGATTGATCGATGCGATCCAGCGCTCGCCTCGCAAGATCACGTAGACATCGGGAACGACGTACTCCGCTGTGCCGATACCGATCGTCGAACCCGGGCGGGGGTTGAGGGTGCGTATCAGGCCGATCGCGGCTTCGACCTCGGCTTCGCTCGCCCCGGTCAGTTGGGCGAGTCCGTTAATGCCGGCCTTGGGAATCTGTTCGAGATGGGTCGAGATTAAGCGGGCGGTCAGGGTCCGGGTGGCATCATCAGCCGCGCCGCGGAGCTGGGCGAGCAGACATTCCGCGAGGGTGAGCGCGCCGCAGCCGACCGGGTCGAGCTGCATGACGTACTGTTGCGCGACCCGGACATCGTCGACCGTGACTTCGGCGTCGGCGGCGAAATCCTCCGCGAGGTCTTCCAGCGACTGGGTAAGATAGCCGTTGCCGTCGAGGTTAAGGATGATGGCCTCGGCGATGAGCTGGTCGATGGGGGTGAGAGACGAGAGTTGGATCTGCTCCTGCAAGTGCTCTTGCAGGGTTTCGGCGGTACTCGCGGAATTTTGCCAGTAGTCGCTGTCGCTGTCGTCGCGGCCGGAATCGACCTGACTGGGCAGGCCGTCGTAGACCGCGTCCCATGAGGTGTCGAGCGCCAGCTCCTGCGGGATGTCCTGCGGGGCCTCGGTGGGGCTTTCCTGTGCCGGGGCTGGCTCGACTTCGTGCTCACTGGTCAGTTCGAGGGTTTGCTCCTGGGTACTGTCCTCCAGATCGAGCAATGGGTTCTGGTCCAGCATTTGCTGAACCTGCTGCTGCAACTCCAGCGAAGAGTACTGAAGCAGCTTGATGGTCTGCTGCAATTGTGGCGTCAATGCCAGTGATTGGCTGACGCGAAGCTGGAGATTGGGTTTCAGCATTCCTTGTTCAATCCGTTCGATCGACTGGATTATGACCGGACTGACACGGAATGTTAAGCAGGATTTATGCCATAAATGCGGCACGGGTAACGTTTTCGGGGTCGATCAGCGCTTGCATTTTTCGCGATGCGAAACGGCGCGACTCGTCGCGTCAGAGTGAGAAGTGCTCGCCAAGGTAAAACCGGCGCACGTCGTCGTTTTGCAGCAGGTCCTGCGGTGCGCCTTCGGCCATGACGCCGCCGTTGTGCAGAATGTAGCCGCGATTGCAGATGCCGAGCGTTTCGCGCACGTTGTGGTCGGTGATGAGCACGCCGATGCCGCGCGCGGTCAGGTGGTGGATGATGCGCTGGATGTCGAGCACCGAGATCGGATCGACCCCGGCGAAGGGTTCGTCGAGCAGGATGAAGGCAGGTTCGCTCGCGAGCGCGCGGGCAATCTCGACCCGGCGCCGTTCGCCGCCGGACAGGCTGATCCCAAGATTGTCGCGGAGATGGCCGATTTGCAGTTCGTCGAGCAGGGTTTCGAGCTTATCGTCGCGACCGTTGCGATCGAGATCGGGGCGCAGTTCCAGCACCGCGAGAATGTTCTGCGCCACACTCAGTTTGCGAAACACCGACGCTTCCTGGGGCAGGTACCCGACGCCGAGTCGCGCCCGGGCGTGCATTGGTAGCTGGGTGATCGTGGCGCCATCCAGTTCGATGCTGCCGCCGTCGGCGCGAATCAATCCGACGATGATGTAAAAGCAGGTGGTCTTGCCGGCACCGTTGGGTCCGAGTAAGCCGACGACCTCGCCACTCGTGATCGACATGTCGACGCTTTTAAGAATCTCGCGCTTGCGGTAGATCTTTTTCAGGCCTTGGGCCGAGAGTCGACGCATCGGTTTCATTGCGCGGGCGGTTGCAGGATGACCTCGACCCGTTGTTTCGATTGCTCGCCTCCGGCGCGCAGTCGGCGGGTGTTGAGGTTGAATTCGATCCGGTCGTTGCGGATCGTGTTGCCGGCCTGATCGAGCATGCCGTCGCCGAGCAGTTGCAGTTCGCCTTTGGCGGAGAGGTAGTGGATGGCGCGGGCGCTGCCGGTGACCACCTGGCCTTCCGGGGTTGCGGTACGGATGCGCGCGGGCGTGCCGCTGGCTTCGATCCGGCCGAGGCGGCGGTCTTCCAGGTAGACCTTGAGTTGGCTCGCTTCGAGTTTCAGTTCGCCCTGGGTCAACAGGACGTTACCGGCATAGGTGCTGGTGTTGGCGCGCTGATCGACCTCGACCGCGTCGGCGGCGATCGAAATCGGTAGTCCTACGTCCTGTGCCAGCGCAATCCCGGTGGCGAGGGTGAGCGCCAGGAGGCAGGCTCTGAGAGCCTGTGAAAATATCCCGCGCTCTACTGCGGACGCCCCTGGGCGCGGTGTCCTGCGTTGCAAGAGGCCCGAAATCGGGTCATGTAGGCCCGCTACACTCCCCGATTTCGGGCCTCTTGCGCCTTGTCCACCACGCCCAGGGTCGCCCTCGCGACGATCGGGGATTTTTTCACAGGCTCTGAGTTCAGCGCGACGGTACATAATTGCCTCGCACTTGTTGCGGTAAGGTAAATCGCCCCGCATTGAGGTCCGCGTGCAGGCCGATGCCGGCGAGGGTGTGCTCGCCCTGGGTCAGCAGCACCGGCGCGTCAGTCCGCACTTCGCGTCGCGGCAGATCCGACTCGGCGTGATCGGTGGTGAAGCGGCTGGGTAGGCTGCCAGTGCGCTCGATCACGACGCCGCCGGTGAGCGTGGCATGCTCCATGCGCGCGTCGAGTTGGGCCGATGCGGCGGTGAGCGTCCAGGGTGGGTCGCCTTGGCCGAGCCATGCGATCCGCGGTGCCTGCAGCGTGAGCGTGCCGTTGCTGTCGCGGCGTAGATCCGGGCCGCTTGCGAGGTACTCCGGTCGGCCCGCGGCGTCGTATACGGTCAAGCGAAAATCGCGCATGTAGAAATCGTCCTGGGTGGTCGCGGGTATGTCATCGGTGAGCGTATCGCGCAGGCCGCTGGCGATAAAGTACACGATGACCAAGCCAAACAGCGCGACCGCAAACCAGATCTTGCCGCGCATCGATTCAGAGCCTGTGAAAAAATCCCCGATCGTCGCGAGGGCGACCCTGGGCGTGGTGGACAAGGCGCAAGAGGCCCGAAATCGGGGAGTGTAGCGGGCCTACATGACCCGATTTCGGGCCTCTTGCAACGCAGGACACCGCGCCCAGGGGCGTCCGCAGTAGAGCGCGGGATATTTTCACAGGCTCTCAGCTCAGATAGCTGGCAAGGATCTCGTCGAGGCGGCCGCGGGCGTCGAGCAGAAATTCGCAGACCTCGCGCGCCGCGCCGCGACCCCCGCGGGCGCCGGTGGTCCAGTGGGCGTGGCGCTTGACCAGCGCATGGGCGTCGTTGACCGCAATCGCGAAACCAACCTGGACCATCACCGGCAGATCGACCACGTCATCGCCGACGTAGGCGATCTGCTGCCGCTCCAGGCCGGTCTGTTCAAGTAGCTGCGTGAAGGCCGGGCGTTTGTCGCGGTGGCCTTGCAACACCAGATCGATATTGAGATCGCGGGCGCGGTGCTTGACCACCTCGGAACTGCGCCCGGTGAGAATCGCCGAGCGCACGCCGGCCTGGTGC
The DNA here is from genome assembly GCA_964620675.1 of uncultured Thiotrichales bacterium. Classification (GTDB taxonomy): domain Bacteria; phylum Pseudomonadota; class Gammaproteobacteria; order UWMA-0217; family UWMA-0217; genus CAYSFW01. The sequence goes on along the minus strand of CAZUJU010000026.1, from coordinate 23,406 downwards.
AGCATGCGGATGCCATGTCCGTCTTTTGAATTGAATGCCTTGTATTCCTGGCCATCGTCGCCGACATACAACGAGCCGTCGGTCAGCACGCCGTCGACGTCGAAGATCACCAGTTCGATGTGTTTGGCTCGCTCGATCAGGGTGCTCATTCGGGTTCTCCGTAGGGGTTAGACCACGCCGGCGCGCAGTAGGTCATGCATGTTGATCGCGCCGATGATCCGCCCGTCGGCGTCGATCACGGGCAGCGCGTTGATCAGTTTCGCTTCCATCAGATTGAGCGCCTCGACCGCGAGGGTCGTGGCGAGGGTCGCGCGGCAGGGCGCCGTCATGTGTTGCCCGATCGGTGCGCGATGAATATCGACGCTGTGGTCGAGGCTGCGGCGCAAGTCGCCGTCGGTGAAGACGCCGAGCAGGCGCTGCTCGGAATCGACCACCGCGGTGAAGCCGAGCCCCATCCGGCTCATGACATCGAGCGCCTGCCGCAGCGGCGTCTCGGCGCCGACCATCGGCGTGCGCGCGAGCGGATGCATCACATCGCCGACATTGAGTAGCAGGCGCCGTCCCAGCTTGCCGCCGGGATGCGAGCGCGCGAAGTCCTCCGCGGTGAAGCCGCGAATCTTGAGCAGGCTGACCGCGAGGGCGTCGCCGAGCGCGAGGGTCGCGGTGGTGCTGGAGGTTGGGGCGAGGTTCAGTGGGCAGGCCTCTTTGGCGACGCTGACGTCGAGATTGACGTCAGCCTGGGTGGCGAGACGCGAGTGCGGGTTGCCGGTCATCGCAACCATCGGCACCCCGAGGCGCTTGATGAGCGGCAGGATGGTCAGGATTTCGTCGGTTTCGCCCGAGTTCGAGATGCTGAGGACCACATCCTGCATCGTGATCATTCCCAGATCGCCGTGGCTGGCCTCGCCGGGGTGGACGAAGAACGCCGGGCTGCCGGTGCTGGCGAGCGTCGCCGCGATCTTACCGCCGACATGGCCGGATTTGCCCATCCCGGTGACCACGATCCGTCCGGTGCAGGCCAGCATCAACTCGCAGGCGCGGACGAATTCCGCGCCGATCCGCGTCCGCAACGCGCGCACCGCCTCCGCTTCGATATCCAGCACTTCGACTGCGAGCTGGCGAATGGTCTCCGAGTCGGGTTGGGTCATCGTCTAGGCTTGGGTCGCACTCATAAACAGGGTCGCCTGGTAGCCGACAAACACCAGCAACAAGATCGTCGCGCCAAGGCGCCCGATCCGAGGGGTGCTGCGTCCCCAGCCATAGGCCAGGGCGAACAGGGCGATAGTCAATCCTAGCATGACCGGATAATCGCGGGTGTTGACCTGCGTCGGCAACGCCATCGGACTCAGCAGACCGGGAATGCCCAGGACTCCGAGCAGGTTGAACAAATTGGAACCGATGATGTTGCCGATTGCCAGATCCGGCTCGCCCTTGCGCGCACTGGTGATGGAGGCCGCGAGTTCCGGCAGGCTGGTGCCAATGGCAACGATCGTCAGGCCGATCACGAGATCGCTGACGCCGAGCGCGGTCGCGATTTCGACCGCGCCCCAAACCAACAGACGCGAGGCGACGAGTAGCAACACCAGGCCGATCACCGTCCACATCACGCTCTTGCCGAGCGGCATTTCGCCCGGGATTTCCTCCGAGAACTCGGCAACGACGACGTCGGTCCGCTGTTGCAGCGCGCTATGCGTGATCCAGCCCATGTACCCGAACAGCGCGACGATGAGCAGGATCCCGTCAACCCGGCTGAGGTCGCCGTCGATCAGTAGAAACCAGACGAACAGCGTCGCACCGAGCAACACCGGCAGTTCGGAGCGCAGGATCCCGGAGTGAATCGCCAACGGCACCAGCAGCGCGGTCACCCCGAGAATAAGCGCAATGTTGGCGATGTTGGAGCCGATCGCATTGCCGACTGCGAGCCCCGGATTGCCCTGCAATGCAGCGATCGTCGAGACCAGCAGCTCTGGAGCCGAAGTGCCGAAGCCGACGATAACCATGCCGATGATCAGCGTCGATACACCCAGATGGCGCGCGAGCGACGCCGCGCCGTCGATAAAACGGTCGGAACTCCAGACCAACAGGGCGAGACCGCCGACGACGGCGAGGATCGGGTAGAGCATGAATTTTGCCTTGTGATTAGGGAGCGCGGATTATAAGGCAGTTGCGTCTTGTCAGGGTCCCCGGAAGTTCAGGCAGGTAGCCCGCCTGCCCAGCGGAGCCAGCGTGCGCCGCGGGACGATGGCTTGCGGCCACTCAGTCGCTGCTCGGCGCGACCACCGCGCAAGGCGTTTTTAAACCGACCCAAAGGACTCTCATCGATGCGGCTTGAACTCGGCATTTATGACCCGTTCTCCACGGCCTGGGAGAATGAGTATTACCCCCTCGACCTGCCACCGGATTGGCGCCTCGATTATCTCGCGAACGACTACCGTGTCTGCGTAGTGCCAGCGCAGCGGCTGGTCGGCGGCGATCTCGCGTGTCCACCGGGGCTGCGGGGATTTATCGCGCTGACGAAGGCGAGTACGTGCGATGTGCGCGCCGGGTTACCGGCAAGCGGTTGGGCGGGACGCGTGCTGGAGCCGGATAGCGCGCAGGCGCCAAGCGACTTGGATCGGTCGGTAGGAATCCCCGCGCCGGATGAGGCCGGATGGCGGTGGGTACGCGGAGAGTACTGGTTGGTCAAATACCGCGTCCCGGCGCCCTTCGATCTGCGAGAGATTCGTCGGCGCATCGATGCGCTTGAAGCCGCGACCCCCGCCGACGCGACGGTCCTGCTCGCGGTCGATGGCGATCCAAACCACCTTGAGCAGATCAAGGTGATGCTCGCGTTACTCGGGTATTGACCGCGCTGATTTTCATGGCGAGGGCACCGCCCCGGAGGATGAAAGCTGCTCCGGGCCGGCCAGGCGGGAGACGCCGTGAACCCATCCATGGGGGCTCGGCAGCCGCCTCCCTCCGGCCGACGCTCCCACCCGGCCACCCGGAGCGGCAGCTGCCCTCGGAATCGGGTTCTTTCACGTAAACCCAACTTTGACATCGCCCCTTCGATTTCCGACCGATTTGCCCGTCACGGACTGATTCTCAATTTACCGGAGACCTCGACTCTGCCCCTGGAGGTGTAAGAAAAATGATCGTCTGAGTTTTCCCGCGTGCGTTTGCTGCAATTCACGGATTTTTACGCCGGAAAACTCTGTGCCGCCCTCGACCGCCAACACCCCCCGCGGCCTGTTCGACGCACATTTCCTGCTGGCAAACGAAGGCATCACCCCCGCGCTGAAAGACACTTTCCTCATCTACCTGATCAGCTCCAACCGCCCAATGGCGGAACTGCTTGCGCCTAACCAGCTCGACCTCAAAGCCGTGTACGTCGCCGAACTTATCGGCATGACCAATACGCCCGTGGCGCTGGAAGTTGCACAATCTGGCAGCGGTGCAACCCGCCCAACACCGGCAAGCGCTCGGCAAACTGGAGCAAGTGTTGGCAGCGCCCTAAATTCCCATACCCTTGAAATGATGTAGATATTCATCAATACTTCCATATATTACAATTTTGATGGGCATATCCATCATGCTAGACGCTATCGGTGAAACCATCCGCACCGCCCGCAAAGCACGCGGCTGGAGCCAGCAACAACTGGCCGACCTGTGCCATCTCGACCGCACAACCATCGGCGCACTCGAACGCAACGATTTCAACGACCTCGGCATCCGCAAAGTCGAGCGCGTATTGATGGTGCTGGGCAAAACCCTCACCACCAAAGATGTCGGCTTGCCCACGCTCGACGATTTAAAGGCACAACAACATGGCTGAAGTCGACGTTTACACCGGGCACGGTTCGCAACCAGCACTCACCGGACGCTTGAGTGCCAAACAGCAACACCACGTTTTCAGCTACCGCCACGATGCCCGCGAGGCCCTATCGCTGACTATGCCACTACGTCACGAAAGCTACAGCTACGCGCAATTGCACCCCATTTTCCAGATGAACCTGCCCGAAGGCGCATTGCGCGAAGCCTTGGAGCGCATGACCGCCAAGCAATACGGCAGCGACGACCTGACGCTGCTCACCATTCTCGGCACACACCAAATCGGGCGCATGGCTTACGCACTCGCCGACCAGCCCTTGCTTCATCCCACTGAACAGCCCTTAACCCTGCAAGCCTTACTGAACAACCTCGATGCCAACCTGTTCAGCGAATTACTGCAACGTTACGCCCAACAATCCGGGGTCGCTGGGGTACAACCCAAAGTTTTGCTCGACCTGCAAGGGCATCTGACTTTGCCGCTGGAACATTATATCGTCAAAAGCTGGGGGGCGGATTACCCGCATCTGGGGTGTAATGAATACCTGTGTCTGAGCCTTGCCAAAAGTGCCGGGCTGACCGTGCCGAAATTTTACCTCAGCGATAATGCCAGACTGTTGATCAGCCAGCGGTTTGACATCGACAGCAAGGGTGAGGCCCTGGGCTTTGAAGATTTTTGCGTACTGCAAGGCAAAGGCACCAAACAAAAGTACGACAGTTCACTGGAGGCCTGTGCCAGTACCATCCGCCAATTCGTTTCCGCCGAACACCAGACACAGGCCCTGTATGACCTCTATAAACTCAGCTACCTCAATGTCAGGGTTAGAAATGGCGATGCCCATTTGAAAAACCTGGGGGTGCTCTATCAGAATTTACATGGTTTTCGACAGGGTGCAGTACCCAACGTCATGCGCACGCTTGCGCCGGTGTTTGATCTGGTTAGCACCACTCCCTACCTGCCGCATGACACGATGGCCTTGACGCTGACAGGCTCAAAACGCTGGCCTAAGCACAAGGTGTTACACGCATTTGCCAGGCAGCAGTGTCAGCTCTCTACATCAAAAATCGAGGAAATTGAGGCGGCGGTGGAGCGGGCTATTAAGGAAAATTGGCCGCTGTTGCAGCACCTGCAACAGCAATATGCGGGGTTTGTACCGATTGCGGAGCGTCTGCATGAGCTGCTGCTGACACCGTTGCGGTGAGGTCCTAAATTCACCGTGCTCTATAGGCAGTTTATTTCTATCCAGCTTGAACAAGGCCGCTCAGTGGCCCGCGAGACGGCTCATCGCCGCCGCGACATGGCGGGATCGCGCGCCATGTCGCGGGATGGCGTCAAGCCAGCTGCGCGGCCTGGAGTTCGAGTTGCGCGGCGAGTTGCGGGTCGAGCTTGAGCGCGTCGGCCAGTTGATCCATGTAGGCGCGTTCATCCGGGTTGTCGAGGTCGATCACGAGCAGCGAGACCAGATAGATCTCGGCGGCGGCCTCGGGGTTGTCGGCGTTGGCGGCTACGGTCATCGCGCTGGTGGGGCCTTCAAGCCCCGCTTGTAGGGCTTCGAGCGCGTCGGGTTGAAGCCCGAGTTGCGCGATCTGGGCATTGATTCGAGCGCGTTCGGTAGCGTCGATATGTCCGTCGGCCTTGGCGGCGGCGATCATCGCGGTGAGCAAGGCACGGCTGCGGCGTTCGGCGCTCGGCCCGCTCAGTTCATTGATCGGTTGCGCGCTGGTGGCGGTGGCACCGCGTTGCGATTCCCAGTTGCGGTAAGTCTGATAGGCGAGGCCGCCGAGGGCGGCGAGGCTGCCCAGTTTCAAGCCGGTCCCGGTGAGCTTGCGGCCGCTTTTGGTGCCAAGCAGCAGCGCGAGCGCCCCTGCCGCCAGCGCGCCCTTGCCCATGCCCGAGAGCATCGCGTCGCGTTCGGGTCCGGCTTCCGGGATCTTGAGCTTTTGTTCCGCCATCCCCTGGCCTTGCTGCAGCAGCGATTGTCCGGATTGCAGCAATTGATCGAGCAGTGCGCGGGTATCCATGGAACGTCCTCGTGAGTGGTTGGAGTGGCGAAGGTCCTGAGAGCCTGTGAAAACATCCCGCAATCTGCTGCGGACGCCCTTGAACGCGGTGTCCTGCGTTGCAAGAGGCCCGAAATCGGGTCATGTAGGCCGGCTACACGCGTCGATTTCGGGCCTCTTGCGCCTTGTTCACCACGCCCAGGGGCGCCCTCGCGACGATCGGGGATGTTTTCTCAGGCTCTGAGTATAGTGAACAGGATCACGCCGATGGTTAAAAAATTGTATCCCCGGTCGCCGTGGCGTTGACGCGGGTCGCGAGTCCGCGCCCGGAACGCTTAACATTTCGCAACTCGGCCGAATGTGGCAAGCTCTGCCCACTCTGCATGGATTACCCCGAGCATGACGGACCCCCATATCAGCGTCGAACACCTCACGTTTCGCCGCGGCAACCGGATGATTTTCGACGATATCTCGTTGACGATCCCGCGTGGCAAGGTGACCGCGATCATGGGGCCGAGCGGCACCGGCAAGACCACCTTGCTGCGCCTGATCGGTGGCCAGCTCGTCCCATTGCGCGGGGCGGTGCGGGTCAATGGCGCGGTTGTGCATGAGCTCTCGCGTGGTGCGCTGTATGACCTGCGCAAGCAGATGGGCATGCTGTTTCAAAGCGGCGCGTTGCTCACCGATATATCGGTGTTCGAGAACGTGGCATTTCCGTTGCGCGAGCATACCCGGCTGCCGGAATCGATGATCCGCGATCTGGTGTTGCTGAAGCTCCAGGCGGTTGGATTGCGCGGCGCGGCTGATCTGATGCCGAGTCAGCTCTCCGGTGGGATGGCGCGGCGGGTGGCGTTGGCGCGGGCGATCGCGCTCGATCCGGATCTGATCATGTACGACGAACCGTTTACTGGGCTTGACCCGATCACGATGGCGACCATCGTGACCCTGATTCGACGTCTCAACGACTCGCTCGGCATCACCAGTCTGGTGGTTTCGCACGACGTCAGCGAAGTGATGTCGATCGTCGATTACGTGTATCTGATCGCCGACGGCAAGGTGGTGGCCGGCGGCACCCCGCAAGCGTTGAACGACTCCGACTCGCCGTGGGTGCAACAGTTTCTGCGCTCGTTACCGGACGGTCCGGTGCCGTTTCATTTTCCCGCCGCCGATTATGCCGCTGCCCTGCTTGGGGGCGAGCATGCTTGATACGTTCGCGAACCTGGGGCGTTGGGCGCTCGGATTTTTCGAGCGCACCGGACGCGGGTTTTTGTTCCTGCTGGCGATCCTCGGCGGTTTACCGCAGCTGCTCATGCGCCCACTGCTGTTGGTGCGTGAGGTGTATTTCGTCGGCGTGCTGTCGCTCCTCATCATCCTCGTTTCCGGGTTGTTCGTCGGCATGGTGCTGGGCCTGCAAGGCTATGTGACGCTCTCGAAATTCGGTGCGGAGGAGTCGCTCGGTACGTTGGTCGCGCTCTCACTGGTGCGCGAACTCGGGCCGGTGGTGGCGGCGTTATTGTTCGCCGGGCGGGCCGGTTCGGCACTGACCGCCGAAATCGGTCTGATGAAGAGCACCGAGCAGTTGTCGGGTATGGAGATGATGGCGGTCGATCCGATCCGTCGCATTGTGGCGCCGCGGTTCTTCGCTGGATTCGTTGCAATGCCCGTACTGGCAACGCTATTTACCGCGGTCGGCGTGCTGGGCGGTTATTTTGTCGGGGTGGGACTGGTGGGCGTCGACGACGGCGCGTTCTGGTCGCAGATGCAGGCGAGCGTCGATTGGCGCGAGGATGTGATGAACGGGGTCATCAAGAGCGTGGTGTTTGGATTCGTGGTGACCTGGATCGCGGTGTTCGAAGGTTACGACGCGGTGCCGACCTCCGAGGGCGTCAGTGCCGCCACCACGCGGACCGTGGTGCATGCGTCGCTGGCCGTGCTTGGCCTTGATTTTGTCCTGACCGGACTGATGTTTAGCTAGACGTGAGCAAACTATGAGATCAACTCGTACACAGGAAATCTGGGTCGGCGTATTCGTCGCCCTGGGGATGGCGGCGTTATTCATGCTCGCGATGCGGGTGAGCAACTTCACCGCGTTTCAGGAAAGCAGCGTCTACCGCGTTCACGTCTTTTTCGACAACATCGGTGGCCTTAAGGTGCGCTCACCGGTGACCCTTTCGGGGGTGCGGATCGGGCGGGTCGAGGCGATCGGCTACGATCAGGATGCGCTACGCGCCAAGGTAACGCTCGCGATCGGCACGCACTATAACTTTCTCACCGAGGATACCAGTGCGAGCATTTACACCGCAGGTTTGCTCGGCGAGCAATACATTGCGCTCGAGCCGGGCGCGGAGGATGCGAGTTTGAAAGACGGCGGCATCATCCGGCACGCACAATCGGCTGTCGTATTGGAAGAGTTGATCGGTAAAGTTCTGGTTAATCTTACCTCTGGTAAATAGATGCGGATGACGGACGCGTCATGGCGAATCTTCACTAGGAGCACATTTTGATGATCGAGAAAATGACCCGGTTTTTGACCGTGTGGGTGTGTGTGTTGGCGCTGTCGCTGCCGGCGTTCGCCGACGAGCGTCCGGATAAACTGTTGCAGTCGCGGGCGCAAGAGGTATTCGATACCTTGCAAACGGGGGGTGACGCCTACAGGAGCGATTTCAACAAGGTTTACGATCTCGCCGAGCGCTTGATCTTTCCGCTGGTGGACTTTGAGGCGATGGGCAAGCTGACGCTGGCGCGTCACTGGCGTCAGGCGACGGAGCAACAGCGATCCGATTTCATCAGTAACTACAAGGCGTTGTTGGTGCGTACTTACACCAAATCGCTGCGCGAATACGCCAACGTCAATATCACCTTCTACCCGGCGCGGACCAAATACCAGGACGAATACGCGATGGTCTACTCCGATTTTGTGCAGGGCAGCGGCAAGCCCAATATTCCAGTCGTCTACAGCATGCGTAAGACGGCGAACGGCTGGAAGGCCTTCGACGTGACGATCGAGGGGCTGTCGATGGTCAAGAATTATCGCGACAGTCTCAGTCGCGAGATCGACGAGAAAGGTCTTGATGGCGTGATTGCGCGGCTAAAGAAAGAGGCCTCGGAGTCGTGATCGTTTGCGTTAACCCCGCGGAGTGGAATCACTCGCCGTGAACGATGTCCAGTCTTCAGTGCCGGCCCTGGTTCCGGCCGGTGCCGGCGAATTCCTTCTCAGCGGGGCGCTGGGCCTCGAACAGATTCAAACGCTGCTGGCGTTTCCCTACGCCGAAGGCATTGTCGCGTATACCATTGATCTTTCACGGGTAAGCTCGGCCGATAGCTCGGCGCTGGCACTGATGCTCTACTGGCAACGCGAAACCCGGAAGCGCGGGTGTCTGGTGCGCTATATCCATCTACCGGAACGGTTGCAGTCGCTGATCGGACTTTACGACCTGCACGGCATCCTCGAGATTGCTGGGTAACTGCAGGCTACAGGCTACAGGCTACGGGCCGTGTTCCTTATCGCGGCGGTGGCGGCGGATAACGTCCGCCAGCGGGCGGGTAGTTGGGTGGCGGCGGAGGCGGGATACGGGCCGGGCGTTCGGCGGCATCTCCGGTGGAATGGCCGCTGACCGGTACGCGATGTCCCTTCGCGTACATGCACTGCACGTAACTCGCGTCGTAGCGCGCCTGCGCGGAGTGAGCCGAATAGTCCGCGGTGGCCAGCCCGGCTGTGCCGCCGACCAGCAGCCCCGCGCCTGCGCCAATCCCTGCGCCGCTATGTCCGCCGAGCGCCGCCCCCGCGGCAGCGCCGACCACCGTGCCCACGACCGCGCTGCCGACCGCGGCATCGGTCGCCGCTGTCTGTGCGGAGTAGCCGCCGATCTGCTGCTGGGCGTAATCGCGGCAGAGGGCGTCGTCGTGGCGGAATGCGTCGAAGCTGCGTCCCGTGCCCGGGAGTGTCATCACGCTGGGTCCGGTCGGAATGACGACGCACGCGGCGAGCCAGGGCACCACGGCGTAGGGGAGCAAGCGAGCGGCGTGGGTCATGGCGGGGCTTGCATCCTCAACGGTGATCCGGTGCCTGCGGAACGACCTTAAGCCAGTCTTCGCGACAACTTTTTACGTAGGGGTAGTAGGTTTGCGAACTGGGGCAGTAGTACCAGTAGTCCGAGTCCACAGAGGGCTCGTCGTGGCGGCCTTTTTCAATATACACCGTGGTTTGGCTCGGTATCGTGATGATCCGGGTACTGTGGACTGGGGGCGGCGGATAGTAGTACCACGGGCGCACCAGCGGGGACCCAATATAAAGGTCGACATCGACCCGCGGGCGTGAGTATGGGCTCGGGCGGTGGTAGCGATCGCGGTCGACCACGATCGGACGGTCATGGCGACGGTCGGAGAAACCACGTTCTGAATAAGGGCGGTCGGCCCACGCCGCGGCGCTGAAAATCGTACCGAGGGTGATGGCGAGGATCGGCAATAGCGTTCTGGTTTTCATCGATTTTCCTGCGCTTGAGAGGCTTGTGGACGGCTGCGTTTGACGACGGGGCAAAAAGCACACCTCGGCTTCGGCTGATCGTGGATACACATTTAGCCTGCGCCGAAATGGCTGAATGGGCGCTGAACGCGCGGCGGCGGGCGAGCGACTCAAGCCTGGATGGGTGCGATTCGGGCTCTCGAGGGCGTCTGCGGCCGCGCCGATCCGGTCGTTGGCTCGGCGGTCGCGCGGCTTGGTGGGTCAACCGGGTTCGATCGTCGGGCGCCGATACCCGCCGCTGAGTCCACGGCGCGATAGCACGACCTGCCAGACCTGGATCGCCCGGGCGCGGGCGGCGCCGGCACAGCTCAGCAGGTAGTAACGCCACATGCGGTGAAAACGCTCGCCGTATTGCGCCGAGAATTGCGGCCAGGCGCGCTCAAAGTTGGCGTACCAGGCCATCAGGGTCGGATCGTAGTCGGCGCCGATATTTTCAATGTCCTCGATCACCAGCAAGCCTTCCAGCGCCGTCGCAAGTTGGGTCATCGCCGGCAATTCCGAGTTTGGGAAGATGTATCGCTCGATCCAGGGATCGACCACCTCGCGGCTGTCGAGTTTGCCCAGCGTGTGCAGCAGACACAGTCCGTCCCCCGCGAGACAGCGCTCGACCACCTCCATGTAGGTGCGGTAGTTCTTGCTGCCGACATGCTCGAACATGCCGACCGAGACGATTGCGTCGTACGCTCCGGTGGTCTCGCGGTAATCCTGCACCCGGATCTCGACCGGCAGGCCGGCGCAGCGTTCGCGCGCGTACTCGGCTTGCGGGGTCGAGACGGTGAGCCCGACCACCGCCACCCCGTACCGCTCGGCCATGAAGTGCGCCGAACTCCCCCAGCCGCAGCCGATATCCAGCACCCGCATACCCGGCTGCAAGCCGAGCTTTTGGCTGACCAGCGCCAGCTTCGCGGTTTGCGCTTCGGCAAGCGTGGTCGCGTCGCGCCAGTAGCCGCAGGAATACACCAGGCGCGGATCGAGCATGGTCTCGAAAAATGCGTTGCCAAGATCGTAATGGACCTCCGCCACCTCGTGCGCCCGGAGCGGTGTCTGTAGATTGACCAGTCGCGCGCGCCACTCCGCCAGGCGGACCACCCACGGCCGCACCTTGCGTTCGAGCCCGGCGCGGAGCACCCGGTCGAAAAACACATCCAGCGCGACTGCATCCCAGAGCCCGTCCATGTAAGCCTCGCCAAGTCCGAGCGAGCCCTGCCGGAAGAGGCGTTGAAACATTTCGTCGCTGTGGACCTGTATGTCCCACGGACGATCGCCGTCGAGTACGACATCGGCCGGTGCGAGCAACTGGGCGGTGAAGCTCCTGAGATTGCGTACTTTCATACTTGGCTCGTGCGCCAGAATGTGATCACGATCACGTTTAGTTATAGACCATCCCCGCCGCGCCGCAAGCGCCTGGATTCGGCCACGGGCCTGAGGCCGCAACCCCGCCACACGTCGCGTGGCGGGGCAGGGTTTGAGCTAGTCGGCCCAGCTCAGAATCGCGCGTTTGGTGCCTTTACCGACCTGGACGGTTGCCTGTTTGCGAACATCGTTGCGCAGGCCCTCAACCCGGTAGGTTCCGGCTGGCAATTGCACCTGAACCAGTGGGCCGGCATGGTCGAGCGTGAGCACGGTCTTGCCGGCACGGTTGCGGATTCGAAGATCGACGTCGGAGAAATAGGCGCCGTCGCGTGCCCGCGCGAATTCGAGGTGCAGGTTGTAATTCCGGGCGTCACGCGCGAATTCGGCGCGCTCCTCCAGGCCAATGCCGCCGCTGCGGTGAGGGGGTTCCGCCCAGGCCGGGGCGGTGGCCAATGCCAACGCACAGGTCATGGCCGCGAGGGATTGCATGAACGTGATTTTTTTCATTTGATGCCTCCTGATCACTATGGGTTGATCGAATGTGCGTTTCCGCGAGCGGGGCTCACCGAAGCGCGCTACGAATCTCCTCATGACCTTTGTATATAAGCCGCGATGATGCGTTTCAAGTTGATTGTGTCCTGGAAAGATACGAATTATCGCGCTGCGATACACGGAATCCGCGGCGTGACGCGGCCAGCGACGGCGTTGCCGATGCGTACTCACCCCGAACGCTTCGACCCGCCAGGGCGGGTTGGGTCCGGCTTGATGACTCGTGCGGCCTGGCTGCTATTGGCGCTGAGTGGGCTGTCGGCCTGTGCCAGCGTACACACGCACAACGACGCGTTCGCCCAACAACGCGGATACGAGGTCGTGGCGGTGCCGGGCCTCGGACATACCCATACCGCCTACGTGAAGGCGGCCGGCGAAGGTGGGCGCTGGCACGTTTATCTCGAAGGCGATGGGCTGCCTTGGATCGCGCGCTTCTTCATCAACCCCGACCCGACCGTACGCAAACCCTTACTGATGCGCCTGATGACCAGCGACCGCGCGCCGACGCTGTATCTCGGCCGTCCGTGTTACGGGGGCGGCGTCGAGGACGCCGCTTGCGAACCGTGGCTCTGGACGGATGGGCGCCATTCCGCCGCGGTGGTCGCGAGCCAGATCGCCGCGTTGCGATGGCTCGGTGCGCGCCACGGAGTTGAGCGTATCGCGCTGATCGGCCACAGCGGCGGCGGGGCGCTGGCCATGCTGATGGCGGCCGAACTGCCGGAGGTCGAGGCGGTCATGACCCTTGCCGGCAACCTGAACCTCGCCGAGTGGACCGGTTTGCACCATTACTCGCCGCTCACGGGTTCGCTCGATCCGGCGCAGCAACCGCCGCTGCCGGCGCGTATCGTGCAGCATCACTATGCCGGCGGTGCCGATACCAATATTCCGCCACCGCTCACCGCGCCGGTGGTGCGGCGGCAAGCCTGCGCGCGCTGGGAGGTGTTCGATGCGGTGACCCATTCCGGCGGTTGGGAAACGCAGTGGCCGGTGATGCTCGCGCGGCTCCGCGCGGCGCATCCGTCTGACTGTCGCGCTGCGCGCAAAGCGCCCGAAGTCGCTCAGAATTTGCTTGTCACGCCGGGGCTTTGGTCCTATGTTCGGTGGCGTCTTTCACGCAGGTTTCAGCGAGGTTGAAAAGTCGATGTTCAAGCAGTATTTCGCCGCCGCGATGGTGTTGCTGATCGGCGCGGTCGCGCAGGCCGCCGAACCGCCGGTGGTGCATGTCTACAACTGGAGTGACTATATCGGCGAAACCACGCTGGAGGACTTCACCAAGGCGACCGGGATCAAGGTCGTCTACGACGTCTATGACAGCAACGACGTGCTCGAAGCCAAACTGATGGCCGGCCGCAGCGGCTACGACGTGATCTTTCCGTCGGCGCAGCCCAATGGTGCACGCCAGATCAAGGCCGGGTTGCTGCGTCCGCTCGACCGCGCGCAGCTGCCACTTTGGCGCCATCTCGACGAGACAATGCTCAAATCGCTACAAGTTTCCGATCCCGACAACGCCCATCTGGTGCCATACCTATGGGGCACTTCGGGAGTCGGATACAACGTGAACAAGGTTGAGGCGATCCTGGGTGCGGATGCTCCAACCGACAGCTGGGCGATGATCTTCGACCCGGCGGTGGCGAAGCAGTTGGCCGCGTGCGGTATTGCGATGCTGGACGAAGCCGCCGAGGCGATCCCGGCGATGCTGGCCTACCTCGGCAAGGATCCGCGCAGTCACGCCCGCGAGGATCTCGACGCGGCGGCGAAGGCCTACGCGGCGGTGCGCCCGCACATCAAGTATTTTCATTCCTCGCAGTACATCAACGACCTCGCCAACGGCGACATCTGCGTCGCGATGGGTTACTCCGGCGACGTGCAACAGGCGGCCGATCGGGCCGCGGAGGCTGGCAAGGGAATCGAGCTGGCCTATGCGATCCCCAAGGAGGGTGCACAGGTCGCGACCGACGTCATGGCGATTCCGAAGGACGCGCCGCATCCAAACAATGCGCATCGCTTCATCAACTTTCTGTTGCAGCCCGAGATCATTGCCGCGGTCAGCAACGCGGTGGCATTTCCGAACGCCAACCGCGCCGCGGCCGAGTTCGTTGACGAGGCGCTGCGCAACAACCCGGGGATGTATCCGCCGCCGGAGGTGCGCGAGCGCCTGTTCGTGGTCCCACCCGAGGATGCGCGCGCGACGCGGGAATTGAACCGCACCTGGACCCGCATCAAGACCGGCAAGTAGGGCCGCGTGGCGAGCATGGCGCAAAATCGCGCATTCGAGCCGTGGCAGGATCCGAGCGCACAGCCGTTCGTGCGCGTCGATCGCGTGACCAAACACTACGGCGACGTCTACGCCGTCGATGATGTGACGCTGGAGATCTATCGCGGCGAGTTGTTTTCGCTGCTCGGGCCGTCGGGTTGCGGCAAGTCGACCTTGCTGCGGATTCTGGCCGGATTCGAATCCCCCGACGCGGGCCGGATCTTCATCGACGGGGTGGACGTGACGGCGGTTCCGCCGTACGCGCGACCGGTCAATATGATGTTTCAGTCCTACGCGCTGTTTCCGCACCTGAGTGTCGAGGCCAATGTCGCCTTCGGACTGAAGCAGGATCGCATGCCGCGGCGCGAGATCCGGGCACGGGTCGCGGAGATGCTGGCATTACTGAAGATCGAGGCCCTCGCCCGGCGCAAACCTGACCAGCTCTCGGGCGGTCAGCGCCAGCGGGTCGCGCTGGCGCGCAGCCTCGCCAAACACCCCAAGCTGCTGTTGCTCGATGAGCCGCTCGGTGCGCTCGACCGCAAACTACGAGAGCACACCCAGTTCGAACTGGTGAACCTGCAGGAGCAGATCGGCACCACCTTCATCATGGTCACCCACGATCAGGAGGAGGCGATGACGATGTCCTCGCGCATGGCAATCATGGAGGCCGGGCAGATTCGTCAGGTCGGCAGTCCGACCGCGGTGTATGAGTATCCGGCCAATCGTTACGTCGCCGAGTTCATCGGCGCGGCCAATCTGATCGAAGGGCGGGTGGTCGAACACATCGGCGATCTCGTCACGATCAAACCCGCCGCTTGGGACGGCGAGGTGCGGATGCGTCAGGCGCAACCGCTGGTTGCGGGAACGCCGGTGCACGTCGCGCTGCGGCCGGAAAAACTGCGGATCGGGGTCCCGCCCGAGGATCTGGAGGCCAATCGAGTGTCCGGCCGGATCGAGGATATTGCCTATTTCGGTGACGTGTCGACCTACCACGTCGAACTCGCGAACGGCCTGCGGGTCAAGGCGACCCAAACCAACACTGTGCCGCGTGCCGAACAATCGTTGACCTGGGGAGATACGGTCGAATTGTGGTGGCAACCGACCAGCGGTGTGGTGCTGCTGTCGTGAAGCCGACCGCCGACCAGGGGATCCACGGGCGGCTCGGGCGCCGCTATGTGATCGGTCTGCCGTACTTCTGGTTGCTGCTGTTTTTTCTCGTCCCGTTTCTGATCGTGCTCAAGGTGAGCTTCGCCGAGGCGTTGCTCGGCAATCCGCCATTCGGTCCGTTGCTGCAATGGGTTGACGAGGTGTTTTTGCAGCTCCGCCTCAACTTCGAAAATTATCGCTTGATGCTGAGCGACAGTCTCTACCTCAGCGCGTTCGTCAACTCGCTGCAAGTGGCGGCGATCTCAACCCTGCTCTGCCTGTTGCTCGGATTTCCGATGGCCTATGGCATCGCCCGGGCCGACCCGCGCTGGCGGTTGCCGCTGCTGATGTTGATCATCCTGCCGTTCTGGACCTCGTTTCTGATTCGTGTCTACGCCTGGATCGGGATCCTGAAAAACAACGGCCTGATCAATAACCTGCTACTCGGTCTCGGGGTGATCGACCAGCCGTTGCCGCTGTTGCACACGCCGTTCGCGGTGTACGTGGGGATCGTGTACTCCTACCTTCCGTTCATGGTCCTGCCGCTGTATGCGACCCTCGCGCGGCTCGATCTCACGCTGCTCGAAGCGGCCGCGGATCTCGGCGCGCGACCATTTAAGGCCTTTCTCACCGTGACCTTGCCGCTGGCGTTGCCGGGCATTATCGCCGGCAGCCTGTTGGTATTCGTACCGGCGACCGGCGAATTCGTGATCCCGGACCTGCTCGGCGGCCCGGATGCGTTGATGATCGGCAAAGTGCTGTGGACTGAGTTCTTCAACAATGCCGACTGGCCGGTGGCCTCGGCGCTGGCGGTGGTGCTGCTGTTGTTGCTGGTAGCCCCGGTGGTGTGGCTGCAGCGCGGCCAGTGGGACGAGCGCGAGGACTGAAAACGCGATGCGTGGACGCTCCCAATTCGTCGTTGTCGCGCTGATCCTTGGCTACGTGTTTTTGTATGGGCCGATTTTGTCGCTGATCGTCTACTCGTTTAATGAGTCGCGCCTGGTGACGGTGTGGGGCGGCTTTTCGACCAAGTGGTACGGTGAGTTGCTCAACAATCCGCAGATTCTCGCCGCGGCCTGGCTCAGCGTGAAGATTGCCGCCGCGAGTGCGAGTGTGGCGGTGGTGCTCGGTACGTTGGCCGGTTGGGCGCTGGCGCGGTTTCGCCGTTTTCGCGGCCGCGCGGTGTTTACCACGCTGATCACCGGGCCGCTGGTGATGCCGGATGTGATCATCGGGTTGTCGCTGCTGCTGTTGTTTGTCGCCATGGAGCAGGCGGTCGGGTGGCCGGCGGGGCGCGGCGTGTTAACCATCGCGATCGCGCATATCACCTTCGGCATGGCCTACGTGGCGGTGGTGGTGCGCTCGCGCGTGGTCCAGCTCGACCCTTCACTCGAAGAGGCGGCGCTCGATCTGGGCGCGCGTCCGGCTGGCGTCTTTCTGCGAATCACCCTGCCGATCATCGCGCCCGCGCTCGCCGCCGGCTGGTTACTGGCGTTCACCCTCTCGCTCGATGACCTGGTGATCGCGAGCTTCGTCTCCGGGCCGGGTTCGACCACGCTGCCGATGGTGGTCTACTCCAGCGTTCGCCTCGGGGTCAGCCCACAGATCAATGCCTTGGCGACGATTATCGTCGCGGTCGTGGCGACCGGAGTATTGATCGCCGGATTGCTGATGGCGCGGCGGGCCCGCGCCGAACCCTGAGCGGTATTAACGTGAAAGAACCTGATTCCGAGGGCTGCCGCTCCGGGTTGGTCAGGCGGGAGACGCCGTGAACCCATCCATGGGGGCTCGGCAGCCGCCTCCTTGCGGCCGACGCTCCCGCCTGGCCAACCCTGAGCGGCTTTCATCCTCTGGGGCGGTGTCCTCGCCATGAAAGTTAGAACAGCAGCTTGAGCCCGATCAGAATCGTCACGACCTCGAATGCCCGTTTGATGAATCGGTTGCCTTGCTTGATCGCGAGATGGGCGCCGAGATAGCCGCCGAGCAGTGAGCCGAGCAATAGCGCCGGCAGCCACGGCCAGTGAATTTCGCTGATGATGCCGAGGGTGAGCGCGCCGGTGCCGTTCCAGAACAGGCCAACGATGACCAGGGTGTGCGCAACCGCGCGCAGATAATCCATGCCGAACCAGCGCACCAGCCAGAGCGTAGCGAACAGGCCGGTGCCCGAGGTCAGCGAGCCATTGAGGATGCCGATCAGCATCAGGCCAAGTCCGCCTTGGAGCATGCCGGCGGGATCGCGATGGCGCGGGGTATGGGCCTGCCCCAGTTGCGGTTTGAACACTGAGTAAACGCCGAGGGCAAGCGTGAGTACCCCGAGGGCGACGCGGGCGGCGCGATCCGGGACGTTTACGATCGCGAGCGCGCCGACAATGACGCCGGGCAACCCCGCGAGCAGCATCAACCCCATCATCGCGCGTTCGAGCGAACCCTCACGCCAATGGCGCAGGCTCGCGCCGAGGCCAAGCGCCACGGTGGCGACCTTGTGGGTTGCGAGTGCCAGCGCGAACGGCAGGCCGAGGAAGATCAGGGCGGGCAACTGCACCAGACCGGCGCCGCCGCCGGAAAACGACGAGAAC
The DNA here is from genome assembly GCA_964620675.1 of uncultured Thiotrichales bacterium. Taxonomy (GTDB): domain Bacteria; phylum Pseudomonadota; class Gammaproteobacteria; order UWMA-0217; family UWMA-0217; genus CAYSFW01. Next base: position 5,198 of record CAZUJU010000026.1, on the reverse strand, counting down.
GCATTGGCCACCAGCGCGACCAAGAACAGGATCAGCTGTTCCAGGGCGGCGTCGAGACTGGCGAGCGAGTGCAACGGTCGGTCCTTTCAGTGATCGCCGCGAGGCGCGGGTCCGTGTGGGTCGGTTGTGCTAATTGTGACCCGCGCAATTGTAAATCCACCGCCAACTATGACCTAATCGGCGCATGAATCCACGCCCCCTCATTCTTGGCACGCTGCTGACGCTGACACTCGCGTGGCAGGCCCACGGCAATGGTCTGTTCCGTTGGGTGGACGACAGCGGCCGCGTTCACTACGGGGACCGCGTGCCTGCCGCCAGCGCCGACTACGGACATCAGGAAATCGACGCCTTCGGCCGCATCAAGAAGGAAGTGCCCGGTGCCAAGTCGCCCGCGGAGCTGGAACGCGAGGCGAAGATCAAGGCGCAGCGCGATGCCGAGGAGCGCGTGCGTCGCGAGCGCATCAACTACGACCGTGCGTTGCTCAGCACCTACACCTCGATTGAGGATATCGAGCGCCTGCGCCGCGATCGCCTGGGACTCGTCGAATCGGTTTCCAATGTGATTCAGAGCAAGGTTGCCAAGCTCGAAACCGATCTCGCCACCGCGATCGAACGCCGCGACAAACTGGAGGCTGCCGGTAAAACGGTGCCTCCGCAGCTGCAGCAGAATATCGACGAATATGAGCGCCAGATGGCGAGCTACGATGAACAGTTCGCGGCCAACGCAAAACAACGTGCCGAGATCGAGGCGCGCTTCGATCGCGATCTGGCGCGCTATCTTGAACTCAAGGCGGACATCGACGCCGCCTTGACCCGCTCCAGTCCGCGCTGAGTTCACCCGCGCGGCGAGCCTTTCGCGTGGGGCGTCAACGCCGAATCAGCGTGCCGACGCCCTTGTTGGTCAGCAATTCCAGCAACACCGCGTGCTCTACCCGGCCGTCGATGATGTGCGCGGCCTTGACGCCGGAGCGCACCGCATCGAGCGCGCACCCCACCTTCGGCAGCATCCCCCCGGCGATCGTGCCATCACTGATCAAGCCATCGATGGCCTCGGCGCTCAGCCCGGTCAGCAGTGTGCCTGTTTTGTCGAGTACGCCCGGGGTGTTGGTCATCAGAATCAGCTTTTCCGCTTTCAGCACGATCGCGAGCTTGCCCGCAACCAGATCGGCGTTGATGTTGTAGGAGCTGCCGTCGGCGCCGACGCCGACCGGTGCCACCACCGGAATGAAGTCCGCGCTGTCCAGCAGGTTGATGATCGACGGGTCGATCGACTCCACCTCGCCGACATGGCCGAGATCGATGATCTCCGGCACCGCGAGTTCGGGCGCGTTGTTGGTGAGTTGCATCGGCCGGGTGCGGATCAGGTTCGCGTCCTTGCCGGTGAGGCCGACCGCGCGGCCGCCGTGTTGGTTAATGAGGCTGACGATCTCTTTGTTGACGAGGCCGCCGAGCACCATCTGCACCACGTCCATGGTTTCGCGGTCGGTGACCCGCATGCCCTGGATGAACTTTGATTCCTTGCCGAGCTGTTGCAGCAGTTTGCCGATTTGCGGCCCGCCGCCATGTACGACGACCGGGTTGAGGCCGACTTGCTTTAACAGGACGACGTCGCGGGCGAAGCTGCTTTTAAGCAGTTCCTCGGTCATCGCGTTGCCGCCGTACTTGATGACAACAGTCTTGCCGGAAAACCGCTGGATGTAGGGCAGGGCTTCGACCAGTACCTTGGCGATCGAGAGATCGGGTGTGTGTTCCATGGTGCGACTCAGGCGTCGTGGTAGGCGGCGACGCGCTCGACTTCGTGCCTCGAGCCGAGAATGACCGGTACCCGCTGGTGTAGCGATTCGGGTTGCAGGTCCATGATCCGAGCGCGCCCGGTGCTGCTGGCGCCGCCCGCCTGCTCGATCAGGAAACTCATCGGGTTGGCCTCGTATAACAGGCGGAGTTTGCCGGTCTGGCCCTTTTCCGCGAGCTTGCTGTCGATCGGATACATAAAGATCCCGCCGCGGGTGAGAATGCGGTGCACCTCCGCGACCATCGAGGCGATCCAGCGCATGTTGAAATCCTTCTCCCGGGGTCCGGTTTTGCCGGCGAGGCACTCCTCAACATAGCGTTTCACCGGCGGCTCCCAAAAGCGCATGTTCGACGCGTTGATCGCGAACTCCTGGCTATCCTCCGGGATACGCAGGTTGGGATGGGTGAGAATGAACTCGCCGATGTTCTGGTCGAGAGTAAAGCCGTTCACGCCATTGCCGGTGGTCAGCACGATCATGGTCGAGGGGCCGTAGAGCGCATAGCCCGCGGCAACTTGTTTCGTTCCCGGTTGTAAAAACGCTTGGGCCGTCGGTTCGCTGCCCTCGCCTGGGCAGCGCAGAATCGAGAAAATCGTACCGACCGAAACATTGACGTCGATGTTCGATGAGCCATCGAGCGGATCGAAGGTCAGCAAATACTTGCCGCGCGGCTTGTTGGCCGGGATGTGGTAGATATCGTCCATCTCCTCCGAGGCCATCGCCGCGAGGTGGCCCGCCCATTCGTTGGACTTGATGAACACGTCATTGGAAATGACGTCGAGCTTCTTTTGCGTCTCGCCTTGGACGTTCTCGCTCTCGTTGCTGCCAAGTACCCCAACCAACGCACCGTGATTGACCAGGTTGGAGATGACCTTGCAGGCCGTTACCACATCGTTCAACAGCGAGGTGAAATCGCCCGTCGCGCCCTTGATCTTGCGCTGTTCTTCAATAATGAATTGAGTGATCGTCGTTCCGTTGTGCATGCCCTTGATCCGTAATAAAAACCGCCGTGCGACGGGGGGAGGTTGAGTGGCCGGGTTGGTACCAAGCACGCCGTTCCGCGCGCCTGATCCCGTTGCCGCGGGACGATAAGCGCTTTCGCGCGCGCAGGCAATCTCGGGTTGTTTGACAATTATCAAAACACCCGCGCAGGCGTTTGTTTGCCTGAACAATTGCGCGCGCCGAACGCAAACGCAGCGCCAGCCCTCGCTTGCATGCGTCACGCCGAACGGTGCGCCACGCAGGGCAAAGCGCTCTCAACCCGAGCCCGGAACGACCATGATGAATGCTCTGATATTCGCGCTGTTTGGGCGCGTGCTCATTGCCGGACTGTTGGCCGCCTTCGAGTTGCCCATCGCGATGTGGCACAACCGCCGCACCGCCGACCACTACCGCGACCGCTTGCTCGCGGACATGCGGGACACCTGCCTGCATCGAATGCTCGTCGCCCTCGGCATCAACCCACGCCGTCACCTCCACCACACCTCCGTCGTCTCCGTCGTGCGCGAAATGCGCGACCGCGCCGGCTGCCAAGCCACCGCCACTTGCGACCAGGCGTTGCACGGAACGACCGCCGTGAAGATCGATGAAATCAATTACTGTCCCAATCAAGCGTCGCTGATGCGCGCGGTGGGGGAGAAGGCGCAGTCGTAACTGACGTAAGCCGGTCGCGTCACAACAAGACGCGTTTCACTCCCGAGCTTGTGTGCGCTCGTCCCGGTTATGGCTTGCGCGACAATACCGCCCCTGCGGTGCAAATTGAACGTGTCGTGGCGCTTTGCGGAAACGCTGGGCGATTTTGTCAATTCGTAATAATTTGCGGTTTTCTGTCGATTGTCTTGTTGTACCCTGATGCAGTTATTGGAAACTCCCGAATTAATCGAACTTGCTGCCATGCAGTATCGCTTGTCGCGTCTCCGTCATGGCAAGATATGACTCGCTTACACAACCGGGTTATGTTGTCCCCGGATACGATTCGGAGTTTTAGGTCTTCGCCTGCAGTCAGTGTCAGGCTATTTAGGAAAAAATGAGGAATAATGATGATCAGAAAAAAAATATTCGAATTGTCTACGATCGAAGCGATCGCTTTCAGGCAAAAGGCCAAGCGCAGCCGTGGTTCTAGCATTGTCATTATGCGTTTCGACGCGGCGCAACCTGGGTTGGCGACGGTCGAATCACGTACAGGTCATCCCAATCCCGCATCCAATACCGATTTGGTTTTGTTTCCGATCGAAGCCTTCGTGGAAGCCATGGATTTGACATTGGGCTTACCATATTCCAGCCGCGGTGCCATAAAACTGAGTCGCAATGACCTGCGGCTAGAGCAAGGCGACGAAGAGGACGAGCGAGAAGACCTCGCGACGGTTGATAGCTCCGAATACGCTGCGATCGTAAAGGCCTATACCAACAAAAAGGGTGAACTATCGTACGACTTGCTTAACAAGGATTTCATACAGTTCGCGAAATCAAGCAAAACGGTGGGAGAAATGGTCGCCAGCCAGGCGTCGGTGGACGATATTCGCGATCATGTGGTTAAAGTCAAGCTGGAATCACTCACCGGTAACCGCAACCTAAGTGTCGCGCAGACGAAGCGGATCATCGAAATGCTTGATGAGGTGAGTCCACGGCACGTTTTCCGCGAACTCAACGACGAAATTCGGAAACTCCTGAGCCGGCCTTGAACCGTTGCGTGCCGATTGCCACGGTGTTCGGCTGAGCGATCGCAAATCGGCAGGCGCCTGTCTGTATCGTCCGTGCGCAACCTTGTGCGTGGGTCGAGTCTTCTAATCGGAGAATCGACCCACGCCCTGCGGGCCTATCGGGCTTGACGGTCAAAACCGCGGTCGGTCGACTCCTGTGGAGCCTCAAATGTGGCGAATATGAATAAAAGAACGGTCAGGCTCATAAGTCGTGAAACAATAAGGGATGAAAGCCGCTCCGGGCCGGCCAGGCGGGAGACGCCGTGAATCCATCCTTGGAGGCTCGGTAGCCGCCTCCCTGCGGCTGACGCTCCCGCCTGACCAACCCGGAGCAGCAGTCCTCCGAATCGGGTTCTTTCACATTAAACCGAGGATTCTAGTATCTAGTTTCACGCCATCTTGCGATTGCGGTCAGTTGATGTTTTGCCAAGTTTAGGCGGATTGGCTCGAAAATCGAGGTGAAACAGGGTGCTGGGCTCCGGCAGGGATTATTGCACTTCGCTATGCACTGGGTTCCGGCATTATTCATCGCACTTCCTTGTGCACTGGGTTCCGGCATTGTGCATGTACGTCCCTATACACTGGGTTCCGGCATTACTCATCGCACTTCCTTGTTCACTGGGTTCCGGCATTGTACATGTACGTCCCTGTACGCTGGGTTCCGGCATTCCCTGCCGGAATGACGGACGGATGGACGGGCGGGGTTTTT
>CAZUJU010000025.1:0-43256 GCA_964620675.1 uncultured Thiotrichales bacterium | reverse complement strand
CAACCTGCAACCTGCAACCTGCAACCTGCAACCTGCAACCTGCAACCTGCAACCTAACTCACGTTACGGTGATCACCGAACGCACTTATGGACACTAAAATCATCGTTCTCGACGACGACCCGACCGGTTCTCAGACCGTACACGGTTGTCTGTTGTTGACGCGCTGGGACGTCGCGACGTTGACCGAGGCCTTGGGCGATGCCTCGCCGTTGTTCTTTATTTTGACCAATACCCGCGGGATGGCCGCCGACGCGGCGGCTGAGCTTACGCGCGGGGTCTGCGTCAACCTCAAGCAGGCGCTCGACCAATCGGCGGAGTCCGGGAAACCCATCAATCCGCTGCTGGTGAGTCGCTCGGACTCGACGCTGCGTGGCCATTACCCGGTCGAAACCGACGTGATCGCCGAGGTCTTGGGACCCTTCGATGCCCATTTTTTGGTGCCGGCATTTTTCGAGGGGGGGCGTTTCACGCGCGACAGCGTGCATTACCTGGTCGTCGACGGGGTGCCGACGCCGGTCCACGAGACGGAGTTCGCGCGCGATTCGGTTTTTGCGTACCGGCATAGCTATCTACCGGATTACGTCGCGGAAAAGACCGCCGGACGCATCCCGGCGGACGCGGTCGAACGCTTTGTCCTGGCCGATGTGCGGGGTGATGTGCATGCCCGCCTGCTCGGGTTGCACGATAACGTCTGCGCCGTCGTCGATGCGGAGACCCAGACTGATCTCGACGGTTTCGCGATTCAGCTGCGACAGGCGGCGGCCGCGGGTAAGCGCTTCCTTTTCCGCAGCGCCGCGAGCTTGTTGACCGCGTTGGCGCGACTTCCGCCGCAGCCGATCGCGGCCGAGGCGATGGCGCGTTACGTGCGCGCGGGCCGCCCCGGTGCGGTCATCGTCGGTTCACACGTTAAAAAAACCACGCAGCAGCTCGAGGCCTTGTTGCGGGAGGCGGATGTCGAGGCGATCGAAATCGATGTGGCGCGGATCGACGGTGAGCGTGACCGGTTGTTGCGGCGGGTGCTGGAGGCCGCGGCGGCGGCGCATCGCGCCGGTCGCACCCCGGTTATTTTTACCAGTCGGGTCGAACGGACCTTTGCCGACCAGTCGACCCGGCTTGCCTTCGGTCAGCGCGTGTCAGCTCTGTTGATGGGTGTGGTGCGTGGTTTGCCGCCGACGCTGGGTTTTTTGATCAGCAAGGGCGGTATTACCTCGAACGATGTGCTGAGCGACGGCCTCGCACTGCGCACGGCACGGGTGCTTGGGCAGGTGCTCGCGGGCTGCTCGGTGGTGCGCTGCCCGGCGGATCATCCGCGTTACCCGGAGTTGCCGGTGGTGATTTTTCCCGGCAACGTCGGCGACGGCGATGCGCTGGCGCTGGTTTACCGTCGGATGCGCGCGCCGGCGACGTGACCGCCGTGCGCAGCGCCTGTGGAACAATCCCCGATTGTCGCGTCCGCAGTCGATTGCGGGATATTTTCACAGGCGCTCAGTCGTTGGGCACGAGCAACACCGGAATGCGCGTGTACTGACTGACCTTGCGCGCGGTAGTGCCGATCGTGTGTTGCCCGAGCAGGGCGTGGGCGCCGGTGCCGATCACGATCAGGCTGGCTTGCACCTCGCTCGCGGCTTTGAGGATCTGCTCCGAGAGCTGTCCGGTGACGACGCGGATTTTGCGTACCAGCGGCGAGTCATCGGTGCAGGATTCGCCTTCCTCCTCGCAGAATTTTTCCAGCCGGCGCTTCATGGTGAGCGCAACATCTTTTAGACAATCGCGTTCCAGGGTTTGCAGATCCACGTTCGGTAGATAGGCGTTGAGCACCGCGTGGCTGGTCGGCCCGAGCGGTTCCATCACATGCAGCATCACGATGCTGCCGCCAAAGGTCCGGGCGAGGCTGACGGCGTGGCGGAACACCGGCCGGGTGTGATCGCTGAGATCGGTGGCGTATAAAATCGTCTGGTAGGTGGGCAGCTTGCTCATGCGGGTTCCAGGTGATCGCAACAGGGGTGCTGAAAGCGTAGCGCCGCGCTGCCCGCGGTGCGATTCGCATCGGCGCGAGCGTGCCCGTTACGACCGCTGATCGGGTATCATGCGCCGCAAATCAACTAAAAAGTGCGCGGATGAGCGTCGCCTCGCGTTTACTGATGCCTTGGATGCTGGTTGGATTCAGTCCGCCAGCGGCCGCGCATAGCCTCGCTGAAACACTGGGCACCGTCGTCGGTGGCCTGCTGCAGAACGTCGTCCATATCGAATACCTGTTTGCGATTATCGCGCTGGCTTTGCTGGCGGCGCGTAGCGATGGCTTGCGTCTCGTGGTCGCCGGAGCGGTGTTTGCGGTCGCCGCCGCGCTCGGTTTCGCGTTGGCTCGCGTCGCACCGGCTGTTGCCGGGAGCGGAGCGGTCGATTTTGCGCAGTTGCTGGTGCTCGGGGTGCTGGTTGCTCTGGGGTGGCGTTTGCCGCCGATGCTGGCGTTGGCGGCGCTGACTTTGAGTGCGCTGGCGCTCGGACTGTCGAACGGCTGGAACGCACCGCGGCATGAGTTTCTTGAATTCGCCGCGGCATGGCTGTTGGGTGCAGTGCTTGCATTCGTGGCCGTGGTTGCCGGCGCGCGGCGGTTACGCGCGGCGTGGACGATGATCGCGGTGCGGGTGGTGGGAAGTTGGATCGCGGCGATCGGGTTGTTGATGGCGGCCGCGGTCACGCTGCGCCCCTGACGATAGCGAGAGGTGATGCGGATGAGCGGCAAACGGTTTAGGCGGGGAATACGCGGGGTCGTCGCGTTCGTGTGGGTGCTCGTCAGCGGCGGCGCGCTGGCGCACGGGTACTGGGTCGAGCGCGCGGCGGGCGATCGTTTCGTGTTGTACCAGGGGCATTTGTACGCCGCGCACGCCGGCGATGAGCGCGTCGCGTACGATCCTGCGATCGTCAAGCGCGCCCTCTGCGCGCGCGACGACGGCTTGGTCACGGCTGCCACGCCGGTGGTGACCGACGCGGTCGCGGTCGCGGGTCCGTGCCGCGCCGTGGTGTTCGAAATGTCGAGCGGGTACTGGTCGCAAACCCTCGCAGGATCGCAAAACAAACCCCGAACTGAGGTGCGGGGGGCATTGCGGAGCTGGCTTTCGGAGGAGTCGATCAAGCATCTGCAGGCCTGGTCCGAAGCGTTCGCGCGCCCATTGGGCGATGGGCTTGAATTAGTTCCGCTCGCTGATCCGTTCGCCCTGGCCGCCGGGCAGAAACTCCGGGTCGCGGTATTCTGGCGCGGTCAGCCGCTGGAGGGGGCGACGGTGGCGTATGACGAGAAGCCGCGCGGACTCACCGGCGTCGATGGCGGGGTGAACTTGAAACTGCGCCACGCCGGGGTGCAGGTGATCACCGCGACCTTCGAGGAGCCGTTGCGTGATCCTCGCGCGGACAAGGTGATTCGCACCGCGACGCTGCAATTCGAACTCAAACCCTGAGACTCAACAACAGGAGAACACGCCGATGAATGCGAGGTTGAAGAACGGTATACACAAACTCGGTTTGGCCGGGGTGGCGCTTGGATCGGTCGCCGTAAGCGGGGCCGCATTGGCGCACCACGGGGTCGCCGGCCTTGGCGTGGCGTCGCTGGAGGGGCCCGGTGCTCCGATCGAGGCCGCTACCTCGTCGGTATTGCCCCAGGGGCAGTGGCTGGCCTATCTCAAACTCGATCATGCCCAGTTCAAGACCTACGATCCGGCCGATGATACCGAAGGCGACTATGCGCAGTTTTGGATGGCGGGTGTGGGTTACGGCTGGACGCCGTGGTTGTCGACATACCTTTTTGTGCCGTATCACAGCAAAGTCGATGAGCCGGGCGCACCGAATTCCCATGGCTTTGCCGATATCAGTGCGTTTGGGCAGATGGGCTTCAAGTACGACGCTGGGTGGCAGTTGCTCCCGGCGAACGAGAGTCTCGACGACCTCGAAGACTGGCATTTCACTCTGTTCGGCGGGCTGACGTTGCCGACCGGGAACGCCAATCTGCGGCTCTCGGACGGTAGTATTGACCCCGGCAAATCCACCGGTTTCGGCGAACCGTCGTACGGGCTCGGGGTGACCGCGACGCGGATGTTCGCGTCGGCCTGGACGTTTAATCTTGAGTTGTCCTATCTGCGCTTTTTGGAGCACGAGTACGCCGACGGCGTGCGGGTGAAGTTCGGCGATGAGAAGCGCGTCAACGCGGCCCTGGTCTACCGCGCCTTTACCGATCCGGCGCGCAAGCTGCGGGTTGACGCGGTGCTCGAAACGCAATACCTCGGCCTCGGGCGCGACGAGGCGGAGCGCGTCGGGGAAGCGGCGACCGGCGGCGATATCTACTATGCAATGCCCGGGGTGCGTGTCTACTGGGATCGTTACAGCCTGGGCGCCGGGGTAAAGACCTTGATCAGGACGCGGCTCAACGAAGAATCTGAGCAGCAAGGCGCCGAGGGTAAAGAGGATTATCGCCTCGTACTCAGTTTCTCGGCGCTGTTCTGAGGTAGCCGGTGGGTAAGCATCAGCGAGCGCGCGGCGTGCTGGTCGGGCTGTTGGGGCCGGGGTTGCTGCTCGCGGCGGGTGCGGCGTTCGCGCATGCCGGGCACGGCACGATGGGCGCGGGCGGATTCAGCGACGGTTTTTTGCATCCGGTGACCGGACTCGACCATTTGGTCGCGATGGTTGCCGTGGGCTTGTGGGGTGCCCAGCTCGGGCTCCCCGCGCTCTGGGTGTTGCCGGTCGCGTTTCCGTTAGTGATGGCGGTGGGTGGATTCATCGGTATGCTCGGGGTGCCGTTGCCGGGCGCGGTGTATGGCGTTGCGCTTTCCGACATCGTGTTGGGGTTGGCGGTGGCATTTGCGTTGCGACCGCCGTTCGCGCTCGCGGCGCTGATCGTCGCCTTGTTCGCGGTGTTTCATGGCTTTACCCACGGCGCCGCGCTGCCGCTCACGGGCGTGCCGCTGGCTTACACCTCGGGCTTCGTGCTCGCGACCGGCCTGCTGCATCTGTGCGGGATCGTGATCGGGCTAGCGATTCGTTGGCCCGGCGGCGCCATCGCAATCCGGATGCTCGGCCTTGCGGTCGCCGCGGTCGGGGTCGCGTTTCTCGGTGCTGCGGCCGGCCTGTGGACGCTTGACGTTGGCTGAGGCGCGCTAGCAAGTCGTTTCGTCCACCACGGATGGCGTCATTGGACGGTTGGAGAAACAGCACCTAAAGTCACACGAGGTGCGCATCGAGCGCACCTTGCGAACCCATCGGGAGAGGACCGAATGACCGACGCGATGCCGCCGGATGCCCTGATGTTGTTGACATCCCGCTGTCCGCACTGTCCCACGGTGTTGCACGGCTTGACGGAGTTGGTCAAGCAGGGACGGCTGCGGCGTCTCGAAGTGGTCAATCTGGAGCAGGCGCCCGAGGTGGCGGCTGAGTTGGGCGTGCGCGCGGTACCGTGGGTGCGGCTTGGGCCATTCGAATTGTCCGGCTTGCATTCGCCCGAGGCGTTACGGCAATGGGCGGAGCGCGTCGGTTCGGAAACCGGATGGGCGCTCTGGTGTGCCGAGCAACTGACCGACGGACGGTTGGCGGTGGTGCTCGATCGCGTTCGCGACGACGCCCGCTGGCTCGATGCGCTGATTCGGCTGCTGGAGGACCCCGCAACCTCAGTCAATGTCCGGATCGGTATCGGCGCGGTGATCGAAGACCTGGCGGGCTCGGACCTGTTGCTGGCGCGGCGTGACCGGCTGGCGGCGCTGACCCGGCACACGAGTCCGACCGTGCGCGCTGACGCGGCGCATTTCCTGGGATTTATGCGTGGTGCCGAACTTGCGTCGTGGCTGGAGCCGTTACTGCGGGATGACGATGCGAATGTGCGCGAGATTGCCGCCGAGAGCCTCGCGCGGCTCGCCGCTTCGGCGTGACGTGGCCCTACAGCCAATCGACCAGGTAATACAGATACTGGCCCTCGGAGGATTTCGACGGCCCGAGCACGCGCGCCGAAAAACGAAATTGTGCCGGCGCGGCGGCGGCGCGGGCGGCTTCGGCGGAATCGAACAATTCGACGCAATTCGCCGAGAACCGCTTGCGGTTTCGCTTCGGGACGTAGACCACCGCATAACGGAGATCGGAAACCTTGGTTTGGGGGTCGGGGGGCACCATGCCGCGCATATCGGGTTCCTCGCGGTTCATCGGAATAGGGCGGCATTGAGCCGGTTTGCTGCGCCGCGACAGTCTAGCGTGTTTGCGGAGCTGCCGCGCCAAGGGCGTCGGTCACACCGGTTGAATACATAAAAAATACATAAAAAACATGAGGTTCTGTTTTGTTGCCATTGTTGGGCGCGAGTGAAGCTGATATGATCGCGCCGCATTACTGTTGCATGAATACAACTGTTTGATGACCCGCTACATTTTCATCACCGGGGGCGTCGTGTCCTCGCTTGGCAAGGGGATTGCCGCCGCGTCGCTTGGGACTATTCTTGAGGCGCGCGGCCTCAGCATCACGATGATGAAGCTCGATCCCTATATCAACGTCGATCCGGGCACGATGAGCCCGTTTCAGCACGGCGAGGTGTTCGTGACCGAGGACGGTGCCGAGACCGACCTCGATCTTGGCCATTACGAGCGTTTCGTACACTGCAAGACGGGGCGGAAAAACAATTTCACCACCGGCCAGATCTACGAGGAGGTGATCCGCAAGGAGCGTCGTGGCGAGTACCTCGGCGGCACGGTCCAGGTCATCCCTCACATCACGGACCAGATCAAACACCGTATCCGGCTCGGCGCAGAAGGCGCGGATATCGCGCTGGTCGAGATCGGCGGCACGGTCGGTGACATCGAATCGTTGCCGTTTCTGGAGGCGATTCGCCAGATGGGGGTCGAGGAAGGGCACGAGCATGCCTTGTTCATCCACCTCACGCTGGTGCCCTATATCGCGGCCGCCGGTGAGCTCAAGACCAAGCCGACCCAACACTCGGTCAAGGAACTGCGTTCGATCGGGATTCAGCCGGACTTGCTGTTCTGCCGCAGCACCCACCCGCTGCCCGACAACGAGCGGCGCAAGATCGCCCTGTTCACCAACGTGGAAGAAAAGGCGGTCGTCTCCGCGATCGATCTCGACAACATCTATAAGATACCGCTGTGGTTGCACGCGCAGAAGGTCGATCAGATCGTGTTGAAAAAGTTTGGGCTGGATTTGCCGCAGGCCGAATTGAACGACTGGAAGGCCGTGGTGCACGCGATGGAGTTCCCCGAGGCCGAGGTCACGGTGGCGATGGCGGGCAAGTACGTCGAATTGACCGAGTCGTACAAATCGCTGAACGAGGCCCTGACCCACGCCGGCATCCACACCCGCACCCGGGTCAATATCCGCTACATCGATTCCGAAAAGCTTGAGGCCGGCGATACCACCGAGCTGCGCGATGTGGACGCGATCCTGGTGCCAGGCGGCTTTGGCAAGCGCGGTGTCGAAGGCAAGATCGCGGCGGTGCGCTATGCGCGCGAATTCAAGGTTCCGTATCTCGGCATCTGCCTCGGCATGCAGGTGGCCGTGATCGAATTTGCGCGCGATGAGGCCGGCTTGACTGGTGCCCACAGCACCGAGTTCGACCACGACACCCCGCATCCCGTCATTGCCTTGATTACCGAATGGCAGGATGAAAGCGGCGACGTGCAGCGGCGCGATGCGAATTCCGATCTTGGCGGCAGCATGCGCCTCGGGGGGCAGACCTGTCGTCTGCGCGACGCCACGCTGGTGCGTTCGCTCTATGGCAACGACCAGATCATCGAGCGTCACCGCCACCGCTTTGAGTTCAATAATCACTACCGCGACCGCCTGGAGCGCGCCGGGATGGTGGTTTCCGGTGAATCGCTGGATGGTTCGCTGGTCGAGGTTATCGAGTTGCACGACCATCCCTGGTTTGTCGGCTGTCAGTTCCATCCGGAATTCACCTCGACGCCGCGCGAAGGGCATCCGTTGTTTTCGGGCTTTATCCGTGCTGCCCGGTTGCAGCGCGAAAAGCAGGAAGCCACTAAGGAGGTGTTGTGAAACTCTGCGGTTTTGAGGCCGGCCTGGAGCACCCATTTTTCCTGATCGCCGGTCCCTGTGTGATCGAGAGTGAAGGACTGGCGCTGGAAACCGCCGGTCAGCTCAAGGAACTGACCCAACGCCTCGGCGTGCCCTTCATTTATAAGTCCTCGTTTGACAAGGCGAACCGCTCGTCGAGTACGAGCTTTCGCGGCCCCGGTATCGAAGCGGGACTGAAAGTCCTCCAGGCCGTCAAAGACCAACTCGGCGTGCCGGTGTTGACCGATGTCCACGAAGATACGCCGCTCGACGAAGTCGCGGCGGTGGTCGATGTGCTGCAAACACCGGCGTTTCTCTGTCGGCAGACCAACTTCATCCAGAACGTCGCGCGCCAGGGTCTACCGGTCAATATCAAGAAAGGCCAGTTTCTCGCGCCGTGGGACATGGGCAACGTTGTCGACAAGGTGCGTGCGGTCGGCAATGACCAGATCATGGTCTGCGAGCGGGGCGTCTCATTTGGCTATAACAACCTGGTTTCGGACATGCGCGGACTTGCGGTGATGCGTGCCACTGGGTGTCCGGTCGTATTCGACGCGACCCATTCGGTGCAATTGCCGGGTGGGCAGGGCAGTTGTTCGGGCGGCCAGCGCGAACATGTTCCGGTGTTGGCGCGTGCAGCGGTTGCGGCCGGTGTTGCGGGCTTATTTATGGAAACGCACCCGAATCCGGCGCAAGCGCTGAGCGATGGGCCCAATGCGTGGCCGCTGCCGTTGATGGAATCGCTGTTGACAACCCTGCAGGCGCTCGACCGGATCGTCAAGCGTGCGGGGTTTATAGAACAAGATCTCGTTTGACCACATCGAAGTGGAGAGGGAAATCATGCAAATTTTCCCCAAGATTTAAAGCGTTACGGAGTACCCATGACACGAATCAAAGATCTCATCGGTCGTCAGGTGATCGATTCCCGCGGTAATCCAACCGTGGAAGCGGATGTTTATCTGGAAAATGGCATGCGTGGCCGCGCGGCGGTGCCGTCGGGTGCGTCGACGGGTTCGCGCGAGGCGATCGAGTTGCGCGACGGTGGAGCGGCCTGGGGTGGCAAGGGCGTGACTCAGGCGGTTGCGAATCTCAACGGTCCGATCCGCAATGCGCTTGTCGGTTGGGATGTCGGCGAGCAAGCGGCCATCGATCAGATGCTGATCGAGCTCGATGGCACGCCGAACAAGGGCAAACTCGGCGCGAACGCGATCCTTGCCGCGTCAATGGCGGTGGCGCACGCAGCGGCGACCTACGCCGGTTTGCCGTTGTATCGCTACCTCGGTGGGCATACCGCGCGGACCTTGCCGGTGCCGATGATGAACATCGTTAACGGCGGCGCACATGCCGATAACAGCGTGGATATGCAGGAGTTCATGATCGTGCCGGTCGGTGCGCCGACTCTGGCCGAGGCGCTGCGCTACGGCGCCGAGGTGTTTCACGCACTGAAAGGCGTGCTGAAGTCGCGCGGATTGAACACCGCGGTTGGCGATGAGGGCGGTTTTGCACCGGACCTGTCTTCGAACGAAGCGGCCATCGAGACGATCCTGGTCGCGATCGAAAAAGCGGGTTTCAAGGCCGGTCAGGACATTTATCTCGGCCTCGATCTCGCCAGCTCGGAGTTTTACCAGGACGGTCAATACCACCTCGCGTCCGAAGGGCGTTCATTCGATGCAGCCGGATTTTGCGAGTACCTTGAGGGCTGGGTGCGACAGTTTCCGATTCTGACGATCGAGGATGCGATGGCGGAGGACGATTGGGACGGCTGGAAACTGTTGACTGATCGGCTCGGGCAAAAGGTGCAGCTGGTCGGCGATGATTTATTCGTCACCGATGCGAAGACGCTGCAACGCGGTATCGACCTTGGCGTCGCCAACTCGATTCTGATCAAGGTCAATCAGATCGGTACGCTGAGTGAGACCATCGCCGCGATCGAGCTGGCGCATCGCCATGGGTACTCGGCGGTCGTCTCGCACCGGTCGGGCGAAACCGAGGATGTCACCATTGCCGATCTCGCGGTCGCAAAGGGCACCGGCCAGATCAAGACCGGGTCGATGTCGCGTTCCGACCGGGTGGCGAAGTACAACCAGTTGCTGCGGATCGAAGAGGCGCTTGGCGCGCAAGCGGTCTACGCGGGCCGGGCGGCGTTCGCGCGCTTTATCCAGGGTTGAGTTTGATGGCGCGATCGGCGCCCGCCTACTGGCGGTGCGCCGATGGTCGCTTGGCTTGAGGATGGATTTCGGTGCGGCAAACAAGGAAGTGAGTGGTGCATTTCGAGCAAAATCAGGTGAGGCGATGGGGTTTCTTTTTGTCAAAAACGTCGTAGAGTTTGAGGCCGTTACCCTTGCCAACCGATCCAAGACGGTCGAGTCCCCGATCCCGATGAAACTGTTGATTGCGATTCTGGTTGCGCTGTTACTGGCGCTGCAGTACCGCCTGTGGCTGGGTGAAGGCAGTTTTTCGGAGGTCGCGAAACTGCGTCAAAGCGTGACGGAGCAGGAGCGCGAAAATGACCAATTGAAGGCTCGCAATCAGGCGCTGGAAGCGGAGGTGCAGGATCTCACGCGCGGGCTGGCGGCGATCGAGGAGCGCGCGCGGAGCGAACTCGGGATGATCAAGAAGGGTGAAACGTTTTTTCAGGTCATTGAACCGGTCGCGAGTCCGCTCGAACACTCGCCCGCCGACGCGGGGATCGCAAGCGACGGCCAATGACCAGACACTGCTGGGCAGTCGTTCCGGCCGCGGGCATCGGTCGGCGCTTTGGTACCGAAATCCCCAAGCAGTATCTCGATTTGCTCGGCAAGCCGGTGCTGTTGCACACCTTGGAGCGGTTGATGGCGGTGCCCGAGATTGCGGGTGTCACGGTCGCACTTGCGGCGCAAGATCCGTGGTGGCCTGGGCTCGCGCGGGATTGGCCGAAACCGTTGCGTGTGGTCACGGGCGGGGCTGAGCGCGTGCATTCGGTGGCCAACGCGGTGCGGACGTTACGGGACGAGCTGGCGGACGACGATTGGATCCTGGTGCACGACGCGGCGCGGCCCTGTGTGCGTATCGATGACATTCGTCGCCTGCTTGTAGCGGTCGCTAACGATCCTGTCGGTGGCCTGCTCGGCACGCCGGTGCGCGATACGATGAAACAGGTCGATGGCGCCAATCATGTCACGGTAACGGTTGATCGCAGTCGGCTGTGGCATGCGCTCACCCCGCAAGTGTTTCGCGCCGGGGTGCTGGAAACCGCTCTCGCGACGGGGCTCGCCGATCCCGCGCGCATCACGGATGAGGCCAGCGCGCTGGAGCGGGGCGGCTGGCAGCCGCTGATGGTCGAAGGCAGCGCCACCAATCTCAAAATTACCCATCCCGACGACCTCGCACTCGCCGAGTTCTATCTGCGGAGACACGCGGAGGCATGATTCCGCGAATCGGACAGGGTTACGATGTGCATGCGTTTCAAGCCGGGGATCATTTGGTTCTCGGGGGCGTGCGCATTCCACACGACCGCGCGTTCGCGGCGCACTCGGATGGCGATGTGCTGATCCATGCGTTGTGCGATGCCTTGCTCGGTGCCGCCGCGTTGGGCGATATCGGCCGTCACTTTCCCGATACCGACCCGGCCTATCGCGGCATCGACAGCCGCGTACTTCTGCGCGCGGTGATGCGGCAATTGACCGAGCGGGGTTACATGGTCGGCAATGTCGATGCCACAATCGTCGCGCAGGCGCCAAAGCTTGCGCCGCATATCGCGGCGATGCGCGTCAATCTGGCCGCCGACCTTGGGGTCGCGCTCGATCAGGTGAATGTCAAGGCGACGACCACCGAGCGACTCGGATTCGCCGGCCGGCAGGAAGGGATCGCGGCGCATGCGGTGGTGTTGATCGCACCCGTGGCCGGGTTTTCCGGCGTTGCCAACCAAGTGCGCGAACGCGGCGGGTGAGGAGGTGCCGCTGACCGCCGCCGGTCGGGTTGCGCTGGGGTCTGGTTGAACATGATCGGCATCAGCCTGATCATGCTCGCCTTGTACGCGTTGATTGTGCCTGTGCTCGGGTTTTCGTTACGACTCGCTGGCTAACTTTCATGGCGAGGACACCGCCCCGAAGTACGAAAACCGCTCCGGGCCGGCCAGGCGGGAGGCGCCGTGAACCCATCCCTGGGGGCTCCGCAGCCGCCTCGCTGTGGCCGACGCGCCCGCCTGGCCAACCCGGAGCGGCCCCCTGAAAATCGGGTATTTCACGTTAACCGTTTAACCATCCTCCAATCCGATATGAGCAGCAATCTCGAACTCAACTTCGAAGGCGTCGAACGTCTGCCCTTGAAAACCTTCACCGAGAAGGCGTATCTCGATTACTCGATGTACGTGATCATGGATCGGGCCTTGCCGCATATCGGCGACGGTCTCAAGCCGGTGCAGCGACGCATCGTCTATGCGATGTCGGAACTCGGTTTGAACGCGACCGCCAAGCACAAAAAATCGGCGCGCACGGTCGGTGATGTGCTCGGCAAGTTCCACCCGCATGGCGACTCGGCCTGTTACGAGGCGATGGTGCTGATGGCGCAGCCGTTTTCTTATCGCTATCCGCTGGTTGACGGGCAGGGCAACTGGGGTTCGCCGGACGACCCCAAGTCGTTTGCCGCGATGCGCTACACCGAATCGCGTCTCACGGCTTACGCCAAGGTGCTGTTGCAGGAACTCGGGCAAGGCACGGTCGACTGGGTGCCGAATTTCGATGGCACCCTCGACGAGCCTGCGTTGCTGCCGGCGCGCTTGCCGAATGTGCTGTTGAATGGCTCGACCGGGATCGCGGTCGGGATGGCAACCGACATCCCGCCGCATAATTTGCGCGAGGTAGCGGCGGCCTGTGTGTGCCTGCTCGACCAGCCGGAGGCCACCCTGGCGCAGCTCTGCGCGCACATTCAGGGTCCCGACTATCCGACCGACGCCGAGATCATCACCCCGCGCGAGGAGTTGCTCAAACTCTACGAGACGGGTAACGGTTCGGTCAGGATGCGCGCAAAATGGGAGGTCGAAGACGGCGATATCGTCATTACCGCGCTGCCGCACCAGGTTTCCGGCAACAAGGTGCTGGAACAGATCGCGCAGCAAATGAACGCCAAAAAGCTGCCGATGGTCGAAGATCTGCGCGACGAGTCCGACCACGAACACCCGACGCGGTTGGTCATCGTGCCGCGTTCCAACCGCATCGATCGCGACGAGCTGATGTCGCATCTGTTCGCGACCACCGAGCTGGAGCGCAGTTACCGGGTCAATCTCAATATGCTCGGGATCAACGGTCGGCCGCAGGTCAAGGGACTACTGACCCTGCTCAACGAGTGGCTCGTGTTCCGTACCGAAACGGTGCGGCGGCGGCTCGAATGGCGTCTCGCCAAGGTGCGCGAGCGCCTGCACCTGTTGCAGGGTTTATTGATCGCCTACCTCAATCTCGACGAAGTCATCCGCATCATCCGCACCGAGGATGAGCCGAAAGCCGCGTTGATGGCGCGCTTTGCCCTCAGCGAAGCCCAGGCCGACTACATCCTCGATACCCGTCTGCGGCAGTTGGCGCGTCTGGAGGAGATGAAGATCCGCGGCGAGCTGGACGCGCTCGCGCGCGAGCAGGCCGAACTGGAAGCGATCCTTGGTTCGCAAGCGCGCCTGAAGGCACTCATCAAACACGAGATCGAAGCCGACGCCGAGACCTATGGCGATGCTCGGCGCTCGCCGTTGGTTGCACGCGATCAGGCGCAGGCGCTCGATGCCACCGCGATCGCGCCGGCCGAGCCGGTCACGATCGTGCTGTCGCAGAAGGGGTGGGTGCGGGCCGCGAAAGGCCACGACCTCGACCCACAGACCTTGACCTACAAGTCCGGCGATGGATTTCTTGCCGCCGCGCAAGGGCGAAGCAATCAATTTGCGGTGTTTCTCGATGCTACCGGCCGCAGTTACAGCCTGCCCGCGCACGCGTTACCGTCCGCGCGTGGGCAGGGTGAGCCGCTGTCTGGCCGGGTCGATCCACCGCCCGGCACCGAATTCGTCGCGGTGTTGATCGGCAAACCCGAAGATTTGGTGCTGCTTGCCACCGATCACGGCTACGGGTTCCTCTGTCGGCTTGAAGACATGTACAGCCGCAACAAGGCCGGCAAGGTGCTGATGACGATCGCCGATGGCGCCCGAATTTTGCCGCCGCGGCTGGTTCGAGAGCGTGCGTCCGAGCAGATCGCCGCGGTGACGAGTGACGGCTTTCTCCTCGCGATCGCGCTCGATTCGCTGCCGCAGCTGCCCAAAGGCAAGGGCAATCGCATCATCGGCATTCCGTCCGGGCGGTTGAAGAGCGGCGATGAAAAGGTGGTGGACGTTGCCCTGGTCCCCGAAGGTGCAACCTTGGTGGTACAGGCCGGCAAGCGCGTGCGCAATCTGGTGCCGGCGGAACTCGCCGAGTATGTTGGCGAGCGGGCTCAGCGCGGTCGCAAGTTGCCAAAGGGCTTCCAGAAGGTCGATGCGCTGGTGATCAACGAATGATCGCCGATTGCATCGGATCACACCGAAGTGTGAGCCATTAATGTTCGACTAACCCGAATAGTTATCGGATCGATTCCGTCTCAATCGCAGCCATGCTTCCTGTTAATATCGTGACCGTCTCATCGTGAAGGGTTTAGTGATGCCTGCAACAAACATGTGTTAATACTCCGTTAAACTTGTAAGGCGTACCGTGGACGGAGCTTGATATCGGGCGCAGTGACCCCATCTCCGCGACGACATCACCCATTTTTGACCTAAGCGAGGATCAAATGCTGAGAATCGGTCTTTTTCTTCTGACCAACGTGGCCATCATGGTGGTCATCAGTATCGTGTTCAAGGTGCTTGGCCTTGAGGGATTTCTGGACGCCAATGGCGTTGATTTGAATCTGCAATCGGTACTGGTCGGCTCCTTGGTGGTCGGCTTCATGGGCTCGTTCATTTCGCTGGCGATGTCAAAAAGCATGGCCAAGCGGTCGATGGGCGTGCAGGTAATCGATCAACCGACCAATTCCACCGAGCGCTGGCTGGTTGATACCGTGCATCGTCAGGCTAAGCAAGCCAATATTGGCATGCCGGAGGTCGGGATCTTCGATTCGCACGCGCCCAACGCGTTCGCGACCGGGATGAACCGCAACGCGGCGTTGGTCGCGGTCAGTACCGGTTTGCTCCAGAACATGACGCAGGACGAGGTCGAAGCCGTGCTCGCGCACGAGGTCAGTCACGTTGCCAATGGCGACATGGTGACCATGACGCTGGTGCAAGGCGTGGTGAACACCTTCGTCTACTTCCTGGCGACCGTGATCGGTCACATCGTCGACCGGGTGGTGTTCAAGAACGAGAGCGGTCATGGCGTCGCGTACTTTGTCACGCAGATCATCGCGCAGATCGTGCTGTCGTTCCTCGCGAGCATCATCGTCATGTGGTTCTCGCGCTGGCGTGAATTCCGCGCCGATGCGGGCGGTGCGCGTCTCGCTGGCCGCGAGAAGATGATAGCCGCGCTCGACCGCTTGCGCCGGGTGCACGAGCCGGCCGAAATGCCCGCCGAAATGGCCGCGTTCGGCATCAACGACGGGTTCAAGAAGGCAGCCTCCAAGCTGTTCCTGACCCACCCGCCGCTCGAGGAGCGGATCGAAGCCCTGCGCTCCGCGCGGTAACAGCGACCTTGGCTGGTGATTCTGGCGAACTGATGAAAAGCCCCCGCAAGGGGGTTTTTCGTTTGCGGCCTTGAGTTGGGTTGCGCCGCCTGCGACAGACTTGGAGTTGGTCAACCGGCCGGAGCGTGCGGGAGATTGGGGTATCCGGGACCAACGCCGCCGGTACGCGTTCAGCCGGCGGTAGAATCACTTGACGGCCCGCCGTCCGGTCGAGCCGTCGCCCGGAAGACAATGCGGTCAAGCGGTAGGGGGCGGTTTGGCCACCCCGTACCGGCTGGCAATGCGCGGCGAAGCCTTACGCCGCGAGTTGCCGCAACACGTATTGCAGGATTCCGCCGTGGCGGTAGTAGTCGATTTCCTGCGGGGTGTCGATGCGCACATCCGCGGCGAAGGTCTGGCTACTGCCATCGGCGGCGGTCGCGGTGACGAGAACTTCCTTCGCCGAACCATCGCCGAGACCGGTGATGGCGTAGGTTTCATACCCAGTGAAGCCAAGGCTCGCGGCGCTGTCACCGGCCTTGAACTGCAACGGTAACACCCCCATGCCGACGAGGTTGGAGCGGTGGATACGCTCGTAGGTTTCGGCAATGACGGCGCGCACGCCGAGCAGGCGCGGACCCTTGGCGGCCCAGTCGCGCGACGAGCCGGAGCCGTATTCCTTGCCGGCAATGACGATGACCGGGATGCCCTCGTCCTGGTACTTCATGGCCGCGTCGTAGATCGACATTTCCTCTCCGCTGGGCTGATACAGTGTGACGCCGCCCTCGGTGCCGGGCGCCATCAGGTTGCGCAGGCGGATATTGGCGAAGGTGCCGCGCATCATGACCTCGTGGTTGCCGCGCCGTGAGCCGAGTGAGTTAAAGTCCTTCGGCTCGACCCCGTGAGCGATCAGATACTTGCCAGCGGGGCTGTTAGGCTTGATCGAGCCGGCGGGCGAGATGTGGTCGGTGGTGACCGAGTCGCCGAGCAGGGCGAGACAGCGCGCACCGGCGATGTCGGTGACGTTGCCCGGTTCGCGGGGCATGTCTTTGAAGTACGGCGGATTCTGGACGTAGGTGGAGTCGGCCGGCCAGTCGAACACCTGATCGCTCGGGGCGTCTAGACTCTGCCAGCGTGCATCGCCCTTGAAGACGTCGGCGTAGGCGGCCTGGAAGTCGGCGCGGGTGACGTTGGCGGCGATCGCCGCGCGGATTTCCTCCTGCGTCGGCCAGATGTCGCGCATATAGACTGGCTTTCCCTCAGCGTCGTGGGTGAGCGGTTCGAGAAACGGGTCGAAATCCATCCTGCCGGCGATGGCGTAGGCGACGACCAGCGGGGGCGATGCGAGGTAGTTCATGCGCACCTCGGGGTGGACGCGGCCTTCGAAATTACGGTTGCCGGAGAGCACCGAGACGGCGCACAGCTCGTGCGCCGCGATCGCCTTCGAGACCTCGACCGGCAACGGGCCGGTGTTGCCGATGCATACGGTGCAGCCGTAGCCGGTGAGGTGGAAACCGAGTTGTTCCAGCGGTTCCATCAGGCCGGCGTTTTTTAGATAACGGGTGACGGCGAGCGAGCCCGGGCCAAGCGAGGTCTTGACCCACGGTTGGCGCGTCAAACCGCGCGCGGCGGCCTTTTTCGCGACTAGCCCGGCAGCCAGCATGACCGATGGGTTGGAGGTGTTGGTGCAGGAGGTAATTGCGGCAATGACGACCGAGCCGTCGCGAATCTCGACCTCTTGCCCGTCGATCAAGGTTGCCACCGATCCCATCTCCGGCAGGTTGCGCTCGGCTTTGAGCGCGGCCAGCGACAGCGGGAAATCGCTCTTGATGTTGGCGAGGGTGACGCGATCCTGCGGTCGTTTAGGTCCGGCGAGGCTCGGTTCAACCGTGGAGATGTCGAGCGCCAGGGTTTCCGAGTAGTCGGCGGCAGGACTCGCATCGGTATGGAACATCCCTTGTGCCTTGGCGTAGACCTCGACCAACGCGATCTGATCGTCACTGCGGCCAGTCAGGCGCAGGTAGTCGAGTGTTTCCTGGTCGATCGGGAACAGGCCGCAGGTGGCGCCGTATTCGGGCGCCATATTGGCGATGGTGGTGCGCTCGCCCATCGGCAGGCTGCTGATCGCGGGGCCGTAGAACTCGACGAACTTGCCGACCACGCCGTGCTTGCGCAGCATCTGCGTCACCGTGAGCACGAGGTCAGTCGCGGTCACGCCCTCCTTGAGCTGGCCGGTGAGCTTGAAGCCGACTACCTTGGGGATCAGCATCGACACCGGCTGGCCGAGCATGGAGGCTTCGGCCTCGATCCCGCCGACGCCCCAGCCGAGTACGCCGATGCCGTTGACCATCGTGGTGTGCGAGTCGGTGCCGACGCAGGTGTCCGGGAAGGCCTGGGTGATGCCACTTTTCTCCTGGGCCATCACGACCCGAGCCAGGTATTCGATGTTCACCTGGTGCACGATGCCGGTATCGGGTGGGACGACCTTGAAGTCGTCGAACGCATTTTGGCCCCATTTGAGGAATTCATAGCGCTCGCGGTTGCGCTCGAATTCGAGCTCGGCGTTCTTGGCGAAAGCGCCCGGCGAGCCGAAAAAATCGACCTGGACCGAGTGGTCGATGACCAGTTCGGCCGGTTGCAAGGGGTTGATTTTGCGCGGATCTCCGCCAAGCGCGCGCATCGCGTCGCGCATTGCGGCGAGGTCGACCACCGCCGGGACGCCAGTGAAGTCCTGCATCAACACGCGTGCAGGGCGGTAAGCGATTTCCTGGGTCGGCTCGGCCTGCGGATCCCAGCTGAGCAGCGCCTCGATATCCGCTTTCGTAACGGTGCGCCCGTCCTCGTGGCGGAGCAGGTTCTCGAGCAGGATTTTCTGCGAGTAGGGCAGCCGCGCGGCGCCGGGGAGGTCCGCGAGCTTGAAGATTTCGTAAGTCTTGTCGCCGACCGCAAGCGTCGCGCGGCTGTTGAAGCTGTTCGTCATTAGGGTTTCTCCAGAGGGGTTGCGGAAGCCGCCCGGGGTGAGGGGGCGGCGACCGAAATTATACCGCCGAATTGACCAACGCTTGCGCTTCGGCAAGCATTTGGCGCCGACGGAACAATAGCTTGAAGCGGCTGCCATCGGCTTGCCGCCAGAGCACCGCGGCGCGAATTCCGGTGAGCAGCAAGGCGCGGATCAGCGCCGCGGTATTCGTGCTAGTGAGGTAACGCTGCTCGCCGCGTACGATGATCCGGGACCCAAGCGGGCTGATGATCTGTTGGTAAAGGTCGCCCAGTTTGGCGATCACGCTTTCGTGCATCGTGTCGCCAAAGAACTCGATCTGGCGCCGGACATCAGTGAGGCCGGAGATCAGTTGTTCCCCGACCTCGGGGCGGCGACGCAGCAGTTTTTCCAAATGAAACAGACTCACAATGTAGCGGGTGACATCCATTGTTTCCGGCATCTGGGACGGCTGAGTCAGGGTGCCGCGCATGACTTGAAATCCCCGCCGCAGGTGTTGCGGGTCGGCATAGATGTCGCCGATGTTCGTGGCCTCGATCACGAACAGGCTGTCGATCAGTGTGCGGGTATTGGTGGGATCGGCCTCGCCGGTGTAGGCCAGTTGTCTCACGCTGTCGGCGGCCATCAGCGCAGCGGCGAGGGCGATAGTGCGGTTTCGGTCGTTTTTTTCCACGTCGCGGGGGATATCGAAGGTTGATTGATCACTGGAGTTTACTGCACTGCGCTAAACGGGTCGCGGTTAGTCGCGCCAATTGCTCGCGTTTTTCGACTGCGGCGGCGCGATGCGCGAAGCCATCACCCGCATCGCGCCGCCGCCGCGAGCGTATCAGGTGGCGCCAGGCGCCGGCGCGTCGATGACGGCGCCGCCGAGGCAGACCTCGCCCTGGTAGAACACCACCGACTGGCCCGGTGTGATCGCGCGTTGCGCAGTGTCGAAATGCGCAACGATGACCTGGGAATCGCATGTTTCGACCGTGCACGGCTGAGCGACCTGGCGGTAGCGAATCTTGGCGCTGCAGCGCAACGGCCAGGGCGGCGGCGTGGCCGCGATCCAGGTGGCTTGCGTGGCCGTGAGTGTGTTGCAGAGCAATAGCGGATGATCGTGGCCCTGGGCCACGATGAGGTGGTTGCGCGCGAGGTCCTTGCCGGTGACGAACCACGGTGCGTCACCGGCGTCCTTGCGCCCGCCGACGCCAATGCCGTGGCGTTGGCCGATGGTGTAGAACATCAGCCCGGCGTGCTCGCCGATTGCGTGACCCTCGGGGGTCACGATCGTGCCCGGCTGCGCCGGCAGATAGCGTTGCAGGAAGTCGCGGAACTTGCGTTCGCCGATAAAGCAGATGCCGGTGCTGTCTTTCTTGCGCGCGGTGGCGAGACCGGCGTATTCGGCGAGCGCTCGAACCTCGGCTTTCGGCAATGCGCCGACCGGAAACAGCGTTCGGCGCAATTGCGCCTGCCCGAGGGTGTAAAGGAAGTAACTCTGGTCCTTGGTCGGGTCGCGGCCGGTCAGCAGTTGCAGACCATCGCCGGCATGGCCGATGCGTGCGTAGTGGCCGGTGGCGATGGCGTCCGCGCCGAGTGCTACAGCGTGATCGAGAAAGGCCTTGAACTTGATTTCCTGGTTGCACATGACGTCGGGATTCGGCGTGCGCCCGGCGCGGTACTCGGCAAGGAAGTACTCGAAAACCCGGTCCCAGTACTCGGTAGCGAAATTCACGGTGTGCAGGCGGATGCCGAGGCGTTCCGCAACCGCTTTCGCATCCGCGAGATCGTCCGCCGCGGCGCAGTAGTCGGCGTCGTCGTCTTCCTCCCAGTTCTTCATGAACAGGGCCTCGACCGCGTAACCCTGCTCCAGCAAACGCAGCGCGGCGACCGAAGAATCCACCCCGCCGGACAGGCCGACGATGACGCGGTGAATCGAATCCGCCATGCCGCTATTGCAGTTCGCGCAGCAGCTCGAGTTCGTAGCGGCGCCCGGCGAGGTAGTCCTCGATCGCCACCAGAACGAGCCCGCTGCGCAGTCGTTCGGGTTGGCGTTGGAGGTCGTTGTGGGAAAGCCAGTGGGTGCCGCGGATACCTACATCGAGCGCGCCACGCAGCGCATCGCCGGCATCGTGCAAGACCCCACCGAAGACGAACCGCAGGTAGGTGCGATCCTCCGCCGGCAGCTGCCAGCGATACACGCCCAGCAGGTACTCCGGGGTGAAGCGCCAGCCGGTTTCCTCCAGGGTTTCGCGCGCCACCGCGGCGACCAGGGATTCTCCGGGCTCGAGGTGACCGGCCGGCTGGTTGAGCACAATCTTTCCGCCAATCGCCTCCTCGACGAGTAGAAACCGTCCGTCCCGCTCGATGACGCTGGCGACGGTAACCAAGGGTTTCCAGGGTGTGGAGGTATCGCTCATACAATAATCCGGTGATTTTTTCCGCTGAACCAAGACGGAGCCTAGGCGCTCTTGCGATATAATCCAAGCCCTCAGCAGTCCGGACACGGCCGGCAGGGTCGGCAGCGGTCTGTTGTGTGTTCAATTCACCCCTCAAACTTTCGGAGCGCCGCCATGGCATATCAGCACATCAAGATTCCCGCTGAAGGAAGCAAGATCACCACCAATGCCGATTTCAGTCTGGCGGTTCCAGACCAGCCGATCATCCCCTATATCGAAGGCGACGGAATTGGCGTCGACATCACGCCGGTGATGAAAAAGGTGATCGATGCGGCGGTCGAGAAGGCCTACGGCGGTCGCAAGCGGATCGTCTGGATGGAGATCTTTGCCGGGGAAAAGGCCAATCGGGTCTACGGTGGCGACATGTGGCTGCCCGGCGAGACGCTGGCGGCAGTCAGGGAATTCGTGGTCTCGATCAAAGGGCCGCTCACGACCCCCGTCGGCGGCGGAATTCGCTCCCTGAATGTCGCGCTGCGCCAGGAGCTTGACCTCTATGTCTGCCTGCGCCCGATCCGCTATTACGCCGGCACGCCGAGTCCGCTGAAGCATCCGGAACATACCGATATGGTGATCTTCCGTGAGAACTCGGAGGATATCTATGCGGGCATCGAGTGGGCCTCCGGGTCGCCTGAGGCGCAAAAGGTCATCCGCTTTTTGATCGATGAAATGGGTGTGCGCAAGATCCGCTTCCCAGAGACGTCAGGGATCGGGATCAAGCCGGTCTCCAGCGACGGCACTAAGCGCCTGGTGCGCAAGGCCATTCGCTACGCGATCGACAACGATCGCGCGAGCGTCACGCTGGTGCACAAAGGTAACATCATGAAATTTACCGAGGGTGCCTTTAAGAGCTGGGGTTACGAGTTGGCGCGGGAGGAGTTCGGCGCCGTCGAGATCGATGGTGGACCGTGGTGCGCGTTCAAGAATCCACGGACCGGACGCGAAATCATCGTCAAGGACGTGATCGCTGATGCCTTTCTGCAACAGATCCTGCTGCGGCCGAAGGAATATGACGTCATTGCGACCCTCAACCTCAATGGTGACTACGTTTCCGACGCGCTCGCCGCGCAGGTGGGCGGCATCGGCATCGCGCCGGGTGCAAACCTTTCGGATACGGTGGCGATGTTCGAGGCGACGCACGGCACGGCCCCCAAGTACGCCGGACAGGACAAGGTCAATCCCGGTTCATTGATCCTTTCGGCCGAAATGATGTTGCGCCACATGGGCTGGGCCGAGGCAGCCGATATCGTCGTGCGCAGCATGGGCGCGGCGATCCAGTCCGCCAACGTTACCTACGATTTCGCGCGCCTGATGCCGGGCGCCACCGAGGTCTCGTGCTCGGGATTCGGTGACGAAATGATTCGGCAAATGGCGTGATAGTTTCAGTACGGGGGTTGCGCCATTTCACAGCAATCCCCGTTGCTGTTGGTATACTCGGAGCCAAATCGCAACAGAGATCACAGTCCGATCGACCCCCGCGCTTCATGGCAGATAAGACCGAACATAACGACTCCCCGGGCGCGTTGCTTGAAACCGCGGAACCCAAGCTCAAGGAGCCGTCGCTCTTCCATGTGGTCCTGTTGAACGATGACTATACTCCTATGGAGTTTGTCGTAATCGTTCTCGAACAGTTCTTTAAGCTGGGTCGCGAGGACGCGACACGCATCATGCTCAACGTGCACACCAAGGGGAAAGGGGTATGTGGCACGTTTACCCGCGACATCGCGGAGACCAAAACCGCTCAGGTCAACCAGTTTGCCCGTGAGCACAAGCACCCGTTGTTATGCATTATGGAAAAGGCGTGAGGTGAAATGGGTATGTTGAGCAAAGAGCTCGAACATACGCTGAATCAGGCGTTCAAGCAGGCGCGTGAGAAGCGACATGAGTTCATGACCGTCGAACACCTGCTACTGGCTTTGCTTGAGAACCTGACCGCGGCGGAAGCGCTACGTGCGTGTGCCGTCGACATGGATAAGCTCACGCGCGAGTTGCGGGCGTTCATTGAGGCGAATACACCGCTGTTGCCCCCGGATGACAATCGCGACACCCAGCCGACCTTGGGTTTTCAGCGGGTGCTGCAACGAGCCGTTTTCCATGTCCAACAGTCCGGCAAAAAGGAGGTGACTGGCGCTAACGTGCTGGTTGCGATTTTCAATGAGCTGGAGTCGCATGCGGTCTATCTGCTGGCGAAGCAGGATATTACGCGTCTCGATGTCGTGAACTACATTTCTCATCGCATCTCGAAGGTTCGCGGCGACGAGTCGGAGCGTCGTGACGGTTTAGGCGATGAGCCGGAAGCAGTGGAGGAGCCACGCTCCAATCCGCTCGAAGAATTTGCCACCAATCTCAATCATCTCGCGCAGATTGGGCAGATCGACCCGCTGATCGGGCGTCAACACGAAATCGAACGCACGATTCAGATTCTGTGTCGACGGCGCAAGAATAACCCGCTCTATGTCGGCGAGGCTGGGGTAGGCAAGACCGCGATTGCCGAAGGATTGGCAAAAAAAATCGTCGAAGGCCAAGTGCCGGAAGTGTTGAAGGATGCAACGATCTACTCGCTCGATCTCGGCGCGCTGGTGGCCGGTACCAAATATCGTGGCGATTTCGAGAAGCGTCTCAAAGGCGTACTGGCACAACTACGGCGCAACCCGGGCGCGATTCTGTTCATTGACGAAATCCATACCATCATCGGGGCTGGTTCGGCCTCCGGCGGAGTGATGGATGCGTCGAACCTGATCAAGCCGATGCTCGCTAACGGGCAGATGAAGTGCATTGGGTCGACGACCTACACCGAATATCGTTCGATTTTTGAAAAGGATCACGCGCTCGCGCGCCGGTTCCAGAAGATTGATGTGGTGGAGCCGACCGTCGACGAAACCTACGAGATCCTGCGTGGGCTCAAGGGGCGTTTCGAAGAGCATCACGACGTGAAATACGCCAACGCGGCGCTGCGTGCGGCGGCTGAGCTCGCCGATCGCTACATTACCGATCGTCACTTGCCTGACAAGGCGATCGACGTGATAGACGAAGCAGGTGCCCGGCGGCGACTGGAGCCGGCCGCGACCCGGCGTAAGGTGATTGCGGTACATGACGTCGAGGAAATCGTCGCGAAGATCGCACGCATCCCGCCGAAAAATGTCTCGGCATCCGACAAGGAAGTGTTGCGGAACCTCAATCGCGATCTCAAGATGGTGGTGTTCGGTCAGGATGATGCAATCGAACATCTGGTCGCGGCTATCAAGATGTCGCGCTCGGGTCTCGGTGATCTGCACAAGCCGATTGGATCTTTCCTGTTTACCGGGCCGACAGGTGTCGGCAAGACCGAGGTCACGCGCCAACTGGCCAAGATCATGGGGATCGAGCTGGTGCGCTTCGATATGTCGGAATACATGGAGCGGCATACGGTTTCGCGCCTGATCGGCGCGCCGCCGGGCTACGTCGGTTACGACGAAGGCGGTTTGTTGACCGGTGCGGTGCTCAAGACTCCGCACGCGGTACTGCTGCTCGATGAAATTGAGAAGGCCCATCCAGACGTCTTCAACCTGTTGTTGCAGGTGATGGATCACGGCACGCTGACAGATACCAACGGACGCAAGGTGGACTTCCGTAACGTTGTGCTGGTGATGACCAGTAACATCGGTGCGCAGGAGTCGAGCCGCGCCTCAATGGGTTTCACCAGCCAGGACCACTCCACCGATGCGATGGAGGTATTGAAGCGGGGCTTTTCACCCGAGTTCAGAAACCGCCTGGATGCGATCATCCAATTCAAGCCGTTGTCGCCGCGCTACATTCGCAACGTCGTCGACAAGTTCATCATCGAGTTGGAGGCACAGCTCGAAGACAAGAAGGTCTCCCTGAACGTGGAGGATTCTGCCCGTGCCTGGCTGGCCGAGGCCGGTTACGACGAGAAAATGGGCGCACGGCCGATGGCGCGCTTGCTCCAGGAACACGTCAAAAAGCCGTTGGCCGAGGAAATTCTATTCGGTCGTCTGGCGAAGGGGGGCGAAGTCAGGGTGCGCTATGAGGACGGTGAGCTGAAATTCGAATACCTGGGTGCGGAGGTTGCGGAAACCTGAAGGTGGCGGTCGTGAGAGGCCGCATCGGGCTTTACTTGTTGCGGAATGAGATGCGCCCTTTGCTGAGATCATAGGGCGTCATCTCCACCGTGACGCGGTCTCCGGTCAGGATCCGGATGTAGTGCTTACGCATCCGTCCTGAAATATGAGCGGTCACAATGTGGCCGTTATCAAGGCGAACCCGAAACATCGTGTTGGGTAGCGTATCGGTTACGGTCCCCTGCATTTCAATGACGTCTTCTTTGCCCATCAGCGTGGGTGTCTCCCAAAATTTCGAAGGCGCAATTATCAGCAAGGTCGGCGATAAATCCAAGCGATTCTCTAATAAGGCTTCGGGATTTTTCTGAATACGGCCGCAGATTGGGTCGGTTGTAGGTGCCAGTACCGCTGGTTCGCCTTGTTCATGGCGTGAGAGCATGCGGCCGTCGCGGACTCGCAGGTCGGCGGTTTGCGTGGGGCAGACCGACATCGAGACCGCTGCCATCGCGACCGGAAACTAAACCGGTGCGCGCGATGCGCATGTTTTTTAAGGTGCTTGGGCGCGGCATGCCAGCGCGAGGGTGTTCGTGTCCGCGATCAATCAGGTATCGCGACGAGACCCGATCCACCCGCAACGCGTAAAAGCAGCGCTTGGAGATCCCACTCCGCGGAATCGGCGAGGTCATTAATCCAGTCGCTCACTGGAAACCAGCGATATCCGTAAGCCCGCCGCAATTGGTCGAGCGTTTCGGCAAGTAGGGTGGAATCGACCGCGCTCGGGTCCGGCGTAGCGGCGAGTAAAAGTATCGGGCCACCGCGTAAGACCCGTTCCGCGCCGGTGATTGTTCCCGCGCGCATGGCGCCGAGATCAAGCCGGATAAAACCGGGCGGGCGCACGGGATCGGCCAGATCGTCAAGACGCCGGGTTGCGACCTGAACGTATTCCACGGTGCCGATCGGGTCCGCTGCGTGCCGCCGCGGTACCTCATGCATACCATTGGTATCGCTCAACTGGCACGTGTGAATTGTAACCGTCGGAAATGCGGTGCGCAGCCAGGCCGCCTTGAACGGGTCGGCCTCGATCGCCAGATGGTGGCCTTTAGGCGCGAGGCGGGTCATTTCACGCAGCGCGGCGCCCATGTGGCTACCGATGTCAATGCAGTGCGTTTCGGGTTGTACGACCGTGCGCATCAGCGCGTAGGCACGACGTTCTTCCATCAGGACGTCGCGTAGCGGAATTGGTCGCATCACCGGGGGTTCATCCGTGTCGCTTAAAGGGTATCGCGGCGGGAACCGGTCGCCCGCCGCAGATTCCCAATAGGATAGTCGCGAGCGCTGTTGAATTTCCATTTGTATTGTTCCATTCGTCCATGACTGGGTGTGGATATAGGGTAATCCGGCGCTTACACCGGTGGACGGGTGGCGGCTGCGGGTTACGCACAATGTGTGAATTCGTTTGTGTGGCGACATTCGTTTTTGAATCGGGTCGACATCCTTGGCTGGGTTTCAAGGGTCTTGAACGCTCGCGCACTCAGGGGATGTTGAACGGTTGCGTTCATTGGACAGCAACCCCTAAACTTTCCGGCTTGGTGTTGTTAACTCGGAGCATCTGATAATGCCCACACAGTACGCGGCAGTATTTCCAGGACAGGGTTCACAGTCGATCGGTATGCTCAAGGCCTTGTCGGAGACCACGCCGATCATTCGCCAAACGTTCGAAGAAGCCGGTTCGGCGCTGGGCATCGATTTGTGGGGTTTGACGCAGGAAGGGCCCGATGCGGTGCTCAACGCAACCGAAAACACGCAGCCGGTGATGTTGGCAGCGGGGGTCGCGGTGTGGCGCGCCTGGCAAGCGCGATGCGGTACGCCCCCGGCAATCATGGCGGGACACAGTCTGGGTGAGTATTCGGCGCTGGTGTGCGCCGACGCGCTGGAGTTTACCGATGCGGTCAAATTGGTTGCCGAGCGCGGTCGCCGGATGCAGGCGGCCACTCCTGAAGGGCAGGGCGCGATGGCGGCGCTGCTGGGGCTGAGCGATGAGTTGGTGCAACAGGCGTGTGCCGAAGCCGCGCAAGGGCAGGTGGTGGCCGCAGTCAATTTCAATTCGCCAGGGCAGGTCGTTATCGCAGGCGAGACTGCTGCGGTCGAGCGTGCGATGGCGGCGGCGCAGGCGCTCGGGGCGAAGCGCGCAGTACGGCTCCCAGTCAGCGTGCCATCACATTGCGCGTTGATGCGTCCGGCGGCCGAGTTGTTTCGCGAGTCACTCGCGATGCTTGAGATTCGGACCCCGAGTGTTCCCGTGATCCATAATTTCGATACTGCGGTTCATCCGGAGCCGGGTGCGATTCGGGTCGCGTTGGAAAGCCAGTTGTACCAGCCGGTGCGCTGGGTGGAGACTGTTCAGGGCATGGTGCGTTCGGGCGTTACCCACATCATCGAATTCGGGCCCGGCAAGGTGCTTGCGGGGTTGACCAAGCGCATTGATAAGCAACTCGATGCGGTGTGTATTCATGATCCGGCGAGCCTCGAAGCGGCGCTCGCGGTCTGCGGTGGAGATTGAAGTCATGAGTCTTGAAGGTCAGATCGCGCTGGTCACTGGCGCAAGTCGAGGCATCGGGCGCGCGATCGCCGCCGAGTTGGCGGGGCGGGGCGCGGTGGTCATCGGTACCGCGACGAGCGACGCGGGGGCCGCGGATATCCAGCAATGGTTGACGGACTCCGGTTTTACGGGCGCCGGGATGGTGCTCGATGTGGCGAGCGAAGCCAGCGTGAAGGGCGTGATTGAAGCGATCACGCGCCAGTTTGGGGTGGTAACGGTCCTGGTTAACAATGCCGGTATCACCCGGGATAATCTGCTCATGCGGATGAAGGATGACGAGTGGGATGCGGTAATCAACACCAATCTCAGTTCGGTCTATCGACTTAGCAAGGCGTGTCTGCGTGGCATGATGAAGGCCAGGCACGGCCGTATTATCAATATCGCGTCGGTCGTCGGTGTTTCCGGCAACGCCGGGCAGGCCAATTACGCGGCGGCCAAGGCCGGGATGATCGGGTTTGCCAAGGCGCTGGCGCGCGAGGTCGGATCGCGCGCGATCACGGTTAATACCGTTGCGCCCGGGTTTATCGATACCGATATGACGCGCGCTTTACCTGACGATCAACGTCAGGCCTTGCTGCAGAACATTCCGCTGCAGCGACTCGGTAGCGCGCAGGAGATCGCCAAGGCGGTCGCGTTCCTCGCATCGACCGATGCTGCCTACATTACCGGGGAAACGCTCCATGTGAACGGCGGGATGTACATGGCTTGAGGCGAGCGGGTTGTGCGCCGCCAAATGATTCGTAACCGTGCTGGCTGGCGCGATTGCGCGCCCGGATGACGGGATGCAATGGAGAGTAGCCGTCGGTAGGCGAATTCTCTACAATGCGCGTCTCGTCTTGACCAAAACCCCATTGTTTTTATAGGGAACAGAGCATGAGCAACGTACAAGAGCGTGTCATAAAGATCGTATGTGAGCAGCTGGGCGTCAAAGAAGAGGAGGTGAAAGCCGAATCTTCATTCGTCAACGACCTTGGCGCCGACTCGCTGGATACGGTTGAGTTGGTGATGGCGCTCGAAGAAGAATTCGAGACCGAGATTCCCGACGAGGATGCGGAGAAGATTACGACTGTGCAGCAGGCGATCGACTACATCCTCGCACACCAGGAGGCCTGATCGTCGGGGCGCCAGTTGTCGGCCCCAAGCGGCGACTGGCGCGGAATTTCTTGGATCAGCGCTGGATTTCGCGGTGGCTAAACGTCGAGTTGTGGTAACGGGTCTGGGTATCGTCTCGCCGGTGGGTTCCACCCTCGATAAGGCATGGACGAATATCTGCGGTGGCATCAGTGGTATCCGGAACATCACCGGTTACGACGTGTCGGACTTTCCGGTCAAGTTTGCCGGTACGGTTGTCGACTTCAACGCCGACGCCTATGTCAGTGCCAAGGATCAGAAGAAGATGGATCCCTTCATCCACTATGGTATCGGCGCTGCGCTCGACGCGATCGCGGATTCCGGCCTTACGATTACCCAAGAGAACGCCGAGCGGGTTGGGGTGTCGGTCGGTGCCGGAATCGGCGGAATCGGGTCGATCGAGAAGAATCATTTGGCGATGATCAACGGATCGCCGCGCAAGATCTCGCCGTTCTTCGTTCCGGCCTCGATCATCAATATGATCTCCGGCAACCTCTCGATCATGACCGGAATCAAGGGGCCGAATCTCTGTACCGTGACGGCGTGCACTACCGGCACCCACAATATCGGGCTCTCGGCGCGGACCATCGCCTACGGTGACGCGGACGTCATGATTGCAGGCGGCGCCGAGATGGCGTCCACGCCACTCGGAATCTGTGGCTTTGCCGCCGCGCGCGCATTGTCGAGCCGCAATGACGCCCCGGAACAGGCCAGTCGACCGTGGGACCGCGATCGCGACGGATTTGTGTTGGGCGATGGCGCGGGCGTCCTGGTGCTAGAGGACTACGATCACGCCCGCGCGCGTGGCGCGCGAATCTACTGCGAACTGGCCGGGTTCGGCATGAGTGGGGATGCCTACCACATGACCCTGCCATCCGAGGGTGGCGAAGGGGCTGCCCGGTGTATGCTCAATGCGTTGCGCGATGCGGGCTTGAACCCGGATCAAATAGATTACATTAACGCCCATGGGACTTCGACGCCGGCTGGTGACATTGCCGAAACGCAAGCGGTCAAGCGCGCCTTCGGCGCCCACGCCTCGGTACTCGCGGTGAGTTCCACCAAATCGATGACCGGACATTTGCTCGGCGCGGCCGGTGGCATCGAAGCCGTGTTCTCGATTCTTGCGCTGCGCGACCAAATCATTCCGCCCACGATCAACCTCGAGAATCCTGATCCCGTCTGCGATCTGGACTATGTTCCGGGCACTGCGCGGCAGGCACGGCTCGATGCGGTCCTGTCGAATTCGTTCGGCTTTGGCGGCACCAACGGCACGTTGGTGTTTCGGCGCGTCTGAGTGGCGCAGGCGCGGCGCGCGGCTCATCTTCGCTGTCGTCCCGGTTCCGCCCGCCTGAGCGAATGTGCCGTCCTTATTTCAAGCCGATGAAACCCGTTCCGTGCCGACTCCGCGGGATTCCCGTGCCCACCTTACCGCGGCAGGCCAAGTCCGCATGACTTCCGCGTTGCAACCGTTCGTTTTAGTCAACGGGGATGCGCAGGCGGAATTTGATCTCAGCGATCGAGGTCTGCACTATGGCGATGGCCTATTCGAAACCGTGCGTGTCGACGGCGGACGGCCGCGATTTCTGGAGGCGCACCTGGCGCGGTTGCGCAGCGGGTGCGAGCGACTCGGGATTCGGTGTCCGGACGAGGCCGTGCTCAAGGCCGAGGTCGCTACGGCGCTGACGGGGAGTCCGGCACGAGCCGTTGTGAAACTGCTGGTGACGCGTGGCGTCGGTAGTCGCGGCTACAACCCGGCCGCTTGTGCCGACCCGACCCGCATCGTCTTGCGCTATCCGTGGCCCGCGTATCCAGATGTGTTTCGGCGCGACGGCGTCGCCTTGCGGCTGTGTCGAATGCGCCTCGGGCTCAACCCGCAGCTGGCTGGCCTCAAACACCTCAACCGTCTAGAGCAGGTCCTGGCGCGTGGTGAATGGCGCGACGAGTTCCAGGAGGGCTTGTTGCTCGACGCTTCGGGATTGATCGCTGAGGGGACGATGAGCAATGTATTTTTCCTGCGCGGCGACCGCCTTTGCACGCCGCGCCTGACCGCCTGCGGGGTGCACGGCATCCTGCGTGCCGAGGTGTTGCGCGAGGCCGTGGCGTTGGGTCTTGAGATTGACGAGGGGGATTTCACGGTGGAGGATCTCATGCGTTCGGACGGCATATTCTTGACCAACGTGGTGATTGGAATCTGGCCGGTGCGGGTATTCGAGGGGCAGCGCTGGCCGCCGCCGCCGCTCTGCGTGCAATTGATGTCGCGATTGGGGCTCGATACATGAAGTGGTTATTCGGATTTCTTGCCACGTTGTTTACCGGGGTGGTGTTGGTTGGCGCGTTCGCCATCTGGGCCAAGGATGAAGCGCAGCGCCCCCTGAATATTCCCGATGCCGGATGGGTTTACGAGCTAAAACCCGGTAGTTCACTGCGTCAGGTGAGTCGCGAGCTGGAGGCGCAGGGGGTGCTTCCGAGTCGCTGGTATCTTGAGCTTTGGGCGCGCTGGCAAGGTGATCGGGTCAATGTTCGCGCCGGGGAATACCTGCTGACCACGGGGTTGTCCACCGCTACATTGCTGACGTTGCTGCAAAGTGGTGAGGTGATTCAGCACAAGCTGATAATCGTCGAAGGCAGCACGGTGCGGGATGTGCTTACCGAGTTGCGGCGCTTGGGCGAAGCTGGATTGATCCGCCCGACGATCGACGCGGCGACCTTCGCCGACGATTTTCGGGCCTGGACCGGAGAGGGCCATCCCGAAGGCTGGATCTATCCGGACACCTATCTGTTCGGGCGCGGCATCAGCGACAAGGAGTTGGTGTTGGCGGCCTACAAGCGGATGCGGGAGATGCTACGCGAGGCCTGGACCGCGCGTGACGAGGATCTGCCCCTCAAGTCCGATTACGAGGCGCTGGTGTTGGCGTCGATCATTGAAAAGGAGACCGGAGTAGCGCACGAGCGGCCTTTGATCGGCGGAGTGTTCATCAACCGTCTGCGCAAGGGCATGCTGCTGCAGACCGATCCGACCGTGATCTACGGAATGGGTGAGCGTTACGAAGGCAATATCCGGAAATCGGATCTGCGAGAAGAAACCCCCTACAATACTTACGTGATCAAGGGCTTGCCGCCTACCCCGATCGCCCTGCCGGGAAAAGCGGCGATCGTGGCCGCGGTCAACCCCGAGGCGACCGATGCGCTTTATTTCGTCGCCAAAGGCGGTGGCGCCCATCATTTTTCACGTACCTACAAAGAGCATCGCGACGCGGTGGTGAAATATCTGTTAGGTGGGCGCGCAGAGCGCTACACGGGGGGATCGAATCCGTGAGTTTGGGTCGTTTTATCTCCTTGGAGGGGGGCGAAGGAGGCGGGAAGACCACCCAGATCGAGCGCCTCAGGGTGGCGATCGAAGCCCATGGGATCGAGGTTGTAACGACACGCGAACCGGGCGGTAGCGCGGTGGGCGAGTTGATCCGCGGCATCCTGCTTGATCGCTCGTTACCGCCGATGTATCCCGACACCGAGTTGCTGCTGATGTTTGCGGCCCGCGCCGAGCACGTCCATCGGGTAATCCGGCCGGCGTTGGCGGCGGGGACATGGGTGCTATCGAGCCGTTTCACCGATGCCAGCTTTGTCTACCAGGGGGCTGGGCGCGGCGTCGAGCCGGCGCGCTTGCAGGCACTCGCGGACTGGACGCTGCAAGGCTTCGCTCCCGATCGAACCTTTGTTCTCGATCTTCCGGTGGCGATTGGGATGGATAGAGTCATCGCCCGTGGCGCGGTGGATCGGTTCGAGGCCGAATCGATCGAATTCTTCGAGCGCGTGCGCCAGGGATACCTGCGCCGGGTCGCCGCGCAACCCGATCGGGTCAAACGTATCGATGCCGTGGCGCCTGTCGCGGCGGTGACCGAGGCGATTCTCAGCGATCTGCAACCGTGGTTGAATCCGTTAACTTAGCGCCGTTACCTTGGCAGCGTGCGCAATGGGCGCGTCTGCATGACGCGCGGCGCCAGGGGCGGCTTGCGCATGCGGTGCTGTTGCAGGGTGCGCCCGGGCTTGGGGTCGACCAGTTCGCGCATCGCTTCGCCCAGAGTCTGCTTTGTGAAACGCCGCGCGCGGATCACGCCGCGTGCGGGGCGTGCCCCGCCTGTCGCCAATTCGCACTGAGGATTAGCGCGGACTTTCGAGCGCTCGCGGTGTTGCAGGACAAGACCCAGATCACGGTCGATCAGGTCCGCGAGTTGATTGAGTTTCTCGGGTTGACCCGGGGTCGCGCGAGCGTGAAGGTTGCGGTCATCGATCCCGCCGAGGCGATGAATGTTAACGCCTGCAACAGCTTGCTCAAGACCCTCGAAGAGCCGGCGGGGTCCGCCGTGCTGATTTTGGTCGCAAATAATCTCGGACGGTTGCCAGCGACGATCCGCAGTCGATGCCAGTTGATTAAATTCCCCCAGCCGGATACCGCAGAGGCGCACGCGTGGCTGGTTCAACACGGCGTTGAGTCGCCTGAGTTGGCGTTAAGGTTGGCGCACGGCGCACCCTGTCTGGCGCTGGAGCAAAATCAGGCCGCCGCGCGGGAGGCCTTTCGCGAGGCTTTCGAGGCCACCTTCGACGCCCTCAAGCATCGGCCCGCGCTCGGTGAGTTTGCCAAGCGCGCGACCCCAATTGGTCTGCCGCGACTCCTCCAGCTGCAAATGAGCCTGTTGCGCGACCTGCTCCGGTGTCACGCCGGCCTGCCAGCTGCGAGTTTTGAGAACTCGGTCGTTTTCGACGATATGCGGCGCCTGAGCCGGACGCTAGACTATAGAACATTGAGCCGTGCCTATGATCGTTGCGCGGCCATGCTGGGAATGTTGAATCACCCACTCAGCCCGGAGCTTTCGCGCGACCGGATTCTGATCGATTGGATCGGGCTCGCGCCCCACCGCTGAACGGCGTTTTCGAATGCCAAGGACTTGGAGTTATCACGCGCCATGAGCGATGAGTCAAAGCGTTCGCCCACTGTCACTCAGAGCATTCTCTCGCTGTCGATTCGCGAGCGATCGTCGCTGTATGCCGCCTACATTCCCTTCGTCAAGAATGGCGGATTGTTCATCCCGACCACCAAGCACTATGCGCTTGGCGATGAGGTGTTCATGTTGGTCAGCCTGATGGAAGAGGTCGAGAAGATCCCGGTCGCCGGTAAAGTGGTCTGGGTCACGCCCAAAGGCTCCGCCGGCAATCGCACGCCTGGGATTGGGGTTCAGTTCAGCGAACTCGACAAGGGCCAGACTCGCAACAAGATCGAGGCGCTGCTCGGGGGCATGCTCCAATCGGACCGTCCGACCCATACGCTGTAGCCGACGCGAGCGGCATACCCCTGCCACTTGCATCAACCTAAGCCGGTGGAGCCGGATCAGGTCGCTTTGGTAACCCGCGTTTCCGAGATCAGGGTACCTGGCGGTCGGTTCCTGTTCACCGCGCCGGTTGACGCGGGCGTTGGGCGGATATGACCACCGGCGTGGCGTGTAGATCCCTTGGGCGGGCACGCTATGAGAACATCCTGGAGGCGGCAGGGTTCCGAGTTGGGGCGACCTACGTCGACGACCGTGCCAACCATGGCTACGACGTCGAGCGGGTGCGCTGAGCCATCGTGGATCGCTGGCGCGCGGCCAGGGGGCGTGTTGTGAAGCAACCATCGGCGGACGTTTGGGTAACGGCTTGTCCTAACGCAACCGTTGCGCAATTTCCGCCGACGCTTCCCCAATTCCCCAACGGGTGTACCCGCGCTATGGACGCCCAAACGGGAGATGTGTTTCATAAATTGCCTCGTTGGCGTGGTTTCGTTTGCAGGTCGGCGATGGATTGCGTCGCCAATTCGAGATTGAGTCCAGCGTAGTTGCAGGCTCGGCTCGACAACAACCGTCGCCCGTGATCCCGTTTACCTCGCCTGCGTGCTAAGGTTCGGTCTTCCCCGAGACCTAAAGTGACCGTTGCTCCGATGGCCGATCCGCAATTCATCCACCTTCGTTTACACACCGAATACTCGCTGGTCGACGGGCTGGTGCGGATCAAGCCGTTGATGAAGCAGGTCGCGGCGCTGGAGATGCCGGCGGTGGCCTTGACTGACCAGAGCAACCTGTTTGCGATGGTGAAGTTTTACAAGGCCGCGCTCGGCGCCGGGATCAAGCCGTTGCTCGGACTCGATGGCTGGCTGTTCGATCCGGAGCAGCAGAAGGTGAGCAGCGTGGTGTTGCTGTGCCAGAACGAGACCGGCTACCTCAATCTCTCGGAGCTGATTTCGCAGAGCTACATCGCCGGCCAGCGCGGGGCGCAACCGTGCATTTCGCGGGCCTGGCTGGCGGAGCGCAACGAGGGCTTGATCGCGCTGTCTGGCGGGGTGGCGGGGGAGATTGGGCAGACCTTGCTCTCGGGCAACCCCGATCAGGCCGAACGCCAACTGGCATTCTGGCAGCGGTATTTTCCCGATCGCTTCTATCTGGAGTTACAGCGCACCGGGCGGGAGCAGGAGCACAGCTACCTCGAAGCGGCGGTGGAGTTGGCGATTCGCGCCGAGCTGCCGGTGGTCGCGACCAATGACGTGCGCTTCATCCACCGCGACGACTTCTACGCCCACGAGGCGCGGGTGTGCATTCACGACGGCAACGTGCTCAACGACAAGCGTCGCCCGCGCAAATACAGCGCCGAGCAATCTCTCAAATCGCCAGCGGCGATGGCGGAGTTGTTCGCGGACTTGCCCGAGGCGCTCGAGAACACGGTCGAGATCGCCAAACGCTGCAATCTGACCCTGAACCTGGGCAAGGCGGTGCTGCCGGATT
Source organism: uncultured Thiotrichales bacterium (assembly GCA_964620675.1). Classification (GTDB taxonomy): domain Bacteria; phylum Pseudomonadota; class Gammaproteobacteria; order UWMA-0217; family UWMA-0217; genus CAYSFW01. The sequence continues at coordinate 7,534 of CAZUJU010000025.1, read as the reverse complement.
TCCCGATACCCGCCGGGATGACGACCGAGGCGTTTTTTGCCGCCGAGTCGCGCGCCGGTCTGGAGCAGAGATTCACGATCCTGCTGCCGCCCGACACGCCGAACCGCGAGGAAAAGCGGCAGACCTATGTCGATCGGCTGGAGCGCGAGCTCGGGGTCATCAATCAGATGGGCTTTCCTGGGTACTTCCTGATCGTGGCCGACTTCATTCGCTGGGCCAAAGACAATGACATCCCGGTCGGGCCCGGCCGCGGTTCTGGCGCCGGTTCGCTGGTTGCCTACGCGCTCAATATCACCGATCTCGATCCGCTCGCCTACGACCTGCTGTTCGAGCGCTTCCTGAATCCGGAGCGGGTCTCGATGCCGGATTTCGACGTCGACTTTTGCATGGAAAATCGCGATCGCGTGATCGACTACGTGGCGCAGAAATACGGCCGTGACAAGGTCTCACAGATCATCACCTACGGCTCGATGGCGGCCAAGGCGGTGGTGCGTGACGTTGGCCGGGTGCTCGGACATGCCTACGGCTTCGTCGATCGCATTGCCAAGCTGGTGCCGTTCGAACTCGGAATCACGCTCGAAAAGGCGCTCGCTGATGCCGAGGATCTACGCAAACTGTACGAGAGCGACGAAGAGGTGACCGCGCTGATCGACCTCGCGCGCAAGCTCGAAGGCCTCTCGCGCAACGCCGGCAAGCACGCCGGTGGGGTGGTGATCGCGCCGACCAAATTGACCGATTTCGCGCCACTTTACTGCGAACCGGGCGGTGCCAACCTGGTGACGCAGTTCGACAAGGACGATGTCGAGGCGGTCGGTCTGGTCAAGTTCGACTTTCTCGGTCTGCGCACGCTGACGATCATCGACTGGGCGGTCAAGGCGATCAACGCAACCCGCGCGCAGGACGACGCAGTGCTCGATATCAATCTGATTCCGCTCGAGGACGGCGCGACCTTCGAGCTGCTCAAGGCGCAGAAGACCACCGCGGTGTTCCAGCTTGAATCGCGCGGCATGAAGGATCTGATTCGGCGCCTGCAACCCGATGTGTTCGAGGATATCATCGCGTTGGTCGCCTTGTTCCGCCCCGGGCCGCTGCAGTCCGGCATGGTCGACGACTTCATCAACCGCAAGCACGGCAAGGCCGAGATCGTCTACCCGCACCCCGATCTCGCGCCGATTCTGAAACCGACCTACGGCATCATCCTGTATCAGGAGCAGGTGATGCAGATCGCGCAGGTGCTTGCGAACTACTCACTCGGTGCGGCGGACCTGCTGCGACGCGCGATGGGCAAGAAGAAGCCCGAGGAAATGGCGAAGCAGCGCGGTATTTTCCTCGCCGGCTCGGCCGAGCGCGGGGTCGAGGCGAGCGTCGCGAACTACATCTTCGATCTGATGGAGAAGTTCGCCGGCTACGGTTTCAATAAGTCGCACTCCGCGGCCTACGCGTTGCTCTCGTACCAGACCGCCTGGCTCAAGGCGCATTACCCGGCGCAGTTCATGGCCTCGGTCCTGTCGTCCGACATGGATAAGACCGACAAGGTCGTGACCTTTATCGACGAATGTCGCGAGATGGGATTGGAGGTTTTGCCCCCTGACATCAATCGCTCGGCGTTTCGCTTCGGCGCGCTCGATCGCGGCAGCATTCTCTACGGCCTCGGCGCGATCAAGGGGGTCGGTGAGGGTGCGATCGAAAGTCTGCTGCACGAACGGCAGCAGCATGGCCCGTTCAAGTCGCTCGATGATTTGTGCCGCCGCGTCGACACCCAGAAGACCAACCGCCGCGTGCTTGAGGCGCTGATCAAGGCGGGCGCGCTCGATGCCATCGGTCCCAATCGCGCCAGTTTGATGGCGGGACTGACGGGTTCGCTGCAGCGCGCCGAGCAACACCATCGCGACGCCGCGGCCGGCCAGGTCGATCTGTTCGGCGGCGCGATGGTGGTCGACGTGCAGGATGCCGATCTGGAGATGCAGCCGGAATGGGAAGAACTGCACCGGCTGCAGGAGGAGAAGGAAACCCTCGGCCTTTATCTCACCGGCCATCCGATCCGGCGTTACCTGCCGGAACTCACGCGCTTCATCACCCGGCGCCTGTGCGACCTTGGGGACGAACCGCCCAGCGACGGCTGGAGCGGGGGCAATGGCTACGGCCGTGGCGGGCAAGAGGTCGTCGTCGCCGGGATGATCGTCGGCCTGCGAATGCGGGCGGGGCGCAATGGTAAAATGGCTTTCGTCACGCTCGATGACCAGTCCGGACGGGTTGAACTCTCGCTGTTTGGCGACGATGCCGAGCGTTACCGCAGCCTGCTGGTCAAGGACAACATCCTGGTTGCGAGCGGCAACCTGAGCTTCGACGATTTTTCCAATCAGTATCGGGTACGGGTCAAGGAGTTGTTTGATATCGGCCAGGCGCGCGGGCGTTACGCGCGCGGCATCGATGTCAGGCTCGCGCGCCACGCGCTCGGAGACGGGGGCGTTGGGGTCGAGCGTCTGCGTGAGGTGTTGACGCCGTTCCTGAGCGGAAATTGCGCCATCATGTTGCACTACAGCAATGGCCATGCCGAAGCCGACTTGCGGCTCGGCGACGTCTGGCGGGTGCACCCGACCGACGAATGCCTCGAGCGTCTACGCAAGTGGGGTGGTGGGACAGAGGTTGCCATCCGTTATTGATGCGTATCAAGCGATGCGATAACCGATTCGAAAGCCACCCCAGTGCCGCCCGGCCGCGTGAATCGGCGCCGACATGTCAAACATCAATTCTCCGGTGTCGCGGCGGTAGGTCTGAAGTTTCCACGTCTGGGTATGGGTGCCGACCTGCTGGCCGACCCGATCGTCGAAGATGCGCTTAGTGCGGTTGCCGGCGAGATCGGTCTGGTAATTGCGGGTGAGTGGTTTGCTGAAGCGTGCGTTGTGGGTGGGGACGTACCCGCGCTGGTCGGCCGCGATCGCGTAGATGAACTCTGGACAGGTTTCGAGCATCTGCTCCTGAATTGCCGGCAGGAGATTGTCGCAGAGGGCGTCGAATGGCGTGTGGAACTTGACTGGATCGGTGCCGCCGATCGGGGTGTATTCATCGCTGAACAATGCGTCGACTTCAATCATGCCGCGGGTCAGCGCGTTGTCGAATAGCTCGCCGATCTGCGCGGCAGCCCAAAGGGCAGCATCTCGGGCGTGTTGATGCAAGGGGTGGCTGAGCTCGGTCTTGGGCAGGCGAAACACTTTGGCGGCGTCCATCAGATGCTTCGCCTGACGGTCCAGCGTATTTGCGTTGGTGGCGAGGTCCGCGACCAGTGCGTTGTTCTGTTGGGTGATGGCGTCGATCCGCGCGATCGCTTCGCTGGCGTCGCGTAATCCCAGCGTCTGCTCGCTGGCGGTTTGCGAGATCGCGCTGATTTGTGCGCTGAACCCGGCAACACTTTGCAGAATGTCGAGCATTTTGCGGTCGGCATCCAGCGCTTGGGATTTGCCTTGTCCCGAAATCTCGCGCGACGTCGCCACCATCGCCCGAATCTGATTGGCGGCGTCAGCCGAGCGTGCCGCGAGCATACGAACCTCCTGGGCGACTACCGCGAAGCCGCGGCCACTCTCGCCAGCGTGCGCGGCCTCGACCGCAGCGTTGATCGCAAGGATGTTGGTTTGAAACGCAATGTCGTTGATCAGGCCGAGCATCTTGTCGACGCGAACAGCGCTTGCGTTGATTGCATCCATCGTCTGCAACACTTGACTGACCGCGGTGCGGCCACCCTCAACGAGCGCGGTGGTGAGCTGTCCCTGTTGCGCGGCAGTAGCCGCTTGTTGTGCCGCCTGCGCCACCGCCTGATTCAACTGTTCCATGTCACTGCTGGTGCGGCGCAGGTAATCGGCCTGGGACGTGGTTCGCTCGGCAAGCGCGTTGTTCTGTTCGGCGATCCGCCCGGCGGTATCGGCGATGGTTGCCGATGAATCCAGCGTTTGTCGGATCGACTCCGTCAGATTGGCAACGGTCACGGCGAGGCCCGTCTGTAGCTTGCCGAATCCAACCGTCGAATCGGAGGTTACGACGGTCGGAATATCGAAATCACATTCGCGAAGTTTGTCGACACTGGTGTCGAAGCGGGTGAGCTGCGCCTGCACGGCATCAAGGCAGGCGTTGTAATGTTGTGCGATCGTGTCCGCCATCGGGCTTCCCAGGGGCAGCGGAACGCGCACGTCGATCGCGCCGCCGGCGACAGCTTCGGCAATACGCGCGGTCTCGAGCTTGAGCCGCTGCTGCGCGCTGATTGGGGTGAGCGTCACCATCGCGCCGGGTGCTTCCCGATCCTCGAGGCGCGCCGGCGCCACGACGGCGCCCAGGGTTTCGCCGCCGATGCTGATGGTCAGCCTTCCCGCGGACAGGGCGACAACCGATGCGAACGGCGGACCGGTCAGGCGATGGAACTCCGTGCCGTGCAGTTGCCGATCATCGATACCGAGTTCACTCAGCAAGCTGCGGCCGGCGTCGTTGACACACGCTATCCGGCCCTCGGCATCCAGCAGCACGAGCGCGGTGGGGGTTGCGTTAAGTAGGTCGTAGCGGCGGGTGCTATCCGCTCGCTTAGGGTGGGCTTGCATGGGGGGATGCTCGTCCTTGGTTAAATGGTTGTCCTCATCGTGGACTTTAACAGGACACCCCGCCGCGATCTGTGCCCTTGATCTCGCAAGCACTGTTGAGCCTAAGTGGCAACGCGTATTCAACAGGTTGGTGGGTGGCTTATGTGCGGATTGCGCTGCCCAGCGTGGCGCACCGCGCGATTTGTGTAAAAGAAGGATCGGTTTCGATAAGATACCGAGCCTTGTTGGATCCTAAACTGTCGCCAGGCGAGCTTGCATGAATCCTGATTTTCTCGATTTTGAACAACCGATCGCCGAACTTGAGGCCAAGATCATGGAGCTGCGCTTTGTCGGCGATGACAGCGGGCTCAACATCAACGAGGAAGTCCAGCGCTTGCAGGACAAGTGCAAGACCCTGACCCAGCAGATCTTCGGCAAGCTCACGCCGTGGCAGGTGTCGCAAGTCGCGCGGCACCCCAAGCGCCCGTACACCCTCGATTATGTCCGGCTGTTGTTTACCGACTTTCAGGAGTTGCATGGCGATCGGCTCTTTGCCGATGACGCGGCCATCGTCGGCGGCGTGGCGCGTTTTCGCGGCGTGCCGGTTATGCTCATTGGGCACCAAAAAGGGCGCGACACCCAGGAGAAAATCCGGCGCAACTTCGGCATGCCGCGTCCGGAAGGCTATCGCAAGGCGCTGCGCCTGATGCAGATGGCCGAGCGCTTTCGCCTGCCGATTCTGACCTTTATCGATACCCCCGGCGCATACCCGGGCGTCGGCGCCGAGGAACGCGGGCAAAGCGAGGCCATCGCGCGCAATCTGTTCGAAATGTCCGCGCTCAGTACCCCGATCATCTGTACCGTGGTTGGCGAGGGCGGTTCCGGCGGGGCGTTGGCGATCGGAGTCGGCGACCATGTGATGATGCTCGAATACAGCACCTACTCGGTGATCTCGCCGGAGGGCTGCGCGTCGATTCTGTGGAAAAGCGCCGACAAGGCGCCCGATGCCGCCGAAGCACTTGGCATTACCTCGCAGCGACTGAAGGACCTCAAGCTGATTGATGAAGTGGTGGCCGAACCCTTGGGGGGCGCACATCGCGACTACGACACCATTGGCGCGAATCTAGGCAAGGCGCTCGATGCGGCGCTGCTCAATATCAAGAGTTATTCCAAGGATGAACTGCTCAAGCGGCGTTACGACCGCTTGATGGGTTATGGTCATTTCAACGGCTGAGCGCGCATGAGCCGGCGGCGGGGCGGCAATGACGGCGCCGCACGCCACGACCGGATACGATCCGGTTTGCGTAAGCTGCTCACGCGGCGTGACGCCGGATGGATGACCTAGCCGAACCCTTCTCCCCCGCAACGCTCGCCGTGCGCCTAGGCGCGGTACCGCGCGCAGGCCGCTGGTATGTCGCGTTCAGCGGCGGTGCCGACTCGACTGCGTTGCTCCATGCGCTCGTCGGGTTGCGCCAGTCGCTCGACCTGCCCGAGTTGCGGGCCTTGCACGTCAATCACGGTTTGCATCCAGACGCCGCGGCCTGGGCCGTCCATTGCGAGCACCGCGCGGCTGCTTGGGGCGTGCGCTGCGAGGTCCTCCATGTCCGCATTGAACGCGGCGGTCGGCGTAGCCTTGAAGAAGCCGCGCGTTTGGCGCGTTACGGGGCGTTTGCCGCGCGTCTGGAACCGGGTGCCGCGTTGCTCACCGCGCATCATGCCGACGATCAGGCCGAGACCCTGCTGCTCAATCTCGTCAAAGGCGCGGGTGCGGCCGGCTTGGCGGCGATGCCGGCGGCACGGGCGCTCGGTTCGGGCTGGTTGTTGCGGCCGCTACTCGGCTGGCGCCGGCGCGCGTTGCTCGCCTATCTCGACGCGGTGGGGGAGCGTTGGCTTGACGATCCGAGCAATACCGAATGTCGACACGACCGCAATTTCCTGCGTCACGAGGTGCTGCCCTTGCTGGAGCGGCGCTGGCCGGCGTTGACCGCCACGCTGGGCCGGGTCAGCGCGATTCAGTCTGAGCTGGACGAGGTTAGCCGTACCGCGGCGGCGGACGACCTGACCCTTGCGCTGGCGCCCGACGGCAGCTTGCGGATCGCGGCACTGAGGGCGCTCTCGCCGGCACGTGGACACAATCTGCTGCGCCACTGGTTGCGCGCGGATACGCCGAGCGCAACGGCGTCGCGACGCCAGATTGAGCGGATTCGCGAACGCTTCGTCACCGCCGCGCCTGACGCTGACCCGTTGCTGCGGCTCAATGATGTCACGCTGCGACGTTATCGCGCGCGGTTGTACAAGTTGCCCGCGCGCGTACCGCCCAGTCCGCGGGAATATCACTGGGCGTTGACGCGTCCTCTGGAAATGACCGAACTCGGGCTCCACCTCGAACCGACGTCGCTGCTGCAAGCCTGTCCCTGGCTAACGCCCACCGCGTGCGTGCGGGTGCGGATGCGCCAGGGTGGCGAGCGGTTTCATCCGCGCGGCGTGGCGCATTCCAACACCCTCAAGCATTGGTTGCAGGTTTGGGCGGTGCCGCCGTGGCGTCGCGCGCACCTTCCGCTGGTGTTCGAGGACGATCATTTGATTGCGGTCATCGGTTATGGCGTTGCGGTGCCAGCCCGAAGTGATCGCGCCTCGTCTGTCTGACCACAAACAACCGCAAGGGAGAGAATTAATGATACGCGCGACCCTGATGACGATGCTTGCTTGCTTGGTTGCGCTGACCGCCGCCGTCGCCGCCGAATCCGGTAATCAACTCGCGAATCACCCCTCGCCCTATCTCGCGTTGCATGCCAATGATCCGGTCCATTGGCGGGATTGGGGGCAGGGTGTGCTGGAACGCGCCCAACGCGAGCAGAAACTCATTTTGGTATCGGTCGGGTACTTTGCTTGCCATTGGTGCCATGTCATGCAGCGTGAGAGTTTTGCGAACGCCGAGATCGCCGCGCGGCTCAATCGCGATTTCATTTCCG
>CAZUJU010000024.1:0-43330 GCA_964620675.1 uncultured Thiotrichales bacterium | reverse complement strand
AACTTCGCCGTCTGGCGCCACCTCGCCCGCGACGAAAACGACGACCAAATCGCCGAACCCTGGGGCCTGACCCCGGCACCGTTCGCTTTCAACAATGTCAGCGGGGTGCCGCTCAATACCCTGCAAATTTCGAATCTGATCACGATTGCCGGTCTCGAGACCGGGCTGCAAGTCCCCGTGAGCGTGTGCGGTGGCGAGTACGCGGTGAACGGCGCGACCGTCTACACCCGGGGCGTCAGTTACGTCGGCAACGGCGACCAGATCAACCTGCGCCACCTTTCGGCGCCGGAGACCGGCATGCAAACCGATACGATCTTGAGTGTCGGCGGCTGGTCGGCACCGAACACCCCTACGTTACTGACGGGATCCCCCACTCGCGCCACCTTCAGCAGCGTCACGGTCGGCACCCCGACCGGCGCGTTGAATCCAAACGGCTGCGTCGCCGCACCGGAGGACAATGGCGGCAGCACCCAGCCGCCCACCCTGGGCGAACCGCCCACCGATCCAGCCGCAGGTAACGGCACCGCACTTCCCGACGTCACACCGGTTGCCCGCAGCGGCGGCGGTGGTATTACCGGGTGGCTGAGCCTGGCGCTGTTGGCGCTGGCGGGAATCAGGCGTCAACGCCACGCCTGACGGCCAAGCCTAACGCCTTGCGGGGCAAGACACCCCGCGCGGCGCGTCGAAGTCGGAACGCCGCGCGCGTTGCGCAGCGACGACCTACCAATACGCCTTGAGATGCCCGTCCTCGATCGTCGTCTCGAACGACTTCAACGGGTGATCACCTTTCTCGATGCAGGCCCCGGTGGTCACATCGAATTTCCATTCGTGTTTTGGGCAGGTGATTTGCTCGCCCTGCAATGCCAGATGCGGAATGTTCGTCACCTGGTGCGGGCAGCGGCTGTCGTACACCTTGAACGCATCGCCGTTGCGGTAGATGAACAAGCCACGTCCGTCGCAATCGATACGGGCGGTTTCGCCGTCCTTGTAGGTGTCCACCGCACCCAGATCGTGCCAGTCGGCAATACCCTGGAGCGCCTCGGGACTGAACTCCGGCAGATCAAGGGCGAGGATCTGCTCCGCGGCCCAGACCGTCTTGGCGAGGCCGAGCGCCGGGAAGGCCATCAGAATTGCATCCAGAATCTCCATCGGCGTACAGCCATTGCGCAGCGCACGCGTGGTGTATTGCTTGAAGCCATTTTCCGTTTGCGCGTGAACCTTGGTGATAACTGAAATCAGGTCGCGCGTTTTCGGATCAAGGTGTTTGCCGGTCTCCTTCAGAAACTTGAAGTAGTGCCCCAAGGCGTCACCGCGCGCCTTGACGAGATAGGTTAATGCGTCGCTCATCGAATGCTCCTGTTTCGCTTTGGGGCGCGGACGCCCGAAATGACGGGTGGGAAACGCCGCATTCTATCGGCACCACGCAAACAGCGACGATACCCCGCATGGGAAGCGTGGCGATGATTTCCTTGATTCAGGTCAAGTGCATCGCAATACACCCGTGCTAACAAGTGAGAGATGGCCGGGTGCCCGCGCGACCCGGCGCCGGTGTTGGTGTTTCAACTTGAGGCTCGCCCATGCCGCAACCGCTGATGATCACCGTGGACGGCAACGAGGCCGCCGCGACGATGGCTTACCTCTGCAACGAGGTCATCGCGATCTATCCCATCACCCCCGCCTCGCCGATGGGCGAACTGGCCGACCAATGGGCCGCCGAGGCGAAACCCAATCTCTGGGGCACGGCACCAAAAATCATCGAACTGCAAAGCGAGGGCGGCGCCGCTGGCGCCTTGCATGGCGCGCTCCAGGGCGGCGCGCTGGCGACCACTTTCACCGCCTCGCAGGGCCTACTCCTGATGATCCCCAATCTGTACAAGATCGCGGGTGAGCTGACGCCGGCGGTGTTTCACATCGCCGCACGCACCCTCGCGACCCATGCCCTGTCGATCTTCGGCGACCACAGCGACGTGATGGCCGCGCGCGCGACCGGTTGGGCGATGCTCTGCTCGAATTCGCCGCAGGAGGCGCAGGACTTCGCCCTGATCGCGCAGGCCGCGACGCTGGCCGGGCGCATCCCGGTGCTGCACTTTTTCGACGGTTTCCGCACCTCGCATGAAATCGCCAAGATCGCGGCCATCGACGCCGCCACCGCGCGTGCGATGCTGCCCGAGGATGCGATTCAGCGTCACCGCGGCCGCGCGCTATCCCCCGAACACCCGGTGTTGCGCGGCAGCGCGCAGAATCCCGATGTGTTCTTTCAAGCCCGCGAGCGGATCAACCCGTACTACGCGACCTTCCCCGCCGTGATGCAAACGGCAATGACGCGTTTCGCGGAATTGACCGGTCGCCACTACCGCCTGTTCGATTACGTGGGCGACCCGCACGCCGAGCGGGTCATCGTCATGCTCGGCTCCGGCGCGGAAACCGCCGCGGAAACGGTGGCTCACCTCGTCGCGCAAGGGGCGTCGGTCGGTTTGCTCAAGGTCCGCCTGTACCGGCCGTTCGACGCCACCGCGCTGCTCGTCGCCCTGCCCGCCACGGCAGTCGCGCTTGCGGTGCTCGATCGCTGCAAGGAACCTGGCGCGGATGGCGAACCGCTGTACAAAGACGTCGTTACCGCCTGCGCGCAAGCCTGCGCGTTCGAGGGTCGGTCGCTGCCCAGGATCCTCGGCGGCCGTTACGGGCTCGCATCGAAGGAATTCACGCCGGGGATGGTCAAAGCGATATTCGATGAACTCGCCCGGGTCGCCGCCGCCGATCCGGCGTCCGCCCAGCCCTACCCGCGGCGCCAGTTCACCGTTGGCATCGACGACGATCTCACGCACCTGAGTCTCGCCTGGGATCCGCGCTTTCGCCCCGACGCTACCCGCGCCACCACCCAGGCGGTGTTTTATGGGCTGGGGGCCGACGGCACCGTGTCGGCGAACAAAAACTCGATCAAGATCATCGGCACGGAAACCGACCTCTACGCCCAGGGCTACTTCGTCTACGACTCCAAGAAAGCCGGTGCGGTGACGATCTCGCATCTCCGCTTCGGGCCACAACCGATACACTCGACCTATCTGATTGGCGCCGATGAGGCGGAATTTGTCGCCTGTCACCAAGCGGTGTTCCTCGAACGCTATGACCTCCTCGCGTACGCCCGCCCCGGCGGCGTTTTCCTGCTCAATTCGCCGCTTCCGCCCACGGCGGTCTGGGACGCATTGCCGCGTTCGCTGCAACAGCAAATGCTCGCCAAGCGCCTTGAGTTCCACGTGATCGATGCCTATCGCGTCGCCCGCGAGGCCGGCATGGGATCGCGGATCAATACGGTGATGCAGACCTGCTTCTTCGCGATTTCCGGGGTGCTGCCGCGCGCAGCGGCGCTGGCAGCGATCAAGCACGCGGTGGAAAAGACCTACGGCCACCGCGGTCGACGCCTCGCGGAGCAGAACATCCGCGCGATCGATGCCACCCTCGCCCGGCTGCATCGCGTTCCGGTACCCGCCGAGGTCACCAGCCACGTTGAGCGCCCGCCACCGGTCGCGCCGGAGGCACCCGCGTGGACACAACGTTTCGTCGCCGAGTTGATTGCCGGGCGTGGCGATCAAGTGCCTGTGTCGCAGTTACCCGCGGATGGCAGCTTCCCACTCGGCACCGCGGCGTGGGAAAAGCGCAACCTCGCGTTGGAGATCCCGGTGTGGGAAACCGAGCTCTGCACCCAGTGTGGCAAGTGCGTGTTCGTCTGCCCGCACAGCGCCATCCGCGCCAGGATTTTTCCAGCCGCCGCGCTGACCGGTGCCCCCGCGAGTTTCAAACACCAGCCGGTCAAGAGCAAGGAGTACCCCGCGGATCGCGTAATGACCTATCAGGTGGCCCCCGAGGATTGCACCGGTTGCGGCCTGTGCGTCGAGGCCTGTCCGATTCACGACAAATCGAATATTTCCCGCAAGGCCTTGAACCTGGCGCCGCAACCGCCGCTGCGAGAAACGGAACGGACCAACTGGGAGTTTTTCATGCGCTTGCCCGCCGTCGATCGCGCCGAGGTCCGGCACACGACGGTACCCGGCGCGATGCTGCTCGATCCGTTGTTCGAGTTTTCCGGCGCCTGTGCCGGCTGCGGCGAAACACCCTATATCCGACTCGCGACCCAGCTCTTTGGCGACCGCATGCTGATCGCCAACGCGACCGGCTGCTCATCGATCTACGGCGGCAATCTACCGACCACGCCTTACACCACCGACGCGCAAGGGCGCGGGCCGGCATGGTCGAACTCCCTGTTCGAAGACAACGCCGAGTTCGGACTCGGGCTGCGCCTAGCCGCCGATCAGTTGCAGGCGCAAGCCAAACAGGCGGTCGCCGAGTTGTCGCACCAGCTCGGTGACGACCTCGCCCGCGCGTTGATCGAGGCCGATCAGACCTCCGAGGCCGGTATCGTGCCCCAGCGCGAACGGGTGCAGGCACTGCTTGCGCGCCTCGCGACACTGCACACCCCGGTCGCGCGGCGGCTTGAAACGCTCGCCGAGTTTCTCGTTGCACGCTCGGTCTGGATCATCGGCGGCGACGGCTGGGCCTACGATATCGGCTACGGCGGGCTCGACCACCTGCTGTCGCTGCCCTACGACGTCAACCTCCTGGTGCTCGACACCGAGGTCTATTCCAACACCGGCGGCCAGACCTCGAAGGCCACCCCACTCGGCGCGGTCGCCAAGTTCTCGGCGGCCGGCAAACCGGGCGCAAAAAAAGACCTCGCCCGCCTCGCGATGGATTACGGACACGTCTACGTCGCCCAGATTGCCTATGGCGCCAAAGACACCCACACCCTGCGGGTGTTCCACGAGGCCGCGAGTTATCCGGGACCGGCGTTGATCATCGCCTATAGCCCGTGCATCGCGCACGGCGTCGATCTGGCGCACAACCTGCGGCAACAACGCCTTGCAGTCGCGAGCGGTCACTGGACGCTGTTGCGATACGATCCACGCGAGCGCGCGACCGGACGCAATCCTCTCCGACTCGACTCCGCCGCACCGTCGATTCCGTTCAACGACTTCGCCCAGACCGAAGCGCGCTTCACCCTGCTTGCGCGCAGCCACCCGGACGCGGCCACCGCATTCATTCGCCGCGCCGAGCAATTGGCGCGCGAGCGATATCGCGCCTATGTCGAACTGGCGAAGATCCCCGCCGCCCCCACCGCACTGGAGCCAACCGCGCATGATCCTAGATTCCTCGGTTGACCGCTCATTCGAGAACGTAACATGCCGTATACTCGAAAATACTGTGGTGTATTCGACTTCACCTTCCAGGTGCACGCGCTACGTGCCCGAGTGCACGGCCTTCGGGGCGCATGGCTGCGTTGCAACTCCTTGGAATGGAACAACCATTCCGCGTCGTTGCGCCTTGCCCTGCACCCCGAATACCGCCCACTCGGGCACGTCCAACCGAGGATTCTAGGATGATTGATTTCCGCACCGACTATCTCGGTCTCACCCTCAAGAATCCGCTGGTGCCGTCGGCGTCGCCGCTGTCGCGCGGCCTTGACGATGCCCGCCGCCTCGAAGACGCCGGTGCGGCCGCACTCGTGATGTACTCGTTGTTCGAGGAAGAGGTGCGCGCCGAAGAAGCCCTGCTCGACCGCCACGTCGTGCATGAAACGCTCGGTCACGCCGAGGCGCAGGGCTTCATGCCGCTGCACCCGCGCTACCAGAGCGGGCTCGACGCGTATCTCGAACAGATCGTGGGTCTCAAATCGGCGCTGGAGATACCGGTGGTTGCCAGTCTCAACGGCACCACGCCGGGCGGCTGGGTGGAACTCGGGCGGGAACTGGCTCAAGCCGGTGCCGATGCACTGGAACTCAATGTGTATTACGTCGCCGCCGACGCGGAGCAAACCAGCGTCGAGGTCGAACGCCGCTATCTGGAACTGCTGCACGGATTGCGCCAGGTGGTGACGCTGCCGATTGCGATCAAGCTGTCGCCGTATTTTTCTTCGTTGCCACATTTCGTGCAGCAACTCGAATACACCGGTGCCAACGGCATCGCGCTGTTCAATCGCTTTTTTCAGCCCGATATCGACCTCGACGCGCTCGCGTTGGTCGACGAACTTCAATTGTCGAGTTCGAACGACAGTTTGCTCACCCTGCGCTGGATCGCCCTGCTCCACGGCCGCACCAAACTCACGCTGGCCGCCACCGGCGGCGTGCATACCAGCGCCGATGCGCTCAAGATGCTGCTCGCCGGCGCGGACGTGGTGCACCTCGCGAGCGCCTTGATTCGCCACGGCCCGCAGCGGCTCGCGACCATCCTGCGCGAGATGGAAGCATGGATGAGCGCGCGCGAATACACCTCGGTGCGGCAACTCAAGGGCAGTCTGAGCCAGCGCAACCAGCCCGATCCCGCGGCCTACGCGCGCGCCAGCTACGTTCGCCTGCTCGACAGTTTTCGCCGACGCCCGGGCGGATATCGATAATCTGACACACGAATCGGTTTACAATCCGACCCCGTTCAATATTGCGTAAGGATCGAACATGGCTTGGTTGATCGCATTCCACGTCCTCGGTACGGTCGTCTGGATCGGCGGGATGTTTTTCGCCCACATGGCGCTGCGCCCCGCCGCGGCCAGCGTACTCGACGCGCCGAACCGGCTGCGCCTGATGCAAAAGACGCTCGGCACATTTTTTCTCTGGGTCTGGGCTTCGATCATCGCACTCTGGATCAGCGGCTTCGGCATCATCGGGTTGTTTGGCGGCATGAAGGGCCTCGGCATACATGTACATTCGATGATGGGCATCGCGCTGCTGATGACCGCGATTTTCGCTTATCTCTACTTCGTACCGTTTTTGGCCCTGCGCAAGACCGTACGCGAAGAAAACTGGAATACCGCCGGCAAGCGCCTTGCGCTGATTCGACAGCTGGTTGCGACCAATCTGGTCCTGGGTCTGATCACCACGATCATCGGCGCCGCCGGCCGCTATGTCGGCGGTTGAAAGCGGTCGCGCGTAAGTCAAGGCGGACACCGCTCGGCGGCTCATCCGCACTCGCTACGATCGGGCGTAAGCCCCGCGAATACCGCCTCGCATGATCCGCCCGCGGTTCGATCGCCGGCACTGCCATGCCACGGAGCGATCAAGGGATGCGGGTTGGACGGGTAGATTCGCCGGTGTCGATCGCCTGGGCGCGATGAAACCTCAACGATAACGCCGCATTAACCCAACCAACACGCCTTGCACGCGCACCTCGTTGGGACGGTAGCGCAGCGGTGGCAACGCGCGATTGGCCGCGTGGAGCACCACTTCCCCGAATTTTTGCTCGATCCGCTTGAGTGTGACCTCCTCGTCGCGCACCAGAGCGACGACGATCTCGCCGTTTCGCGCCTGGTCGCGTTGTTCGATGACGACCCAATCGCCATCGAGAATGCCCTCATCGATCATCGACTCGCCGCGTACCTTGAGGACGTAGCAATTGCCGCCGGTCAACAGCTCCGGCGGGACCGGCATGTACACCGGCTGCGGCACCGCCTCGATCGGCTTGCCCGCGGCGATAATCCCGAGCATCGGTACCCCGCGCTCGCGCGATTCGTGGTCGTGCGCCACCAGGCGGATACCGCGTTGCTTTCCGTCCAGCGGTTCAATCAAGCCCGCCGCGACCAAGGCCTGAACATGCTTGTGCAGCGAACCGCGCGAGGCAAGGCCCAGGCGCTGGCAGAGTTCGTCCAGCGTCGGCGGCTGCGCAAACGCGGCCTGATGGTCCTGCAGATAGCGGTAAATGTCCTGCTGGCGCCGGGTCAACATAATCCTGGGATAATCCTTGCCGGTTCTCGATTCGTTCTCTAGTATTCTAGCAGGAGAACAAATGGAGAACGCCATGTCCCTGCCGGCCGTGCAACGTGACTACCCTGCGCCACCGACCGAGCCCGACCCGGTTGCCGCGTTGGCGGCGCGGCTGCGCAAGAAATACCAACGCCGCATCACCGGTGAACTGGTGCTGCCGGCGCAATCCGGACGCTATGCCGAGCTGCCGGCCGAGCTTGACCCGCGCCTTGCCGCCGCGCTCGGCACCCGCGGCATCCACCGCTTGTACAGTCATCAGCGCGCGGCCTGGCAGGCGACCCAGGCCGGCGAGCACGTCGTCATTGTGACCCCGACCGCCTCCGGCAAGACGCTGTGTTACAACCTGCCGGTGCTGCACGCGGCGCTCACGCGCAAGGCCAAGGCGCTTTACCTGTTTCCGACCAAGGCGCTGGCGCAGGATCAGGTCGCCGAGTTGCTGGAACTCAACACCGCCGGTGATCTCGGCATCCGCGCCTTCACCTTCGACGGCGATACCCCTGGTGATGCACGCAAGGCGGTGCGCACGCGCGGCGACATCGTGGTCTCGAACCCGGACATGCTGCACCAGGGAATCCTTCCGCACCACACCAAATGGGCGCAGTTCTTC
The DNA here is from genome assembly GCA_964620675.1 of uncultured Thiotrichales bacterium. GTDB lineage: Bacteria > Pseudomonadota > Gammaproteobacteria > UWMA-0217 > UWMA-0217 > CAYSFW01. The sequence continues at coordinate 34,918 of CAZUJU010000024.1, read as the reverse complement.
GAATCACTACAATTCATCGTCATCGACGAGATACACACCTACCGCGGGGTGTTCGGCTCCCACGTCGCGAATGTGTTGCGCCGGCTGCGGCGGATCTGTCGCTTTTACGGTGTCACCCCACAATTCATTCTGTGTTCGGCAACCATCGCCAATCCGGCCGAACTCGCGGCGCAGCTGATCGAGGCACCCGTCAGTGCGGTCACCGAAAGCGGCGCACCGCGCGGCGCGAAACACCTGCTGCTGTGGAACCCACCGGTGATCAATGCCGATCTCGGCATTCGCGCCTCGGCCCGTTCGCAAACCACACGGATCGCGCGCGCCGCCATCAAACGCGGGCTCAAGAGCATCCTGTTCGCCCAGTCGCGGCTGATGGTCGAGGTGCTCACCAAGTACCTCAAGGACGTCTTCGATCACGACCCGCGCAAGCCGGCCCGCGTCGCAGCTTACCGCGGCGGCTACCTGCCCACCGAACGGCGCGGCATGGAGAAAAAGCTCCGCGAAGGCGCACTCGACTGCGTCGTGACCACCTCCGCGCTCGAACTCGGGGTCGATATCGGCGCACTCGATGTCTGTGTGCTCAACGGGTATCCCGGCACCATCGCCGCAACCTGGCAACGCCTGGGGCGCGCCGGGCGCAGGCAACGCACCGCGCTCGGTGTGCTGGTAGCGAGCTCGCAACCACTCGATCAGTACATCATTCGCAATCCCGAGTTCTTTCTCGGCGCCTCGCCCGAAACCGCGCGCATCGCCCCGGATCAGCTGCTCATTCTGCTCGATCATGTGCGTTGCGCGGCATTCGAACTGCCGTTTCGAAGCGGCGAGTGCTTCGGCGGCGAAGATCTCGCCGAACTCCTGGGCGTGCTCGAGGAGGCGGAGGTCCTGCATCGCGAGGGCGACCATTGGCATTGGTACACCGACAGCTACCCCGCCAACAGCGTCAGCCTGCGTTCAGTCGCCGAGGGCAATTTCGTCGTGATCGACAGCACCGACGGACAGCAGAAAATCATCGCCGAAGTCGATTACAGCTCGGCCCCGATGACGCTCTACGAGGGCGCGATCTACATGATCCAGGCCGCGCCCTATCAGGTCGAACGCCTCGACTGGGTCGGGCGCAAGGCCTTCGTCACCCGTACCCGCGCCGATTACTATACCGACGCCATCGATTACACCCGGCTCAAGATTCTCGAAGTCTTCGCCGATGTCCACGCCTCCGCGCACGCGGTCGCGCAGGGTGAGGTACACGTCGTCTCGCGGGTCGCCGGTTACAAGAAAATTCGCTACTACACCCACGAGAATATTGGGTACGGCAACATCAATCTGCCGGATTCCGAGCTGCACACCACGGCGGTCTGGTGGCAGGTGGAACCCGACACCCTCGCACGCGCGTTTCCGTCGCGGCTCGAAGCGCTCGACGGCTTTCTCGGCGCGGCCTATGCAATGCACCACGTCGCCGCGATGCGGATGCTCTCGGAACCTCAGGATCTCGGCCGCGCGGTGGGCGATGGCAATGCGACCTGGTTTGCGACCCAGGGCACGCAGGGACGCGGCCAGTTTCGCGGTAGCGATGGCGAGGCGATCGACCCGACCGCCTTGCGTCAGTTCGTTCCCACGCTGTTTCTGTACGACAACTATCCGGGCGGCATCGGGCTCTCCGAACCGCTGTACGCCCGCCGCGCCGCGATCGTCGATCACGCCGAACGCCTGGTGCGTGCCTGCGAGTGCGAGTACGGCTGCCCCAGTTGCGTCGGGCCGATCCTCGCCAGCGACGAGACCCGTGGCCACTCGCCCAAGGCCGCCGCGCTCGGGGTGTTGCAACTGCTGCAACTGCCGCGACAAGCGTCATGAATCTGCGCGAGCGCCTGGCCAAGCTACGAGCGCCGCTGGGAAAACCCGCCGCGGCGCCAGCGACAGGTCGATTTGACGATCCGCCGCACGCCGACCCGGCCGCGGCCCGCGACCCGGTCACCGATCCAATGCAACGGCTACGGGCGCAACTCGCCAGCGTGCGACCGGAACGCCTGCGTGGACAACCGCGGTCAGCGCCGAGCCACATCACCGAACGCGAGCTTGCGGCCCAGCTTGGGGGCACCCTCGAAGAGGACGGTCTGATTCGGATCGAGCGCAGGATCGACCTCGCCGAACGCTGCGGTGCGGTGCCGCTTTCGCGCCTGCATGCGGTGCGCGCGCTCCCCGGCGAGACGCCACGCGACAACGCACCGCCGGTGTATCTCGATACCGAAACCACGGGACTTTCGGGCGGCAGCGGGACGATCAGTTTTCTGATCGGAATCGCCACGCTCACGCCGACCCAACTGCATCTGAGCCAGTGGCTGATCACCCGTTTCAGCGCCGAGCCGCGCCAACTCGCGCAACTCCTCGCAGCCCTGGCACCGCACGTCCAACTCGTCAGCTACAACGGCAAATCCTTCGATCTACCGCTGTTGGAAACCCGCCTGCGTCTCCACGGCATCACCGATCCATTGACGGGCTTGCCGCACCTCGACCTGCTGCACCCGGTGCGTCGCTTGTTTGCTGCGCACTGGCCGGATTGCCGACTGGCCTCGGTTGAACAACATTTGCTGGATCTTCGTCGCCACCAGGATCTCCCGGGCAGCGAGGCGCCGCTGGCCTGGTTCGACTGGCTGCAACGCGGCGACGGCCAGCGGCTCACTGGCATCGTTGCGCACAATCGCCAGGACCTCGTCTCGCTCGCCGCCGCGCATGCCGTCGTCAGCGACCTCGACCAATTGCAACATCGCGCGGATATTGACCTGCACGGCCTCGCGAAGTGGCTCGCGGACCACGACGCCGGACAGGCCTGCGCGCTGCTCGGTCGCCACTTCGGCCGGCTCGACGCACGCGCGTTGCGGCTGTACGCGCGCTTGCTGCAGCGACGCAACGACTGGGACGGCGCGGTCGCCATTTGGGAACGGCTGGCCACCCGCGGCTGCGAGGCGTCCATCGAAGATCTCGCCAAATTTCACGAACATCGCCGGCGCGACTATGCCACCGCCTTCGCCTTGACGCGGCGCCTCGGTTTCCACCCCGCAACCCGCCGCCGCAGCGAACGGCTCGAACGCAAACTCGCCGGTCTATCGCGGCCGTAATCGGGCTGCGGTGAGCGAGTCAGTGATTCGAGTTGACCGCTCGCACGGTCGCGAACTCGCGCGGACTCAAACCGCGAGACGCAGCCGCCTCAACGCCAATCGCGCACTTCGGCAATCAATTGCTCGACGATCTGGCGGACCGGCTCGATGTTCTCGGGGTTGTGCAGAACTAGGTCGCGATTGATCTCGATGCTGAATGCCTGCTTGCCTTTGAGCAGGTCGGGCGGCAGTCGCCGTAGCGAGTTGGTGCCGTTATAGGGGTCGTTAAAGCGGATGACGTCACAGAAATTGAAATCGACGTCAAGGGCGTGGATGTGATCCTCGATCACGCTGGAAAGCTGCTGCAGGAGGCGCTTTTCGGCAAAGATCTTGCGCCCGGGGTTGCCGTCGCTGTCGCCGCCGTTGCCAAACATGAACAGTGGGCGTAGGTTGCCTTTGTCCGCCGATACCCGCGTTCCGATCCCGGGCATGGTGTGGCAGAACATCACTTTTTCGATTGCGGGATCGTCGAGCAACTCGCACAAGCGATTCTGGTGCGGACGAATGTACTTCTCGATCACGATTTCGCGAATGTTTTCGGGCAGACCGCGTTCCGATTGATAGATCTTCACCCCCTGGCTGGTATGGGTTTTAACTACCCCATCGGAATGCAATTCATCGATGCAGCGATTGGGGTCGGCGTGCGCGCGCCAGACGGAAAAGCGCAGGACATGCGGATTGATCGGCAGTTCCAGATACAGCGCGTCGGAATACTCGTCGGCATCCTCGCGCCGGTCGCCCGGGGTGAATTTTGGGTGCAGATAGGGCTTGACCTCGTTCGGCGTGAGATGTCCGCCGTGCGGCAGTTCGAGCAACACCGGCGCGGTGCCGGCGAAATATTCGAAAGGGCTGTAATCCATGGCGCTATAAGTAAATTCCGGCACGCAGTCGCTTGGCGCTCAATGTTGCCTCGAAGGCGGCATATTCGTCGAGATCCCCGTCGCTGGTTACGGCGGCGTAAACGCGGGTGAGATCGTCCTCGCACGGGTCGTAGTAAATGCCGATCGGAGCCAGCCGCTTGGCTTCAATCTCACTCCGAAATTCGTCGAGAAACGTCACCGGGTCGCCGGCGTAGGTGTAGTAGCCGGTACTGAGCAGCGGCGTCGCGAAGTGGGTGGCGAAGTAGTCGCGCATCAAATAAAACGGGGTCGAGCCGTTCAGGCGAAAATTCGGGTCGATAAAGTGGTAGTCGCCATCGTCGGTCTCGATCAGATCAAGCCCACACACCCCATGCCAACCCATTTGGGCCGCGTTGTCGGCGATCTCAACACAGATCTCACGAACCGCGTCCTCCGGTTGCCACGCCAGATCGATCAGATTCCCCGCGTAGCGCGCGTCGGATTCAACCCTTTGCAACGAACCGCCAATCAACGACACCGCACCGGTCGGTGTTACGCAAAGATTGACGTTGATATTGCGTCGGATATTGTCGAGATAGCGTTCGAGCTTGACCGTCTGTCCGGCAAAACGTAGTTTCGCCGCGGCGACATCATTTAAGTCGCGACAGATGCATACGCCATCGCCACCGCCGGAGGGCGTCGTGAGTTTCACCACAAACGGCAATTCCCATTCGTCGCGCCAGTGGTCCGCGGCGAAACTCGCCGCGTCATAGACCTGATAGGGCACCGCGCGACGCGATAACGCACGCATTTCGCCCTTATCGTTCAAACGCGCAACCACATCCGGCGCGCTCAGATAAAACCGTTCGCGCGGAATATGGGTGTCATCGTACGGATGCGGCGTGATCACCCGCGGCTCGGGATTGGCGGACAGGTACGCGCGGTACCCCTGCGCGCCCGAATATTTGATGACCTCACCGACCTGGGCGCCGAATTGTTCGCGATAATAGCCGTTCCACCAGCTCGACAGATCATGCGTCGGGTCATACACCCCGTCCTCGACCAAGGTCGACACCGTCCCGCCAAACAGTACGAAGCGCGCCGACTGACAACTGCAGTAACGCGCCGATCGGTTGTAGTAATACCGGTAGCGCGCGGATACGGTTTCGTCGACGCGATATTGCGGATAGCGCGGCAGATGCATCGCGGCGGCGGAGAGTTGATAGACATCGGCGACGGTGCGTCCCACGAACGGTTGTAGCATGGCGGTGCCCCGGAAATTGGCTGGCTGAAGACTCGTTCCATCGGTGATTGCGGCTCATCCGCCCTGCCGCCTGACATGAATAATCCGAGGTCGCTACGGTGTAGGCCGGAAAGGCCACCGGCGCGAGCGCCCCGCGTAGCGCATCGCATTCGAATCACGGAAAATTCCGGCTGCTTCCCGCAGGGAAGCGCGCGCGAAACGAAGGTCCGGTTCAAAAGTATAATTCAGGAAATTCCGCGTGACCGCGACTATTTACGGCGCACGCCTAACGCCGTGCGCGAGGCCGCCGTCTAGTCGTCGAGCAGTTGGGTACGACAGACGTTGAGTGGGCGCATCATCAATCGCCGTTTGTGATAGTGCGATTCCATCCGCCGCAAAACCTCGTCGAGAAACTCAACGCTACCGACGATGTTTGGCCCCTTGTTGAGCATCGCGCACTCGGCGCGAATGCTGCTTGCGGCGTCGGTGACTTCTGCACGCGACGGCGCCCCGCTCTTGACCAGCCCTTCGAGAATCTGGGTTGCCCAGATCACCGGCACGTGCGCTGCCTCGCACAGCCATAAGATTTCTTCCTGAATCTCCGATAAGCGCTCAAAGCCGACTTCCACCGCCAGATCGCCACGCGCAACCATCACCCCCACCGCATTCGATCGCAGCGCGGTCAACAGGATCGCCGGCAGGTGCTCGAATGCGCTGCGATTTTCGATCTTGAGTACAATCCCCTTTTCGCCTTGTTGCATGGCTTCCAGGTAGCGCTGGAGTGCCTCGACATCCCGCGGGGTGCGCACGAACGACAGCGCCACCATATCGACCTGCGCGACCAATACCCGTAGATCGTCGCGATCCTTGGCCGTGAGCGCCTCCGTAGCCAACGCGGTATCGGGAAAATTGATGCCCTTTTCCGAACGTAACTTGGCGCCCGTGGGCGGTACGTGCGATATCCGCACCCGAATTTCCGCGTCGCTCGCCTGCTCTACCCGTCCCCCGATCTTGCCATCGTCGAACCAGACCGACTCGCCGGGGCGGACGTAAGTGAAGGCTTCGGGCAAGGTGCAGTGGATACGCGCCGGCTTCACCTGCACCCCCGAAGGATCGCGCACACCCTCGGAGCCGGGCAACGGAGCGCGGGTCAACACCAGATGATCGCCCGCGGCGAGTGGAATCGGACTGATGGTTTCCCGAACGTTCACCAGTACGATATCGCCCACGTGCTTCCGGCCACGTTCGATGCGCAGTTGCGCGCCGTCCTGGGCGTAGCAGGTCTTATCGGACTCGATCAGGCGGGCTTCACCCTGCGTATCGACCACCGCCCACGACCGCTTGGCCGCGCGCGCATCGCGAAAGTGCAGACGATCGCCAACCTCGATCCGGCGCATCGCGTCGCCCTTTACCTCCAGCGTCGGATACGTCGAAGCAACCGCCCCATGCCCGAACGGCACCAACCAGACCCGCGCCGATTGCACCACCCGACCAATCGAGTTGCGCAACGGCCGCATCTTGTGAACCCGCCCCAACGCCTCGATCGTTCCAGTGCGCAGCTTCGGCCCGGCGAGGTCGATTTGAATCTTGCAGGTCCGGCCCAGCGTGCGTTCCGCCGCGCGCAGATGCGCGATCATCGCCAACCAGGCCTCGGGTCCGTCGTGCGCGCAATTGATCCGCATCACGTCCATGCCGGCGGTAAGCAAACGCTGCACGAACGCCCCGTCGTCCGCGGCTTCGCTCGGCATGGTCACCATGATGCGGCAATCGCGCTCCGCCGGCGCCGGTCCGAACAGCCGCTCGCTGCGTTGCTCGAGCAACCGCGCGCTGTCCTCGACGGTCACCGGCGGCTCGGGTGCGGGGCTCAATTCGCGTGCGAGCAAACGCTCAAGGATTGCGATGACATGATTCAGCGTGGCCAGGGTATGGCCTTCCAGAATGCCAAGCGAGGTGAGGCCGAGTTTTATGAGATCAACCTGCAGGCCCCGCAGTTCATTTTGGCGTAGGCTGAAATAATGCAGCAAATTGACCGCCGAACGTCGCTGCTCATCGTTCAGCAACGCGAGTTCCGAGTGCGCCTCCGCGAATTTAACGGCATCGTCGCGTAATAGCGTCAGGCGCTTGAGTAAGTCATCCACGGGCAACTCGGGAATTTATGCGATTCCATGAGCATAGTCCAGCCCCGTTAAACAATTATGACGCCTGCGCCACGCTAGCCAACGGTGCACGGTTGGTAACGACGCTCACCCGTGGCTCCGCAGTCGCATCGATTGCGAGACCATTCAACACCCGCACCGCAAGCTCATGCGGGGTATGCGCAATCAACTCCGGAGGTACGCCGACCTTGGCGGTCAACCGCGCATGACTTTCGAAACCGTAGGCGACCATAAACGGATGCAACCCGGTGCCGAGTGCCGCCAGATAGTCCTTTTTTTCGTCACCGCACACGTATCCGCGCGCCGGATTGATCCGATAGCTTTCACGGACCTCGCGAAAGGTGTCGATCTTGTCTTGACTGAGCGGGATATGGATAAAAAAATCGAAACGGTTCGCGTCCAGGCCGTGCCGTCTAAACAGCGCCTTCAAGGTCTCAATCGGTTTATCGGTGATGTTTCGCGTGACCACGCCCACGCGCAAGTTTTTCTGGTCCAACAGGATTTCAACGAACCCGGCGATTCCGTCGTAGAGGCGCCCCTCCTCGCGGTAGACCTCGGTTAAGGTTGCGATCAATTGCGCGCGCTTTCTCTTGCTGATCTGGCGTTTGAAGTTGCCGGGAAACTCCTTTAACCCGCCGAGATATTTAAAAAGATGGTGCCGCGACTGAAATCGGCGCAGATCCCCGATCGCCATCCCATGCGCGGCGAAGGTCCGGTCGATAGCGGCGAAGGCATCGACCGTGGTGCCGTCCGCATCGAGTATGAGCAAGTTATCCCGCGAGTAGTTCATTTTAATTGCGATCGGTAGTTTTATATGTCCGGTGGTTGCTGAATTAAACCCGGAGCATTCCCCCGCCACCGAATTCCCAACCAGTTCCCGGTGCTGTCACAAAACTGCCACGCGATCGCGCTATGTTATGCGGCTATTTACGCCGCGATCCGGGCAGACATGCATTTTCTGTATATTTCCGATTGCTTCTTTCCGCGGGTTAACGGGGTCTCCACCTCGATCGACACCTTTCGCAAACGGCTCCAGGCGTTCGGTCACCGGGTGAGCCTGGTCGCCCCCGACTATCTCGACCCGGGGGCGGACGACGCGGATATTCACCGTGTTAAGGCGGGCAAAGTCTGGCTCGATCCCGAAGATCGTCTGATGCGCGCGGCGGCACTGCGAAGCACCCTGGACGGGATTGAAGCGGTGGATCTGGTGCATGTCCAGACCCCGTTCATGGCGCACCGTGTCGGTGTGCGCTTTGCCCGCATACGCGGTATCCCGGTCGTCGCGACCTATCACACGTTCTTCGAGGAATACCTGTACAACTATATTCCGGGCCTGCCACGGAATCTGCTGCGCCTGGCCGCGCGCAGCTTCAGTCGCCGCCAATGCGCTGAACTCGATGCCCTGATCGTGCCGTCGACGCCGATGCTCGACGTTCTACGTGGCTACGGCATCACCACCCCCGCAACGGTACTGCCAACCGGATTGAACATGGACGATTTCACCAGTGGCAATGGCCCCGCGTTTCGCCATGCTCAAGGTATTGCCGAGAATCGTCCGGTCATAGTGTACGTCGGACGCGTGGCGTTCGAAAAAAATATTGAGTTTCTGCTGGATGTCACGCTCGCGGTACGCCGAACATTGCCTGACGTACTTTTGCTCATTGCCGGCGAAGGCACCGCGGTCCCGCACCTGCGCCACGCCGCGCACGCCCGTGGCCTTACTGATCACGTGCGCTTCGTCGGCTATCTGCGCCGCGACGGCGAACTGCAAGGGTGCTACAAGGCCGCCGATGTCTTCGTCTTCGCGTCGAAAACCGAAACACAGGGACTGGTTCTACTGGAAGCCATGGCCTGCGGGACACCCGTAGTCAGCACGGCGCACCTCGGTACGCGCGAAGTCCTGGCCGGTTGCGACGGCGCACTGATTGCTAGCGACGATTGCCACGAATTTGCGCAGCAAGCACTGGCGGTACTTCAAGCGCCGGCACTGCGGGCGCAACTCAGCGCAGGCGCGTTACGCCATGCGGCGGCATGGTCGGACGCCACGCTCGCCGAGCGCCTCGCTGCCTACTACCGCGAAGTGATCGCGGCTCACGGACAACCCGGCGACCACCTTGCGCAAGCGACGCCGCGTGCTTGATCGCCGCCAACGGGTACTTAGCTCCGCGCCTCCAATGGGATGTAGTCCGCCAGTTCATGCCCGGTATAAATCTGCCGCGGCCGCGCAATTTTCGCCCCTGGGGTCTGGTGTTGCTCCCACCAATGAGCAATCCAGCCCGGCAGGCGTCCGATCGCGAAAATAACGGTAAACATATTGGTGGGAATCCCGATCGCGCGCAGGATGATACCGCTGTAGAAGTCCACGTTGGGATAGAGTTTCCGTTCGACGAAATACGGATCTTCGAGCGCGATCTGCTCAAGGCGCCGGGCAATATCGAGTAAGGGATCGTTCACGCCGAGATACGCCAATAATTTATCGGCAACCTTCGCGAGGATTTGCGCGCGCGGGTCGAAGCTCTTATAGACCCGGTGACCAAAGCCCATCAGACGCACCTTGCTGTCCTTGCTTTTTGCCAGCTTGACGTATTCCTCGGGGGTCATATTGCCCTTATGGATTTGCTCCAGCATTTCCAGTACCGCGACATTGGCGCCGCCGTGCAGCGGTCCCCACAGGGCGCAGACGCCCGCCGCGCAGGAGGCGAACAAGTTGGCCTGACTCGAACCGACCATGCGTACGGTCGAGGTCGAGCAGTTCTGCTCGTGGTCGGCGTGCAGAATCAGCACCAAATTGATCGCATCGCGGACCGTATCGTCACATACGAACTGGTCATAGGGCTGCGAAAACATCATGTGGAGAAAATTCGGTACGTAGCGCAATTTCGGATCGGGGTATACAAACGGCTGCCCCCTGGAGTGCCGGTAAGCATACGCGGCGATCGTGCGAATCTTGCTGATCAAGCGAGCGGCTGCCTCACACAGGTGACTGGCGTCATCCAGTTCGAACAATTGCGGATAAAAGCACGAAAGCGCATTGATCATCGCCGAGAGCATCGCCATCGGCGGCGCGCTGCGCGGAAAGCCCTCGAAGTGATGCTTCATCCCTTCATCGATGCTCGCGTGCGCGGTCAGGGCAGTCGCAAAATCGGCATATTCGCGCGCGTTTGGTAGCGCACCGAAAATCAGGAGCCAGGCGACTTCGACGAAGTTGGGGGTTGCGGCGAATTGTTCGATCGGAATGCCACGATAGCGCAAAATGCCGCGTTCGCCGTCGATATAGGTAATTTCGCTCAGACAGCTGCCGGTATTGCCGAACCCCGGATCGAGCGTGACGTAGCCCGTTTGCGCCCGCAGCCCGGATACATCGAGCGCGCGCTCGCCCGCGCTGCCGACCACGATGGGCAGCTGGATGTGCTGGTCGTCTAACTGCAACTGGGCATGGGTACTCATTTCCGGTTTCCCTGAATCAATTAAATGGGTAAGTGACACCCGGCCACGCGACAGCCGGCCGGAGCATCGTCGAATGCGCCGCCGCCGAGGCCGACCGTCGCGGCGTTATCGCAGCGCTGCGAAACCTGGCAAGGAACATTCAAATGACAGGCAACACAGCATCAGCAGCACACCGTCACGCGCTCAGTACCCCGTCATACCGTGTAGGGTTCAACCAGCCAGCGCTTGGTCAACGCGCACGCCTGGTCACCCAAGTAGCGCGCGCCTTCGACGTAATCCTCGACGATGGTATAGGCCGTTGCGAGCGGCGTGAAGCCTCCGGCGACCATGTGGAAGTACCATGCCATCTGGTACCCGGCGACGCGATCGAACGCTTCCAGTTGGCGAGCCAATTCCGCCCCGCGCGCCTCGGCGTGCCACTCGAACGACTTCAGCTTGCGGGCGTGACGCGACACTGGTTCCGCGCTGATGCGTTGCTGGTAGTAGCGGTCGACATGCTCGCGCAGACTGAGAATCCAGTGGTCGGAGAAGCGGGCCTTACCTTGGCGCGCGCATTCGGCCCACTCCGCCAGAAAACGCTTGAGCGGCGACGGACCGTCGTTGTATGTCGCTTGCTGCACCACCACGCGGCGCATATCGACCAAACGGCGGAAATGATAGCGGGTGGCCCCAACCGGTTGCGCACCGACCGAGTGCGGGCGTGGCGGATCGAGCAACTCGGCGGGATTCAATGGCGGTTCCAGCGGGTGCATCAACTTACGATCCATGACCTCCTGCAACTCCTCGATTTCGAGTTGCAGATAATCGGCGGGATCGGGACCATAGCTCGAAACGAAATAATGCGTCCGCCCTTGCTGGCGCGACACGACCAATCCCGCGCCCAGATGACGTTCAATCAGGTCATCGAAACTGCCATTGCTGTGCTCGAGTTCGTCGGTGATCCAGGCGCCGAGATCGTAGGCGAGGCGAATGCCATCGGGGCGAAATACCCCGCCGGCTCGATGCCAGCCGCCACGGGTCAGTGCCAGGGCAAACGCACGCTCACCGAACGCATGTTTCAGCGTCCCAAGCAAATCGGTATGGTGCGGTCGCGGCGCGGCGTGATCGACAGCGCGCGCGATTTGCTTCAGGGTGAGATCCGTGGGCATGGATGCCGTCATCATTACAGTGTGTCCTGAGCCACCAGCCCGAGTAGCCGCAGACGGACTCGGTTGCGGACTTCGAGCGCCGGGTCGTCCAGCAGCGCGTTGATCTGCTCGATCGGCGCTCGCCCCACCGCTTTGTAGCGCACCAGCCAATCCGGGTCGTGTAACAGCGCGCCGGCGGACGTGGGCAACACGCGTGCGGCAACGACCCGCCTCACCTCAGCGTCAGGATCATGCATCAGGACCGGCAACGCGAACGGCGCGAGGCGTCGCGCGACCTCCTTACGCACCGCGGGGGACGGATCGTGCACCGTCCGAAACAGCCGCCCACTGGAAATCCGGCGTGCGACAACCAGGCGCACGATTTCATCAGCGTCATGCTGAAGACGTGTCAGGTCGTCGACCGGCAAGCGCCTGGCGAGCGTCACGCGAACTTCGGCGTCGGGATCATGGCGCAAGGCACTCAACGCCGCGAGTGGCAGACGCGCCGCGAGCACGCGTCGCACGTGTACGCTCGGGTCGTTCGCAAGGCTCGAAATCGCGCTCAAGGTCGCGTAACGCGCAGCGACAGCGCGTCGCCGGGGCGATCCATCACGGAGGTAATCATTCGCATACTGCGGGTGGCGCCAGATGAAGCGCTCGATCAGCGCTTCATCCTCCGCCAACGCGCAGCGACTGTCGGCCGCGCAGGCACCGCGCGCATGCAGGTCGCTGAAGTGGCGGCACCGGCGGCAATCCAGGACAGGCGCCAGGTAGTTCGACTTGCGGATCGGGGACGGTGTCGAATTACGCATGGGGCACCCGCATCGACCCCGCTGCCATGCTGCATTGTTCGAACATTCGTTTCGCGCTCCGAGGCGCTTTTGATGTCGTTGATTGGTCAAAAGCAACCTGCATGCCACAACGGTCCAGCCTTGCGGCGGCGCTATCTAGAACACGCGCCGCGCTGTGATTGCACCTTGAGCATGCATTGTCCAACCGGGCTTGCACCGATATCGCGCAGGGCGCCGCCGCACCAACCTGCACGGGCGATGCCCTTGGGTGGCACACGATTCACATGCGCGGCGACAGCATACCCTCGCGAATCAAGAAATCCACCACCGCCTGGACGCCCTGCCCAGTGCGCAGATTGGTCATCACATAGGGGCGTTCGCCCCGCATGCGCTGGGTATCGCGCTCCATCACCTCCAACGACGCGCCAACGTGAGGCGCGAGGTCGATCTTGTTGATCACGAGCAGGTCGGAACGGGTAATGCCGGGGCCACCCTTGCGCGGTATTTTCTCGCCCTCGGCCACGTCGATCACATAGATCATAAGGTCGGCCAGTTCAGGGCTGAAAGTCGCAGAGAGATTGTCGCCCCCGCTTTCGATGAATATCAGATCGAGATCGGCGAAACGCAGTTGCAGATCCTGCACCGCCGCCAGATTCATTGAGGCATCTTCGCGAATCGCGGTGTGCGGGCAGCCGCCCGTCTCGACGCCGATGATGCGGTCCGGCGTCAGGGCCTCGCTGCGGATCAGAAATTCCGCATCCTCGCGAGTGTAGATGTCGTTGGTGACGACCGCGATCTGATAAGTCTCGCGCAGACGTTTACATAGCACGTCGAGTAACGCGGTCTTCCCCGAGCCAACCGGGCCGCCGACTCCGACCCGCAGGGGCGCTGAATGACTCATTGAATTGGACTCCTTACGAGCGAAACAATCGGGTGTACTGGGTTTCGTGGTGGCAGCTCGCGAGCGTCGCGGCGGGGGCCGAGCCCCCCAGGTCGTCGTCTTCGAGCGCGGCGGCATAGGCGACCATCGCCGGGATCGCCGCCGCCAGTTCGAGCAGCACGCGCTGGCCGGCGGATTGTCCCAGCGGAATTAACTTGACCCCCGCCAGCACCTGATTTTCGAGCCAACTCCAGGCGTAGCCAGTCATGGCTTCCGGTTGCGGGATCGCCCAGATGTTTGCCGCGTACGCAAACCCGGCCAGCTGACTGCGCGCAACCATGGGTGCCCAGCGCGCGTCCGGCTCCAGCGCGAGTGCGGCCAGCAATTGCGTCAACGCACGTCCGCGTTGCTGCTCCTCCGCCCGCAGTTCCGCGGTTTCACGCCCGGCGACGAGGTAATCGACCCAATACTCCAACGTCGCAAGATCCGCCCGCGCACAGGCGCGTTGCATCCGCTGTAATACTGGCAAATCGAGATGACTCAGAGTGCCCTGTAACTGCGCGCTGAGCCAATCGCCGAGCGCCGCTTCGGTGGCGACCCACCCGCATTCCACCGTCCATTCTAGGCCCTGCGAATAGGCAAACGCCCCGGTCGGTAGCGAGGGGCTGACGAGGTGCAGCAAGCGCAGGCGCGCGAGCGCCGCGATATCAGTGGTCGTGGTGATGGGCATGGGTCGATGCGTGTCCACCATACGCGCCGGCCTCGGGCTCGAACGCCGCGCGCTCGACTGCCACCGTCAATCCCATCCGCCGCAACATGTCATCCAGCACGTGATCGTGGGCGTAGCGCAACAAACCCGGCTCGATCTGCAACGGTACATGCCGGTTACCCAGGTGATAACAGGCACGCGCCAGCGCGAGCGGGTCATCGCAGCGCACACTCGACAGCGTCTCCGCGGCGGCATTGACGCGCACGATCTCGCCGCTTTCCGCACGCAGGCAGTCGCCATCACTCAAGGTCTCGCCGCGCGGCAGAAACAACCCAGCGTCGGCGCCGTCGTCCAGTTGTAATCTAAGGCGGCTGCGCATGCGTTGTTCGTAAGACAGCGTGACGCTGCCTTGAACCGCAGCCACCGGGGCGATTTTCTCGATCAGTTTCAACATACTCAAAACAGAAAGTAGCGTTGCGCGAGCGGTAGTTCGGTTGCTGGCTCGCACGTGAGCAACGCGCCATCGGCACGGACCTCGTAGGTTTGCGAATCGACCTCGATGACCGGCTGGTAATCGTTCAGGCGCATATGCGGTTTGCCGATGCCACGACAATTGCGCGTCACGCCGATCAGCGAACGCAGCCCGAGTCGCTGCGCGATCCCGGCCTGGTGGCCAGCCTGCGATAGAAATGTCATTCGGGTCGCGGCACGGGCGCCGCCGAACGCACCAAACATCAGCCGATAATGGACCGGCTGCGGGGTCGGAATCGAGGCATTGGGATCACCCATCGGCGCTGCCACGATCATGCCGCCCTTAATGATGAGGCTGGGTTTCGCGCCGAAAAAAGCCGGCCGCCACAACACCAGATCCGCCAGCTTGCCAACCTCGACCGACCCGACCTCGTGACTGATGCCATGCGCGACCGCGGGATTGATGGTGTATTTCGCGACATAACGTTTGGCGCGGAAGTTATCGTTGCGCGCGTCGCGCTCGTGAGCTTCGCGTCCGGCCAAATGACCGCGTTGCTGCTTCATTTTGTGCGCCGTTTGCCAGGTGCGACAGATGACTTCGCCCACCCGACCCATCGCCTGGGAATCCGAGGCGATCATCGAAAATGCGCCGAGATCGTGCAAGATGTCCTCTGCTGCAATCGTTTCGCGACGAATACGCGATTCGGCGAAGGCGACGTCCTCGGCAATCGCGGGCGAGAGATGGTGACAGACCATCAACATGTCGAGGTGCTCGTCGACCGTATTGACCGTGTAGGGTCGCGTCGGGTTGGTTGACGACGGCAACACATTGGCGTGGCCACAAGCCTTGATGATATCCGGGGCATGCCCGCCGCCGGCCCCTTCGGTGTGGTAGGTGTGAATCGTGCGTCCACCGATCGCGGCCAGCGTATCTTCGACAAATCCGGACTCGTTCAGGGTATCGGTGTGAATGGCAACCTGGACGTCATAGTTCTCTGCCACCGTAAGGCAGTTATCAATCGCCGCCGGCGTGGTACCCCAATCCTCGTGCAGTTTAAGCCCCATCGCACCGGCTTCGATCTGCTCGGATAACGGCGCCGGCCGCGAGGCGTTGCCTTTACCGAGAAACCCGAGGTTCATTGGCAAGTCTTCCGCGGCCTGCAACATGCGATGAATATTCCAGGGGCCAGGTGTGCAGGTGGTGGCATTGGTGCCGGTCGCCGGTCCGGTGCCGCCGCCGAGCATCGTGGTGACCCCGGACATCAACGCCTCTTCGACCTGTTGCGGGCAGATGAAATGGATGTGCGCGTCCAGACCGCCAGCCGTGACGATCATGCCCTCGCCCGCGATCGCCTCGGTGCCCGGCCCAACCAGGATATCGACCCCCGCCTGGACGTCGGGATTGCCGGCCTTACCGATGGCGCTGATACGTCCATTTTTGATCCCGATATCCGCCTTGACGATGCCCCAGTAGTCGAGGATGAGCGCATTTGTGATCACCACATCGACCACCGCGTCGGCCGTGCGCTGGCATTGCCCCATACCGTCGCGGATCACCTTACCGCCGCCGAATTTGACCTCGTCGCCGTAGACGGTGAAATCCCGCTCGACCTCGATCCAGAGTTCCGTGTCCGCCAACCGGACCCGGTCGCCGACGGTCGGACCAAACATCTCCGCATAGGCTTGTCGCGAGATTCTGGCCATCGTCAGAGCGCCCCCATGATTTTGCCGTTGAACCCATAAACCTGACGCAAACCAGCATAGGCGACCAGTTCGACTTCGCGTGTTTGCCCCGGCTCAAACCGCACCGCGGTGCCGGCGGGTATATTTAGCCGAAAGCCCCGCGTCGGCTCGCGCTCGAAGCGCAAAGCGGCGTTGGTTTCATAAAAATGATAATGCGAACCGACTTGAATCGGTCGATCGCCGGTGTTGGCAACCTCGATCCGCACCGTTGGTCGTCCCACGTTCAGTTCGATTTCGCCTTGCGCGCATTGATACTCGCCGGGATGCATGAATTCACTCCTCTTCGGTGCTCCATTGACGCACGCCTGCGGTTCAACCGCGCGCGCCAAATTTATATTTGTCGCTCGTACTCTTCGGCGCCGGCTGGGCAGCCGAGTCAGCCACCGAGCTTGGAAAAAGTCGCTCGCGCAACATTACCACCGCAACCAGCAATTCCTCGTCTTCGGCCAAATCCTCGATCTCCGCGAGACGCTGCCGGGCATATTGCAGATCATTCCGCATCGACTCGAGATCGATCGATTGATTCAGCTTGCGCCGCACCTGGAGCTTGAAACGCGCCAGCGCCTGCGCCAATTCGAGTCGTGTGCCAAGATCCTCGGTTGTATCGTTCATCGTCAGCCCTCATCGCCGGTTTGCCCCGTGTTTTCCAGTGCCGTTGTCGCCGTTTAAAATTCCGAACCACTGCGGTGTGGCTGCGCCCCCTTGACGGCGGCAGGCACGGCCTCGCCCCCTGCGCCAAGGCTCATACGATCGGATCGTGTACCGTCACGAGCTTGGTACCGTCGGGAAAGGTCGCCTCGACCTGCACCTCGCGAATCATTTCTGCGATGCCGTCCATCACCTCGTCGCGGGTCAGCAGGGTGCGCCCGTAATCCATGAGTTCGGCAACACTGCGGCCGTCGCGCGCGCCTTCCAGGATCGCCGCGCTGATATACGCCACCGCCTCGGGATAATTGAGCTTAAGGCCGCGCGCCTTGCGCCGCTCGGCCACCAAGCCGGCGGTAAACAACAGCAACTTGTCTTTTTCTCGTGGGGTGAGTTCCATACCAGCTCCAACATGACCTTGAATTCAGGTCGCCCAAATTCTTGGTGGGCAAGCGACGCGACCCCACAACTCGGTGCGAAGCAGACGCCACAGCCCTTCAAACGCACCGCGTACCTGCGCCGTGGAGGCACCGAGGTAACGCGCGACCAATAAATCGCCGAGCAAGGTAAGGCCGAGACTCGCGTTCGTGAGCGTCGGCAAATGCGCGCGGGCGCGCTGCAACAGCGCGTCGGTCGCACCGGTTGCCCATAATGTGGCGGTAACCGGCCAGCCACGCAACCCGGAAACGCGCGCCAGATCGGCCGCCCCCGCGACCTTAAGGCGCTCATGCAACAGCGGCTTGCCGGCGCGGTACAGCACCCAGCGGGTATCGAAACAGCCTCGCGTAAATGCCTCCTTGATTGCCGGACGCCCAAGGCAATGTGTTTCCCAACCGATGAACCGCGCGCCCGGCGCCAAGTGCACCGCCATTTGCGACGCCACCCGCGCACCCGGGAACACAATATTTTCCTGCGGCAACCATTCCACTGTGGCGCCCTCAGCGACCCGCAAATCGATGCGCTGACGTGCCAGCGCCCCGCCCGAACGATAGAACTTCGTCGCCCCGGGCGCGGTCAGCAGCGCCGCGCTGCCCGCTTGGGCGCTCACGTCGATCTGCAGCGAGTCCCCGCCAACGACACCCCCGGGCGGATGCAATACATACAGATGACACACCGGACCCTCAGGGTAGAACGGTCGCTGCACCGCGAGCGGCCCCCGTTGCCGGCGCCCGGTAAGCTGTGTGCGCCCGGCCCGGCGTTCGAGAACCAGATCGAGCTCCGCCCGCCAGCCACGATCAGGCCTCGCGATCGTCACGCAAACCTTTGCGCGCGTTTGGCGCGGGCGTAATCGTGTGAGTCAGCCCAGTGATCGCCGCCGTCAACGCAACGAGGAGCGTCAAAACGACAATCGGATGATGCGCCAACAGATGCCACAGTGCCGCGGACGGTCCGTGATGGGCAAACGCCGGCGAACTCAGCAGCAGGAGGGTCAATAGCGTCAGCGCGGAATGCAATCTCGTCATGGCAATCGTTTTCGGTTCGGGTTAGACGGTCAGGTAATGCTGCACGAGTTCTTCGCTTAACTCATCGATGGCACCCGTCGCGACCGCGCGGCCACGGTCCATGATACAGAATCGGTCGGCCACGCGCCGCGCGAAGGGTAACTTTTGTTCCACCAGCAACACCGTGAGCCCAATATCCCGATTCAGACGACGGATGATCTCGCCGATCTCATGCACGATATTCGGCTGAATGCCTTCCGTTGGCTCGTCCAGAATCAGTAATTTCGGGTCCGTCACGAGCGCTCGGCCGATCGCCAGTTGCTGCTGCTGCCCGCCCGAGAGATCGCCTCCGCGCCGCTTCAGCATCTCGCGCAGGACCGGAAACAACTCGTAGATATAATCGGGCACCTTGCGCAAACCATCGCGGCGCGCCGGGAGCCCGATCTCAAGATTCTCACGTACCGTCAGCAGTGGAAAGATCTGGCGCCCCTGGGGTACATAGCCGATTCCGAGCCGCGCGCGCTGCTCGGCCGGCTGTTGTAACAGGTCAAGATTCGCGAATTCCGTACGCCCGGAACTGACTGGCAACAGGCCCATGATGCATTGCAACAGCGTAGTTTTCCCCACGCCATTGCGCCCCATCAGGCAGGTACACAAACCCTCCGGCACCTCGAGATTGAGATCCCACAAGGTGTGGCTGCCGCCGTAAAACTGATTCAGTCCGTCTATTTTCAGCATGGTCGCGACATCTCATTTTCGGTTTACGAACGCCTACTTGTCGGCTAAAAAAAGTACCGCCTTCACGTTGGCGCGCGGTTGCGTACACGCGAACGCTTACGCCCCCAGATATACCTCGATCACGCGCGGATCATTTTGCACCTCATCCATGCGGCCCTCGGCCAGTACGCTACCCTGGTGCAGTACCGTCACTTTGTTCGCGATTGAGCGTACAAAATCCATATCGTGCTCCACCACGATCACCGTGTGCCTTCCTGCGAGCGAGGTCAACAACTCCGCGGTACGCTCCATTTCCTGATGGGTCATGCCCGCCACGGGTTCATCCACCAGCAAGAGGTAAGGGTCCTGCATCAACAACATGCCAATCTCGAGCCACTGCTTCTGACCGTGGGAAAGTACACCCGCAGTTCTGTGCACCAAGTCGATCAGGCCAATGATGCCAAGCACCTCGTCGATTCGTTCGCGCTGAGCCGGCTGGATTTTCGCCGTCAAGGTCTGCCAGACCCGTTTGCTACCCGCCATCGCCAGTTCGAGATTTTCGAACACACTGTGATGTTCGAACACCGTTGGTTTCTGAAATTTGCGCCCGATCCCGGCTTGCGCGATCTCGGGCTCGGTCAGCTTGAGCAGGTCGATTTTCTGACCGAACCAGGCGGTCCCAGTGTCGGGTCGAGTCTTGCCGGTAACGATGTCCATCATCGTCGTCTTGCCCGCGCCATTCGGCCCGATGATGCAGCGCAACTCTCCGGCATCGACGTACAAATTAAGGTCATTGATCGCCTTGAAACCATCGAAGGCGACCGAAATACCTTCGAGATACAAAATCGTGCCGTGACTGCCGTCGATCTCCAGCGACTGGCGCGGCATCATAAAGCTCCAAACCTGATCCCGGCGCATCGCCTCGCGATAGCGTTGCAGCGTATTCATGCGGGCTGCCTCCGGCGCGAAATCAAGCCGGCGAAGCCGCGCGGCAAGAGTAACGTCACCAATACGAACAAACCGCCCAGCGCGAACAGCCAGAAATCCGGGAACGCCGCGGTGAAATAGGTCTTGCCATAATTCACCAGCAACGCCCCGACCACCGCGCCATAGAGCGTTGCGCGGCCGCCGATCGCGACCCAGATCACGATCTCGATGCTATTGATCGGCGAAAACTCGCCCGGGTTGATGATTCCGACCTGCGGCACATACAGCGCCCCCGCAATCCCCGCCAGCATCGCCGAAAAGGTAAAGATCCACAGCTTGACATGTTCGACCCGATAGCCGATGAAGCGGGTACGGGATTCCGCATCGCGGATCGCGACCGCCACTCTGCCGAGCCGCGAGGTCACGATGTAACGGCAGGCGAGATAGCCTCCGGCAAGCGCGATCGCCGACGCCACGAACAGACCGATCCGCGTCGCATCCGCCTGCAAATTGAACCCCAACAGCTCCTTGAAATCTGTCAGGCCGTTATTTCCGCCGAACCCCATCTCGTTGCGGAAAAAGGCCAGCATCAACGCATAGGTCAAAGCCTGGGTCATGATCGACAGATACACGCCGGTCACTCGTGAACGAAACGCCAACCAGCCGAATACGTACGCGAGCAGACCGGGCACCACGACCACCATCAGCATCGCGAACCAGAACATATCAAAGCCGTACCAAAACCACGGCAGTTCCGACCAGTTGAGAAAGACCATGAAATCCGGCAGTTCCGGATTCCCGTAAACGCCACGATCGCCGACCTGGCGCATCAGGTACATCCCCATTGCGTAGCCGCCCAGGGCGAAAAATGCGCCGTGCCCGAGACTGAGAATACCGAGATATCCCCAGACCAGGTCGACCGCCAGCGCCAGCAGCGCAAACGTCAGATACTTGCCGAGCAGCGTAACGGTGTAGGTCGAGACATAAAGCGGATGATTCGGTGCCAGCATCAGGTTGCAGATCGCGACGTAAATCGTCATCGCGACCAGCACCGCGAGCATGATCTGGCCCCCGCGATCATTTTGCAGCAGTTTTATGAGCCCCATCGCTTAACCCTCGGCCGCGCGGCCTTTTTGCGGGAACAGTCCGCGTGGCCGTTTCTGAATGAACAGGATGATGAACACGAGGACCAGAATCTTGGCGAGCACCGCGCCGGACCAGGGCTCCATCAATTTATTCGCGATCCCGAGTGTCAGTCCGCCCACCAGGGTTCCCATCAGGTTGCCGACCCCCCCGAAAACGACCACCAGAAACGAATCGATAATGTAGGCTTGCCCAAGGTTTGGACCGACGTTAGTCAATTGCGATAACGCGACACCCGCGACACCGGCAATACCCGAACCGAGGCCGAAGGTCAGCGCGTCCACACGCCCGGACCGCACCCCCATCGCACGCGCCATCGCGCGGTTTTGCGACACTGCTCGCACCTGCAGCCCCAACGCGGTTCGCCGCAACACAAAATACAAGCCAACAAACACGATCAGGCAGAACGCAAGGATATACAGGCGGTTCAGGGTCAGCGACAACACCGCGTTGATCTCCCACGATCCTGACATCCAGCTCGGATTGGAAACCGGCACGTTTTGCGGCGACACCAGCGTGCGCACCAGTTGTTGCAGAATGAGACTGACCCCGAAGGTAGCCAGCAAGGTTTCCAGCGGTCGGCCGTAGAGAAATCTGATCACGCTGCGCTCGATGAGAATACCGACCAGCCCCGAGACAATAAATGCCGCGGGTATCGCCAACAACAGTGAAATGTCGATGAATTGTGGCAGTAAGCGCTGGATCATATAGGTCGTGTAGGCACCCAACATGATCAATTCGCCGTGCGCCATATTGATCACGCCCATCACGCCAAACGTAATCGCGAGCCCGATCGCCGCCAGCACCAGCACGGATCCCAGACTCACGCCGAAAAATAGCGTTTCCAAACCGCTATAGAACTTGATCTTGCTTTCGATTGAACCGAGCGCGGATTGCGCCGCATGGGTCAGCTCGGGAGCACCATCGGACTCGGCGATCTGGGTCAGTTGCGCACGAACGGCCGGATGTAGGCTGCCACGCAAAGTTTCCACCGCGGCAAGTTGCAATTCAGCTTCGTCACTGCGCAGATCCGCCACGGCGATCGTGGCGAGCATCACGTCTCGAATCTCGCTGTCAGATTCTTCGATGACCAGGCCACGAATCAGTTCGACCGTTTCTGCCTGGGGCCGATCCAGCACTTCATTCACGGCGGCCAGACGCAAACCGCGCTCAGGATGGTTGAGCTGCAAGCGCGACACGCCGGAGCGTAGTAGCGTACGCAAGGCATTGTTGAGCGAAATCCGCGTGAGCTCGTCGTCACTCACGCGCGCAAACGGCAGACCCGTTGCGGCGTCGCTCAGTGTGCGGGTTGCGCCGGACCCATCCGCAATGACTACTGCATTGTCTGCGGTATGGACCAGCAGTTGCCCGTCACGCAACGCGTATAGAATTTCGACGGCACGTTCCGAGCCACTCGCGATGATCAGCTCAACGGCGCGCGACTTATCGGAAAACGACTTGCTCGCCAGGAGCGCCATCGGTTCGGCGAGATCCACCGGTTCGGCGACCACGGTTAAAGTCCACGTCACCGCGAGCAGCAGTAGCACACCTAAAAAGTACTTGGCCAGTGGCGCTCGCTGCTTTGACGCCGGCTTGACGCTATTCGTATTGAGTCGGGTAATGGACCTTGATTCGGACATAATTCATATTGACTGTCTGATCGGACCGAGGGGCGCCGGTCTAACGCCAGCGCCCCTTATTATCAGCACCGGCCTAGTAGTTCTGACCCGCGCATTTCTTGGTGACGGTGTTGTAGTTACCGCAGGAGATCGGCGCAGTCCAATCCGCGGTGATGTCCTTCGAGCCTTCCAGAAAATCCGACCACGCATCACCCGGAACTTCCTTTTCGGTTTTCCAGACCACTTCGAACTGGCCGTCTTCCTGAATCTCGCCGATCAGCACTGGCTTGGTCAGGTGGTGGTTCGGCAGCATCTTCGCGATACCACCGGTCATGTTCGGAACTTCGATTCCGATCATTGAATCCACGACTTGATCGACTTTGGTCGTCTTCGCCGCTTCGACCGCCTTGACCCACATATTGAAACCGATAACATGCGCCTCCATCGGATCGTTGGTGACCCGCTTTTTGTCCTTGATGAATGCATGCCACTGGTCGATAAAGGCCTTGTTCGCGGGATCATCAACACTCATGAAATAGTTCCAGGCCGCAAGGTGACCCACGAGCGGTTTGGTATCGATCCCGCTCAACTCCTCCTCGCCGACGGAGAATGCAACGACCGGAATGTCGGAGGCAGAGACGCCCTGGTTACCGAGCTCCTTATAGAACGGTACGTTTGCATCACCGTTGATGGTCGAGACCACCGCGGTTTTCTTGCCGGCGCTGCCGAATTTCTTGATATCGGAAACGATGCTCTGCCAATCCGAATGACCAAATGGCGTATAGTTAATCATGATGTCTTCGGCCTTGATGCCCTTGGCCTTGAGATACGCCTCGAGAATCTTGTTCGTGGTGCGCGGATAGACGTAATCCGTTCCAGCCAGGACCCACCGCTTGACTTCCAGGTCGTTCATCAAATAATCGACCGCAGGAATCGCTTGCTGGTTCGGCGCCGCACCGGTGTAAAACACATTACGCGAAGATTCCTCGCCTTCGTACTGCACCGGGTAGAACAACAGACCATTCAGCTCCTCGAATACCGGTAGCACCGATTTGCGCGACACCGAGGTCCAGCAACCGAAAACGACATCGACCTTGTCCTTCGTCAACAACTCGCGCGCCTTTTCTGCAAATAGCGGCCAGTTCGACGCGGGATCCACTACAACTGCTTCAAGTTTCTTCCCGAGCAATCCACCCTTCTTGTTCTGCTCATCCACAAGCATCAGGACCGTATCCTTGAGCGTGGTTTCACTGATCGCCATGGTGCCCGACAGCGAATGCAGAACACCGACCTTGATCGTGTCGGCGGCGAAGGCCGTGCTCCCGAAAACCATGCCACCCGCCGCCACCGCGGCAAGCGCAAGTCCCTTCATACAAAACTTCATGATTTACCTCATCGAGTCTGGTTGCGTGAAAAGGCGTTGATGCGCACGTGCGCTCAGAGGTCAAAACTCAAGCTGTAGGTGACGACGAACAGCGGATCCTCGTTGACTTCGTAGTCGCCGGAAAACGCGGTGCTGAGTTTGAAATTCAGGTTGTCGGTTGCGTTGAAATCGAGCGTGAGGTGCGACCACAGCCCATCGCCGTCATTGGTCGCTGCGCCATAAGTCACGCCGAATTTGCCGAACTCATAACCCAAGGTGTAATAGAGGCTGTCTTTGAGTGCGTTATTGGCGCCGATGTAAGCCTTCGCGCTGAATCCGCCGTAGCCTATACCGAGCAAGACTTCGGCGAGATCTGTGTCCGAGATGGAAACGTCCGAGCCGGGTAACAGCGGCAGCGACTCATCCTCGGCGCTGGGGTAAAGGTAGGCGACGTAGGAGATATCGTACGAGAATCCTCCGGCTTCGCCACCGTAACCGAGGTAGAGATCGAACTCACTGGAGTTATCGAACCAGCCCTCGCTCGAACCCCAGATTCCGGCATAGAACCCGCTCTCGTGGGAGTAATCGAGTGAGCCGGAAACCGCCGGGCTTGGGTCACTGATATTGAGTCCGCGCCAGAAGTACATGTTGCTGGCCGCGAAGCTGGCGGAGACATCCGCGTACGCCACCGGCGCACCCAAGGTACAGATGCCAAGCAATGCGACTGCCGTCACGAGTTTTTTTTGGGTATACATAGGTCTCTAGATCTCCTCGATTATGTTCACATTTTTCAACAAATCCTGGCTCCGTGGGTCGAAGTTCCGGTGTGGCGGATCTGCCCGCGAAGCTCAGTAGGTGTTGTCGAAGTGATACATAGCAACTCGTATGCCAATCACCCTCAGGCGTAATCCCTGTCGTTTTTCTAACAATTTTTCGGCAATAAATGACGCGCCGGTTATTTTTTCGGTGCGTTTTCTTTCAGATCCGCACCGTTTCGGGGCGCCGCAGACACGGGTTCGATTGCGATTGCTCCAAGGCTCCGAGACACAGGCTTTGTCATCGGCGGCGCTCTTCGCGTTGCGCGATTCAGGCGCTCCAGGCGGATCGAGTAAGGCGTTTCAGCCCTAGTTCGACGGGGGCGCGGCGGGATCGAGGGGATTGTTCGCGCGTGAAGGCGATACGACGCCTACCGTGCGCGGCGCCGACGCGGCCCAATGGCAGAGGTTCCGGCCCAAAAAAGACCGGCGCGAAGCGCCGGTATGTCCCTGTTGGGGGAGTTGCCCGGAGTGAGTACGGGCGGGTAGAAATCTGATGTCGGCCTAACGGCTTAGCGCCGTGCGATCAACTGGCTGGAGGTAAGGAAGTAACGGATCTCATCGACGGACAGCGACACGGAATAGTCATCCAGTCGGACCAGATCGTCGCCGCGTCTGACGGCGCCGAATGCGGTGATCATCCCGGCAACCGCGTAGCGACCGTTTTCGCACACCAGCAGCGCACCACCTGATTGCCCATGGTTGACCGACGCTGAGCTGTGCAGGTCGCCGCGGACCTCTTCCTTGAACCGACCCGAACTCGCGATCTGGTTTCCACCGAGGGGGTAACCCACGGCCCAAACGGTTTCATCGATATAGGGTAGACGATCGAGCAGCGCAATCGGGCGCGCGTACCGGGTATCCACCGCGAGCAGCGCAACGTCACGATCGGGAAACACCGACAGCACCCGCGCCGGGCGGTGGATGCCATCGAAATTGATCTGAATGTCCGCAACATCGTCGATCACATGCGCAGCGGTGATCACGCGCCCATCGGCCACCACGACCGCGGAGCCTTCAACACCGTCGCCAACGACTCGTACGACCGATCCTAAAACGTCGGTTCGCGGGGTTTCGCACACATCCATTGCCAGGGCCCCCGTAGCCCAACTCACCATAACCAAGAGCAGCACACTCCTGAACACCATCGCCAACTCTCCCTGAATCCATGTGGTCCAAACGCGTTACACAATTTAATGATCGCGGTTTAGGCTACGAGTTTCAGTTAAGTGCGTCAGAAATTTGCTACGTGAAGCAGGGGATCAGAAGTTTGTTGAATCAGTTCACACGACGGGTCGCCCACGCAATGGCGACCCCGGCCAGCATCCAGCCGACCACGAGATCGAGCACCGCCACCAAGGTGTAGCCCAAGGTGAAGCTCCACCAGTTCCAATACGGCAGATGTACGGCAACCGCCGCCGCGCAAGCGAACAGGGTAACCAGCGACCAGCGCGCCCAAAAGGTCTCACGTTGCGCCAACCACACCAGCGCGGTGACCATCAGCGCCGCGACCAGATTGATGGCGAAAGTGCCGACCAAGGCATTGCCCATCGGCGCGCTGCCCTCGCGACCGATCGCCGCGAACAGCACCGGGCCTGCGCGTTTGCGCTGCTCGGCTTGCGCGTTCGCGGCTTCAATGTCCTCGGGTAAGGCCGTCGCCGGCAGCTTGAAGGTGAGCGGCAACACATACATGCCAGACCGCGGTACCTGATCTAGCACCAACCGCGCCACCCCCTCCTCATTTGGGAACTTCTCCAGCACCGCCAAGTGCCAGGGCAACACCATCCACGAGATCGCGCCCCAGGCGAAGAGAATCAACGCCGCCAGTATCCCACCCTTGCTCAATGCTCGCAGCATCCTCGAGGCCTCATAGTTTGTTTAATCGATTGCGCGGAACCCCCACCGCGCCTCCTCGTCGTCAACGCCGCTGGCGCAGCGCCTCGTACAAGCACACCCCGGTGGCCACCGAAATATTCAGGCTCGATACCTGCCCCAGCATCGGCAGATTCGCCATATGGTCGCAACGCTCCTGCGTCAGCCGCCGCAAGCCCGCGCCCTCCGCGCCCATCACGATCGCCAGCGGTCCGCGCAGGTCGAATTCATACAGGCTCTTATCGGCCTGATCGCTGGTCCCCACCAGCCAAATCCCGCGTTGCTTCAGATCATCGAGCGTCCGCGCGAGATTGGTGACCTGCACAAACGGCACCGATTCCGCCGCCCCGCTCGCAACCTTGCGCACCACCGGGGTAATACCTACCGCCTGATCGCGCGGCGCGATGACTGCGTGCACCCCTGCCGCGTCCGCGGTGCGCAGGCAAGCACCCAAGTTGTGTGGATCGGTGACGCCATCGAGCACCAGTAGAAACGGCGCGGGCTGCAATCCATCCAGCATGGTCCACAGATCCGATTCGTTGCGCTCAGCGCTTCCCGCATAGACCGCCAGCACCCCCTGATGACGCACGCCGCGGGCATGCCGTTCGAGTTCACGCTCGTCCACCCAGTGCACCACCACCCGCCGCTCGCGCGCCAGCTCCACCACCGGCGCCAGGCGCTTGTTGCTGGGATCGCGTCGCAGCAGGAGTTGTTCGATCCGCCCGGAATCGTTGCGCAGCGCCGCCTCCACCGCGTGGATACCGGCGATGATCTCGCGCTCGGCCATGTCTCGCCCTCCCCGCTCCTAGCGCTGTTTACCGCGACCGGACTTGCGCATAACTTCTTCTTCCAGCTCGAAATCGATGCGCCGCTCGTCGAGGTCGACGCGCGCCACCGTCACCCGCAGCCGATCGCCGAGACGAAACGCGCGCCCGGAGTGCTTGCCGGTCAGGCGGTGCCCCACCGGATCGAACTGGTAATAATCGCGCGGCAACGAAGTAATATGCACCAACCCCTCGACGAACACCTCGTCCAGTTCCAGGAACAAACCGAACGACGTCACCCCACTGACCGTCCCGGTATAGCTCTCGCCGAGTTTGTCCTGCATGAACTCGCACTTCAGCCATTCCACGGCGTCGCGGGTGGCATCGTCGGCGCGGCGCTCGCACATCGAGCAATGCTCGCCGAGCGCGACCATTTCGGCATGGCTGAACGGGAACGTCGCCGCTTTGCCATCGCGCAGCAAATGCCGAATCGCGCGGTGAATCATCAGGTCGGGGTAACGCCGGATTGGCGACGTGAAATGCGTGTAATCGTCATGCGCCAGGCCGAAGTGGCCGGCATCGCTATCGGGCGAATACACCGCCTGAGCCAACGAGCGCAGCATTACGGTCTGAATCAGGTGACGATCGGGACGCTCGTCGATCTTGGCCATCACCGTTGCGTAATCGCGCGGCGTCGGCTTATCGCCGCCATCGAGACGCAGGCCGAACTCAGCTAAAAAGCGCCGCAGATCCTCGATCTTTTCCAGCTTCGGCCCTGGATGCGCCCGATGCAATGCCGCGATCTCGTACTTTTTGACATACTTCGCCGCCGCCGAGTTGGCGATGATCATGCACTCCTCGATCATCTTGTGCGCGACGTTGCGCTCGCGCGGCACGATCTGCTTGATCTTGCGCGTCTCATCGAACTCAAACAGCGTTTCAGTCGACTCGAAATCGATTGCCCCGCGCTTGTCGCGAGTGGCGCGTAAAGCGCGATACAACGCGTGCAGTTCATCGAGATGCGGCACCAGCTCCGCGTACGCCGCGCGCCGGTCCGGATCGCGCTCGACCACCATCGCCGCCACCTCGGTGTAGGTCAGACGCGCCCACGAACACATGACCGCCTCGAAAAAGCGGTAGGTCTGCAAACGCCCATCGCCATCAATGAACAACTCACACGCCATACACAAGCGATCGACTTGCGGATTTAGCGAACAGAGCCCGTTCGACAGCACCTCCGGCAACATCGGAATCACCTGCTTCGGAAAATACACCGAAGTGGCACGCTCGCGTGCGTCCGCATCCAGCGCGGTTCCAACCTGAACGTAGGCCGAAACATCCGCGATCGCGACGACCAACCGCCAGCCATTCGCGTGGCGCTCACAGAACACCGCATCGTCAAAATCACGCGCATCCTCGCCGTCGATCGTCACCAGCGGGGTCGCGCGCAGGTCCGTACGGCCCTCCTTTGCCGCTTCCGGCACCTCCGGCCCAAACCCCGCGCTCTCCGCAAGCGTCTCCTCCGACCAGCGATGCGGTAACTCGTGCGAACGGATCGCGATATCGATCTCCATCCCCGGCGCCATGTGCTCGCCTAACACCTCAACCACCCGCCCGATCGGCTGGCGGTAAGGCGTCGGCTGCTCGATGATCTGGGCCATCACGATCTGGCCATGCCGGGCGCCCGCACTCGCATCCGGCGCGATCAGAATGTCGTGGTGAATCCGCTTGTTATCCGGCACCACAAAGCTGATCCCACTCTCCAGCCGGAACCGCCCGATCACCTGCTCATGCGCCCGTTCGATCACCTCGACCAGCGCCCCCTCGCGCCGACCGCGCCGATCCACCCCCACCACGCGCACCACCGCGCGGTCGCCGTGCAACAGGCTATTCATCTGCCGCGGCGATAAAAACAGATCATCCCCACCTTCATCCGGCACCAGAAACCCGAACCCATCTGGATGCGCGATGATGCG
Source organism: uncultured Thiotrichales bacterium (assembly GCA_964620675.1). GTDB lineage: Bacteria > Pseudomonadota > Gammaproteobacteria > UWMA-0217 > UWMA-0217 > CAYSFW01. Next base: position 5,083 of record CAZUJU010000024.1, on the reverse strand, counting down.
CCCACGGAACAATTCCGCCTGTTGCACCGGCACGTATCCCTCACGCCGGTTTTGCACGATCTGCCCATCGCGCTCCATCGCCCGCAACCGCCGCCGCAACGCCTCCATGCCATCCTCATCCGCAATGCCCAGCGCTTCCGCCAGATCATCGCGCCGCAACGGGCCATTCGCGTCGCTCAAAACGCCTAGAATCAATTCGCGGCTCGCGATCGGATTGGTATATTTTTCGGCCTCACGCGTACCGAAAGGGTCGTGTCTCGAAGTCATGCAACAGGTATCCGTCTGGTCGTAAGGGGTATCGCCGTAACAGCGAAATATATGCTCATTGACAAGATTGTACCGTAAAGGTACCTTTCGATCGCTGTTTGCAGCCCCCCTTATGCCGAGGTGGCGGAATTGGTAGACGCGCTAGATTCAGGTTCTAGTGGGGTAACACCCGTGGAGGTTCGAGTCCTCTTCTCGGCACCAAACTCCCTTCCAACTACATCCAAGCACACCCTCAAACTGTGATGCGACGCGGCGTAGAGCCCGATTGCTAGCCCGTGTAATCAGCGCCTTTCAGTGGAAACCGCGATTTTTTTGTGAGTAGGATTAGCGGAAATCGGCTCTACTCGCAGGCTCCACCTTCTTACCGACGACGGTCTCGTCCTCGAGATCACGCCGAACAGCGGGAAGCAGTTGCGCGTATGCTTTGGCCACCAAGGCAAGTCCAACCTGATCTCCCTCAGACGCTACCCGGCGCTAAGCCTCACGAACACCAGGCTCGAATCCGCGCATTGCTGCGCGCGATCGACGGCTTCTCAGGCGCGTTCGTCACCCACTGCGCGTCCCGCTCGCGCCGCTCGTGTTCGTCCGACCAGGCATGGCCAAACGGTCCTAATTCGACGTCGAAGCGGCTCAATGGCGAATACCGGCCACGAAGACTAGCGATCGGCACATCGTCCCGCTCTCGAAGCAGGCGATTGCGATCCTCGGTGCGCAGACTCATTGCATGGGAGGAGGTCGAACGCAGGCATCGCGGCCTTAAATGACGCGTCCGTAAAGCGCAGTTTGGACCCTTCAAGCCACTGGTCAACTTCGATTGAGCGTGGCCCGCTGAGCGCGTGTCCCAGCATCCGGGCACACCTCAAACAGATGGAGGCCGCCATTCGTGAGGTCGAGGCGCTCATCAACCAGAACTTCGATGACGATCCCACGATGGAGGCACAGCGCAACCTGCTCAAAAGCACCCCAGCCCGCGCGAGAAAACCATCCCGGTGCTGCCGGCCTTCTACGGCGGAATGCTACGCTTCAAACGCACGAGCTAGGCCGCCGCTTTTACCGGATTGGATCCGCGCCAGCACGAGTCTGGCACTCGCGTGCGCGGCAAGCCGCGCTTGTGCAAAATCGGCTACGCTTTGTTGTGCAAGGCGTTGTACATGCCGGCCATAGTCGCTACCACCAAAACCGCCTGGGGACGCGCCTTCCGCGAGCGTCTCGCCGTCTCCGGCAAGGCCCTGATGGTCATTATCGGCGCAATGATGCGTAAACTCGTGCATGCCGCCTTCGGCGTCCTGAAGTCCGCCAAGCCCTTCAATCCAGCATGGCATCAGGTTTGACTCGGATAACAGTATCTGCGGGACCCATCGGATCGGTTCCATCGCCTCGTCTCGCGGCAGCACCCGCTTCGTCCCAGCGAACTTGAAACCGGCACCCCCTGGGGTCGTCATGCGCAGTTCCTCGACTACCCTGGCGGGTTGTTCCCGCATCGCCTCATTCACTGCCGCTACAAGCGCCTTCTGCGCAAATTTCACCTTCACCCATCGGGTGACCCTCCATTTCAGCCACCAACTCGCTCCAGCGTTGCTTTTAGGGCGGTTTTCGATGGTTCAACGACGTAAAATAGGTTTACAGATTCGACTCGGGTGTATTCGAACGCGCGATCGGGCATTTGCTCCGTCTGCCCAATGTGACCGTGGAAGACTGCCCGTGTGTCGCCGACACACTGGACCGGCACGCAGCCGGACTTGACTTCGCTGCCGCGCGGCGCCTGTGCGCCAGCCAGCACCGCGCCCGGCTCGTGAGCTTCGACGACCGACGTTGCGTACGATGCGCGCAACGCCTGGGGCGGACCCAACGGTCAGGCCGCCGAATTGCGCAACTGCGCACCTCCGCGTGTTGCGGTCTCTCGGCGGTGCAGAGGGTCATCGGGGGTCCAAGGCGCATTTTCGGGCCTTCGATCAAGCGTGGCGACTTTGGGTTCGGATCGATCCCGGCCCACCTTCGCTTTCGTCCACCGGAGCGCTCCCGGTGGACGATCGCCTTTGGAACACCAGCGACTAAGCCGCCGCCTGTTTCGTCCCCGCCCGGCGTTCGAACATCAGCCGATCACCCACCCGATCGACCATGATTGTGTCGTCGGGGTTGAACCGCCCACCGAGTATCTCTTGCGCCAGCGGATTTTCGATGTCCTGCTGGATCGCGCGCTTGAGGGGCCGCGCGCCATAGACGGGGTCGAACCCGGCTTCGGAGAGCAGGTCAATGGCGGCATCTGAGAACTCAATGGCGAGTTCGCGATCGGCGAGTCGTTTGCTCAAGTACTTTAGCTGAATACGTGCGATGCCTCGGATCTGCGCCTGGCCGAGCGAGTGGAACACAACCGCTTCGTCGATGCGGTTGATGAACTCGGGGCGGAAGTATTTACCGACGAGTTCCATCACCGAGCGCTTCATCTCGACATAGTTGGCTTCGCCGCTCAGATCCTGGATGACCTGCGAGCCGAGGTTGGAGGTCATCACAATCACGGTGTTACGGAAGTCAACTGTGCGACCCTGACCGTCGGTGAGCCGGCCGTCGTCGAGCACTTGCAGCAGGACGTTGAAGACGTCCGGGTGCGCCTTTTCGACCTCGTCGAGCAGGATAACGGAGTACGGCTTGCGGCGGATGGCTTCCGTGAGGTAGCCACCTTCCTCGTAGCCGACGTATCCCGGCGGGGCGCCGATCAGCCGCGCCACGGAGTGTTTCTCCATGAACTCGCTCATGTCGATACGCACCAGGGCTTCGTCGGTGTCGAACAGAAACGCCGCGAGCGCCTTGGTTAACTCGGTCTTACCCACGCCGGTCGGCCCCAGGAACAGGAACGAGCCGTACGGGCGATTCGGATCGGAAAGCCCGGCGCGCGAACGGCGGATGGCGTTGGAAACGGCGATCAGCGCCTCTTCCTGCCCCACGACACGTTTCTTGAGCTCGTCCTCCATGCGCAGGAGCTTGTCGCGCTCGCCTTCGAGCATCTTGTTGACCGGAATGCCGGTCCAGCGCGCGACGACCTCAGCGATCTCTTCTTCGGTAACGTTGTTGCGCAGCAGTTGCGTCTCCTTGCCCTGCGAGGACTCGGCGTCTTTCATCCGCTTTTCAAGTTCGGGGATCTTGCCGTATTGCAGCTCGGACATGCGCGCGAGGTCGCCGGCACGGCGCGCGGCTTCGAGGTCGATGCGCACGCGCTCCAGTTCCTCCTTGATGTGGGCGGAACCTTCGAGCGCGGCCTTCTCAGCCTTCCAGATCACCTCCAGGCCGCCGTACTCCTTCTCCAGCTTGCCGATGTGCTGCTCGAGTTCGGAAAGGCGCTTGCGCGAGGCCTCATCCTCTTCTTTCTTCAGCGCCTCGCGCTCGATTTTGAGCTGGATCAGGCGGCGGTCCAGTTTGTCCATCTCCTCGGGCTTGGAGTCCATCTCCATGCGGATTCGCGAGGCGGCCTCGTCGACGAGGTCGATAGCCTTGTCGGGCAGTTGCCGGTCGGTGATGTAGCGATGCGAAAGCGTCGCGGCGGCGACGATGGCCGGGTCAGTGATATCGACGCCATGGTGGACTTCGTAGCGCTCCTTCAAGCCGCGGAGGATCGCGATGGTGTCCTCGACGCTCGGCTCGTCGACCTGGACTTTTTGAAAGCGACGCTCCAGAGCGGCGTCCTTCTCGATGTACTTGCGATACTCATCCAGCGTGGTCGCGCCGACGCAGTGCAGTTCGCCGCGGGCCAGAGCGGGTTTGAGCATGTTGCCGGCATCGATCGCGCCCTCCGCCTTGCCGGCGCCGACCATGGTGTGAATCTCGTCGATGAACAGGATGATATTGCCTTCCTGCTTGGCAACATCATTGAGCACCGCTTTCAGCCGCTCCTCGAACTCGCCACGGAACTTGGCACCGGCGAGCAGACCGCCCATGTCGAGCGTGAGCACGCGTTTGCGCTTGAGCCCTTCAGGCACCTCGCCGTTGATGATGCGCTGGGCAAGACCTTCGACAATAGCGGTCTTGCCAACACCGGGTTCGCCGATCAGCACCGGGTTGTTTTTCGTGCGGCGTTGCAGAATCTGAATGACGCGGCGGATCTCGTCGTCACGGCCGATCACCGGGTCGAGTTTTCCCTGCTCGGCGCGGGTGGTGAGGTCTACGGTGAATTTTTCCAGCGCCTGGCGTTGCTCCTCAGCGTTAGGGTCCTTCACGGACTGCCCACCGCGCAGGTCGTTGATCGCCTTTTCCAGCGCGCCCTGGTTAGCGCCGACGTTGCGCAGCAACTCGCCAACGGCGCTCTTGTCCTCCACGCAGGCGAGCAGGAACAACTCGGAGGAAATGTAGGCATCCTTGCGCTGCTGGGCGAGCTTGTCGGTGACGTTGAGCAGCCGTGCAAGCGTGTTGGAGAGATGCACCTCGCCGGCCGCGCCGCCACTGACTTGCGGCAGCCGGTCGAGCGCCTGCCCGAGCTGCGAGCGGAGCTGGTTGGTCTTAACGCCCGCTTTATTGAGCAGCGCGAGGGTCGAACCACCCTCCTGATCCAGCAGCGCCGCAAGCAGATGCTCCGGCTCCATCATCTGGTGATCGCGCCCGACCGCGAGCGACTGAGCCTCCTGCAGCGCCATCTGGAAGGTGCTGGTGAGTTTGTCCATACGCATGTGGTGTTACCCCTGAAAGGTGAATTCTGGAATTACACAAAATATTGGGGTTATTGGCGCCAATTCAAGCAATCACCCGGGTAACCGTCACCCGCATTTTCGCAGCTCAGTTGGCTACTCCGAAGAGCGAGTCACTGAAAAGCTGCCCTCTACTCCCACTC
>CAZUJU010000023.1:0-52404 GCA_964620675.1 uncultured Thiotrichales bacterium | reverse complement strand
ATTCAACGAAAACTGGTGACGCCGTCGAATGTGGTCAAGGGGCTGGATTGAGCGTGGCGGGCACCGCCGTGCGGCAGAGTTCGGGTATCTTGCCGGTAGATCCCCGTCGCATGGCTCGGTACTTGGATTTCTGCTTGCGCAAAACCCGCGCATTTGTTACCGTCTCGCCCCTTCTTCGGCTCAACCAGATTTAGATTGGAGATCGTCATGTCACGAGTATGCCAAGTGACGGGCAAGCGACCGCAGGTCGGCAACAACGTTTCGCACTCGAATATCAAGACGAAACGTCGCTTTCTGCCCAATTTGCACACCCATCGCATCTGGGTGGATAGCGAAAAGCGTTTCGTGACCCTGCGGATTTCGCAAAAAGGTTTGCGCATCATCGACAAGAAAGGCATTGATGCCGTTCTGGCCGATCTGCGTGCTCGTGGTGAAAAGTTCTGAGGAGCTGAGAAATGGCCAAAAAAGCGATACGCGAGAAGATCAAGCTGCTGTCCTCCGCAGGGACCGGGCATTTCTACACCACCATGAAAAACAAGCGCACCACGCCTGAGAAGATCGAGCTGAGCAAGTACGATCCGGTGGTCCGCAAGCACGTTCCTTACAAGGAAACCAAGATCAAGTAGATCTCCTGGATTCCTGCACAAAAAAGCCGGCTGTATGCCGGCTTTTTTGTGTCCACTCAACGGAGAAACGGGCGACGGCTTTAGTTGGCTGCGAGTCGAGGCGGGAATCCGGCATCGTCGGAGCGCCAGATCCCGCCGGGTTGCGTCAGGCTGGGTGTAAGCGATAGCCGCGCAAGGTCTGGGCGAATTCCTCCAGGTAGCGGATCCCGGTGGCCTCGGCCTCGCGGCACCATTCCTGGAGCGCCTGCCGCAATTGTTCCTGCGAGGCATAGGTCTGTTCCCAGACTGCCTTCAGCTGGCGTTGGTAATCGTACACGGTGGAAAGGCGGGAATTGCCGGCGAGCGCGGAGGCGAGCGTGGCTTTGGAGGGCTCGTCGATCCGCGACTCGTGCCGAAACAGCGTCTTGCGGATCCGCTTGAGTACCTGACGGTAGGTGGCGTCCGCCTTCGCCAGCTCCTCTTGTAGCACAGGTTTGGTGACCAGCCGCGCGTAGGTAGCGAGCACTTCCATTTTCGCCGAGATCACCGCTTTGACGGTCTCCATGTCCACGGCGGTTTTGCTGGTGTCGATGACGGTTTTTGGCGCGACGCGGCGGACCTTGGCCAGACCGAGGGCCTGGAGGGTGCGGATGTAGCCCCAACCGATATCGAACTCCCACGGTTTCATCGAGAAGCGGGCGGAACTGGGGAAGGCGTGGTGATTGTTGTGCAATTCCTCGCCGCCGATGATGAACCCGACCACGGAAACGTTGGTTGAGCCGTCGGCGGTCTCGTAATTACGATAGCCGCGATAGTGTCCGAGACCGTTGATGACACCCGCGGCCCAGAACGGTATCCAGATCATCTGAACCGCCCAGATTGTCAACCCGATCGGGCCGAACAGGGCAAGGTCGATCAGCGCCATCAGGGCGACGCCGGCAAGGCTGTGGCGGTCGTAGATATGGCGCTCAAGCCAGTCATTCGGGGTGCCGTGACCGTAACGTGCCAGCGTTTCGGCCTTGCCGGCTTCGCGCCGATACAGTTCCGCGCCTTCCCACAGCACCTTCTGGATGCCGAAAACGTGCGGGCTGTGCGGGTCTTCCGCAGTTTCGCATTTGGCGTGATGTTTGCGATGGATGGCAACCCAAGCCTTGGTTGTCATGCCGGTGGTAAGCCACAGCCAGAACCGCATGAAATGACTCACGGCGGGGTGGAGATCGAGTCCGCGATGCGCCTGGCAGCGATGGAGGTAGATGGTGACTGAAGCGATCGTGATGTGCGTGAGGGCGAGGGTTACCAGCACCAGGCCCCACCAAGGTAGTTCGATAAATCCCATGAGTGTCCTCGTTAGCGAAATGGCTCTTGGCGAGCGCGGGCGCGAAGGCGACTCATCGCCGACGTGCGGACCAACCCGTGGCGGCAAGCGCTGGGGCAGGCCCGGTGGCGAAAAGCGCAATCGACGGACGCTCAGGTCTAGTTAATGGCGGCGCTTGCGAGCGCCTTGCACGAATCCGTCGCGGTTGCGAACGAGGGTTCCTGGTTCGTACCTTGAAGGCGGTTTCGTGAGCTAACTATAGGCCTCTGTCGAAGGGGCGTCCACGCGCTTTGCGGTGGTTCGTCGCTTCGGTGAGGCGTTGCAGCAGCAGCGCGCCGTGGGCATCGCTACGCGCGCGCCAACCGGCAGCGATCCAGAGCGTCGCGGTCGCATCGACGATGCAGGCTGGCCCTTCGAGCGCGGTCCCGGGGCGTAAATCGGCGCGCGCGTAAGCACCGTCGACGCCCGCTTTCAAGGGGGTACCGGCGGAATCAGTTGCGGTTGGCGCCTGCCGAATTTCGGGGCGATAGGCGTCGCTGCTCATGCGGAGGCGAAGATTGACCAGCTCGACCGGTAAATCGAGCGCGTGCCCGTATTGATGATCGTGCGCGCTGTGGAAGTCGTTGGCGAGCGCGACAAGGTCGTCCCGCCAGGGGAGATTGAGGGTGTAGGACTGACCGGCGTAGCGCAGGTCGACACTGTATGCGCTGTGCCAGGTGCCGTGGTGATGCTCCTGTTCGAGTTCCTGCCGTGCCGACTCGGCCAGGGCCTCGAGGTCGGCGTGCAAGTGGGTGTGATCGAATCCGCTCAGTAGCCCGAGGCGGGTCCGCGAGCGTTGCCGCGCGACCGGCGCCACTAACATCCCGAATGCTGACAGCACGCCTGCGTGCGGTGGCACCAGAATCCGCGTCATGCCCAGTGCCTCGGCGACGGCACACATATGCAGGCCGCCGGCGCCGCCAAACGGCATCAGCACGAACTCGCGCGGGTCGTGGCCGCGCTGCACCGAGATCACGCGCAGCGCCTGCGCCATGTGTTCGTTGGTGATGCGGATGATGCCGGCGGCGGTTTGTTCCGAGCTGAGTTCCATCCTCGTGGCAAGCCTGCCAATCGCCGTGCGCGCTGCCGCAATGTCGAGAGGCAGCGCGTCGCCGAGGCGTATTTCGGGCGGAATGCGTCCGAGCACGACGTTGGCATCGGTCACCGTCGCCTCGGTGCCGCCTCGGCCGTAGCAGGCGGGGCCGGGATCGGCGCCGGCCGAGGCCGGCCCGACTTGCAACATGCCGCCCGCGTCGAGCCAGGCGATCGAGCCGCCGCCAGCGCCGATGGTGTGGAGGTCGACCATCGGCGCGGCAATCGGGTAGCCGGCGATTTCGCCGTCACTCGCAAGTTGGAGGTCGCCATCGATCAGCGCGACATCGGTCGAGGTTCCGCCCATATCGAACGATAGAAGCCGTGCGTAACCACTGCGGCGGGCCTGATGGCGCGCGCCGACCAGCCCTCCGGCAGGCCCCGACAGCAGCAGCTCCACCGCGTGCGCACCGGCCTGAGGCGCGTCGATCGTGCCGCCGTGGCTTTGCATGACGCTCACGCGCGCCGGCGCCAACGTGGTCGCCAGCCGTTGCAGGTAGCCTTGCATCAGGGGTCCAACATAGGCGTTGAGCCAGGTCGCGATGCCGCGTTCGTACTCGCGTTGCTCATTCAGGACAGCGGACGAACGGGCGACGAAGACGGCCTCGGACAATGCGGCTTCGATTCGCCTTTCATGGCTATCGTCGAGATAGGAGAACAGCAGGTTGATCGCGACCGCCTGGGGATGGTGGCGGGCGACCAGCGCGCGCAGGGCGCCGAGGTCGGACTCGGTCAACGGCTCAAGTACGCGGGCGTCAGCGGCGATTCGGCCTCCGGTCTCCCAGCACAGTTCCTTGGGGACTGGGGGACGGCGCGGTTGGGTTTGGAGGGCGTAGAGTTCCGGGCGGGTCTGGCGCCCGATGGTAAGGACGTCGGCGAAGCCGCGGTTGGTGATGTAGGCGGTGCGAACGCCTTTGCCTTCGAGCACCGCATTGGTCGCCACCGTCGAGCCGTGGATGACCACGAGGTCGCGGTTCAGGTCGATCCCGAGTTCGTCGATGCCTTGAAGGATGGCGCGTTCGGGGGCCTCGGGGGTGGAGAGTACCTTGTGGAGCCTCAGTTCGCGATCGTCCCAATGAACGAAATCCGTGAACGTCCCACCGGTGTCGATACCCAGCCATTGCATGGGTGGCAATCTAGCGGAAATCGGTGGTCGTGACCATCAGCGGCGGTGAGTCTGGCACCGCCGCTGAGGCCGGCATCGGGGTTAGCTCGTTTCGGCGGTCATGAAGGCGGTGCGGTCGGCCTTGGGCCGGTTTTCCGCGGGGGTGCCACCCGTGATCGCGAACAACACGTGTTCGCCGATGTTGGTGGCGTGATCGCCGATACGCTCTAGGGCGCGCGCGACCAGAATCAGGTGGACGCAGGCGGAGGTGCGGGCGGCATCTTGCGTGTTGAGGTTAAGCAGGGTGCGAAAGACCTCGGAGTATGCCTGATCGATTGCGACGTCGCCGGCCCGCACCGCGAGCGCTTCATCGGCGTCGGCGCGCACGTAGGCGTTAATCGAGGCGCGCAACAGTCCCATTACTTTTGCCCCGAGTTTGACGATCGCCGGTTCGACGCCGACCGGCTCGATGCCTGCCAGCGTGACGGAGTGGTTAGCGAGACTCTTGGCATAGTCGCCAATGCGTTCCAGGTCGGTCGAAATACGCAGGCCGGCGACAATCGTGCGCAGGTCGTTGGCCATCGGTTGGCGGCGGGCGATCAAGGAGACCGCCAAGTTGTCGATCAGGTGTTCCTGCTTGTTGACAGCGGCATCCGAGGCGGCGGCCGCCGCAGCAGCGACGGCGTCGCGCGTTTCCAGCGCCTTGAGCGCGGATTCCAGTTCATGTTCGGCGAGTGAGGCCATTTCCATGAGCAGGTCTCGCAATGCCCCGAGTTCCTGATCGAACGACCTGACGATGTGTGCGGCTCCCATGGCGGCTTCCCTCATGTTCTCGTGGTGAAAATCGTATCCGGATTCAAGAAATCCGCCCTTTGACATTTTAGAATATGACAGGTTGCGCGGATTTCGCCAGTTAATAGCGTCGCATTTCTTGAAATGGGTTCGCCGCGGTGCACTTGTCGCCGACCTGCGTGACCGGTTCTAATGCCGCGATCGATCATTTTGGAATATGCCAAGTGGATACGTCACCCGCAGCCGCGACCCGATTACAGGCCATTCTCGGTCGCCTGCTGCCACTCGCCGAGCGCCTGGCCTATGCGCTGCGTGCGCTCTCATTGCTTGGCCTCGGGCTGGTCGCTTGGTTGTTTGTCTGGATGTACTTCCTGCGAGGATTCGGCTTGTGGACGGCGCTGATCTTTGGCGTGGTCGCCCTGTTGCCGGTGTTGTTGCTGATGCGGTTCTGGTGGTCGCTGGCGGAGTTGCGCGAACTGCCGCAGCGCTTGAGTTCAATGCGGGCCGGTGTGAGCGCCGAGGTCGCGAGCACGGTGCAGAGCTTGCGCGCGGGTGATCGGACACGCGCGTTGGGGTTGATCGCGCAGGCCAAGCGGCTGTTCGAGGTGCGCTCGCTATTGGGTCAGCTGGACGATGTGGTGGGGCAGTATCTCAGCGTTGGCCTGTTGGTGAATCCGCTGATGCTCTTGCTCGGGGTGTTGTCGCTGCTATTCGTCGGGCTGCTCCTCGTTGTTGGCGTCGGGCTGGCGCTGGGGCAGTTGTTCTGAGTGCGTGGCGGCGCTGCGAGGGGCTTTCGGCACCGGGCGAATCTGGCGGATCGCGGTCGCGGCGGCGGAAGCGTCGGCGTGGGTGAGCAAGGCCTGCTGGATCTGTGCCGGGCTGATCGCGCGCTCCGCAACGGCGGCGGCAGTGGCGGCGGCGAGGGCCTCGGCTGCGGGGTGGAAGCGCAGGAATAGCGTGCGGACCTGTTCCCGCGAGGCCAGATCCAGTTCGAACGCGACGTCGATCCGACCCGGGCGAATCAGCGCGGCATCGAGCAACTCGTGATGATTGGTGGTCAGAAACACGATCCGCCCCTCTTGCGCCGCTACGCCGTCGAGCGCGTTCAACAGCCCGCTGAAACTGACCGCGATGCGGTTGTCTTGTTTCTGCCGGGCGGTGAAGAAGGCGTCGACATCTTCGATCAGGATCAGCGAGCGCGGTGGGGTCTTTTGCAGCAGGCCGGAGATGGTCTGATCGTTGAGTTTCGGATTGGTGAGCGACAACCAGCACAGGTTCAGATGCAACTCGCCGGCGATCGCGTAGGCGACGCTGGTCTTGCCGGTGCCGGGCGGGCCATAGAGGAGGTAGCCGCGACGCCAGGGGATTCCCATCTCGGCGTACCAGGCGCGCTTGGAGAAAAAATCCTGCACATCGTTCAGAAGGTGTTCGCGAATGTCGTCGGCGAGCACCACCGAATCGATCCGGCGCCGCGGACGGGCGTCGGATTGGCGCCAGTTCTCCGACCATAGGTCGACGGTATACAGCAGGGTGTGGTCGGCGTAACGGCCATAGGCGCGTTTCAGCACATCTTCGAGCAGCGCTTCGAGGTAGCGCCGATTGGCGAGGAAGACGTTGATTCGCAGCGTCTCGACCACCTGCAGGTTGATCGAGATCTCGCGCATGATCCACATCGGCCGGCCTTCGTGCCAGAAGATGTGAAACCCCGGTGCGGGGCTGAACAGCAGGGTGGGTAAGCCGTCCTCACGGGCGTCATCCGGTTGCCCGCCGGTCTGCTGGATAACGGTGAAAAACCGGCTGTTCTTGCCGAACGGCAACTCGTTCAGCCAGGTGATGAGCGCGTTGAACAGGTCATTGCGGTTGTCGATCACGGCGGTGACGATGATCAGGCGCTTGGCGTGGTTCCAGATGATCCCCGGCAGCTTGCGTGCCCACGCGATGAACAAGCCGACGAATCCAAGCAGCAGGCCGCCCGAGACCACTTGATTCTGGAGCTGTGCGTTGATCGTCTGGATGAGTGCGTCGAACATGTGAGTGCGGATCGTGCGGGGTTGCGAAACGGGATTGTGACATCCTCGCCGCGGCCGGGGTAGGATCACGGTCAGTCGCGTGTTCGCGGGGCTCGCGGCGGCCGCCCAAGCGTCGATTTCGCGCGTAGAATTTAAGTGTCGGCACGGCGCTCTGCGCGGCTCGCGGTATTGCGCCCGCTGGCGGTGCCCTGTCGTTTTCTTCGTAGTCAAGAGGCCTTGTCAATGAATCTGTTAAACGCTTCCGCGACCAGCACCAAGCGACTGTTCAATCTCTATCGCCCGAGTACCTGGATCGAGCGCGGTTGGCTATGGACAATCGGGCTGTTTATCGCGACCTATTTTGCCGTGGTGGTGATTCTGGGGCTGTATTGGAGTCGCGAGCCCGAGGTGTTCGCGGTCACTGAATTCACGCAGGACAAGGCCGCTGCGAGCGAGACCAAGGTGGTCAACGGCTACACGACCACCGCGACGCTGATTCGCGTCGCCAGCACGATGCTGGATAAGCCGGGCGGGTACCTGAGCAACGATGTCACGCCACCCGGCATCTATCTCGACAATATTCCCGAGTGGGAATTCGGCGTGCTGGTGCAGGTTCGCGACATGGCGCGGGCGTTGCGCAACGATTTCAGTCGTTCGCAGTCGCAATCGACCGAGGATAAGGATCTGATCGTTGCCGAGCCGCGCTTTAACTTTAATTCGGAGTCGTGGCTGTTTCCGCCGAGCGAGAGCGAGTATCGCGCTGCCATCGAGGCGCTCGAACGTTACCTTGCGCGCTTGAGTGATCCGGCCCAAGGCGACGCCCAGTTCTATTCGCGCGCCGACAACCTGCGCGATTGGCTGGCGCAGGTCGAGAAGCGGCTGGGGTCGTTATCGCAACGCTTGAGTGCGAGTGTCGGTCAGGAGCGCATCAACACCGACCTCGCCGGCGATGTGGGCGCGGCTCAATCGACGGCGACCCCGACGCAACAGTTCATCAAGACCCCGTGGCTGCAAGTCGACAACGTGTTTTACGAGGCGCGCGGTCAAGCCTGGGCCTTGCTCCATCTGCTGCGTGCGGTGGAACACGATTTCGCTTCGGTGCTCGACAAAAAGAATGCCCGCATCAGCCTGCAACAAATCATTCGCGAGCTGGATTCGACGCAGCAGCCGATCTGGAGTCCGATCATCCTGAATGGCAACGGTTTCGGCTTTGTGACCAACCACTCGCTGATCATGGCCTCGTACCTGTCACGGGCGAACGCAGCGGTGATCGATCTGCGCAAACTGCTGGAGCAGGGGTGAACAGGCGCCTCCGGGAGCGTGTCAGTTGGCGATCTGAACCAGGAGCGTCTTGATCTGCTGGCTGTGTAATTGGGTTCGGACGCGGTTCACATCGTCCAGCGATCTGAACGGCCCGACCCGCACGCGGTGCCAGAGTGTGTTGTCGAGCGAAACCTTTTCAACCGTCGCTTGCACCCCGAGCAGTGCGAGTTCGGCCTTGCGTCGATCGGCGTCGGTGAGATTGCGGAACGAACCAACCTGGAGCAGGTAGCCCTTGCCCGCGCCGGGTTGCGCCCCTGGCGCCTGTTGCAGCGGTACGCTGTCGAGGCCGCGATTGATCTCGGCCTCGGGGACGATCACCTCGGCTTCGGGCAGGATTGCGTAAAAGGAGTATTTGGGCGGTGCGGGCGGGTCGGCAGCGACTTCCGGCGCAGGTTGGGCGGCGGCCTTGGCAGCCGGCGCGGCGGTTTGCGGCGGCGGGGGTTGTACGGTGGCGACCGTTGCGCCGGGTATGGGCGGTGCCGCCAATGCCGCGGGGGCGACGGCGGGCGCAACCGCGGCTTCGGGACGCGGCGCGGTGGGGTGTTTGAACACGAGGTAGATTGTCACCAGCAAGCCCATCCCAAATCCGACCAGCAGCCAGATCCAGCCGGGCATCGCCGGACTGGCGTCGGGGTTGCGCCGGTTGGCGCGCGGGCGTCGGCTGCGCTGCTTGTATTGGGCCATCGGTCGCCGCGGTCGGTGAATGGTCGGCATGGTGGGCGTCGAATACGAGTATGCCGGACTAATCACATTCGCTCCAGCGGCGTGACGCTGAGCAGGCGGAGACCGTTTGCGAGCACTTGCCGGGTCGCGCGCGCCAGGGCGAGACGGGCATCGCGCAGGGTGGCGTCATCGACCAGGAAGCGGTGGGCGTTGTAGTAGGTGTGGAACAGCATCGCGAGCTCGCGCAGATAGTTTGCGAGCTGATGAGGTTCCAGCGCCAGGGCGGCCTGTTGCAAGGTCTCGGGGTAAGTCGCGAGCTTGCCGATCAGGTCGGTCTCATGCGACTCGGTCAGGCGGTCAAGGTTCGCATCGGTGCTATCGCTCGCCAGGCCCTGTTCGCTCGCCTCACGCAGCACACTGCAAACGCGGGCGTGAGCATACTGGATGTAGAACACTGGGTTGTCGTTCGAGTGGGTCTTGGCGAGGTCGAGGTCGAAGTCCAGGTGCTGATCGGCGCGGCGCATCACGTAGAAGAACCGCGCGGCGTCGTTGCCCACTTCTTCGCGCAGCTCGCGCAGGGTGACGAATTCGCCGGAGCGGGTCGACATCTGCATCCGCTCGCCGCCCTGATACAGAATCGCGAACTGGACCAGCATCACGTCGAGTTGAGCGGGATTGAAGCCGAGGGCTTGCAGGGCCGCTTTTACGCGCGGCACGTAACCATGGTGGTCGGCGCCCCAGACATTGATCACGCGCTCGAAGCCGCGCTCGAATTTATCGATGTGGTAGGCGATGTCGGACGCGAAATAGGTGGTTTGTCCGTTCTCGCGCAGCACCACGCGGTCTTTCTCGTCGCCGAAGGCGGTCGATCGGAACCAGAGCGCACCGTCCTGAACGTAGACATGTCCGGCTGCGCGCAGCCTTTCGATCACCCGCTGGACGGTTCCGCACTCAGTCAGCGTGCGCTCGGAATACCAGCGCTGAAAGGTGACGCCGAAGCCCGCGAGGTCGCGGCGGATGTCGTCGAGAATCGCGTTCAGGCCGAGATCGAAGACTTGGCGGTAGGCGGCGGCGCCAAGCAAGGCTTGGGCGCGCTCGATCACGGCGTCGATGTAAATCTCCTTGTCGCCACCTGCGGGCTCGTCGGGTGGCAAATGCGCGAGCACCTCTGCCGCCGGGCGGCGAAAGGCATCGCCGTGCTCCCGATGCAGGGTCGCGGCAATATCCCAGACGTAATCGCCCTTGTAGGCATTGGTCGCAAACGGCAATTGTTCGCCCGCGAGTTCCAGGTAGCGCAGCCAGACCGAGGCCGCGAGGATGTTCATCTGGCGCCCGGCATCGTTGACGTAGTATTCGCGCTCAACCGCGAATCCAATCGCTTCCAGCAGATCGGCGACGCTCGCACCATAGGCCGCGCCGCGGCCGTGCCCGACGTGGAGTGGGCCGGTCGGGTTCGCCGAAACGAACTCCACTTGCACCCGCTTTTCCTGCCCGTGCCGACTGCGGCCGAAGCGCTCACCCTCGGCGAGGATGGTGTGGACGGTTGCGAGCGTGGCCGCCGAACTGACGAAAAAATTGATGAAACCGGGCCCGGCGATCTCGGTTTTCACGACCGCGGTTGAGACCGGCAGGCGTGCCAGGAGCAGTCCGGCCAACTGATGCGGTGGGCGCTGAACCTGTTTGGCAAGTTTGAGCGCGATGTTGGTGGCGTAATCACCGTGGGTGGCGTCGCGGGTGCGGGTGACTTCGATGTCCGCGGGCGCCGGCAGCTCCGCCAGCACGCCTTCGCGGTGCAGGGTTTCGAGGGCCTGAATGACGAGGCTCTGGATTGCTTCTTTCAAGGTGACGCCGCCGGCAGGTAGATCGACAAGGGCGGAATTGTAGCGAAATGTCCGCGTTTGCACATGTTTGGCGCGCCAGCTCGGCGGATGAGCGAGCCTTCTAGCCGATGTCGACCGGGTCGACGTCGACCGACCAACGTACCGCGCGGGCGGATTTCAGCGCGCCGGCCTGCACCTTGAGCGGGCGTAACAGCCGGTGTAGATCGCGCCGTTCGTCGCTGCGCAGCAACAAGAGAAAACGGTGGCGGCCGGCTTTGCGCGCCAGGGGTGCCGGCACCGGACCGAGCACTTCAAGCGCATTTTCAGCCTCGGCGCGCGCCAGCGTCGCCAGTTCGTCGAGAAACCGTTCGGCGTCGTCGGCCTGCGGCGCCGAGGCGCGGATCAACGCGAGATTGCGATACGGTGGCCAGCCCGCCGCTTGGCGCAGGTGCAGCATCGACTCGGCCAGCGCCGGATAGTCTGCGCTCAGCAGTTGGCGCAATAGCGGATGGTCCGGCTGATGGGTTTGCAATATAACCTCACCCGCGCTGCTGCCGCGCCCGGCCCGCCCGCCGACCTGGAGCACCTGTTGCACCAGCCGCTCGGGGGCACGGAAGTCGGTACTGAAGAGGCCCTGATCCACGTCGATCACGCCCACCAGCGTGAGGTTCGGAAAGTCATGTCCCTTCGCGAGGAGTTGGGTGCCGATAATGATGCGAAAATCGCCGCGCGCGATCTCGGCGAGGCGAGCCTCCAGCTCGCCTTTGCGGCGGGTGGCGTCGCGATCGAGTCGCAATACCGGATGGTGGGGAAATCGCGCGCGGATGTGTTCTTCTAGCCGCTCGGTACCGATTCCGATCGCGACCAAATCATTCCCGCCGCAACTCGGGCACTGGCTCGGCGCGCGGCGCACGTGACCGCAGTGATGGCAATGCAGCGCGTTGGCGCGGGCATGGTAGGTCGTGTGCGCGGTGCAGTGCGGACAATCCAGCGCGGTGCCGCACTCATGGCAGAGGAGCACCGGCGCGTAGCCACGACGATTGAGGAACAGCAGGACCTGATGGCCGTCGTCGAGGTGGCGCTGCATCGCCTCGAACAGATGCCGCGACAAGCCGGCGTCGAGCTGTTGCCGACGTAGATCGACCAATTGAAACGACGGGGCGCGCGCCGCTCCGGCCCGCGCGGTGAGACGGTGCCGGGCGTAGAGGCCGCGCGCCACGTTGGCGAGCGATTCGAGCGACGGGGTCGCGGAGCCGAGCACAATCGGAACCTCGTCGATGCGTGCGCGCAGGATTGCCAGATCGCGGCCGTGGTAGCGAAAGCCCTCCTGTTGTTTGAGGGAGCCATCATGCTCCTCGTCGACCACGATCAGACCGAGTCCCGGGAGCGGGGTGAAAACGGCGGAGCGCGTGCCGATGACGACCCGGGCCGCGCCGCTGCGGGCGTGTTGCCAGCCCGCGAGACGCGCCGGCGGGCTCAGGCCTGAATGCAAGCTGACGACCGCCACGCCGAGCCTGGCGCGGAAGCGCTGCTGCAGCTGCGGGGTCAGGCTGATCTCGGGGGCGAGGACCAAAACCTGGCGCCCTTCCGCCAGCGTGCGTTCGATCAGGGCCAGATACACCTCGGTTTTGCCGCTGCCCGTCACCCCTTCCAGCAGATGGACCGCGAACCCCGGCGGGGTCTCGGTAATTGCCTGCAACGCGGCGGACTGCTCGTGGTTGAGCACGGGGGCGGTCGCGTGCTCCGCTCGACCCGAATCATCGCACGGCGTCGCGATGGACTCGGACCGGGCGAGACCTTTTGCGGCGAGCGCCTTCAGTCCCGCGTTCGCCGAGCGAAAGCGCGTTCTCAATTCGGCCAGCGAACAACCGGCCGGATCCCGTGCCAGGTAATCCAGCAAAGCCTTCTGCGCGGGGGCGCGGCTCAGTGCATCGGTTGCCGCGGGCGTTGGCGGTTGGGCATACCAGCGCGTCGTGGCGGGCGAGTCACCGGTGTGGCCTTCCCGCAACAGCGTCGGTAGCGCGTGAAGAACGACCTCGCCGAATGGGTGATGGTAGTACTGTGCGCCGCGCCGCAATAGTTCCAGCAGCGCCGAAGGTAGCAGCGGAGCCGCGTCCAGCACTTCGATGATCGGCTTCAGGCGGTCGGAGGCCACCGCGCTGGATGCGGCCCAGGCGATGAAAACCCCGACCATGCGCCTACGCCCAAACATCACCCGCACCCGCACGCCGGGCAGTAGCTGCCCGCCTAAAATGCCGGGCAGGTAATCGATCAGGTCGTCGATCGGGGTGGCTAGGGCGATCCTGGCGATGTTGTTGGGCAAACCCACGTGCGGGGAATTCAGTGTTATGGTTTTATGAAATTGTGATCGCTAACTCATTCTTGTCTAAAGGAAGATACGGCTTATCCACATTTGCTGTGGATAACTTTGTGGAAAATGTGTCTGCGTGCGGTCGGAACCCCGGTGTTTCGCGGCTTTGGGTCGGATCGGTGAAGAATTGGTCGATTTCTGGGTATTTTCGTAAAAACATATAGTTATCGCATTTACTTGGTGTCTTTGGGAGACTGAGAGTGTAACTGAGCGACGTCGGCTCCTAGCCCACCTTTGATGTGCATAAGTCGAATTCAAGTGCCGGTTTGTCAAGTGCTTTTGCGGGCGCCCGCATAAAATTCGTGCATTTCGTCGGAACTTTTGTGCCGTTCATTACTACATCGCCAATCATCCGCCACCGGGCCGCGCGTCGAACCGGACGATGAACGGTATTGGCGTCAAAGCCTGATGCAACTCCCAAGTTGATGTAAAGTCGTGATCGCTCGCCCGGGATTTCGATGGGTTCACAGAATTCCACCGGGTCGGCCCGTTAGAATCCGACAACCACGAGACTGGGGTCGGTCCGCTGGTACGTATTATCGAGCAACAAGGAGATTGCGATGCGATTTGGAAGAGTCTGCGGTGCGGCGATGCTGGCACTTGGCGCGTGTCATGTCCATGCCGATCAGCCGAGGCAATACTTTGGCATCTTCGGCTCGGACGCGCAATTCGTGCCGGACAAAGGTCCCAAGCAGGATGCCGGAAATCTCGGTGGCAAGCTGGGCTTCGATTTCAACAAATTCGTCGCGGTCGAAGGCCATGCCGGCCTGACCCTGAACGACAGTCATCTCAGCAGTCCCGAGGTGACCTACCTCGCGGGATTCGTTCGCGCCAACCTGCCGCTCGAACGCATCAACATCTACGGTCTGCTCGGCGTGGGCTTTGTCGATGCCAACTTCGCCCAGGTAAAGGGCGATTT
The DNA here is from genome assembly GCA_964620675.1 of uncultured Thiotrichales bacterium. Lineage (GTDB taxonomy): Bacteria > Pseudomonadota > Gammaproteobacteria > UWMA-0217 > UWMA-0217 > CAYSFW01. Next base: position 38,351 of record CAZUJU010000023.1, on the reverse strand, counting down.
CACCGATCTTGCGGTCGGCGCGGGGATCGAGTTCTACGGAACTGAAAATACCGCGCTCGGGATCGAATACCTGCAGTACGGTCTAGACGACAAATACAAGACCGTTGGCCTCGGTATCGTGCACCACTTCAACTGGCCGAAACTGCGTTGATCGACTGCACCGGCCGGTCTCGGGTCATGGAAAAAGGATTTGCGAGGATTGGATATGAATTCATTGGGATTTAAGTTCGCCGGGCGAGCGACAATCGGCGCCTGGCTCGTGGCACTTGTGCTGTCGCTCACCGGGTGTTTTGGGGGGGGCGCGAGCGATGCCGCGGTGGTGACGCCTCCGGCGGGTGGCGGTGGAACCGTGGTGGTGCCGCAATCCATACCGACGCTGGTGTTGCTGACCGAGGACTGGCAGCTTAAGTCCGGCGAGAGCAGTTCGGTGCGGATTACGGCCAATCTACGTGACGCCAATAACGTGTTCGTGGCCAACGAGCCGATCACATTCGCGGCAACATCCGGCAGTCTGCAAATCGTGCAGGCGACCACCGATACACTGGGAAACGCGGTGGCGATCCTGTCGACGCCAAACGATCCGGTAAAACGTAGCATTACCGTTACGGCCACCGCGATGTCCGGATTGGCGAAGGAAACGGTCGCGATCGAGGTGGTTGGCACCGAGATTCAGTTCAGTGGGCCGGCCAGCGCGATTGCCGCAGGCACTGCGGCCGACATCGGCATCAAGTTGACGGCAGGCGACGGCAGCGTGCTTGGAAATCGTGCCGTGACACTGAGTTCGGCGCTGGGCAACGGTCTGAGCAGCAGCACCGTTATCACCGATAAGCAGGGCGAGGCGACGTTCCGGGTGACCGATACCCACGGTGGCAATGACGTGATCACCGCGACCGCGCTGAACGGCACCGTGTCGAAGACCTACCAACTGCGGGTGTCGAGCGATGGCATCGTGTTCGTTTCGCCCACGAATCCGGCCGAGGTGAATCTCAATACCGACCGTACGGTCTCGGTACAGATGCTGGTTGCAGGGTCTCCGTCGCCCAATCAAGCCATCAGCTTCTCGTCGACTCGCGGCGAATTTGTGGGTGGAGTCGCGACCGCGACGACCAACGCGCAAGGGATTGCCAGCGTCGCGGTGAGGTCAGCCACTGCGGGTCTGGCGATGATCACGGCATCGACCGGCAACGAGACCGCGACCATGCCGATCGAGTTCGTCGCGACGACACCGACGATGATGGTGCTCGAAAGCGCGCCGCGTATCGTCTCGATCGGTTCGAAAAGTACCGTGACCGCGACGCTGCGCGACGCCAACCAAAATCTCGTGAAAAACCAGAAGGTCAAATTCAATCTGGTCGATTTCACCGAAGGTTCGCTATCGCTCGGCGAGGTCATCACTAACTCATTAGGTCAGGCGAGCACGGTCTATACTGCCGGCATTCAGGCCAGCGGCGAGAACAACGTGCAGGTCACTGCAGTGGTGCAGAACTTCCCGACGGTGACCCAGACGGTACGGATGACCGTCGATCCCCAAAACGTGCGCATCACGTTCGGTACCGGTAACCTCCTGCATACTCCGAACGATGCTCAATACAGTAAGCCCTACGTCATCCAAGTCAACGATAACGGGGTGCCGGTGACCAATGCGACGGTCCAGATATCGGTTTATCCGAAGCGTTATATGAAGGGGTACTACGTGCCGAGTGCCAACAGTAACGGTGATCCGGTTGCGCCGTGGGTGCCGCTCTACACGATCAATACCGGCGCCGGCGAATGCCGCTCGGAAGACGTTAACCGCAACGGCATTCTCGATCCGGGTGAGGACGATCCGCTCAACGGCGGCAACAATGACAGCCTGTTGACCCCGCCGCCAGTGGTTACGATTTCGGAAAGCAATTCACTGGCGCCTACGGTGTCCAAAGCGACGGTGACGACGGACTCGAACGGGTTCGGCTACTTCAATATCACCTATCCTCGCGATCAGGCGCATTGGCTGGAAGTGGAGCTGATTGCGCAGACCTCGTTCGCCGGGCGCGAATCGACCTTCAAGTCGAGTACGGTGTTGCAAGTGCTGGGCGATGACGTGAACGATCTGACCAAGGCGCCGCCCGGCAGCGTCGGGATCGTGGGTGGCGGGTTCAGCGCGATCGTGAGTCCCTACGGTACCTCGAACGTTTGTACCGACACACTGTAACGCTGCGAAGTCGGCCACCCGGCGCGGGTGGCCGACGTCTTTCCCTCGTTAGCCTGGTCCGGGCACCCTGCGTTGACCGTGTCGCTAGCGTTCCGGTTGTGGTTCGCGTAACGCCTTAGGCAGCGCGAATACCATGTGCTCCTCGATCGTGCGGCGCTCCGCAACAACATCCGCCCCCAGTGCCCGCAGCTTGGCAACGACGGCCTGTACCAGGATTTCCGGCGCCGATGCGCCAGCCGTCAATCCCACCCTGCTGTCGCGGCCGACCCATTCCGCGCGCAGATCGTCAGCCGAGTCGATCAGATAGGCAGGTATGCCGTGACTCTCGGCCAGCTCGCGCAGGCGATTCGAATTGGAGCTGTTTGGCGAACCGACCACCAGCAGCAGGTCGCAGGAGTCTGCCAACTGGCGCACGGCATCCTGGCGATTTTGCGTCGCGTAGCAAATGTCGTCTTTTTTGGGGCCGTGGATCGCCGGGTAGCGTTGCCGTAGCGCATCGATCACGCGGCGGGTGTCGTCCACCGAAAGCGTGGTCTGGGTGATAAAGGCGAGGCGTTCGGGATCACGCACGTTAAGGTGCGGCACGTCGTCCGGCGATTCGACGAGGTAGATCGCACCTCCATGCCGGGTATCGTACTGTCCCATCGTTCCTTCGACCTCGGGGTGGCCGGCGTGGCCAATGAGAACGGCTTCTCGTCCTTCGCGGGCGTAGCGGGCCACCTCCAGATGGACCTTGGTGACCAGCGGACAGGTCGCGTCGAATACCTGTAGCCGACGCCGCGCGGCTTCGTCCTGAACCGCTTTGGAGACGCCGTGGGCGCTGAAAATCACGATCCCGTTGTCGGGCACCTGATCGAGCTCGTCAACGAACACCGCGCCTTTTTCACGCAGGCAATTCACCACGTAACGGTTGTGCACCACTTCATGGCGCACATAGATTGGGGCGCCGAACAGCGCCAAGGCGCGATCGACGATTTCAATGGCACGATCGACGCCGGCACAGAAGCCGCGGGGATTGGCGAGCAGGACTTGCATGCGGGCCTCGTCGGGAAACTTGGATCGGTTCAGGATCGCAGTATAGGCAGTGTGCTAGGCGCTGCCAGTCTGCGGTGCTTCGATGGGGTTTTCGACCGCCAGGATCTCGACCGAAAACACCACTTCGCGCCCCGCGAGCGGATGGTTCAAGTCGACCTGAACTCGTTTCTCCTCGACTGCGAGCACTGCACCGGGGACTTCGTCGCCGGTCGGTAGGCCGAAACTCAGGATTTGCCCGGCTACGGGTTGCAGGGTGGCGGGGAAATCGCTGCGCGGCATCCAATGCACCGCCGCCGGGTCACGCGCGCCGTAGGCCGTCGCGGCGTCGATGGTCACGGTCTGGAGAGCGCCGGGAACAAGGCCGAGCAGCGCGAATTCCAGTCCAGGAATCATGGTGCCATCGCCGAGCGCGAAGCTCAGCGGTTCGTCGATCGCGCTGGCGTCGACTTCGGTTCCATCGGGCAGGCCGAGTCGATAGTGCATGACCACCCGACTGTTGGGTCGAATCCGCGGCGGGTTCATTGGGTCACCGTAGCGGGGCGGCCAAATAGTGTCAACGCGATCAGGATGACGGCACCGACGAAGATTGCGGCGTCGGCGATATTGAACGCCGGCCAGTAGTATTTGTCGTAGTACCACTGAATAAAATCAATCACATGACCGTGGAGTATCCGGTCGATCACGTTGCCGATCGCACCCCCCAGAATCAGTGCGAGGGCCGCGGCGGTCCAGCGTTCGTTGGACGGCAGGCGCTTGAGCCAGAACACCAGCACGATTGAAACCCCCAGCGCGAGCACGGTGAAAAACCAGCGTTGCCAGCCGCCAGCCGAGGCGAGAAAGCTGAACGCGGCCCCGGTGTTGTACATCAGCGTGAAATTGAAAAAGCCGGGGATCACCGCCACCGGGTCATGCATCACCAGGCCGCGCTCGGCGAGGTATTTGGTGGCTTGATCCAGTGTGATCACCGCGCCCGAGAGCCATAACCATTTAAGCATACTGGCGTTGCTCCCCGTCGCCGCAGACGTTTTCCACGCAGCGCCCGCACAATTCCGGGTGCGTAGCGTGGTGACCGACATCCTCGCGTTTGTGCCAGCAGCGGACGCACTTGGGATGCTCGCTGGGTTTGACGCGAATCACCACCCGCATCCCGTTGCCCAAGGTCACCGGCCCCAGTTGCCCGGGCGCATCGCCAATCGCGTGAATTCTGGCGGACGAGGTAATCAGCGCGAAGCGCAATTCTTCGCCCAGTTGGGTGAGCAACTCATAGAGCGGTTCGTCGCAGTAAAGATCGACCTCGGCATCGAGCGAGGCGCCGATTGCCTTGCTGTTGCGCAGGGTTTCCAGATGCGGGCCGATCGCCTCGCGCAGGTGCAATAGGGTGTCCCAGAATGCATCGTTCATGGCGCTCCTGGCCGGCAGTGGGGCCAGGCCGTCATACCATTGCTCAAACAACACGGATTGCGGTCGTTCCCCCGGTAGGTGCCGCCAGATCTCCTCGGCGGTAAAGCTCAGGATCGGTGCCAACCAGCGGACCAGGGCTTCGAGCACGTGATACATCGCGGTTTGGGTCGAGCGTCGTGGGTGCCCATCGGTCTGGGTGGTGTATTGGCGGTCCTTGATGACATCGAGGTAGAAGCTGCCGAGATCCACCGAACAGAAGTTATGTACCTTCTGATAGATCAGATGGAACTGGTAGTTGTCATAGGCTGCGACGATTTCCTGCTGCAGCGACCAGGCGCGGCCGACCACCCAGCGATCGAGCGCGATCATGGCGTCGGGTTGCAACGAATGTCGCGCGGGGTCGAAGCCGTTGAGGTTTGCGAGCAGAAAGCGTGCGGTGTTGCGAATGCGCCGGTAGGCATCGGCCATGCGTTTCAGGATCTCGTCGGAGACCGCCATCTCGCGCGAGTAATCGCACGAGGCGACCCATAAGCGCAGGATATCGGCGCCAAGGTGCTCGATGACCTTTTGCGGCGCGACCACGTTGCCGCGCGACTTCGACATCTTCTGGCCCTGGGCATCGACGGTAAAGCCGTGCGTGAGCACCTGTTTATACGGCGCGATGCCCGCCATCGCGACCGAACTCAGCAGCGACGACTGAAACCAGCCGCGATGCTGATCGGAGCCTTCGAGATACAGATCGGCCGGAAACGCGAGGCCTTCACGCGTGCGCAGCACGGTGCTGTGGCTCACGCCGGAATCGAACCAGACATCCAGCGTATCGGCGACCTTGACGTAATCCGGTGCCCCTTTGCCGAGCAGTTCGGCCGCGTCGAGTTCGAACCAGGCGTCGATCCCACGCCGTTCGACCCGTTGCGCGACCGCCTCGATCAGGGCGTCGGTGTGCGGGTGCAGGGCGAGGGTTTCCTTGTGCACGAACAGCGGGATCGGCACCCCCCAGTTGCGTTGGCGCGAGATACACCAGTCCGGTCGGCTCTCGACCATCCCTTCGATCCGCGCCTGACCCCAGTCGGGCACCCAGCGCACGCCCTTGATCGCCTTGAGGGCCTCTTGGCGCAAGCCCTGCTGGTCCATCGCGATGAACCACTGCGGCGTGGCGCGAAAGATGATCGGGGTTTTATGCCGCCAGCAGTGCGGGTAGCTGTGACGCAGCTTGCTCTCGAACACCAGCGTGCCCTGCGCTTGCAGAACTTCCAGCACATGGCCGTTGGCCTGATGCACCGACTCGCCGGCGAAAAGCGGCGTGTTCGGCAAGAAACGCCCATCGCCGCCGACTGGATTATCCACCGGCAATCGGTAGCGCTGGCCGACCACGTAGTCCTCCTGGCCGTGGCCGGGCGCGGTGTGCACCGCGCCGGTGCCGGTTTCGGTGGTGACGTGTTCGCCGACGATCACCGGCACCTGACGCGGATAGAAAGGGTGTTTCAGAAACAGGTGTTCGAGGGCCGCGCCGCGACAGCGGCCGATCACCTCGGCGTCGCCCCAGCCATAACGCCGCAGGCATTCATCCGCCAGCGCTTCGGCCAGGATGACGCGTTCGCCGCGCGTTTGAATCAGGAGGTAACCGAGTTCCGGGTGCAGCGCGACCGCCTGGTTGGCCGGCAGCGTCCATGGTGTGGTGGTCCAGATCACCACCGAGATTGGTCCGGAGCCGCCGCTTGGCGCGAACTTCGCCGCGCAGGCAGTGGTATCGACCACCTCGAATCGCACGTCGATCGCATGCGAGGTCTTGTCCTCGTACTCCACCTCGGCCTCAGCCAGCGCGGAACCGCAATCCACGCACCAGTGCACCGGTTTCTCGCCCTTGACGACATGGCCATTGGCAACAATCTGTCCGAGGGCGCGAATGATGTCGGCCTCAGTCTTGAAATCCATCGTCAGGTAGGGCTGCTCCCAGTCGCCGAGTACGCCCAGGCGCTTGAAATCACGGCGTTGTCCTTCGACCTGTTCGGCCGCATAGGCGCGACAGTGGTGCCGAAACGTGGCGGCATCGACCTTCGGTCCGACCTTGCCCACCCGCTGTTCGACCTTGAGTTCGATCGGCAGGCCATGGCAATCCCACCCCGGGACATAAGGCGCGTCGAAACCCGCGAGGGTCTTTGCCTTGACGATGATGTCCTTGAGGATCTTGTTGACTGCGTGGCCGATGTGAATGTCGCCATTGGCGTACGGTGGCCCGTCGTGGAGCACGAATTTCGGCCGGCCGGTGCAGTGCGCGCGCAAGGCCTGATACAGCGCGGTTTGCTCCCAGGCTTGTAGCATTTCCGGTTCCCGCTGGGGCAGATTACCCCGCATCGGAAACGCGGTTTCCGGGAGGTTGAGGGTAGATTTATAGTCCGTCACGATCGCTTCAAAGGTTGAAAAATGATCTGGCCTCGTCGATGTCGCGCGCGATCTGCGCGCGTAAGGCATCGAGGGAGGCGAATTTCTGCTCGCTGCGGAGCTTGTGCCGCCAGCGCAGCTCGAGGCGGCGACTGTAAAGGTCGCCCGTGTAATTCAGGAGGTGGACCTCGGTCAGCACGCCACGACCGTCGAAGGTCGGCCGGGTGCCGACGTTGCACACCGCCGGTGCTGCGGTGAGATCGGCGCCGGTAACTTCGACCGCGAAGACCCCGCGCAGGGGCGAATTGCGATGGGTCGCGCGCAGGTTCGCGGTCGGGAATCCAAGTGTGCGCCCGCGTTTGTCGCCGTGTATCACGCGTCCACTCGATGTATACGGCTGGCCGAGCAGGCGTTCGGCCAGGGTGAAATCACCATTGCCAAGTGCCTCGCGCACGCGGGTGCTGCTCATCCGCTCCCCCTCGGCGCAGAGGAATGTCTCGGTCCGCTCCACCGCGTAACCATGTTGCCGGCCACGCGCGACCAGCAGGGTGTAGTCGCCGGTGCGGCCTTTGCCAAAGCGGAAGTCATCGCCGACCACGAGGTGCTGAATGCCAAGTCCAGTCACCAGAATCGATTGCACGAAATCCTCCGCCGAGGTTTGCGCGAGCTTGGCGTTGAACGGTAATACCAACACCCGTTCGACCCCGAGTGCGCGTAGCACCATCAGTTTTTCGCGCAAGCGGGTGAGTCGCGCCGGGGCGCGGTCGCCGAGAAAAAACTCCTGCGGCAGGGGATCGAACGTGATCAGTGTCGCCGGGAGCCCGAACTCGCGCCCGCGCGCCGCGAGTTGGCGCAGCACCGCCTGATGGCCGCGGTGTACGCCATCGAAATTGCCGATGGTGGCGACGCAACCATGATGGCGGGGTTTCAAGCTGTAAAGGCCGCGAATCAGCTCCATGAGGGCTCGGGTCGTGAGAATGCGCGGGCATTATAGCGAGCGGAGGTAAAACTTGTCTGTTGCCATGAGTTTTCCGCGCTTTAGCGGCCGGATTGCGGCGCGAGCGCATTGCGCGGGCGTGCCAAGACCGCGCTCGTAGCCCACGCCTGCCGTGCCATCGGCGCGATAGAACGGCGTGGTGAGATGCCGCAGCTGCTCCGGCGCTAGGCCGGGACCCTGGTTGCTGACGGTCAAATGCCAGGCATCGCCGCTGACGACGCTGGCGACGCGGGGTGCCGCCGCGTCGGCGGGTCCGTGACGGGGGTGCATCCGCGTTTCATGCGCTAATCGATCATCGCTTTCAGCTTCGCGCGTTGCTCGACCTTCAGGCTATCACTGAATTCCGCGAACGCATCGATCATCTCGCGCCCGGAGGCCCCGAGCGCCTGCTTGCGCGCCTCGAACAGACGCAGCGCCTTGTCGCGATCGAGCGTCGGTCGCTCCAGTAGACTCAGTGCCTCGCTGCGGGTGGTGGCGTGTTGTTCCTTGTGCGCGCCACGCTGCTGTTGCAGTTGCTCGGCAAACTGAGCGAATTTGAGTTTTTGCGCATCGTCCAGGGCCAGTTTTTCGGCCACCCGCGCACGCATCCGCTCGGCGCGATCCTCCATCGAACAGCGGGCCATGTCACGGACTGTGAAAAATCCGCTTGGGTGGGCGCGGTTTTCGAAATCCTGACCCGTACTCGGTAGACTCTTCCCAGTTTGAAAATGACTACAGGAGTCCGAACCAATGAGCGTTGACCTCAAGGCACTTTATGACGCCGAGCCGAAATCCCCACTTTATGTCGCGATCAACCGCGTGCTGGTGGAAAACGATCCGAACCTGATGCGCATGATGAAACAGGCGAGTTCGAAGATGTGCCTCGCGACGGCGTTGACGCCGGGATTCAGGGGCTTCGACTTGATGAAGCAGGTGGGAACCTGTCCGATGGGTTTGCGTTGGGGTGCCGCGCCCGATATGACGCAAAGCTTGTCACACATCTGGATCGACCAGATCACATACTGGGATAGCGTTGAGGCCCACGAGCTGTTTCACGAAACCTTCGAGGATGTGGTGGTCGATACCTGCGCGAAATGCGGCAATGTATTGCTCGACGGTCCCGAAGAACCGATCTTTCGGGTCGTCAAAAGCGATCTGCCAAAACTCGTTTCGATGAACCAGCTCATGAAGCATGGCGCCGCGAACGGCGGCGACACCAGCGGTTATGCGATCGATTCCGGCGAAAGTGTCATGGTAATGGCGACACATACCATCCGTCCTGGCAAGGAGGCGGAATTCGAGGCCGGCGAAATTGCGGTGATGGAAAAGCTCAAGCAAACACCCGGCATGCTGGGGTATCAAATTCTGAAACGCATCGGTATTTCGACGCTCGGTTCGGGCCACGCCACAGTGGAGTCGATTATGGAGGACCTGAAAGATTCCTCCGGCAGCAAACTCAAGCGCGCCGCCGAGGTTTGGGAAGGTTATACCCTGCCGGCGGAGTACCTGGTTATGGTGGAATGGGAAAGCCTGCGCGCCTCGATGTTGGGTATGCCGCATGTCAATGTGAAACCGGATCTATTGTTTATCCACGGCCCCAAAGTACTGAATAACTGTATCCGCATGCCGACCGTGCGCATCGCCGACTCGATGTTCCGCGAGCAAAGCTATCGCGAGATCCTGCAGGGTAAGAAATAGGGTCGGTAAGCGGCGTCTCGCGCTTAAGCGGCCGTCAGGGTCGTCCGCTGCCGGGTCGTTTGGAGAGGGCATCATCCGTCATTAGCTTTTTGGGCAACGACACCAAACCGGAGGCTCAATGTCACTCCGGGGCGGTGTCCCCGCTGTGATAGCTATCGCGGCTCTCAAAGCAGGATCAAATTATCGCGGTCGATCAGTTCCGGTTCATCGAGGTAGCCGAGGATGCGCTCAATCTGTTCGCTGGGATGGCCTGCGATCTTGGCCGTGTCTAGGGCGTTGTAGTTGATAAACCCCTGCGCGACGGGGTCGCCGTCGGGCGTGACGCAGGTGACGACGTCGCCCCGTTCGAATGTGCCCTCGACGCGCTGCACGCCGACCGCGAGCAGGCTCTTGCGACTGGAGGTCAGGGCGTGGACTGCACCGGCGTCAAGCCAGAGTCGGCCATGCGATTTGAGCTGATTGGCGATCCATTGCTTGCGCGCGGCGGTGATCGGCTGATCGGCGAGGAGGCGGGTGCCGAGGTGTTCGCCACGGGCGACCCGTAGCATGACCCGCGGAATGGTCCCGCCGACGATGATCGTGTGGGTACCGGAACGCGCGGCACGTTTGGCGGCGAGCACTTTGGTGCGCATGCCGCCACGGCTTAGCTCGGAGGCAGCGTCGCCCGCGAAATGTTCCAGTTGCCGGTCGTTGGCGAGTGCGGCTTGTACCAGCGTTGCTTGGGTGTCCTTGCGCGGATCACGATCGTACAAACCTTCCTGGTCGGTGAGGATGACCAGTACGTCGGCCTCGATGAGGTTGGCGACCAGCGCGCCCAGGGTGTCGTTGTCACCGAATCGGATCTCGTCGGTCGCGACGGTGTCATTCTCGTTGATGACCGGAATGACACCGAGTGCGAGCAATGTCTTGAGCGTGCTGCGGGCGTTGAGATAGCGTTCACGATTACGCATATCCTCGTGGGTCAGCAGCACTTGCGCACTGTGTAGTCCGTACTGTTGAAAGCAGCTCTCGTAGGCCTGCACGAGCCCCATTTGCCCGATCGCGGCGGCCGCCTGGAGTTGGGGCACCGCGCTCGGTCGCTTTTTCCATCCCAGCCGACTCATGCCTTCGGCGACCGCGCCGGAGGACACCAGCACCACCTCGCGTCCCTCGTGGCGCAGCATCGCGAGTTGCTCCGCCCAATCCTGCAGCGCGGCACGATTAAGGCCGCGGCCTTCGTCGGTCAGCAGGGCGCTGCCAATCTTAAATACCCAGCGCCTGGCCTGCTTTAGGCGCTCATCCAGCTGCATCGGTCGGTTGCTCCAGATAGGTCATGATGGCGTTGATCAGAGGTTCTAGGCCGAGGCGCGCGACTGCCGAGATCGGGAACACCGGGCCGTGCCAGCCAAGTTCGTCGACCAGGGTTTGTACCTCCTCGGTGGCATTCTCCGGGCTCAGCGTGTCGAGTTTGGTCGGCACCAGCCAGCGCGGCTTTTCGGCGAGTTCTGGGCTGTAGTGGGCGAGTTCCGTTTCGATTACCCGCACCGCATCGGCGGGTGTCTGATTCGGGTCGAGCGGCGCGAGGTCGACCAAATGTAACAACAGCCGGGTACGCCCCAGGTGGCGTAAAAACTGGATGCCGAGTCCCGCGCCCTCGGCCGCACCTTCGATCAGGCCGGGGATGTCGGCCATCACGAAGTGCTTGTGCGTTCCCGCTTCGACCACGCCGAGATTCGGATTGAGCGTGGTGAAGGGGTAGTCGGCGATCTTGGGTCGAGCGGCCGAGACCGCGCTGATCAAGGTTGATTTGCCCGCGTTCGGCAAGCCGAGTAGACCGACATCGGCGAGCAATTTCAGTTCGAGGTAGAGCGCGCGTTGGTCGCCGGGTTTGCCGGGCGTATGTTGGCGCGGGGTACGGTTGACCGAGCTCTTGAACCGTGTGTTACCGATTCCATGCCAACCGCCCTGGGCGACCAGCAGACGCTGTCCGGGTTCGATTAGATCGCCAATCAGCTCGTCGGTTTCGCTATCGCGCACCAGCGTGCCGACCGGAACCGGAATTTCCAGATCCGCCCCACTACGGCCGGTGCAGTTGCTGGTGCCGCCATTTTCGCCGCGTTCGGCCTCGAAGTGGCGGGTATAGCGGAAGTCCAGCAGCGTATTCAAGTTGGTGTCCGCGACCAGATAGACGCTGCCGCCGTCGCCGCCGTCGCCGCCGTTGGGGCCGCCGTACTCGATGTACTTCTCGCGGCGGAAGCTGACGCAGCCGTTGCCGCCATCCCCGGCCTTGACCTTGATGCGTGCTTCGTCGACGAATTTCATGGCGTGATGATCCGAATCGGTGCTGAGCGGGATGTAAGCATATAACGAAAAAGCCCCGCTCGTGGCGGGGCTCTCGAAGTTCGCGGGGCCCGCAGTCTACAGCTCCGCAGCTTGCTCCACCGGGCGAATGCTGACGTAGCGACGGTGCTTCGGACCGCCGACGCGAAACTCCACATAGCCGTCGGATTTGGCGAACAGCGTGTAGTCGGTACCGCAACCGACATTTTCGCCGGGGTGGTACTGAGTGCCGCGTTGCCGCACCAGAATGTTGCCGGCGAGGACGAATTGTCCGCCGAAGCGCTTAACGCCTAGGCGTTTGGATTGCGAATCGCGACCGTTGCGGGAACTGCCGCCTGCCTTTTTGTGGGCCATGGATTTTTCCTCTGACTAACCGGACGCCTAGCCTGCGCTGATGCCGGTGATTTCGACTTCGGTGTAATGCTGCCGGTGACCGGCCTGTTTGCGGTAATGCTTGCGGCGGCGAAACTTGACGATCAGGACCTTGTCGCCGCGAACGTGGTCACGCACCTTGGCGTTGACCATTCCTCCGGTTACGGTCGGCGCACCGACTGTCACATTGTCACCATCGGCGACCAGCAGCACCTGATCGAAGTTCACGTCGCTACCAGGTTCGGCGTCGAGTTTTTCAACCCGAAGCACGTCGCCCTGCGCGACCCTGTATTGTTTTCCGCCCGTCTTGATGACCGCGTACATGGTGTTATCTCCAAACCGAAGGCGATTTTATAAAGACGCGGGATAATACTGGCGAAGGTCTTGCGAGTCAAACCGGTATGCGCGCCGCGAGCCAGCGTTCCAGCGCCAGGCCGATAAAGATCACCAACCCGAGAGAATTGTTATTGAGAAACGCACGCATGCAATCCGATGGTCGCCGTTCCCGGATCAGAAACTGTTGATACAGCGCCAAAACGGCGGCAATCACTAACCCGACGTAGTACGCCCAGCCGAGTTGTTCGAGACGCCCGACGAAAATCAGCGCCATAAACATCATCGCCTGAAGCAGCGCGATGCCGACGCGATCCGCATCGCCGAATAGAATAGCGGTGGATTTGATGCCGATCTTGAGATCGTCGTCGCGGTCGACCATCGCGTACATTGTGTCGTAGGCGGTCGTCCAGAGCACCGCGGCGAGAAATAGTAGCCAGCCACTCTGCGTCGGCAGGGCGCCGGTCTGGGCCGTGAATGCCATCGGGATCGCCCAGGCGAAGGCCACGCCCAGGTGGACCTGCGGCATGTAGTGATAGCGTTTCATGAACGGGTAGCTCGCTGCGAGCAGCACTGCGCCGACGGCCATCCAGAGTGTCGGGCGATTGAGCGTCAATACCAGCGCGAACGCGATGAGCGCGAGCGTGCCGGCGACCAGGAGCGCCTCGAACGGCTGAATCTCGTGCGCCGCGAGCGGGCGCTGTCGGGTGCGTGAGACGTGCGGGTCGAAGTCGCGATCGGCATAGTCATTGATGGCGCAGCCCGCCGAGCGCATCAACGCAACCCCGGCGACGAAGACGGCGAGAATGTGCCAATCGGGCACTCCCTCGGCCGCGATCCACAACGCCCACAACGTAGGCCACAGCAGCAGCAGCGTTCCGATCGGCTTGTCGAGTCGAATCAACCGGGCGTAGGCTTGCAGTCGGCCCAGCACCCCGTGGCGCGGATGGAAGCGATACCTATAATCCTGATACGACATGCCAGCCTTTCATCAACCCGGTTACGCCGCTTAGCATACCGCAACCCACCTGCCGTAATCCCCTGGAGCGCGCCCGCAATGATCCAAAGATTTGAACAACACACGCCCGCCATTCACCGTGAGGCCTACATCGACCCCGCCGCAAGCGTGATCGGTGACGTGGTGATCGGCGCCCGCAGCTCGGTGTGGCCGCATGCGGTGGTTCGCGGCGACGTGCACGGCATTGTGATCGGTGAGGAAACCAATATTCAGGATGGCAGCGTGCTGCACGTCACCCACGACAGCCACTACAAACCGGGCGGTCGAGGTTTGCGCATCGGCGATCGCGTGACCGTGGGACACAACGTGACGCTGCACGCCTGCACGCTCGAATCCGGTTGTTTCGTCGGCATTGGCTGCATCGTGCTCGACGGCGCGGTGGTGGAGACTGGCGTAATGCTCGGCGCGGGCGCCTTGGTGCCGCCGGGGCAGCGTCTCGCGGGAGGCTTTCTCTATCTTGGCGCGCCGGCCAGATCGGTGCGTGCCTTGACGGCCGAAGAGCGCGAGTACCTCGTCTATTCCGCGGAACACTATGTCAAGCTTGCGGCACGTCACGCGCGGACCCAGTTCGAGCTCCAGCTCGAAGCGGCGGCCGCAGCGATGGCGCCGTAGCGCGAGACGTGCCGGGATCGGGGTCGCGTAACGCGATTCTTTGCCGCATGAGCCAAGGCACACATGGCTCACGAGGTCGCCGCTCCGCTCCTGACGCGTGTCGAGGTACGTGCGGCCCCATTTGTCGTGGCGGCCGCGTCGCCTCGGCGGGACGACCTACAACGTCTTCACCGCTCCGATCAGCTCCGCCGCCATCTTTTGTCCGTCGCCGTAAAGCATGCGGCAGTTGTCGGCGTAGAACAGGTGGTTTTCAATGCCGGAGAAACCCGCGCCCTGGCCGCGTTTGATGACGACGATATTTTTGGCTTGGTCGGCGTTCAGGATCGGCATGCCGAAGATCGGGCTCGCGGGGTCGGTGCGGGCGACCGGGTTGACGACATCGTTGGCGCCGATAACCAGCGCGACATCCGCGGTGGCGAATTCGTTATTGATCTCGTCGAGGTCGTAGATGATGTCGTAGGGCACGCCAGCTTCGGCGAGCAGCACGTTCATATGACCCGGCATGCGCCCGGCGACGGGGTGGATGGCGAATTTCACCGCGACGCCGCGTTCGCGCAGGATCTGGGTGAGTTCCCAAATTTTGTGTTGGGCCTGAGCCACCGCCATGCCGTAACCGGGGATGATGACGACTTTCTCGGCGAAGGCCATCATCACGGCCACATCCGCAGCTTCGATGGGTTTCAGTGAGCCGGAGACGGAATCCTCCGAGCTCACTGCACCTTCACCGAAGTTGCTGAACAACACGTTCGCGAGCGAGCGATTCATTGCCTTGGCCATCAACTGGGTCAGCAAGGTACCGGCGGAGCCGACCACGATCCCTGCAATCATCATCGCCGGGTTGCCAAGGACGTAACCCTCCATGCCGACGGCAAGGCCGGTGAGGGCGTTGAACAGCGAGATCACAACCGGCATGTCGGCGCCGCCAATCGGCAGTGTGACCGAAACACCCAGCGCGAGCGCGAACGCAAAGAACAGGAACAGCACGAATCCGCTGGCATCCACACCGGTTTTGATCAGGATCAGGCCGAGCAACACGGTGAACGCCGCCAGCACCATGTTGATCAATTGCTGATTGGGGAAGCGCAGGGACTTTTTCATCAGCCCTTGCAGCTTCGCAAAGGCAACCGCAGAACCGGAAAATGCGACACTGCCGATCAGCCCACCCAGCACCGCGATGGTCTGCACCGCGAGCGGCATCGGCGTGCCTTTGATCAGCTCGACTGCCGCGATCGCCGCCGCCGAGCCCCCGCCCATGCCGTTGTAGAGCGCGATCATCTGCGGCATGTCGGTCATTGGCACCTTCTTCGCCCAGGTCCAGGCAAAATAGCTGGCGGCGCCGATCGCCAGGACCATCCAGACGTAATTGCCGTGAATCTGCGGGTGAAAGAACGTCACCGCGGTGGCGAGCAACATGCCGACCCCGGCCCAGACGATGCCGCGCTTGGCGGTGACGGGCGAGGACATCTGCTTCAGGCCGACGATGAACAACACCGCCGCGGCGAAATAGGCCGCTTGTACGATCCAGTCCATCACTTGCCTCCTTTACTGCTCTTGAACATTTCGAGCATGCGTTCGGTCACCACGTAACCGCCCACGGCGTTACCTGCCCCGAGGACCACCGCGATGATCCCGATCAAGGTCTCGGTAAATCCCTCGGCGTGGCCAAGCGCGACCATCGCGCCGACGACCACGATGCCGTGAACGAAATTGGAGCCCGACATCAACGGGGTATGTAGGATCACCGGGACCTTGGAGATGACCTCGTAGCCGGTGAAGGCCGCGAGCATGAAAATGTACAGTGCGATAAACCCTTCGATCATCTCAGGCTCCTTCGATGGTTTTTTTGACGCCGGGGTGGACGATCTCGCCGTCGCGTGTCAGCAGTGAGCCGGCGACGATTTCGTCGTCCCACTTCGGTTTGAACGCGCCGCCGTCGAGCATCGGGGTCAGGAAGTTCAGCAGGTTCTTCGCGAACATTTCACTCGCGTGCAGCGGAACCTGACTCGGTACGTTGAGCGGCGCGTGGATCACCACGCCCTCATGAACATAGCACTCGCCTGGACGGGTCAGTTCGCAGTTGCCGCCCCCTTCCGCGGCGAGATCGATGATGACCGCGCCGGTCTTCATTTGTGCCACGGTCGCCGCGGGAATGATCTTGGGCGATGGCCGGCCGGGCACTGCCGCAGTGGTGATCAGAACGTCGGCCTGCGCGATATGGCGCGCAAGTTCCTGCTGCTGTTGCAGTTTTTCATCGGCGGTGAGTTCGCGCGCGTAGCCGCCTTCGCCCTCGGCCTTGATCGACAATTCGATGAACTTGGCGCCGAGCGACTTCACCTGTTCCTTGGTTGCCGAACGCACATCGTACCCTTCGACGATCGCGCCGAGTCGGCGCGCGGTCGCGATCGCCTGCAAGCCGGCAACACCCGCGCCGATCACAATCACCTTGGAGGGGCGGATCGTTCCGGCGGCGGTGGTGAGCATCGGGAAGAACCGGCACGCAAGATCGGCGCCCATGATGGCGGCCTTGTAGCCGGCGATCGCCGCCTGCGATGAAAGGATGTCCATTGCCTGGGCGCGCGAAATGCGCGGAATCAGTTCCATCGCGAAGCTGGTTACCTTGCGCGCCGCGAGTTGCTCGACCTGTGCCCCAGTGCGGTAGGGATTGAGTCCACCGATCAGCACCGAACCCTCGCGCAACTGGTCGATCTCCGCCGAACCCGGCATCTGAATGCGCCAAACGATGTCGGCTTCGGCGTACAGGGCGGCGGTTTCGAGAAACCGGACACTGGCAAAATCCTCATCGCGGAAGCCGGCATCGGCACCGGCACCGGGTTGCATCAGCACTTCCACGCCGAGCGCGGTGAGTTTTTTCACTACCGAGGGCTCCATCGCGACCCGGCGTTCGCCGAGCGCGAGTTCTTTCGGTACGGCCAGCTTGACAGGCATGGGATTCTCCAAATTCTTGTGGTAATTGTCGGGACGGCCGCCGGTACGCGGCGCCGCGCATGGCGATCTGCTCACAAAATGGCGGTCATCTTAGCCTATTCGATCCGGGGAATGAACTCGCATGCGTGGCCGAGGTGGCGCGGTGCCGCGATGTCTGGCTAGAGGGCCGCGCACCATCGGGTGAACTAGGTTCGCGTTCGCGGAATGCGCTAAAGTTCACGCGAACTAGCTCGAAGACAAGAAGATGTCCAAATTTCTCGGCTCATTTGAATACCATCACGACCGCATGCCGAAACTCGGTGTGCTCCTGACCAATCTGGGCACGCCCGACGAGCCTACGGCGCCGGCAGTGCGGCGCTATCTCAAGGAATTTCTGAGTGATCCGCGGGTGGTCGAGATGCCGCGCGCGCTGTGGTGGTTCATTTTGAACGGCATCATCCTGAACGTGCGGCCACGGCGCAGTGCTGCGGCGTACGCCGAGGTGTGGACCGACGAGGGTTCGCCGTTGCTCGTGCACTCGAAGCGGTTGACCGACGCGGTGCGCGACAAGCTCAACGATGCGGCGCCGGGTTTCGTCGAGGTCACGCTCGGGATGCGCTACGGCAACCCAAGTCTGGCGAGCGCCCTTGAATCGTTGCTGTTTGCCGGCTGCGAGCGATTGCTGATTCTGCCGCTCTATCCGCAATACTCCGCGACCACCACCGCGTCGACGTTTGATGCGGTCAGCGCGGTGTTGCGTCGCACCCGCTGGGTTCCGGAGCTGCGCTTTGTTTCCAGCTATCACGATGCCGATGCCTATATTCACGCCATGGCCGAGCACATTCGGCGCTTCTGGATCGACCACGGCCCGTCTCCACACCTGATCTTTTCTTACCACGGGATCCCGAAGCGCTACTTCATGAATGGCGACCCCTACCACTGCCATTGCCAGAAGACCTCACGGCTACTCGCCGAGGCATTACAACGTCCGCCCGGCAGTTGGCGGACCACGTTTCAATCCCGGTTCGGCCGCGAAGAGTGGCTTAAGCCTTATACCGACAAGACGCTGAAACAATTGCCAAAGGACGGCCAGAAACGGGTCGACGTCTTTTGCCCCGGCTTTTCGGCCGACTGCCTCGAAACGCTCGAAGAGATCGCGGTGGAGAATCGCGCCTACTTTCTGCAGGCTGGCGGCGAGCAGTTTCGCTACATTCCCGCGTTGAATGCGACCGACTTACACGTGGCGGCGGTGGTCGAACTCATTCGCCGACATACGCTGGGGTGGCCGCAGCTCGCCGGGACCGCCGAACAAGGCCAGCTCAAGGCGGATGCGCACGAGGCGTTGCGCCTGGCGAGCGCGATGGGCGCCGAGGGGTAAGGGCGGGCATTCCTGGCATGCATTCGTACGGAATTGTCGTCATCGGTGATGAATTGCTCAGTGGCAAACGCCAGGACAAACATCTCCCGTTTGTCATCGCCGCGTTGCAACGGCGTGGGCTCGAATTGCATTGGGTTCGGATCGTCGGCGACGCGCCGGCGCTGCTGACCCAGACCTTTCGTGAGACCTTTGCCAGCGGCGCGGTCGTGTTCTCGTTTGGCGGGATCGGTGGGACCCCGGACGACATCACCCGGCAATGCGCGGCGGCGGCGTGTGGACTGAGCATCGAGCGCCATCCGGAGGTGGTTGAAATCCTTGAGGAGAAATTCGGGGAGAAGGCCTATCCCAACCGAATCCGGATGGCCGAGCTACCCGTCGGGGCCCGCTTGATTCCGAACCCGGTCAATCAAATTCCCGGTTTCAGTCTGGGCGATCACCATTTCGTACCCGGATTTCCGGATATGGCCCACCCGATGCTGGAGTGGGTGCTAGACACGCGCTACCACGCGCAGTTCGGCAGTTACGCGAGCGTGGAGGCGCGTTTATGCGTGCTGGACGCGCCGGAAAGCGAGCTGATTCCGCTGCAGGAAGCCGTGTTGTGGGCATTCCCTGGGGTGCGTCTATCGAGCTTGCCAAGCGGCGGAAACCGACGCCGGGTCGAGATCGGCCTGCGCGGTGAACCGGCGCTGGTCGAGGCGGCGCGCGAGCGCCTCATCGTCGAGCTGACGGCAGCCGGGATGGCATTTGCCATGCTTGACTGAAACGCTCGGCTATACTTGATTCAATCCGGGCACGCCGGCCGGCGTCGTTCGGAGCCCGTCCCGATCTTCCATCGTCAGGGGGTGCCCCATGCAGTCCACTATCGAACGCCTCGAAGCCCGTCTCCTTGCACTCAATATCGATCAGCTCCCGGAGCATAAGCGCGAGACCGCGCGCGAGGAGCGACGACGCATCCAGGCGCAACTAGCGGATCTGCGTCTGCAGCAAGCGGAGTCGTGGCAGCGCGAGGATTGGTTGAGCGGTATCGAGCGCGCGCTGGACGAGCTTGGGCGCAAGGTCACAAGCGCGCTGCGCTATTGACGGGCGAGGCGGGAAGGTGGTGATCTAGAACGGCAGTTCGAGGGTTGGATCCAGCGCCAGTAGCTGGCGGCGAAACATGTTCTCGATCCGCGTCAGCGCCGAGGTGGATTCGGCCTCGAAGCGCAAGGTGAGGTTGGGTGTCGTGTTCGATGCGCGTACCAGACCCCAGCCATCGGGATAGTCAATCCGCAGTCCGTCGATCGAATTGACGCGGCCGTTGCGAAACTCTGATCGGCGCAGCATCAGTAGGCGCATGAACTCGTGTGCCGCCGCGAGTGACTCGAACGGCAAGCGCAGCTCCGGCGTCGCGAGCGCCTCGGGCAGCTCGGCGAAGACCTCGGCGCTGGTGCGCGGGTCGCGGCCCAGCAGTTCGATCAGGCGGGCGGCGCTGTAAATCGCATCGTCAAAACCGTACCAGCGGTCCTTGAAGAACAGGTGCCCGCTGAGTTCGCCGGCAAGCACCGCGGAAGGTTCCGCCATCAGTTTCTCACGCAGCAGGGTATAGCCGGACTGATACATCACCGGAACGCCGCCGGAGGCCGCAATATATCGCCCTAGCAGGTTCGACGATTTGACGTCGAAAATGATCTGACTGCCGGGTCGTCGGCGCAAAATCTCGCGGCTGAACAGCATCATCAACCGATCCGGCCAGATAATCTTGCCATGGTTGTCGACCACGCCGAGACGGTCACCGTCGCCGTCGAATGCGATGCCGAGATCAAGCCCCTGTTCGGTGACGGTGTATTGTAGCGCCCGCAGATTGGCGGGTTGCGCCGGGTCGGGGTGATGACCGGGGAAATGGCCATCGGGTTCGCAGAACAGCTCCGTCACCTCGCAACCGAGCGTGCGCAGCAGGGTCGGCGCGAGCACGCCGGCCACGCCATGGCCGCAATCGACTGCGATGTGCAGGGTTCTGCCTGGAGCGATGTCGCGGCTCACGCGGCGGAGGTATTGCGCGCCGACATCGGCGTAAGTGAGTTGGCCGTTGCCGTAGCTGAATGCGGTGCGGGCGATCCGGAAGTATAAGGCGCGCAGTTGCTCGCCATGCACCGGGCGACCTTTCAGCGTCAGCTTCAAGCCGTTGTATTCGGTGGGATTGTGGCTTGCAGTCACCACCGCGGTATTGGGAATGAGCAGGTGTTCGGAGGCGAAGTAGGCGAGAGGCGTGGGCACGCTGCCGAGATCGACGACGTCGATACCGGAGTCGAGCAAGGCCTCGATCAGGGCGCCGGCGAGTTCCGGGCTGGAAATCCGGGCGTCGCGCGCAACCACGACGGCGCGCTGGCTCGCGTCGCGCAACGCGGCGGCGAACGCGCGTCCCAGTGTCCGCATGTGCGCCGCGGTCAGCGTCACTCCGGCGATGCCGCGAATGTCGTAGCGACCGAAGATCTCCAGCGATGGCGGTGCCGCGGTCATCGTCAGTTGCGACCGGTATGCCCGAAACCACCACCGCCGCGATCGCTGGCGGTGAATTCGTCGACGATATTGAGCGCGACTTGTAGCACCGGCACGATCACGAGTTGCGCGATGCGTTCGCCCGGTTGTACCACGAATCCCTCGTTGCCGCGGTTCCACACCGACACCATGAGTTGCCCCTGGTAATCGGAGTCGATCAAACCGACCAGATTGCCGAGGACGATGCCGTGTTTGTGGCCCAGGCCCGAGCGTGGCAGGATGACCGCCGCCAGGCCCGGATCGTCCAGATGGAGCGCGAGTCCGGTCGGAATCAGCTCGGTGGCACCCGGCGCGAGCGCCAACGGGGCGTCGAGGCAAGCGCGCAGATCCATTCCCGCCGCGCCGGCCGTGGCGTAGGCGGGAAGCGGAAATTCGTGGCCGAGGCGCGAGTCGAGCAGTTTGACGTCAACGCGATGCATCTGTGGTCACTCCGGCGCGGGTTTGGGTCAGGCGTTCGGCGATCAGCGCAACCAGCTGACGCGCCAGGGTCAGCTTGTCGGCACGCGGGAAGTTCTGCTCGCCGGAATTCCAGAAAGCGTGCAACGCGTTGTCGTCGGTGCCGAAACCGAGGCCGTCGCCGACTTGGTTGGCAACGATCAGGTCGAGGCGTTTGCGGATCAACTTGTCGCGCGCATAGGGCTCGAGGTCGTGGGTTTCCGCCGCAAAACCGACGCAGAACGGGCGCGCGGTATGAGCCGCGACGTCGGCCAGGATGTCGGGATTGCGAATGAGGTCGAGCTGCATGGCGTCGGCGGATTTCTTGATCTTGCGCGGTTGAGCACGGGCCGGACGGTAGTCGCTGACCGCGGCGGTTGCGATAAAAATGTCGTGACCGGGTAAATGGTCAAGAACACAAGTATGCATCTCGGCGCCGCTTTCGACATCGAAGCGGGTCACGGATTCGAGCATTGGTAGGCTCACCGGGCCGGCGATCAGGGTGACTTCGGCGCCCGCCTCACGTGCCGCCCGCGCGAGAGCAAAGCCCATCTTGCCCGAGCTGCGATTGCTGAGGTAACGCACCGGGTCGATCGCTTCGCGGGTGGGTCCGGCGGTGATCATGACGCGCTTGCCCGCGAGCAGCGGCGGCGCGAATGCCTGTGCGATCTCGTCGAACAATGCGTCGGGTTCGAGCATTCGGCCCGGGCCGTGGTCGCCGCAGGCCTGGGCGCCCGCGGCTGGCCCCCAGATGCGAATCGCGCGTGCGCGCAGTTGCGCGATATTGGTCTGCGTCGCGGGATTGCACCACATCTGCTGATTCATCGCCGGACTGACCGCGGGCGGCGTCGCGCTCGCGAGGCAGAGCGTGGTCAGCAGATCGTCGGCGTGACCATGCGCCAAGCGTGCCAGGAAATCGGCCGATGCGGGCGCAATCAGGATCAAGTCCGGCCAGCGCGCCAGTTCGATATGGCCCATGGCAGCCTCGTGCGCCGGGTCGAACAGGGTGGTGCGCACCGGTTGACCGCTGAGTGCCTGGAACGTCAGTGGGGTGATGAACGCGGTGGCGGCCTCGGTCATCACCACGCGGACGTCGGCGCCGGCTTTGACCAGCAGGCGCGTGAGTTCAGCCGCCTTATACGCGGCGATGCCGCCGGTGACACCGAGCAAAATACGTCTGCCGTTCAGAGTCATCGAGTCCTCGCAAGTTTCCGACCAACGGTAGGAAGCTTACATCAGTCCTGCCGGGTGGGTTGAGAATCAAGCCGCCGGGATCGGCTAGGCTAGGCGGCTCTAACAGACAGGGAATGCAGTCGCCATGGCGATTACGGATTGGCCCGCGGAAGAGCGCCCGCGCGAGAAGCTCCTCGCCTTGGGCGCCCAGCACCTGAGCGATGCCGAATTGCTCGCGATCTTTCTGCGCACCGGTATTCGGGGTAAATCGGCGGTCGATCTGGCGCGTGAGTTGTTGAACGATTACAGCGGGTTGCGTGGTCTGCTCGAACTCGACTGCAATACCTTTTGTGCCCACAAGGGGCTCGGTGAGGCCAAGTTCGTTCAGTTGCAGGCAGTGATCGAAATGGCGAGCCGGCACCTTCAGGCCCGCCTCAAGCGGGGCGAGAGTTTCACCTCGCCGGGGCTTTCACGCAGTTACGTCCAGCAACGATTGCGGCACTATCCGCATGAGGTGTTCGCGTGCCTGTTTCTCGATACCCGGCACCGCTTGCTCGCCTACGAAGAGCTGTTCCGCGGGACCATCGACGGTGCCTCCGTGCATCCGCGCGAAGTGGTGCGTGCGGCACTCAAGCACAACGCGGCCGCGGTAATTCTCGCGCACAATCACCCGTCCGGTGTGGCCGAGCCCAGCGCGGCCGATCGCCAGATCACGCAGCGTTTGAAGGACGCGCTTGCCCTTGTCGATGTGCGGGTGCTGGATCACATCGTGGTGGGGGAAGACGCCGTTTCCATGGCCGAACTGGGGATGGTTTAGGCGTTGATCCGTGAACTGGCCCGCCCGGGCCGAAAAAAACCCCGGACCTCTCGGAGCGGGGTTCAAAGGAAGGGAGAGCTAAAAAGGGTGCTCGAAAGCTACCATAACAAAGGTTATTCTCGTCTGGCTTTTTTAGCCAGATTGTCGGGATTCAATTGACAAAACGTTACAAGCCGTTCGGCAAGATGGTCAACCTGTGCGTCACTGTGCGCGGCGGAAAGTGTGATGCGCAGGCGCGCTGCGTCATCCGGCACCGTGGGCGGGCGGATCGCGCTGACCAACATCCCCGCCTCAAGCAACCAATCGCTGAATGCTAGCGCCAATTCACTGCTGCCCGTCACCAAGCCTTGGATGGCCGTCGCTGACGGCAGCAGGTGTTCGGAGATCGGAGCAGTCTGGTCGCGAAAGCGATTAACCACGTTTACCAGCCGCGCGCGCCGTTCCGGTTCGCGGTCCACGATATCGAGACTGGCGAGGGTTGCCGCCGCAATCGCCGGGGGGGTGGCGGTGGTGTAGATGTAAGCACGAGCGGTCTGCATGAGGTACTCGATCAGGTCGGCATCGCCGGCGACGAATGCGCCCGAGGTGCCGAACGCTTTGCCGAGCGTGCCGATCAGCACCGGAACATCGTCCACGTTCAGGTTGAAATGCTCCAGGGTGCCGCGGCCGTTTGTGCCGAGCGTACCGAGACCGTGGGCGTCGTCGACGATCAGCCGCGCGCCGCGCGTCCGCGCGATCGTGGCGAGTTCGGGCAGGGGCGCGAGATCGCCATCCATGCTGAACACGCCGTCGGTCACGAGAAGTGTCTCGCGCTCGGGCTCGGTGTCCTTGAGGGTCGCCTGTAAGGCCGCGTTGTCGCAGTGCGGGTAGCGCTGCAGGCGCGCGCGGGACAGCAGCGCGCCGTCGAGCAACGAGGCATGCACCAGGCGGTCGGCGAATACCCGATCGCCGGGTCCGGCGAGGGCCTGAAGCACGCCGAGGTTGGCCATGTAGCCGGTGGAGAACAGCAACGCGCGCTGCCGCCCGGTGAACGCCGCGAGGCGTTCTTCGAGTTGCTCGTGGAGGCGGTGATGGCCATTGATCAGATGCGCCGCGCCACTGCCAACGCCAAAGCGGGCGGTGGCGTCGCGCATGGCTTCGGTCAGGCGCGGATCGCCGGCGAGACCGAGGTAGTCGTTGCTGCAGAACGCGACCACCGTGCGGCCATCGACGACTTGCGACACCCCTGGTGCGGTTTCGCGGCAACGCCTTGCGCGCAGCAGGTGTTGATCGCGCCGCACGGTGAGCCAGACTGCGAGATCGCGCATGGGTGAGCCGGCGCCGCCGAGTTCTTAGGCTGTCGTCGGAATACCGGATACCCGATGGTGCCGGATTGTCGTGCGTCGGTACGGCGCCATCACGGACACAGAGTCGTTCCATGTCACCGTGATCGCCACGTAGCGGACAGACGATAGGAGTAGCACGAGGGTATTCGGTTCGACGGAAGTGGCCTTAGCTCGCAAGATGCGCTGATTCGGCGCTCAGGCCGAGGCGTTGGAACAGGGTGTGGTCGTGGTCAGCGCTGGGGTTGGGCGTCGTCAGCAGCTTATCGCCGTGAAAGATCGAATTGGCGCCGGCAAAGAAGCAGAGCGCCTGGAGCTCATCGCTCATTTCGGTGCGACCCGCGGAGAGGCGAACGTACGCGCGCGGCATGAGAATCCGGGCGGCGGCAACGGTGCGAACGAACTCGATCGGATCGAGCCGGTCTGTGCCGTGCAGCGGCGTACCTTTAACCTGAACCAGATTGTTGATCGGCACCGACTCGGGGTGTTTTGGCAGGTTGGCGAGTTGTTGCAGCAGACCGGCGCGGTCCGCGCGGCTTTCGCCCATACCGAGAATGCCGCCGGAGCACACACTCATGCCGACCTCGCGCACGTGCTCCAGGGTATCTAGGCGATCCTGGTAGGTGCGGGTGGTGATGACGCTGCCATAAAATTCGGGCGAGGTGTCGAGATTGTGATTGTAGTAGTCGAGTCCAGCGGCGCGCAGTGATTCGGCCTGAGGTGCGGTCAGCATGCCGAGCGTGACGCAGGTTTCCATCCCGAGGGACTTCACCGCGGCGATCATCGGAATGACCTTTTCGAGGTTCTTATCGGTCGGATTGCGCCACGCCGCGCCCATGCAGAAGCGCGTCGCGCCGCGGGCTTTGGCCGCCTGCGCGGTCGCGATGACCTCGTCGAGCGCCAGCACGCGCTCGCGCTCCAGTTCCACGTGGTGGTGCGCGCTCTGCGGACAATAGCCGCAGTCTTCCGGGCAGGCGCCGGTCTTGATCGAGAGCAGGCTACTCACCTGGACCCGGTTGGGGTCGAAGTGGGCGCGGTGGACGCCGTGAGCTTCGAACAACAGGTCGTTGAAGGGCCGTGAGAGCAGCGCGAGAACTTCCTCGCGTTGCCAATCGTGGCGCAGGGTGCTCATGTCAGTGCGAGTCCTCGAGCGTGGTGGTGGGGGCGTCATACACAGTATCGTGCCAGTCGTCCTGACGGATACGCCACAAGTTGTAGACCGACCAGGGGATCAGGATCAAGGCGGCGATCACCCAGACGATGAGGTAGGGTTTCACGCCCTGGGTAAAGAAAGTGGCGATCGGAATGATTGCGCCGATCAGTCCGTAAAAGCGATAGGCGGCCCATTGCGTGTAGTGCCCGACGCGTGGATTGGGGTGGTGACGCATCATCGCATAGAGCAGCATCGAGCCGCCGAACCACAGCGGAATCAGCACCGGTATCGCGATCGCGACGATGTTGCCGATATCGAACCAGCTGGCCGACTTGCGGGCCGATTCGGCGCTGATGGTTTTCTGGGTCATGATTCCGGTAAGGTAATGAACCGCTCGAAAAGTAGCCACGGCAGTCTAACTTCAAACCAGAGAGAGTCAATTGCAATGGCGGAAGGCAGGCGCATCGCGCAGTGGTGGCAGCACTTATGGCACGGCGCGTGTTACCGCTGCCAGGCATCGGTTTCGGGCCGGCAGCTGTTTTGTTCGGCGTGTCTGACCGAGTTGCCGTGGCTCGGGCAGGCCTGCGCGCGATGTGCGCTGCCGTTGCCGGACGGCACGACGACGCACTGCGGTGAGTGTCTGCGGCAGCCGCCGCCGTACGAAAGGGTGCTGAGCCTGTTTGAGTATTCCGCACCGGTAGACCGCCTAGTCGCTGACCTCAAATACCATGAGCGCCTGTGGGCCGGCCGTTGGTTCGCGGAACTGCTGGTCGAGCGCTTTGGCGCTGCTCTGCACGGAACGCAGCTGTTGGTGCCGGTGCCGTTACATTCGGCGCGACTGCGTCAGCGTGGGTTCAATCAGGCGCTTGAATTGGCGCTGCCGCTGGCGCGGCACCTTGGCGTCGGGATCGCGCGCACCGCGGTCCGGCGGCGCCAGCCGACGCGCGAACAGGCGGAACTCTCGGCCGCGGAGCGCAAGCGGAACCTGACCGGGGCTTTCGCCTGCACGCCGTTGCTCGGCATCGAGCGCGCGACCATCGTCGATGACGTGATGACCACTGGGGCGACGGTGCGCGAGTTGGCGCTCACCTTGCGCGACCACGGCGTGGGTGTGGTCGACGTGGTGACCGTGGCGCGTACTCCACGCGGCGACGGGCCGGTGGTGCAGAAATGACAGTTTTGCTACTTGAACACGCCGCGCAACCAGAGTAGCATTCGCGCCCTGTTTTCGCCCTTCCGAGTTAGTCAGGAGCAGACATTGGCCAACATCGCTTCCGCAAAGAAACGGGCCCGTCAAGCCGTAAAACGTCGTGAGCACAACATGGCGTTGCGTTCCCGTATGCGTACCTACGTCAAGCGCGTGCGCGCCGCGATCGCCTCCGGCGACAAGCAGGCCGCCGAAGCCGCCTATCGGGACGCTGTTTCGATGCTCGATTCCACCGCAACGAAAGGTCTGGTTCACGCGAACAAGGCAGCTCGCAACAAGAGCCGCCTCAATGCGCATATCAAGCTCATGTGATCGTTCGGCGGTTGCTGAAGAATGAATACGAAACCGGCTTAATGCCGGTTTTTTTTTGGGCGTCTGGCCACGGACTGACCCGGCGACGGACGTTCTGGTGGAAGTTTATTGCGACTGCGCTCGCGTCGCGCTCAGATCTGCGCGGCGAGCCAGCGATCCATCGCGCGGTAGGAAAGCGCTTCGCTGAGGTGCGCGGTGGCAATCTGCTCGGCATCGGCGAGATCGGCGATGGTGCGCGCCACCTTGAGAATGCGGTGGTAGGCGCGTGCCGAGAGCCGAAAGCGGGCCATCACTTGATCGAGTAGCGCCTGGTCGCTCGGCGTCAGTTGACAGTAGGTTTCAACTTCGCGGTTGTTCATGTCGGCGTTGGGTTTGCCCAGACGGCGCAGTTGGCGCGCTCGGCTGGACTCGATTCGGTCGCGAACGACCGCGCTGGTTTCGGTGGGTTGGCCGGCGCGCAACGCCTCCTGCGGCAATTTCGGGACTTCGATCTGAATATCGATACGATCGAGCAGCGGCGCGGATATCCGGGCGCGATGCTTGCGCTGCTGTTCCGGGGTGCAGCGGCAATTGTGGCGCAGGTCGCAATCGTAGCCTTGCGGGCAGGGATTCATGGCCGCGACGAGCTGAAACCGGGCGGGAAATTCGGCCTGACGGCTAGCCCGGGAGATCGTGATCGTGCCGGTTTCGAGCGGTTCGCGCAGCACTTCGAGCACGCGCCGGTCAAACTCGGTCAACTCGTCTAGAAATAGCACGCCCTCGTGCGCCAATGAGATCTCACCGGGCATCGGGACGCTTCCACCCCCCACCAGTGCAACACCGGATGCGGTGTGGTGCGGTGTGCGCACCGGTCGAAGGCGCCAGCGCTCGACCTGAAACCCGTGATGACTGATGGAGTTGACGGTCGCGCTGGCGAGCGCCTCGGCCTCGGTCATGCTCGGTAGGATCGTTGCGAGGCGCGAGGCGAGCATGGTTTTTCCGGTGCCGGGCGGGCCGATCATCAGCAAATGGTGGCGCCCGGCGGCGGCGATTTCGAGGGCGCGGCGCGCGTGGGCCTGGCCACGTACATCAGCGAGGTCGACGTTGTAGGCGGGACGCATCGTCTGCGTTGCACGGCGGTGGGGCAACAGCGTATCGCCCTGAACCAGATGCTGGCAGACCTCGAGCACGTGATCTGCGGGCAAAACGGTCAACCCTTCGATCAGGGCCGCCTCGGCGGCGTTGCCGCGCGCGACGACCAGGGCGCGATCGGCCGCGCGCGCGGCGATCGCCGCCGGCAGCACCCCGCGCACCGGGCGCAACTCGCCGGCCAGTGACAGCTCGCCGAGAAACTCGTAGCGCGGGAGGGCTTCCGAAGGGATTTGGCCGGAAGCGGCGAGTATTCCCAGCGCAATCGGTAGGTCGAAGCGGCCGCCTTCTTTAGGGAGATCGGCGGGCGCCAGATTGATCGTAATTCGGCGGGCGGGAAACTCGAAGTGTGCATTGACGATCGCCGCGCGCACCCGATCCTTGCTTTCGCGTACGGCCGCCTCCGGCAGGCCAACCACCGAGACGCTCGGCAGTCCATTCCCAAGATGGATTTCGACGCTCACCAGCGGCGCGTTGACGCCTTGTTGCGCGCGCGTCAAAACGGTCGCGAGCGACATCAAACGCGTGCCGCGACAGGGTTACGGATGCCGCGGTCTAACGGCCGCGGTGGGCGGGAATCGGTCGAGGTTCGTTGCACTGCGGCTCCTTCGCGGTGGTAGGGGTCGAGCACCGGGTGCGGTGTCCGGCGGCCGTTTAGTCGGCTACGGCGGCCGAACGCCCGGCAAGCTGCTCTTCCAAGGACTGAATTCGGGCTTCCAGCGTCGCCAGGCGCTCACGGGTGCGCGCCAGCAAGGCGGCTTGCACTTCGTATTCCTCGCGGGTCACGAGATCGGCCTTCTGCAGTACGCCTTGCAGGCCCGCTTTCAGGTTCTTCTCGATGTCGCCTTGAAACTGAGTGACCGAGGCCGGCATCAGTGCCGCCAGCTTGCGGGTGAAATCGTCTATCGCTTTGGGGTCGAGCATGCGGATGTTGGCTCCCTGGGTTGGATCGCTCGGCATTATCCTAGATTCCTCGGTTGACCGCTCGTTTGGGTACGCAACGTGCTGTATTCGCGAAATTACTGTAGTGAATTCGGCTACACCTTCTGGGTGCACGCGCTACGTGCCCGAGAGCACGGCCTTCGGGGTGCATGGCTGCGTTGCAACTCCTTGGAATGGAACAACCATTCCGCGTCGTTGCGCGTTGCGAACACCCTCCTTGGCGTTCGCCCTTCGGGCCAGCCTGCGGCTGTCCAAATCCGCTCCCGGCGGATTTGTTCCCTGCACCCGGAATACCGACCACTCGGGCACGTCCAACCGAGGATTCTAGGATTATCCCACGTCACGCGCTGTTTGGTCAGAAGCCCCCGCCCGCTTCAGTGCCCGAGACCGGTTTTTGCGGGCTTGATCGCGATTCGCACGGCGCCGTCGCGACCTTCAGCCTCGGTTTGCCTTGCCGCGGCGGATCGCGAGTTAGCGGTCACGCTTGCGCATTGAATTGGTGCGATCGACTGGATTGCGCACTAATAAGGTGCGTTTTATCTCGATTTCATCTGGCTGGTCAGGATTTCGGTGGATAAATGCGGGCGAAAATTCGCTCCCTCGTTCTGGCATGCGTTGTGCTTTGAATCGGTTCGTTCGTTTCTCAACTTGAATTGGAGTACCCACATGAATTTGCGCTCTCGTAAACTGGCCCTCGCCGTTGCCCTGGCGGGCGCTACGCTTGCCACGCCCGCGCTGGCGGAGCTCGAAGCCAACATCGGCGTTGCCAGTAACTACGTCTGGCGTGGACTCACGCAGACCGATGACGCCGCAGCGGTTTCCGGCGGTCTCGATTACACCCACGCGTCCGGTTTCTACGCTGGGACCTGGACCTCGAATGTCGATTTTGGCGACAAGGGTTACGAGTTCGACGTCTATGCCGGCTACGCGGGCGAAGCGGCGGGTTTCAGCTACGACGTTGGCTACATCTACTACGCCTACCCGTCGCTCGATGACTCGAATTTCTCGGAGCTTTACCTCACCGGCGGCTACGGCCCGATCTCGGCGGCGATCAACTACCAGGTTGACGCCGATTTCACCGAAGAGAATTACCTCTATTTCGAACTTGCGGGCGAATTCGAGTTGACCCCGGACTACGGCTTGAAAGTGTTTGCGGGCGTCTACGATCTCAAGGCCGATGGCGACGATGTCACGCATTTCGGCGCGACCTTGAGCAAGGGGGAGTTCAGCCTTAGCGCGGTTAAAAATGATGTCGATGGCGACGACGATCCGCGGATTTTCGTCGGCTGGGCAAAAACCTTTTAGTCGGGATTTTACTCAACAACGCAACCATCCCTGAGCCAGGCACGCGCTGGCACATTCGAGGAGACAAATATGAAGCTGATTACTGCGATTATCAAACCGTTCAAGCTCGACGAGGTGCGTGAAGCCTTGTCCGAGATTGGCATCCAA
Organism: uncultured Thiotrichales bacterium; assembly: GCA_964620675.1. Taxonomy (GTDB): domain Bacteria; phylum Pseudomonadota; class Gammaproteobacteria; order UWMA-0217; family UWMA-0217; genus CAYSFW01. The sequence goes on along the minus strand of CAZUJU010000023.1, from coordinate 7,235 downwards.
GGCATCACCGTCACCGAGGTCAAGGGGTTCGGCCGGCAAAAAGGCCATACCGAGTTATACCGCGGCGCTGAATACGTCGTCGATTTCTTGCCCAAGGTAAAACTGGAAACCGCGGTTTCCGACGACCAGGTCGACAAGGTGATCGAGGCCATCACCAAAGCGGCCCGTACCGGCAAGATCGGCGATGGCAAGATTTTCGTCTCGGCGATGGAGCAGGTCATTCGCATCCGTACCGGCGAAGCCGGTGACGCCGCACTGTAACGAGGAGCAACAAAATGAATATGGTTCGACTGTTGATGGTCCTGCTGGCCGTATTTGGCCTAAGTGAGTTCGCGTTGGCCGAAGAGGTCGCCGCGCCGGTGCCCGACAAGGGCGATACTGCCTGGATGATGTTATCCACCCTGCTGGTGATCCTGATGATCGTTCCCGGCGTGGCGCTGTTCTACGGTGGCTTGGTGCGCGCCAAGAACATGTTGTCGGTGCTGACCCAGGTGCTGGCGATCTTCGCGCTGATCTCGATCCTATGGGTGGTGTACGGCTACTCGCTGGCATTCGGTGATGGCGGTAGCCTGAACTGGGCGATCGGCGATCTGTCGAAGATGTTCCTCGCGGGCATCACCGGCGACAGCACCGCCGCGACCTTCACCGACGGTGTGGTCATTCCTGAGTTCACCTTCGTGGCCTTCCAGTTGACCTTCGCCGCTATCACCACGGCGCTGATCGTCGGTGGCCTGGCCGAGCGGGTGAAGTTCTCCGCGCTGCTGGTGTTCTCGGCGCTGTGGTTTACCTTCGCCTACCTGCCCATCGCGCACATGGTGTGGGCCACCGGCGGCTATCTGTTCGAAGCGGGCGACCTCGACTTCGCCGGCGGCACCGTGGTGCACATCAACTCGGGCGTGGCTGCGTTGGTCGGCGCCCTGGTGCTGGGCAAGCGCATCGGCTACGGGCGTGACCCGATGCCGCCGCACAACCTGGCCTTCACCATGGTCGGCGCCTCGCTGCTGTGGGTGGGCTGGTTCGGTTTCAACGCCGGCTCCAACCTGGAAGCGACCGGTGGCGCCGCGCTCGCCTTCATCAATACCATCCTTGCCCCCGCGGCGGCGGCACTGTCTTGGATGTTCGCGGAGTGGTTGCTGCGCGGCAAGCCTTCGATGCTGGGCGTGGCCTCGGGTGTGGTGGCCGGTCTGGTGGTGATCACGCCAGCGGCCGGTCTGGTCGGTCCGATGGGTGCGATCATTCTCGGTGCGATCGGCGGTGTGGCTTGCCTGTGGGGCGTCACCGGCCTGAAGAAGGCGCTCGGGTACGATGAATCCCTCGACGTATTCGGCATCCACGGCATCGGCGGCATCATCGGCGCGATCGGTACCGGTATCTTTGTCTCGACCGCCCTGGGTGGCGTCGGCATCGATGACTACTCGATGGGTGGCCAGGTGCTGACGCAGGCCACCGGCGTGGGGATCACCATTCTGTGGTCGGGCATCGTCAGTCTGGTGGCCTTCAAGTTGATCGACCTGACCATGGGCCTGCGTGTCAGCGAGGAGCAAGAGCGCGAAGGTCTGGATACCGCCAACCACGGCGAGCGCGCTTACAGCCTCTGATCCGGTCTCGGTTACGATCTGAACAAAGGGGCGTTTATCGCCCCTTTTTCATTCCCGCCGGTTGGGTGCGACGCCCGGGCGCACCAATCGGGTGCTCGTGGCGCGCTGGCAGCGGGCGCCACATTGGCGGTGGCGGGGAATGCGCCACTACGGGGCGATCACGTGCTTGGCATAGGACTTGCGTCGTGTCGCGTTGCTCCTGCCGACTGCCCGGCAGCTGGGTGACCTTGAAACTTCAACGGGGATACGGAGCTTGTCATGAAACTGATTACGGCGATTATCAAACCCTACAAACTGGATGATGTCCGCGACGCGCTGTCGACGCTCGGCTTACAGGGCATCACGGTGACCGAGGTAAAGGGATTTGGACGCCAAAAGGGGCATTCCGAACTCTATCGTGGCGCGGAATACGTCGTGGAATTCTTACCCAAGGTCAAATTTGAAATGGCCGTTGGCGATGATCAGGTCGACAACGTCGTCGCGGCGCTCGTATCGTCGGCCCGTACCGGCACGATCGGCGATGGCAAGGTCTTTGTCGCGACGCTGGACGAGGCGATCCGAATTCGAACCGGCGAAGTCAGCGACGCTGCGTTGTAGGGGGCGGTATGAGGACACGCTACGGGTTAGGTATGCTGGTCATCGCGCTGGGCACGGGCACCGCCGCGGCGAGCGAGGCGCTGTCGAACGATGTGATACAGCTCAAGTACGCGCTCGACACTTTTTATTTTTTGGTTTCCGGCGCGTTGGTCATGTGGATGGCGGCCGGCTTTGCGATGCTGGAGGCCGGTTTGGTGCGTGCTAAAAGCACCACCGAGATTCTCACCAAGAATATCGCGTTGTATTCGATCGCCAGCATCATGTTCATGCTGGTGGGGTACAAAATCATGTATCCCGACCAAGGCGTCAATGCTTGGTGGCCTGGTCTGGGGTTCCTGATCGGTGCGGAGCACAGTGTGGGCGATGTGCTGTCCGGTGGTGAAGAGGCACCGTATTACGCGAAGATGTCGGATTTTTTCTTCCAGGTGGTCTTCGTCGCGACCGCGATGTCGGTCGTTTCCGGCGCAGTGGCCGAGCGAATGCGGCTGTGGTCGTTTCTACTGTTCGCCGTGGTCTTGACGGGGTTCATCTACCCGATGCAGGGCTACTGGAAATGGGGCGGCGGCGTTCTGGATCAAGCCGGATTCCTCGACTTTGCGGGTTCGGGCGTGGTCCATCTTACCGGTGCGACTGCTGCGCTGGCGGGCGTTTTGCTACTCGGGCCGCGGCGCGGCAAGTACACCGCCGACGGTCGGGTACACGCGATTCCGGGCTCCAATCTGCCGCTGGCGACCTTGGGGACGTTCATTCTCTGGCTCGGCTGGTTCGGCTTTAACGGCGGTTCGGAACTCCGGTTGTCGGATGTTGTTGATGCCAATGCGGTGGCCCAGGTGTTCGTCAATACCAACATGGCGGCGGCGGCCGGGGTGGTGATTGCGCTGATCGCCTCGCGGGTGCTGTTCGGCAAGGCCGATCTCACGATGGCACTCAACGGTGCGCTCGCCGGCTTGGTCGCCATTACCGCCGAGCCGCTGACGCCGGCACCGTGGGCGGCTGCGCTGATCGGCGCGGCTGGCGGCCTGCTCGTGGTGTTCTCGATCGTGACGCTGGATAAGCTGAAACTCGACGATCCCGTGGGTGCAATTTCGGTGCACGGCGTGGTGGGCATCTGGGGCTTGCTCGCGGTCACACTTACTAACCCGGAGGCAAGTGTCGGCGCGCAACTGCTCGGGGTCGCGGTGATTTTCGGCTGGGTCTTCGCGACCTCATTCGCGGTGTGGCTGCTCATCAAACTGACGGTGGGGATACGCGTGAGTCAGGAGGATGAATATGTCGGCGTGGACATCGCCGAGTGTGGCCTTGATGCCTACCCGGAGTTTACGCGACCGCAGTAAACCGGGTCGGGGGGACCCCGGTTGCCGGGTGTCGCGACGTTGAACTACGCTAAGTTACCGGTTCTTGAATTGCGTTCTATTGAACGTGGGTGTTGAGCGAGGTTCTGGCCCCTTTCATCGTCCTGTAACAATTTTTTTGACGTAGTTACTCGTTTTGAATTAGGCCGATCTGTAGAGTATCGAACAGTCCTCCTTGGTTGGTGGAATTTTGTTGCAAACACGTTTGGGCGCCTTCGGGCGCCCTTTTATTGGCGGCGAGATAAATCCTGTGAGTTTTGTCACGGACGTGAGCGTCCCTGGTCGCGCCGAACGTAAAAGTGTGGATCGGTTGGGAATTTGAAGACCGACGTCGGGTCTAAAATTCTTCCGCCAAACGGACTCGGAGGTCGCAATACCGTATGCACCGCAAACAGATCCTTGAACAAATCGACTCCGTGCGCGGCGCCCATTTGCGTTGGCGGGTCGAAATGCTCGACTGGCTCGCGCGCCAGGACGACGCCGAGCGCGCGGTGAAACCCTCACCCGCCGAATGCGGTTTCAGCCAGTGGTATGTGACCGCGAGTCCGATCCTCGGCGCGCTCCCCGCTTACCACGCGCTTGATCTCCCACGCCGACAGTTGAATCAACGCCTGCTTGAGATTCGCGCCATGTTGCAAGGTGTCGATCCCGCGTGGGCACGCCTGCTGGGCTTTGAGCGCAAGCTCCGCGCCGATCGTATGGCAGCGGCCGCGCGGGCGCTAGCGCAACTCCAGGCGTCTTCGGATCAATTGCTGATGGGGCTTGAGCGGCTTGCGGCGGCGGTTTGCGAACTCGATGAAATCGATTGGTTATCACTGGAGCCGGCTGCGGTCTGAGGCAAACCGCTCGCTTCGTTGTTGTACGCGGGCACGGCGGCATCGCGCTCGAGTAAGCGCTGGCGCGCGATGAGGGCCGGTTCGTCACTTCGTGAACTCCGTATTTCGGGCTAGAATCGGCTCGCCGCGCGGCGTTCTCGCGCTCAGACCAATAACGATTTAATGAATGACTTCCGAGACCAGTTTATCGAGTTGGCCCTGGCCCGCCAGGTCTTGCGCTTCGGTGAGTTCACACTCAAGTCCGGGCGCTTGAGCCCATATTTTTTTAATGCGGGACTGTTCAATACGGGCGCCGCTTTGGCCAGTCTAGGCGCGTGGTACGCCGAGGCAATCGCCGAGTCAGGCCTGGTGTTCGATATGGTGTTCGGCCCCGCGTATAAGGGCATTCCCCTGGTGAGCGCAACGGCTTGCGCCTTGTTCGAGCGTCACGGCCGTGATTTGCCGTGGGCATTCAATCGCAAGGAGTCGAAGGACCACGGTGAGGGCGGCAGAATTGTGGGTGCGCCGCTCGCGGGGCGGGTTTTAATCGTCGACGATGTGATGACCGCCGGTACGGCAATACGCGAATCAATTGACCTGATCCGCGCCGCCGGTGCCGAACCGGTCGGAGTGGTCATTGCCCTTGATCGCCAGGAGCGCGGGCAGGGTGAACTGTCCGCCGTGCAGGAAGTCGAGCAACGCTGCGGATTGCGGGTGATCCGGATCGTCACGCTGGATCAACTGATCGGGTACCTCACCCGCCGCGGCGAAGGTGCGGAGGTGCTGGCGCCGATGCAGGCCTATCGCGCCGCCTACGGCGTTAGGACGGCGGATTAGGGCGGCGCTTCGACACGGCGGGACTCGAGCAGCGCGGCAGTGAGCACCAGCGCGCCGCCAGCGATTTCAATCGCGCTCATGCGTTCGCCACCGATCAGGACGGCCGATGCCACCGCAGTCAGGAGTTCGAGGATGATGATCACGGAGGACCGCCCGACCTCCATATGCGTCACGCCCCAGTAACTACTGCCCATCGCCAACATCAGCCAGGTACCGCCGTAGAGCGCCGCGAGGCTCCACGCCAGCGGCGGTGCCTGTGCGATCGCGTAACCCGGTAGCCAGAGCGTCACCAGCGCAAGCACCGCGCTGCCGCAAAATGTCGCGCTCATCTTGCTCGCGATCGGGAGATCCTGTTGCGCACGGTAGAGCAGGTTCGAAAGCGCAAAGGTCAAGCCGCTGGTCACGGCAAGAAAATCGATCCAGGTCAGCTGGCCTTCCAGCGCCGCTGGCCCGCCAAGGATCAAGAACGCGCCGCTTAGCGCGGTCGCGACCGCGAGCAGGCGTAAACGGTCAATGTGCTCGCCCAGAAACAACCAGCCGCCAAGTGCGCCCCACACCGGTAGCAGATAAAACAGGACCATGACCCGAACCACCTCGCCGTGGATCAACGCCAACGTGAAGGCGAGGTTGGCGTAACCGCCGATCAGCGCGATCGGCAACAGCCAGATGCCACGCCCGCGCCAACGCGCGCGCTGCGCCCACAGCAGTGGCACGGTCAACGCCGCCGCGACCCCGTAGGCGGCGAGAACCAGAGATACCCCGTTCACGCCGAGCCCGTCGACCGCCTTGAGCGGTAGCCACGACAAGCCCCACAACACCGATCCGAGGATCAGTGCGGGCAGTGCAAGTTCGCGTAGGTTGACGGCGGCGTAGGTCATCGAGTCTCCCTGTGGGGGGCTTGATCGCTGATGCAGACGGCATGCCAGGATTTCGCGGCGCGCCATCATGCCACCGCGCCCTGCGACCGCACCAGTGTGGGGCGAAAATGGCCGGGAACGCGCGCGGACGGTGCGTCAGCGAGGTTCGGAAGTGCCGATGCTGACGCATAACTCGCTGAAACCGTGTGTTGATCGATGTTGGTACAGTATTTGCTTACTTCGATGCAAGGAGAGCTGACAGCGCACCATCGTCGCGGCTGTCACCGCGCTCGACAATTGGGTGAAATGGGTGGCTAGGGTTCCGGTTCGTGTACGCGAATGGCTGGTCCGAGAGCTGCCGACCTCTGGTTAGCGGAGGTTACACGGCGGGATAAAAGCCCGGGAGAACTGCTGTCAGATTCTCCTGTGCGTTATTCAACCGCAACCCGTCAGGGAGTGTAGCCATGTTTCAGATTCGCCGATCGACCCTTACCCGCGCACGTTACGTTGCGCTGCTGGTCGCAATCCTCGTACTCAGCCTCTTCGTATCCGCCCCCGCATTCGCGCAGCAAAAGGACAAATTCCGTGTCGCCTGGACGATCTATGTCGGCTGGATGCCGTGGGACTACGGCGCGCAATCCGGCATCGTGAAGAAATGGGCCGACAAGTACGGCATCGAGATCGACGTCGTGCAGGTCAACGACTACGTCGAGTCGATCAACCAGTACACCGCAGGCGCCTTCGACGGCTGCGTGATGACCAACATGGACGCACTGACGATCCCGGCCGCGGGTGGTGTGGACTCCACCGCGCTGATCGTCGGCGACTTCTCCAACGGCAACGACGGCGTCGTGCTGAAGGGCAAGGACACGCTCGCGGACATCAAGGGGCAGCGGGTCAATCTGGTCGAGCTGTCGGTGTCGCACTACCTCCTGGCGCGTGCGCTCGACACGGTCGGCCTCGCCGAACGCGACCTCACCGTGGTCAACACCTCGGATGCCGACATCGTTTCGGCCTGGGCCGCGCCCGACGTGACCGCGGTTGTTACCTGGAATCCGCTGCTGTCCGAGATCGCCGCGACGCCGGCGAGCCACAAGGTGTTCGATTCAAGCCGGATCCCCGGTGAGATCATCGACCTGATGGTGGTCAACACCGAGACGCTGCAGGCCAACCCGAAGC